>DJOT01000003.1 GCA_002439095.1 Bacteroidales bacterium UBA6431 | reverse complement strand
GAGTGCAAGGAAGCAGCTCGCAAACCGGTTCTCGTCAGAGGCCACTTCAGAGTGGTCGGAAGACGGAAGGTTTACGTGAGGGCCCACTACCGCAAGCGGTAGGCAGAGACTCTGTCCAGCAATTCCATCCGCATAGGAGCCGCTCCGCACCTTTGGAGCGGCTTCTTTACCGAGCGGTATGGGAATGGTGAGGATCATGGATTACTTGATCTGCTTGTTGCCGCAGTAGACAGCTTTGAAACTATTGAGGAGAACATAGTCAGTAGTACCATCTGCCTGAACAGCTGATGTTTTTCCATCTGCTTTCTTCGGTCGCCATAAGAAATCATTATTATCCTTATCAACAACAATGTTGTCCGCCTGATTGGCATTCAGATATAGTGTAACTTGACCTATAACCAGCCCACCGTCAAAGGCCCAGCAGTGAACCTCGTCAAAAAACTCTGATGTCAAGTGCAGTTCCTTAAGATTATCCAGTGGCCTGATAGAACCATTAAACGCTCTGCCTATCAAGTCATTCACCTTAGGACAATCAATGACTTCAAGTGAGGCGCAGTCGCCAATGGCCAATATTTCAGCATTATCATGCCGGAGCTCTTTTATGGCAGTATCATTGAATGTACATTGCAAATTTGTCGCCTTAGGCATATTAGGGACTACAGAAAGGCTATGACAACTATAGAACGCACCCCTGGCATAGGTTACATTTTCCAGACCGGATACGGAAACAAGATTATAATTCCTTTCAAAAGCATAGCCAATGGCTGTAATATCCGGAGAGCCGATAAATGTCACAAGGCCACTAGCATAAAATGACAGGTTATACTTCTCACTACCAGTTTCCTTTTGGATATCCCCGATGGCAGTCAAACCCGTAACCCCACTGAGATCAAGACATGAGACCTTGTTATTTTTATCCCGCACATAGGCTGCAATCTTCTCAAAGGCCTCAAGAGTCTCAACAGACATTCCGTAACAAGTATGAGAAGTACTCGTATACGCCGGAGTCGTGTTGTCGAACTCACCGGAGATGATCAGCTTGCCGTTTTTGCAGTTCTCGTCAAGCAGTTCCTTGGTGATAAGGTCCTTAAGCTCTTTCTTGTTCTCAGGGTTGGCCTTGTTCCAGTCAGCAAGCTGGGAGCGCAGGTCGGTCATGCTGATAGGGTCGGAGAGCTTGTCGGCATCCTGTTCGCCGCCACCGTCAATGAGGGGAACAGGGCTGCCCCAGTCGGAGACGGTGATGTCGCCGGCCTCAACCTTGTCCTTGCCGATGGTAAGATTGTAGGTGTAGTGCTTGCCGGCTTCGAATGTCGGGCGGCCGGTGACGACAAATGGTGTATCCTTGCCATTAGGATGAGCATCATCTTTCCATGAGACGGTCACTTTCAAGAATTGGGCAGAAGCATCCCCGCCGCAAGGTACAACAATGGCGTGGTAATCGCCTTTGCCATTCATATAGGCGCCGTCAGACGGGCCCGGCTTCACATCCACAGGGCTTCCGCTCCCAATTCCGTCAGAGCTAACGTGGCTAAGTCCGGACTGGATGCTCTCCACCAGAATCTTATAAATGTCCATCCCCTCAAACTGGTTATTGAGTCTGTTCTTGTCCACATTGACTGTGACAAGAGCCATCTTGCGCTGCATCTCAAGGCGGAGCTTATGGTCGGACGGGATCTTGTCTTTAGAGTCGCAGACAAATTCGCCGGTCATGAAATCAGCCTTCTTGAAATTATCCGCCGCTGCCGTCGAACCGCTTGACCTGCTTTGGTCGGTCGGGAGATCGAAGCCATCCTTTGCAGAAGCCGGATACCAGGCCTTGTAGGTGACAGGGGCCTTCCAGACGAGATAGTCGGTTTCAGGCTTAGGAAGCCAGTCATCTCCATCAAACCAGTAAGTCACGGTCTTACTGCCATCATAAACGGCAATTTCATCGTGTGAGAGAAACTTGGACGGATCCCCATCCTTTCCGTCCGGACTGGTCTTAGTCTGCAACACCGAAGCCTCAATGCGAACCGCATCCGGGTCGGAGGACCAGATGCGCTCCGGGGCGGTCTTGTCGCAGCCGGCGAAAACGGCGGTTGCCGCGAGGGGCGCGAGTATGGATATTATGTTGATTTTCATGTCTTTTCCTCCTTTATTCAGTATACAACAAGCCTCCTACACCTTCTTCCCACGCAGTGGCCGTGAAACCTCCGGCGATCACCACATCCTTGCCCACCTTGAGGGTGAGGGTGTAGGCCGTGTTGCCATTCAACGTATAATCCGCTGCCGACACCCACTCGTAGTTCTTCCCGGCAGCCTTGAAGCTTATCTTGAGCCCACCCTTGGTCACAGCCTGAGGCACGAGGATGCAGTCATAGACAGAAGAGCAGTTGCCCTGGGCATTCTCAGCCGAAGTCCAGCCCACGCCATAAGGCTTGATATCGGAAGCCGCATTGCCAGGTTCAACGGTGAATGAAGTCCAATCCGGGCTTTTGCCCTTGAGCTTGAAATCGCGTGCCGTACCGGAAACAACCACATCGCTGATGATATCCTGAGTCGGAACCACGGGAACGTTGAACTCCGTACCGAGTTTGAACGTGACCGTGAACCGGGTCAACAGGTGCGTGAACGCAAACGAAAGCTTGCCGTCCGTGAGCAGCTCGCTGACCTTTTTCTTGCCAGAAGCCCAACCGAGATAATCTGAACTGCAGTCATCCTTGCTCTGCTCGGCCTGCACCGCAAGGTTGGGACATTTATTCTCATCGTTGATATTGTCAACCGATACCAGACTCTCATTACCGACTGACGGAGCGATAGCATAGACAAGAACCTCCGCATCGGATTTACTCCAGAGAAGCATCTTGCTTGGTGTCCAGCCGCCCTCACCCTTTTTGAAAACGGTGTTGGTGCAGGTGTATTTGCTTGCAGGGTTGTTGTTGTCTTCCACGAGGAGATCGAATTTCGTGAGATTAGCCGTGGTGTAGCTGCCCTTGGTGGTGGCCACCTGCGGAGCGACACGGATGACATGATCCGCCGGGAAATTGCCCTCCGCAGGGCTCTGCACGGCCTGCTGCTTGCTGCATCCTACCCCCCCCCAAGAGGGTGAGCAGGAGCGCAAGGCCTGAGCCGCAAATTATATCAGCTTTGTGCATCATCGTCTTTTATCTGTTACTTTGATGTCTGTGTCGGGGTAAGTATAATCGTCTGATCTAACTTTATTGCCAACCTTTTTTCCATTGAGGCTCGTTTTGGTCTGCTCGTCTATCGTGCACACGCAGTTTTTGAAAGTCACATTGCTTTTGTCTGCTCCAATGGCAATTC
>DJOT01000004.1 GCA_002439095.1 Bacteroidales bacterium UBA6431 | reverse complement strand
CGAAAACACCACCACACAACCGCCCATGGTTGGACGGCAAGACTGAATGGACTGAAATGAACCTTAAATTTGTACGGGGGCTTGTAGGCAATTCGGTGAAAATCACTATATTTGCCGTTGCTTTGTCGTCTCTTGCCAAGAGACGACGCTCTCCTAAAATCAAGAACAATACATCCGCATGCCCGAACAAGTTGCATATATATGAAACTTGTTCTATATTTGTCACGAAATGAACACTGTTACGCCAAATATGATCAAGTCATTGCGCAAGTCAAGAAATCTGACACAGGAGCAACTGGGCATACTCTCCGGTATGTCGAAATCCCAAATATCAAAAATGGAAAATGGGACATTAGGAAGCGAAGAGACCGTTTCGCGTCTGCTGGATGCCTTGGGATACGAAATCGAATTGAAGGTCATAGACAAATATACCGGAGACTTTTCAGAGAGGGAGCGCGTGTTGGATATTCTCCGCTCTTTCAAAAAAAACAAAGCCGAAAAGTATGAAATAACACGTATGGCCTTGTTCGGGAGTTTTGCAAGAGGAGAAGAGAACGCGGACAGTGATATTGACATATTGATTTCATTCAAAAATCCTTCACTGCTCGTTTTATCTGAGGTAAAACTGTTACTGGAATCCCTCTTTAAAAGAAAAGTGGATCTGATATCTGAAAATACGAGAACCTCCAGGGATTTCATGGACAACATAGAAAAAGATCTGATTTATGTATAGCGATAAAGAACGGATAAAGACCTACTTGAAGACAGCCATTGACGAGATGGATCTGGTGCAAAAAATATCTGCTGATATATGCAAACCAAATGATTTCGGATTGAGTATTTCAGGCATGACAATATTCCGGGCCTGCGGAATGAGCCTGCAATACATCACTGAAAACTTCATCAAAATACGCAACAAAACTTCTATGGATTTCTTTTCTTCATATAGACAAGTACCGTGGAAAGCAGTTTTCGGAATGCGCAATGTAATTGTCCATGAATACGCCGACATAGATGACGAAGCTGTTTTCAATACCATAAAAAAGGAAATTCCTCTTCTTGAAGAAACAGCAAAGAAAATCATGGAGGATCTTGAAGCCGGAAAGCTGGACGAATACATTAAGTAATCGGCAAAAGACAAGTGATACCTGAAGCAACGAGACTCTAAGCAGCATGGAAAAATCGGCCACACAAGTCACCCCGGCACTACGAAAGTATGTGGAGGAGCAGATCATACCGATGTACGACACGTTCGACCGGGCGCACAGGCGGGAGCATGTGCAATATGTAATAGATGAGGCGCTCCGCCTCACGGAGCATTATCCGGTCAAGGCGGACGTGGTCTACACAGCGGCAGCCTACCACGACACGGGGCTCGGGACGGGCCGAAAAACCCACCATCTTGTATCCGGGGCCATCATCCGGGGAGACCGAAACCTGCTCCAGTGGCTGACACCCGAAGAAATCGAACTCGCAGCACAGGCGGCAGAAGACCATCGTGCCTCATCCGACCACGAGCCGAGATCCATCTACGGCAAACTCATCGCCGAAGCCGACAGGCAGATAGACCCGATGACCGTGATACGCCGCACAATCCAGTACGGACTCAAGAACTACCCCGAACTCGACCGCGAGGGACACTGGAGTCGCATGATGGAGCACCTTCAGGAGAAGTACGGAGAAAAAGGCTACCTCAAACTCTGGATACCGGAGTCGGACAACGCTGCAAGGCTACAGAAACTGAGAACCCTCATCCAAGACGAATCCGGGATGAGGGCTGTATTCAATGATATTTTCGATTCTGAAGAGTAGGGTCACTCCCCCGCAAGGAGATTCTTGAACGAGGAGCCGAAGATCAGGAAATCCGTGTTGCCGGCTATCGTGCCTTCGTTCTGCCCCCAGAGGAACGGCCAGTCGTCGTAGTTCTCGAAATGGTCAGGATTCCTGAACAGCAGACCAGGAGCGACATTGCCCGGAATGAACGAGAAGTCTGCCCTGTTGTTGCCGTAGAACACGGCCTTCGGTCTGGTGGCACCCACCACGGCTGCAAGAGAATAGTTGTGGTACGGATGGCAGCCGAAGATATAATTGCTCACCTTATATACATTGTCCGCCGGTATGATCTCCGGGAAGTGCTTTGAAGCAAGGCAGAGGGTGGTCCCGAAATTGACAACCGCCCCGCTCCCGGCCCAGTTGGCCCTGCCTATCGGCACGCCGTAAGGGTTGTCCTGCTCCAGTCCGGACACGTACTCGGCATATTTCTCCACGTACGGGCGTAGCTTCTCTTTATAGGCAGCATCCATGTACGGCACTGCTTCGAGGGCGGTGCTGATGCCGAAGTTGACAAATCGGTCAAGCATCGGCCAGATGGCCTCATCGAACCTGTCAAGATATGCTTTCTCCCCTGTGGCCACGTATAGCTGGAGGTTGGATGCGGCGTCGCCACCAGGTCTGCCCCCACGGGTCTGAGGGGCCTTGGCAAGCAGGGCTGCGGCTTCTTTCTGAAGCCTTTTCGACTGTTTGAGGGCACGCTCGGAGAGAGCATCGTTGTAGCCCTTGAGGGCGCGGCTGGCGGCGGCGAACATTGTCGAAGCCCTCATGTCAAGCGACGGGTCGCGGCTGGTGAAAGCCCACATGTCATCAGGGGTACCGCTCCTGCGGCCGTCAGAGGAGATCTCGTACGGCTTGAGGCGCGGGTCATAGTGGCGGCCATCGGTAAGTGAGGCGGCATCCCCGAGGTGGTGGTAGTTGTCTAGCACCGAGTTGGAAAGGGCCTGGGACATGTGCCCGATGTTCTCGGCCTGGGCGAGCAGGTTGAGCACGCCGTGCTCGATGTACTGGAGGATGTCAGGCACCCCGTCCGGGCGGTGCAGGTCCACGTAGCGCTGGCTCTCGCTGACGAATGTCATGTCACGCATAGGACGGAAGCGCTCCCAGATGGAGACGAGGTTCTGGACCACGGAGATGTTGGAAGAAGTCTCGATATCGAAGTCCCCGGCATCGAAGAAGCCTCCGACATTGAGGCCCGGGATGAGTTCAAGGGCCTTGTACTTGGTGTCGGTCGTAGGCCCCTGCCAGTGGAGGTCGAAGTGATCCGTACTTGGCGGCGCCTGGAGGTAGCCTTCCTTGAATGGTTCGCCGTGCCACATGCGGTAAGCTTCGTTGACGGCGACATGGTTCATGTGGATAGGGATCCAGACATCGCTCGTCGCATCTGTGATCTTGTCATAGACATCGTCCCCGATTATGAAGTTGACGGTGCGGGCATCGCCATATTTTATATAGTATATGCCGGGCTCCCGGACCGGGGAGAAGTCAAACTTGAGGTAGTTATACTTGAAGTACGGGCCCCACATCGATGTCTTTCCGGTGAAGACATTACTCTCTGTGCCATCGGGGTTTACCCTGTATATGGAGGCTGTCCGCAGAGGCTTGTCGGCCTTGTCCAGCTCTATTACTGACACTTTCGGCTGCTCAGGCACATATCCCACCTGGGAAAGGCCGATGTTCGGTTCACGCACCCAGCCACGTACGGCGTTGGGCTCCACGGTCCAGCTAAGCACCTTGCCCGTCTTGCCTTCAGGAAGGACGCTCCGGAGCACGTACCAGCCGTTCTGGGCAAGCATGCGACCGTCATAGAGTTTCAGTTCTGCCCCATCGGAAGTGATCTTGACCATCCTCTCGGGATCGTCCGGAGCGAGGGTCATGCTGTGCCCCTCCGACATCGGCAGAGGATCAACAAAGCGTCCGGTGCCGCGGTCATCGTAGGTCTTGTAGCCCTTGAACTGTTTGATCTTCTCGCTGTTGGGGCGGGTGACCGTCTCGCTCACCGCGTAGCGCGGGAAACGCTTGGCCTGACCGTCCACGAGGTAGGCCTTGTTCCAGTACTGCGACGGCAGGAACTCGAGATTGAACCCGGCCTCCCCCGCAATCGTTTCAGGTACAGGCTTGTCCAGATACACCTCGATCTTGACGGCCTCCCCTTCCGGGGTCACCACGAGCCGTGAGTCGAAGTCATAGTCGGGATAGCGCAGCCCCACCTCTATCGTGCCCTTGTCGGGGTCAACGTTGCGGAAAGTGGTCTCGGGCACCAGGTCCCACTGCTCGGGGGTGTTGGACAGCCTCACGGCACCGCCCTGCACGGTACGGACTCCGTGATGAATAATCTCTATGCCGGAATTCTTCTCATCGTTGAAACCTCCGGTGAAGAGGTTGCTGTAGACGAGGACATTGACCCCGGGACGTTCGTAGTATTCGAGGTCATTGAGCTTCAGCGGCTGCTCGCCGCCACTGCAGCCGGCAGCAAGCAAAGCCAGAGCCGGCAGCAAGTATGGAATGCGTCTCATAAATGTGGTTTTTCGTTTGTACAAATTTATACATACTCGCCGCTGCAGTCAATGCCTGAGGCGGCCAGGAGGGCTGTTTTGTATCTTGAGCAAGAAAAGATGTAACGCCAGAAATCCGATTATTAAAAATTTTTATAACTTTTTTGCATCTCCCCTTGTACAATGGGAATATGTTACTATATTTGCATCCGTCTTCCGGTCTGCTCCGGAGACAGACAGTTAGTTAGTAGTATATATATAATTTATGACGGAGCAGAAAATGACTGTCAGGCACTGGATGGCCCTTATCGGGCTGGCTTGTGCCGCTTTTATTTTTAATACCTCTGAATTTGTGCCGATCGGGCTCTTGAGCGACATAGGAGCCGATTTCGGTCGCAGTGAAGCCCAGACGGGCATGCTCATCTCCGTGTATGCATGGATGGTGATGCTTCTTTCCCTCCCATTGACAATGGCGTTCTCCCGGTCCGAGATGCGCAAACTGCTGCTCGGTGTGATCGGATGTTTCACCCTGTTCCAGGGCCTGTCTTTCCTCTCGTCCTCTTACTGGATGCTGATGCTCTCCCGTATCGGGGTGGCAAGCACACATGCGATATTCTGGTCCATCATACCTTCCATCGCGGTACGCTCTGTACCGCCGTCTCACAAGTCTCTGGCACTCAGTATCGTAGTCACGGGTACTTCTATAGCCGTGATAATGGGGATGCCGCTCGGGCGGGCAATCGGCCTGATGGTGGGATGGAGGATGACGTTCCTTTGCGTGGGTATATTCGCCCTGCTGACCCTGGTGCTGGTGGCCCTGACTCTCCCCGGGATTCCTGCGGGAAAAGGGGTCAACTTGAAGGGACTGCCGGTGATGCTGCACAAAAAGGTGCTCATAGGGATATATGTCTTCACCCTGCTGTTCGCGACCGGCTACTATACGGCCTACAGTTACATCGAGCCGTTCCTCGGGCAGATAGGAGGGATGTCGGAGGGCATGATCACCGGGACGCTGATGGTGTTCGGAATCGCCGGACTGGTGAGCAGTTTCGCCTTTTCCAAGTTCTATGTCTCCTGGCGCTTCCGCTTCGTGACTCTGGCGATGTGCGGATTGACTCTCGCCCTGCTCCTCATGAGGCCGTTGGCTTTCAGCCACGTCCTGAGCATCGCGATATGCGCCGTGTGGGGGATTTCGGTGACGGCCTACAATCTGGCTATGCAGTCGGAGGTGATTTCAGCCGCGTCGGAGGATGAGTCGGCCGTGGCGATGTCCATCTACTCTGGAATCTTCAACCTCGGGATAGGCTGCGGCGCACTGATCGGAGGCGCAGTCTGCACTCATCTCTCCATTTCCTGGATCGGTGTCGTGGGGGCAGTGCTCACCATTGCCGGGCTGCTCTACTGGCTTGTGCGCCTGCGCCCGTTGATGGCGGGAAAGTAGCCGTTCCGATCCAGCTTGGCTTGGGCCCCCTTTCTGGTCTTTTGGGCATACCGGATTCCGGAACGGAGCTACTGCGAATCGTTCTCGGGTTCAAGGTGCAGGGATATCTGTGTGGAGGATCCGAACTTGTCACGGAGCGCCTGCTCGACCTGCTTGGAAATGGTGTGGGCCTGCTCCAGTGAGATGTCAGAGTGGAGGACAAGATGCCCTTCCATCACGATGCCGGGGCCTTCCCGTCTGGTCTTGAGTTCATGCAGGTCAACCACACCCGGGACACTTTTCGCGGTCTGCACGATCTGGGCTTCCATCTCGTCCGGAAGGGAAACATCGAGAAGTTCTTTCACTGCGGGGATCGACATCCTCACTGACATCACGATGATGAAGATGCTGATGATGCAGCCGGCCAGAGGGTCGAGTATGACGAACTTGTCACCGAGCAGGATGGCACCGCCGATGCCGAGCAGGGAGCCGATCGATGAGAGGGCGTCGGAACGGTGGTGCCAGGCGTTGGCGACCATCATCGGGCTGTCGAGCTTGCGTCCCTGCGCCGCCGTGTAGCGGTAGAGGATTTCTTTGGAGACGATTGAAAGCAGGGCTGCCCACAAGGCGATCATCCCCGGGGCTTCAACGGCTTTTCCGCCCAGTATGTTCCTTATGCTTTCTATGCCGGAGGACATCAGATTGGCCCCGACAACAAGGAGCATCAGACTGATTATCAGCGTGGCGAACGTCTCGAACTTGCCGTGACCGTAGTCATGGTCCTTGTCGCGGCCTTTGCCGGAGATGCGGACGAAGACCAGCACCACGATGTCGCTCAGAAGGTCAGAAAGGGAGTGCACACCATCGGCGATCATCGCGGCGGAATGGCCGGCTATACCGGCGACTATCTTGAATATGGTCAGCACCGCATTGACCACGGAGCCGACGAGAGTCACAAAAGTGATTTTGGACGTTCTAGACATATCTTGCGAAGTTAGCAATATCTGCGGATTCCGCAAAAACTCCATGACGATTGTCCGCTCGGCCTGTGCCAATGATGCCCCTCCCGCCTTCTCCGGCTATGTTCGCCCTGCCAGGTTTCCCCGGCTAGGTTCTCCGGCCCAAGCTTCCACGGCCCACCAGGTTCCATGCCACAGGTTCCCCCGCCAGTTTCCCTCGCCGGATTCTCCTGCTAGGTTCCCTCGCCCAGGTTCACCCATCCCATGGCCCCCTCGACATTTTCGTGATTGAACAACGGTAATCGTCTTCGACGCGATGCAGGAGCTCCGCATCCGATTTGATACAAATATGGACAACTTTGTCTCTCATAGCTATAAGTTTTGCCATCCGGCACTGCAAAAATCATCCCATAGACGAAGCTTGTTGTCCAAGTTATAGCACATCTCCCGAAAAATGCTCTAACCTATCTGAAAAATCACCCCTATACGGCACCTGCGGCTCCGGGTTATAGCATATTGTGCGCAATATGCTATAACCCGGACAGCGCGAGAGAAGGTCTCACCCGGACAGCGCGAGAAGGCCTCGGATCCGTTGTCACGAAAGTACAGTCAACATGGTCAGTATGACGAAAAAAGTATTAATTTTGCGACAAAACGTAAAACGTTATTGAAATGAAAACTATCATCAAGGCGGCGTTGCTGGCGCTTTCTCTCCTTGTGGCCCTGCCGTCCTACGCACAACAGGGAGACAGGACCATAAAGCGCAAGGTAGCCATAGGCCGTTTCTCCAACGAGACCCAGTATGCCAAAGGGCTGTTCTATGACAAGGAAAACGATCCGATGCGGAAACAGGCACTGGACATCCTTTCGGCCAAATTGGCAGCCAGCGGCAAATTCATTCTGCTTGAGAGAGAGGATCTCGATGTGCTTGCAGCCGAAGCGGGGAAAAACATGAACAAGATCGGCGCGGACTACATAATACTCGGCTCCATCACTGAGTACGGGCGCAAAAACGAGGGCCAGCAGAAACTCTTCTCATCCACCAAGACACAGACAGTGGAGGCCGGAGTGAGCATACGTCTGGTCGAGGCCTCCACCGGACTCATCATCTATTCCGACGAGGCAAAGGGCTATGCCGAGACATCTTCCACCACGACGCTGGGTCTGGGAGGCACGGCAGGCTATGATGCGACCCTCAGTGACAAGGCTATCTCCGCCGCTCTCTCTCAGTTGGTTGAGAACATTATCAACAAGTGCATGGACCAGCCGTGGCGGTCATACATACTGGCTGTACAGGATGGTTCTTTTGTGATTTCCGGCGGAGCCTCGCAGGGCCTTACCGTCGGGGACAGTTTCAACGTCTATCGTAAGGGCAAGGTGGTGAAGAACCCTCAGACGGGAGTGGACATCGAACTCCCGGGGACTCTTACAGGCAAGGTGACCGTGGTCTCGATGACCGGCAATACGCCAGAGACCGAGATTTCTTTCTGCTCCTATGAGGGCGAACCCGTCAAAGAAGATCAACTGACTGATTATTATATTCTTGACAAATGAGAAAACTTGTAATTCTTCTGCTTTCCGCAGTACTTTTCGCGGGATGCGGAGTCGGAGTCTATACGCTTTCCAGCGGCAAGGCTGATGAGGCCTGCCTGTCGTTCACTGATTCCCTAGGTGCTCCGCTCACAGTAAGAGTCGATGGTGACGATTACCGTCTATACGCTGTCAAGGAATCTTCATGGCGCAGAGACAGGGACATCAAGGCTACGGCGGAGAATACGCTCTATCTTGTTCCTGGTACCCATAATATAGAGGTTTACAGCGGATCTGTCCGAGTCTACAGCAAGACCATATTCATTTCCGCCGGGGAGCATAAGGTCGTCTGCCTATGAGACCGGCGCTTGTGCTTCTGGCATCCGCCCTGCTTCTGTCCTCATGCGGGACTACGGTTGGCTTGTATAACTGGGGCCCTTCAAGTGACGGAGCGAGCGGCTATGAGAGTGCCGCATACCGCAACTACAAGGAACGCACACCGGAAAGCATCTGCAATCTCATATATGTCTATGAAATGATGGTGTCACGCCCGGACGGGACGCGGAAGATGCCCCCTCCGGGGATTTGCGCCGAGTATGGTTATCTTCTTCTCCAGCCGGATGTCGCCGACGTGTTCTACCACAACGCCAGCGACCGTCAGCGCCGCCTGTTCGGCAATCTGACCGACTACTCCGGACTGTTCCGCGAGCGTGGCGAGGAGATGCTGAGATTGGAAATGATCAATTATCCGGAGTCCGCCACATTTGTCGGCCCGTTGCTTAAACGTCTGGCCTTATGATACGATTCGCTTCTTGCAGTTTATTCGGGAGAGCCTTTGCTGTGCTTATGTCAGCCTTGATGCTCGTTTCCTGCGGCACCTCCAACAAAGTAGTGCAGACGCGTGAGAGCCTGTATTCAGGAATGTACGAAGAGAAACCTCTCGTGCTGCTGGTGATGCCGCCTATCAACAATACCACCAATGTGGAGGCTAAGGATCTGCTGTACACCTCCATCAGCCGCCCTCTGGCTGATGCCGGCTATTACGTGGTCTCGCCTCTCCTTGCTCTCGATGTGCTTAAGGCGGAGAGCGCTTATGATGCAGAACTCTTTGAAAATGCCTCGCTCGAACCTTTCCGCAAATTCTTCGGGGCTGATGCCGTAGTGTTCTCCCAGATTGACTCCTGGGAGAAATCCGGATTGGGCATTTCCACAAAGATCAGATACTTCATACGCTCGGCGGCAACAGGGGAATTGCTTTTTGACAGGACCTGCAATCTCTATCTGGATTGTTCCATAAACAGCGGCACCAATACCATCATCGGCATGCTTGTCGATCTTGCCGCTTCGGCCATTTTGACAGCTCTGACGGACCAGATTGAGGCGGCTAGGATGGCAAATCGCTATATCTTCGAGGACTTGCCACGCGGCAAATACAGTTCCTCCTATCAGGCAGATCAGAATGTGGTGGCCAGCGACCCCAACATCTCAGCAACAGTGACGAGGTGATATTCTATGGACTTTCTCCTGGAGACTGCTCCCTTGCGTGAAGACAGATGCTGCAGCAGCTCCATGGCGAGGATGAAGGAAAATTGTTATTTTTGCGCCATGGAAGAGATGAACGACACTGCGGATGTGTTGGAGACGGCTTCGATAGCCGGACATATTCTCCTTGAGAACGGGGCCGAGATTTCCCGGGTAGAGGACACGATGGCGCGGATTTCGTCCCATTACGGAGTGGATTCAGGTCATTTTTTCGTGCTCAGCAATGGCATCTTCACGACCGGATCTTCTGGAAAATATGCCAATGTGGAGTTCATCCCGATTCGCGGCATACAGCTTTCCAAGGTGGTGGAGGTCAACAGTTTGAGTTACGAAATCGCGGCCGGCAAATACACCCTGGCCCAGGCACGCAAGCATCTTGAGGCAATCCGGGACGGGGCCGGAAAACCTGCGTGGGAACAGATTGCCGGTTCTGCTTTCGGGGCTTCCGGGTTCTGTGCCGTTTTCGGCGGCGGCTTCATGGACTGCGCTGCGGCTTTCGTCGTGGGGGCGCTGCTGTATGTGTTTTCCATATTTGTCAGCGGTAAGTATCTCTCCAAGATTGTCGGAGGCATCAGCAATGCACTGTTTGCTACACTTTTGTGCGTAGCCTCCTACAGGAGCGGCTTCGGGGAAAGCCTGAGCAACATTATAATAGGTGCGGTCATGCCTTTGATTCCCGGGGTGCCGTTCGTCAATGGGGTGAGGGATCTGGCCAATTCGGACTACATTGCCGGCTTGACGCGTCTGACAGACGCCATGCTCGGCTTCATCTGCATAGCACTCGGGGTGAGCATCGCTTTCGTCACGGATGGGGCCGTGTCCGGAGGAATGATTGAACTCTCCGGCATGACCGTGAACCAGCAGACGGCAGGGTTGCTCTGGCAGATGTTGGCGGCGTTCGTGGGCACGCTGGCTTTCGCCGTGCTTTTCGGTGCTCCGCGCAAAGAGTATGTCGCTTCGGGACTCATCGGGGCCATTGGCTGGGGGCTATTTCTGGCAATGACCAGATATTGCCTTGTCGGGGCAACGGTGGCTATAGTCCTGTCCACCATAGTGATCTGCATCCTGTCCCGCTACGTGGCGGTGCTGCACAAGTGCCCGAGCACGGTCTTCGTGCTCTGCGGCATCTTCCCTCTTGTCCCTGGAGCAGGGGTGTTCTGGTTCACCTATTACCTGCTGTCCAGCCAGTTCGCGCTCTCGCTCACCACCGGATTTGTGGCCGCCAAAGGGGCAATCGCCATTGTCCTCGGCATCATACTCGCCATGGAACTGCCGCAGCGGCTGTTTTCCCGCAAGGCCGTGACCACGCGGAGAACGTCCGGGTTATAGCATCCGGTTTGGGACAAAAGCAAAACGGAAAGAAACAGTTGATTTGATGCAAATCCTCCCCGTTCCGTAACGAATATTTGACTATATTTGGCCTGCTAACACATTTTTTGTCCTATATGAAGAGAATCGTCGAATGCGTGCCGAACTTCAGCGAAGGCCGCAACAAAGATGTAATCAACAAGATAGCCGCCGCCATCACCGGCGCCGCATCTCCCGTCACAGGTGAAAAAGTCAAACTTCTCGACATCGACCCGGGCGAAGCCACCAACCGGACCGTGATAACCTTCGTCGGAAGTCCCGAAGCCGTCTGCGAGGCCGCGTTCCGCGGAGTGCAGAAAGCCCAGGAACTCATCGACATGAGACATCACCACGGGGCGCACCCCCGCTCCGGGGCTACAGACGTGCTGCCGTTCATACCGGTGGCCGGCATCAGTCTGGAAGAATGCGCACAGCTCTCACGCGAACTCTCAAAGCGCATCAGCGAAGAGCTCGGCATACCATGCTACTGCTACGAGGCCGCAGCCTTCAGGCCTGAGCGAAAGAACCTGGCCGTCTGCCGGGCAGGAGAATACGAAGCGCTTCCCGAGAAGATGGCTGACCCCTCACGCAGGCCGGACTTCGGGCCTAAGGAGTACAACGATACCGTAGCCAAGTCCGGAGCCAGCAATGTCGGAGCCCGCAACTTCCTGATAGCCGTCAACTTCAACCTCAACACCACCTCCACCCGCCGCGCCATGGCAGTGGCCTTCGACGTACGCGAGAAGGGCCGCAAGGCACGCGAGGGCGGTTCGCTCACCGGCAAGGTGCTCAAGGACGCCGAGGGGAAGGACATCTGGATCCCCGGCACGCTCAAGGGTTGCAAGGCAATCGGCTGGTACATCGATGAATACGGCATCGCCCAGGTGTCGATGAACATCACCGACATCGCCGCCACCCCGCTCCACAAGGCATTTGAGGAGGTATGCCGCGCCGCTCAGGCACGGGGCATGAGGGTCACCGGCACCGAGATTGTGGGCCTGGTGCCGAAAAGCGCACTTATCGATGCCGGCAAGTATTTTCTCGAGAAGCAGCAGCGCTCCACAGGCATATCCGAAGAGGAGATAATGAAGATAGCCGTCAAATCGATGGGCCTGGACGACCTCAAGCCGTTCAACCCGCATGAGAAAGTCATCGAATACCTCATGCGCGACGAGGCTGAAGAAGCCAGGAGGCACAGGCTCATCAGAATGGATCTCAAGGCGTTCGCCGAGGAGACAGCATCCGAATCCCCCGCCCCGGGAGGAGGATCCATCTCCGCTTACATGGGAGCCTTGGGAGCCGCACTGGGCACTATGGTGGCCAATCTCTCCGCAGGCAAGAGAGGCTGGGATGAGAGATGGAAAGAGTTCTCCGACTGGGCGGATGAAGGCCAGAAGGTGATGAATGAACTCCTGGACCTCGTGGACGAGGACACCGCCGCCTTCGACAGGATCATGGAGGTGTTCAAGATGCCGAAAGGCAACGATGAGGAGAAGGCGGCACGCGCAGCCGCCCTCGAAGCCGCGACCCTCTACGCCGCGCAGGTGCCGCTCCGCACCATGAAGACAGCACTGAAGGCTCTACCGATCGCCAAGGCCATGGCGGAGAAAGGCAACCCCGCATCAGCGTCCGACGCCGGAGTCGGAGCCCTCGCAGCCACAGCGGCGATTCGCGGGGCCCAGCTCAACGTGCGCATCAATTCGACCGGACTCCAGGACAAGGAGGCAGCCGCCGAACTCAACGCCGAAGCCGATGCTATCGCAGCTGAAGCCATGGAAATGCAGGATCAGATACTCGAAATCGTCAACAGCCATATACAATGAACAGTCCCGACCACCATCATCTGAGCTGGCAGGAGGAGATACTTGAAGGCATCCCGTCCTACCTGCCGGAAGCTAAACCATACGACCCCCGGATCAACCACGCCCCGAAGCGCAAGGACATCCTGAGCCGCAAGGAAAAGGCCCTCGCGCTAAAGAACGCCCTCCGCTACTTCCCCGAGGAACTCCACCCCGTGCTGGCCTCGGAGTTCGCGGCGGAACTTCGTGACTACGGCCGCATATACATGTACCGCTACCGCCCCTCAAACGAGATTCTGGCCCGTCCTATAGACCAGTACCCTGCACGGAGCCGTCAGGCGGCGGCCATTATGGCCATGATACAGAACAACCTCGACCCGCGCGTGGCCCAGCACCCTCACGAGCTGATAACCTACGGAGGCAACGGATCCGTCTTCCAGAACTGGGCGCAGTACCGCCTTACGATGCAGTATCTCGCACAGATGACTGACGAGCAGACGCTTTCGATGTACTCGGGCCTGCCGCTCGGACTTTTCCCGAGCCACAAGGACGCACCGCGCGTGGTGGTGACCAACGGCATGGTGATCCCCAACTACTCCAGCCGCGACGACTACGAGAGGTTCAACGCCCTCGGCGTATCACAGTACGGCCAGATGACCGCAGGCTCCTATATGTATATAGGTCCGCAGGGCATCGTGCACGGCACCACAATCACAGTGATGAACGCCGCCAGGATGCAGCTCCGCAAGCGCGGGCTGGAAGGCACGGCGGAGCAGATGCGTGGAACGCTCTTTGTCACCGCAGGTCTCGGAGGTATGTCCGGCGCGCAGCCCAAGGCCGGCGACATCGCCGGAGTAGTGAGCGTCACGGCGGAAATCAACCCGCTGGCGGCACGCAAGCGCTATGACCAGGGTTGGGTTGACGAGCTGCACGAAGACCTGGATGAACTCATACCGCGCATACGCAAGGCCGTGCAGGACAAGGAGGTCGTATCATTGGCCTACATCGGCAATGTAGTTGACCTCTGGGAAAGGCTTGCAGATGAAGGCATCAAGGTTGACCTCGGTTCAGACCAGACCTCCCTGCACAACCCGTGGGCCGGGGGCTACTACCCGGCAGGGCTGAGCTTCGAAGAGGCCAAGCGGATGATGGCTGACGACCCGGAGGCGTTCAAACAGGCCGTACAGGCTTCACTGAGGCGTCAGGTAGCAGCGATCAACAGACTTACAGCCAAGGGGATGTATTTCTTCGACTACGGCAACGCCTTCCTTCTGGAGAGCTCCCGCGCCGGAGCGGACATCCTGAGGGAAGACGGATCTTTCCGCTACCCTTCTTACGTGGAAGACATCATGGGCCCGCTCTACTTCGACTACGGCTTCGGCCCGTTCCGTTGGGTCTGCATGTCTGAAGATCCGCAGGATCTCGCCAAGACGGACGCCATCGCTGTCAATGTGCTGAAAAAACTCGCCGGACAGGCTCCTGATGAGATCCGGAGCCAGATGCAGGACAACATCCACTGGATAGAGGAAGCAGGCAGGAACCATCTTGTGGTGGGCTCACAGGCCAGGATTCTCTACGCCGACTGCCTCGGACGTACACAGATAGCCCTCGCGTTCAACGATGCCATCCGCAGCGGTGAGATCAGCGCCCCGATTGTGCTGGGCCGCGACCACCACGACGTCTCCGGCACGGACTCCCCTTTCAGGGAAACATCCAACATCTATGACGGCTCACGCTACACCGCCGACATGGCTGTGCAGAACGTCATCGGCGACTCTTTCCGCGGCGCCACCTGGGTGTCCATCCACAACGGAGGCGGAGTCGGCTGGGGAGAAGTGATCAACGGCGGATTCGGGATGGTCATAGACGGATCCGAAGACTCCGCGCGGCACATACGGCAGATGCTGTTCTGGGATGTCAACAACGGCATAGCACGCCGCAGCTGGGCCCGCAACAGCGGCGCCGTCAGCGCCATCCTCAGAGAGATGCAGCGCACTCCGCAGCTTAAAGTAACGATGCCTGTAACAGCAGACGACACACTTATAAACAATGCTTTAGACTCAGAACTATGACACATCACATTTCACCGGAACACATCACCCTCGACAAGGTAAAGGAAATAATCGACAGCCGCGCACAGCTCGCCCTGTCAGAAGAGTCCGTTGTGGCGATAGAAAAATGCCGCCGCTATCTTGACACCAAGATGGAGGACATCGGCCGGCCGGTCTACGGAGTGACCACAGGCTTCGGCTCACTGTGCAATGTCACGATTCCAGAGGACAAGCTTTCCCAGCTCCAGTACAACCTGGTAGTATCCCACGCCTGCGGCTCGGGTGAGACCGTGCGCCCGGAGATAGTCAGGCTGATGCTTCTCCTGAAGATACAGTCCCTCTCATACGGCCACTCCGGCGCCCAGCTCGCCACAGTGCAGCGGCTCATCGACATGTTCAACCGCGACATCCTCCCAGTAGTCTACCAGCACGGCTCGCTCGGCGCCTCCGGAGATCTCGCACCTCTTGCACACCTGTCCCTGCCCCTGCTGGGACTTGGAGAAGTACTCTACAAGGGCAAGATCCGCCCGAGCGCTGAAGTCGCCTCAGAATTCGGCTGGCAGCCGATCACCCTCCAGTCCAAAGAGGGGCTGGCCCTGCTCAACGGCACCCAGTTCATGAGCGCGCACGCAGTGTGGAGCCTGCTGAAAGCAAAACGCCTCTCCAGATGGGCTGACTACATCGGTGCCATATCTCTGGACGCATACGATGGGCGCATAGAGCCTTTCTATGCCCTCACCCACCGGCTCCGCCCGCACCGGGGACAGATCGAGACAGGAGACAGGTTCATGCATCTGCTTGAGGGAAGCGAACTTATACGTCGCGACAAAGTCCATGTACAGGACCCTTACTCGTTCCGCTGCATCCCTCAGGTACACGGGGCGGTCAAAGACTGCATACGCTATGTGGAATCAGTCATCGAGACGGAGATCAACAGCACAACCGACAACCCCAACGTCTTCCCGGACGAGGACATGATCATCTCGGCAGGCAACTTCCACGGCGAGCCGATAGCCCTGCCTATGGATTCTCTGGCCGTGGCAATGTCAGAACTCGCCAGCATCTCCGAGCGCCGCACCTACCGCCTAATCTCGGGCCAGAGAGGACTCCCCGCATTTCTGGTGGCCAGGCCGGGGCTCAACAGCGGATTCATGATCCCCCAGTACACGGCCGCATCCATAGTCAGCCAGAACAAAGGCCTATGCTGGCCGGCTTCCTGCGACTCCATCCCGTCATCCCAGGGGCAGGAAGACCACGTGAGCATGGGCTCCAACTCCGCCACCAAACTTGTCCGGATCATGGACAACGTGGAAGAAGTGCTGGGAATCGAACTCCTCAACGCCACTCAGGCACTTGAGTTCCGCCGCCCAGCCAAAACTTCAGCGGTACTTGAGAAAATAGTGGAGGAATACCGCAGGCAGGTCCCGTTCGTGGACGACGACAGCTATCTTCATCCGCTCATCCAGAAATCAATAGACTTCCTGCGCAATGAAGACCTTATTCGTCAATATTAAAGAACTGACTGGCATCACCCCCGCCGGCACCCTGCGCCTGCAGGGGGATGAGATGTCCCGTACCGGAAGCATCCACAATGCCTGGCTCAGCATGGACGGAGAGTTCATCTCCGGTTTCGGGCCCATGTCCGGCTGTCCGAAAGGGCATTTCGACTTCAGGGTGGACGCATCCGGATGCATGATGCTGCCTTCGTTCTGCGACTCCCACAGCCACATAGTCTATGCCGGCTCGCGTGAGGAGGAATTCATCGACAAGATCAACGGTCTCAGTTACGAGGAGATAGCCGCACGAGGCGGCGGAATCCTCAACTCTGCCGACCTTCTGCACTCCACCGATGAGGACTCTCTCTACCGCCAGAGCCTTGAAAGGGTCAAGGAGATGATGGAGAAAGGAAGCGGAGCCATAGAGATAAAGAGCGGCTACGGCCTTACAGTCGAGGACGAGCTCAAGATGCTGCGCGTTATAAGGCGCATAAGGGAGAGCGTCCCGGCTGTGATACGCGCCACTTTCCTCGGCGCCCACGCGGTAGGCCGGGATTTCTCCGGATGCAAGGATGACTATGTCTCACTGATAATTAGGGAGATGATTCCGCGTGTGGCGGAGGAGGGACTGGCGGAGTTCATAGACGTTTTCTGCGACGACGGCTTCTTCAGCCCGGAGGACATGGATCTGATCCTCACGGCAGGAGAACGCTTCGGACTGCGCGGCAAGGTACACATTGACGAGATAGCTGTCATCGGAGGCATGCACGTGGCTCTTAAGCACAAGGTTCTTTCTGTTGACCATCTGGAACATACATCAGAGGTGGGAATGGCCCTCCTGCGGGACAGCGAGACCATGCCGACAATGCTCCCGGGTTCTTCGTTTTTCCTCGGACTCCCCTACGCCCGCGCACGGGACTTCATAGCGGGCGGTCTCGGCATCGCCCTGGCAAGCGACTTCAACCCAGGCTCCTCCCCGTCAGGTGACATGCGCATGGTGATGGCGCAGGCCTGCATCAAGATGCGGCTTACCCCGGTGCAGGCGCTCAACGCCTGCACCATCAACGGGGCTTACGCCATGGGGGTCAGTGACATCTGCGGTTCAGTTGAAGTCGGCAAGCTCGCCAACCTCATACTGACACGCCCCATACCGTCGCTGGGCTTCATCCCCTACTGCTACTCAACCCCGTTCATAAGGACCCATTACATCAAGGGGAAGCCTCTGGAATGATCAAGGGGCCGCTTGACGGCCCCTTGAAACTTCAGTATTTTATCCAGCGTGAGAGATCCACGTCCTGAAACATCGGGGCTTTCATCACCACCGTCGGGACATCTTTCCCGAGCAGGAAACGGTCGATGAAAGCCTCTACTTCCGGATACTGTGACTCCGGCAGGAGACAGTGCGGATGTCCGCCCTCTATGGACCAGCCCATACGGTCAGCTATCCCGAAGCGCTCCCAGACCTTGCGGGCGGCGTTGGCGGAGACATATCCGGATTCGTCCGCAAGCCACTGATAATCAGTGTTTCCGAGCAGAAGAAGAGCACGCGGACACACCATCGCGCAGAGTTCGTGCCGGTCATAAGGGATGTTCCACACCTTCTCTCCGGAGAAAGTGTCGCGGAAGCTTTCGAGGAACCAGTTGTAGTCTGTCTTCTCCAGACTCTCCACATCCTTAAGCGTGTGTGAGACACGCCACGCGGCAGCACCGCCGCCGCCAGGCTCCTGGGCTATGGTCAGAGCCACCCTCTCATCGAACGCTCCGCAGAAAAGGGCCATCTTGCCGGCATAGGAGCAGCCGGTCACCCCGATATGCCGTGTGTCTATACGGGTCTTCTCTGGCCCGAGCTGGCACAGCCCGTCTATAAGGCGGCTCAAGCCCCAGGCCCACTCGATATAGGCCCCGTTCTCCTTGAGATCCGGATAGAGGCGGTCGAACTCGAATTCCCCGCGGCTGCCGTGCGGCCCCCACTGGGTGTAGTTGTTGACCTGTTTCTCGTTGAACACCATCAGCGCCACAGGCCTGTCCTCGAAAAGGCTGTGCGGCAGGGACATCACGCTCGTGCCGATCATCACCGGGAACGGTCCTTCCCCGCTCTCGGGATATGCGATGTACGAGCTGAGGGTCAAGGTCTCACTCCCGACTTTGACATCGACATAAAGGGTGTCGCCGCTCATCCTGGCACTTACATCCCCCGGAGGGACTGCCGGCTTGAGCCCCGTCTCGTAGTACTGGATCATGTAGGAAATCTCCGCGCGGCGTTTCTCCCATTCGCGGAAGTTCTTCACCTCTCCTCGTCCTGAGGCCCAGGCAAAGGGGTTCGGAAGGCTTTCCTGCGGCGTCTCAAGTCCGGATGGACTCATCTGAGGCGCCTTGAATGAACTGAGGGTATTTTCCTTGTCATAGACAAGCGGTGGTTCTGCCTCACCGCAGGCGAGTACGGCCATGGCGAGGCCGAGGCACAAAAGGATTTTTGTTGCTGTGGTCATGATTGGATAATTTTTCCACAATATAACAATTTTTACAGCAAAGTAAAATCCAGTGATTTGAGGTCGCGGTCGGCGGATGAGGAGCCGTAGAGGATCTTGTAGCGTCCCGGAGCCGGGGCGAGCCCGTCATTGCCGTCATAGAAGTGGAAGGCTTCGTTGTCGAGCACCAGTTTGACTTTCACGGTCTTGCCGGCGGCGATCTTCACCTTTTTGAAGGCTTTCAGAGACTTCAGCGGAGCGTCAGCCCTGTCAAGGCTCTTGACATAGACCTGCACAACCTCCTCCCCGTCCACAGCCCCGGTGTTTGTGACAGAGACTGTAAGGGTGATTTTCTTGCCAGGCTTGGCGGAAGCGGCTGAAAGCCTGCCCTGGCCGTATCCGAATGAGGTGTAGCTGAGCCCGAAGCCGAACGGGTACATCGGTTCTCCACGGAAGTAGCGATAGGTCCTGCCTTCCATGCTGTAGTCCTGGAAATCAGGCAGCTGCGCTGTGGAGGCATAGAAAGTCACCGGGAGTTTCGCAGACGGATTGAAGTCTCCGAGCAGCAGGCCCGCGAGAGCATCCGCACCACCCTGACCGCCATACCAGGCCTGGATGAGAGCATCGTAGCTGTCTTCCACACCCTCAAAGCCCATCGCCGAACCGGAGCAGTTGACATATATAACCGGACGGCCCGTGGCATGCACTGCCTTGAGCAGACGCCTCTGGACATTCGGAAGTTCTATGTCCGGACGGTCTCCGCCCTCACCCTCAAACGAGGCGGTGATGCCTCCGACCACGATGATGGCGTCGGCATCTGACACCTTGGAAGCAAGGGACTCGAACTCAGCCTTTTCCCTGCGGCAGAACTGCGCGGAGAGCATGGCGAACGGACCGTCACCGCGCACGTACTCAACTTCTATATTATAGGTTCCTCCCCTCTTGACAGGGATTGACTTGTATTCAGGTACTGTGTTGCGGAATCCGAATCCGCGACGGGCGGCCCTGCCGGCCTTTTCCACTGTACGCCCGTTGACCTTGAGGGTGTAGCCGTTGTCGCTGGAGATATTGTACTGGAGGAATCCGTCGAAGTCCGGTTTGAATTCGCCGCTCAGCCTTACCGCCACTCCGTCGGCATCCACTCCCTCCGAGAAGCCGTATGCACCGAAGGTGCTGAAATTGATTTCACCGTCCCTGTACTCTTCTTTCACCGCGCTGCCCGACAGGCTCTTTCCGCCGTAGAACTGTGTCTTGAGCCCCTTTCCTCCATTGAACTGCGGCAGCAGGTTTTCCGTATTGTATTCATCAACATAGTCGCAGGCTGGATCATAGAAGATCTCGGCTTCAGGGAGCGCCTTTTTCAAGCCGGCGAGGATGGAGCGGGCATGCTCCGCTGTCGGAGTGCCGCCGTAGTTACCATTGAGCATCTGGACGTTGTCGGCATTCGGGCCGAGCACCGCGATCTTGCGCACCTTGCGGGAAAGCGGCAGTACGCCCTCGTTTTTCAGAAGTACCATGGACTCGGCCGCAGCCTGCACGGCCTGCGCGTCATGCTCCTCGCTGCTGATGACTTCAGGGCCCAGCCCCGCCCAAGGGAGCATTCCGGCAGGGTCGAACATTCCCAGTTCGAAGCGGGAACGCAATGTACGGCGCAGGTGGACATCCAGATCAGACTCCTTGATGAGACCCTGCTTGAGGGCGTCGATCAGGGATGTGAAACTGTTGCCGCACTCAAGGTCGGTCCCGTTCAGCACAGCGTCTGCTGAAGCATGCATCGCGTCAGGATGGGTCTCGTGCTGCCCCGGGGTGTAGAAATTGTTGATCGCGTCGCAGTCGGTGACCACCAGGGACTTATAGCCCCATTTGTCACGGAGTATGTTCTGGAGAAGCCTGTCGCTCGCGCAGCACGGCACCCCTTCATAACGATGGTATGCGCACATCACCTCCTGCACGTTGGCCTCGGTCACAAGGGCCTTGAATGCAGGAAGATAGGTCTCCCACAGGTCGCGCCCCGACACGCTGACATCGAATCGGTGCCGCAGGGGTTCCGGCCCGCTGTGCACCCCGAAGTGTTTCGCGCAGGCGTGGGTCTTGAAGTACCTGTCGTCGTCGCCCTGCATCCCCTTGACGGTCTGCATCCCGATGACTTCCGTCAGATAAGGGTCTTCCCCGGGGGTCTCCTGGCCTCGCCCCCAGCGTGGATCGCGGAAGATGTTGATGTTAGGGCACCAGAAACTCAGTTCGGGGTTGCCGGGGTAATACCGGGCACGCATCCCGACATTGAATTCCGGGGTGGAACGGTTCCAGTTGGCCCGGGCCTCATCGGAGACGCTGCTGAACACCTCGTATACAAGGTCGGGGTTGAACGTGGCGGCAAGACCGATATACTGCGGGTAGACAGTGTACCCGTCGGCCCTGATGCCGTGGCAGGCCTCGCTCCACCAGTTGTAGGCCGGGATTCCGAGCCGGTCCACGGAGACGGACTTGTTCATCATCAGCCCCACCTTCTCCTCCGGAGTCAGCAGGGAAAGCAGGTTCTCCACCCTCTCCTCTACCGGGAGAGAAGGGTCTCGGAACGGATACTCATACTCGTTTCCGCCACCGCAGGCGGAAGCCATCAAAAGCGCAGCCGAAAAAGCCGCAAGCATCTCGGTCTTCATAAGATTCAGTGTTTGTATATCAATTCTTTATATGGTCTTTTCGGATCGTTGGTAAAAATCTCCATAGTCTCGGATTTCCTCCCGGTACGCACTCTCACCTCCAGGACGGAGCCGGGCGGGAGCACCGTCCCCGGCTTCAGGTTTGAATCCGCGCCGCCACGCACGGCATGGATCACCAAAGGCGAGGTGCCGTCATTGGACAGCTGTATGCTTCCGGTATATTTCCGGGACAACGGGGCGCGGTGAAGCCTGCCCACAGAAGGATAAGTGCGGAGTTTGGCGCCTTTATCCTCCCCACTTCGAAGCCTGATGCAGGAAGCCATCAATGTACCGGGTTCTCCGCCAGCATCAATAATGATGGTATCACGGCTGCTCGTCCAGTCCTCACCCGGGCCGGAATAAGCCACGCTGAGTTCAACCACCTCCCCGGGGACAAGCATAGCCGGAGCCGAGACTTGCAGGCCGGGATTGCTGCATCTCAGTTTGAGAGGCAGAGGCTTTGAAGAGACATTGACTATCTTTATCTTTTTCCGGGCTGATTCACCATCATATATGTATCCGAACGGAATCTCCCGCCTTGAGGCGCGCAGAGCAGCGGTCAGGGCGACAGGACACGATTCATCAATCCCGTCGCCGGCCCCGCGCACGATGGCAGAAAGGCTGAGCGCAGCCACCTCTTCCCCGCTGCGTGTGAATATTCCCACGGTCCGTACGGCATATCCGGAGACCCCGGACAAGTCAAATGCCACATCCACGGTGCCCCTCTGGCCAGGGAGGACTTCGCGTGGATTGAGCGTCGCGCTGATGCAGCTGCATCCGGGCACCGGAGAGGCCAGGCTGACTGTGGAAGAGCCGCTGTTGAGAAAGCGGAACGAATGGCGCAAAGGTCCTTGCGTGGACTCCACCGCACCGAAATCGCACACGGTGGAGTCAAAGACAATAGAAATCTCGCCTCCCTGAACATTGAAGTGCAAGAAGGCGAGAGCAACAAATAATTTAACCAATTTTACCATCCGGGGACAAAGTTACCCCTATCCGGCAAAGTCGCAATATTCTGGCGATACATTAAGTTTTGTCGCCGCTACTTTTTCGGGAAAACTGTCTTATGTTGCAAAAGCGAAAGATAATGTAACACTGTTCCGGGGCCACTTCGGAATGCATCAGTTATTTTTGCTGAAAATCACACAATGATGAAAAAAGCCATATTCCTGCTGCCTCTGGCAATGCTGGCGGCGTGCACTGCAAAACCACAACAACCACAGACACTGAAAGATGCGCTTGAGGGAAAATTCCTCATAGGCAGCGCAATCAACGAGGCCCAGATCCGCGGCCTTGACATCAGGGGCGACTCGGTGCTTTTCAGGCACTTCAATGCAATCGAGCCGGAAAACTGCCTCAAGAGCGAGGAACTCCAGCCCGAAAAGGGCGTCTTCAAATGGGAGCTCGCCGACAAATATGTGGAGTTTGGAGAGAAAAACAAGCTCACCGTCTACGGCCACTGCCTCATCTGGCACTCCCAGCTCCCGGCATGGTTCGCCAAGAACGAAGACGGGACCGACGTCTCCCCTGAAGAACTCAAAAAACGCATGAAAGACCATATATACACGGTGGTCGGACGCTACAAGGGACGCATCAAGGGCTGGGACGTGGTCAACGAAGCCATCAACGACGACGGCAGCTGGAGGCAGAGCCCTTTCTACAGGATACTCGGTGAGGAGTACATCCCGCTCGCATTCCAGTACGCACACGAGGCCGATCCGGACTGCGAACTCTACTACAACGACTACAACATGCACTGCGAGGGCAAGATCGCCACTGTCATCAAGATGGTCAAGGATCTCCAGGCACGCGGCCTGAGGATAGATGCCGTGGGATTCCAGGGACATTTCGGCACGGACTACCCGGATGTAGACCAGCTTGAGAAGAACATTGTGGATGTCCATGCGTGCGGAGTGGATGTGATGTTCACCGAACTCGACATGTCCATCCTCCCGACGATAGCCATGACAGCCGACCTTGCAGGCGTGCCTTTCCCGGAGATCCGCAAGAATCCGGAACTGTCCAAGAAACTCCATGACATCATGGTGCCTTACCCGGACGGGATCCCGCAGGAGGCTTATGACAAGTGGAACCAGAGGGCGCAGATGTTCTGGGACATGTTCCTCAGGCAGCACGGCAAGATACGCCGCATCAACGTATGGGGCATCCAGGACGGGGACAGCTGGAAGAACGGATTCCCGGTAAGGATGGAAGGCCGCATCGATGCGCCGCTGCTCTTCGACCGCAACTACAGACAAAAACCGGTAGTGGACTGGATCATCGCCAACGCGGACAAATATTGACACTAAGCCCTGAGCGCATAGTTCCAAGAATCAAGTCCGGCTGGAATCACTGTGATTCCGGCCGGATTTTCTTTATTTTAGACAAGAGGCTGCCGAGAACATTTTTATTATCAGTTAGAACATTTTTATTTCATATCCTATAAATAAACAACTTACTCCAAAATACAGCAATACCCTTTGTTTCCGACATGAATCTTGCTAATTTTGTCCGGATGAAGTTCAAAAGGGTCATATTCCACATCGATGCCAACTCGGCATTCCTCAGCTGGGCTGCCGTCAAGCTGATTTCCGAGGGCCAAAGCGACATAAGGCTCGTGCCGTCTGTCGTCTCCGGAGATCCGTCGGACAGGCGCAGTATCGTGACCGCAGCTTCCATTCCCGCCAAAAAACTCGGAGTCAGAACGGCCGAGCCGATAGGGATGGCACTGCGTACCTGCCCCAACCTTGTCATCGTGCGCGGGGACTGGCCCTGGTACAAACAATGCTCGGATGCGTTCATGGAGATATGCCGCAGCTACTCCCCCGTCCTGCAGAAATTCTCCATCGACGAGTGCTTCATCGACATGACGTTCCGCCTCTACCGCAAAGACCCTGTCGAGGTCGCGACAGCGCTGAAAGACGAAATAAAATCCCGGCTCGGTTTCACTGTCAATGTCGGCATCGGCCCCAACAAGCTGCTAGCCAAAATGGCCTCCGATTTCGAGAAGCCGGACAAGGTACACACACTCTGGACAGAAGAAATCCCTGAAAAGATGTGGCCGCTCGGAGTCGGCGACCTTCTCTGGGTCGGCAAGAAGACAAGGACGCGTCTTGAGGCATACGGAATCCGTACCATAGGCGACCTCGCCCGGACCGGAGAGGGTGCACTTGCCAAACTCGTCGGCAAGAAGTTCGCAGCCCAGCTGCATCAGAGCGCCAACGGCATTGACGACTCCCCGGTCGAAACCGAGACACAGGATGCCAAAAGCATCAGTGCAGAAAGGACTTTCGCCCATGACATCAGCGCCCCCAAAGAACTCGACAGAGCTCTTTTCAATGTGGCCTGCATCGTCGCGCACAGGCTGCGGAAAGCCGGGTTCAACGCTTCGTGCGTATCGATGTTCATAAAATACAACGACTTCTCCGTCAAGCAGAAACAGTGCAGCATTCCTCAGCCGACAGACATCACGGCAATAATCCTCAACGAGGCCAGACGTATGCTTTCCGAAATCTGGGACGGCCGCTCACCTCTCCGCCAGATAGGGCTTGGCGTATCCAGATTCTCAAAAGAGAATGCGGTGCAGATGAGCCTTTTCGAGGACAGCCGACTGCAATACTACCGCGATTGGGACAAGAAATACGATTTTTTTCGTAACTTGAGCGACAAAAAAGATTAACCGATAATGTCGTCAAGAACAATCTTCCTTTCCGCTGCCGCGCTGCTTATAACCTGCGCCGCATCGGCCGTCACCCCGTCATGGATAAGACACAACAGCATCTCCCCTGACGGCAAAACACTAGCTTTCAGTTACAAAGGTGACATTTGGACCGTGCCCGCCTCCGGCGGAGAAGCCACGCAGATCACGTCAAACCAGGCCTACGATTCCGAGCCGCTCTGGACACGTGACGGGCAGAACATCATCTTCACCTCACGTCGCGAAGGCAGCAAGGACATCTTCCTGACTTCCAGATCAGGAGGCACCCCGAGGAGGTTGACCACCCTTCCGGGAAACGAGACCCCTCTCGCCGTACTGGAAGACGGCAGCATCCTCTTCAGCTGGTACAACGGCGCGGTGGAGAGCGAAAGCTACGGAGACTTCCCGGGCACGGCCCAGCTCTACCGCACGGACCTGTCAGGAAGCGCCCCGGCACTGGTCACCTCACTGCCGATCATGGCCATGAGCATCAGCAAAGCCGGCACCATTCTGTATGAAGACTACAAGGGCTACGAAGACCCTCTCCGCAAGCACCATACCTCCTCCGTCACACGCGACATCTGGAAGTATACGCCACCCGAGGGCGAAGAAGGCATCAGTTCCAGAGGAAGTTTCACAAAGCTCAGCGACTACCGCGGAGAGGACCGCAATCCGGTGTTCGCCTCCGACGGGGACACATTCTACTACCTGAGCGAGCGTGACGGCAAGTGTTCCAACATATGGCGCAGTTCCATCTCGAAGCCGGGAGAATCCGTCCAGCTGACATTCGAGAAGCGCAACCCGGTCCGCTTCCTGTCCATATCAGACGACGGCACACTCGCCTACTCCTGCAACGGCGAGCTCTACACCCTTCACGAAGGCGGTGCCCCGGCCAAAGTCAACATCAGCCTGACGCGCGACGAGAGCGAACGCGGGCTGCAGAAATTCAGTTACAGCTCAGGTGCAAGTTCCATGGCCGTATCACCTGACGGAAAAGAGGTTGCAATGGTAATAAGAGGCGATGTGTTCGTAACCTCGACAGAGTTTCGCACCACAAGGCGCATCACCAATACGCCGGAGCAGGAAAGAAACGTGGACTTCTCCGCCGACGGAAGAGAGCTGTACTACTCATCCGAACGTGACGGTCACTGGGGCATATATAAGACATCCCTCGTCCGCAAGGAAGACAAGCTCTTCACATACGCAGTGCAGACCAAAGAAGAACTCGTGTCCACCCCGGGCGAGACCTGTTTCCAGCCGGACGTGTCCCCTGACGGCAAGTGGGTGGCCTATTACCGCAACCGTACAGAACTGGTAATCAAAAACATCAAGAGCGGAAAAGAAAAATCCCTCTTCAAGGACGTCAACTACTCCTACAGCGACGGGGATCAGGGATTCGAATGGAGCCCGGACAGCCATTATATCCTCTGCAACTGGCAGGCAAACGGGGGATGGAACAACTCCGATGTGGCCCTGATAGACATAGAGACAGGTGAAATCACCGACCTCACCCGGAGCGGATACTCCGACAGCAACTTCAAATGGGCGCTCGGCGGCAAGGCCATGACATGGGAGTCAGACAAAAACGGCTACCGCAGCCACGGCAGCTGGGGCGCAGAAAGCGACATCTACATCATGTTCTTCGACGGCAAGGCCATGAGCGAATTCGGACGCAGCAAGGAGCAGATAGAAATCGACAACATGCTCAAGTCCGAGAAAGAGGTCAAAGCCGAGAAAAAAGAGGAGAAGAAAGACTCGCTCGACAAGGCCAAGAACAAAATGGAGAAACTCAAACTCGACCTCGCCGGCAGGGACGACCGCATCAAGAGGCTCACTCCGAGCTCAAACATGATGGGAGACCACTTCCTGAGCACCGACGGGAACAAGCTCTACTTCACCCAAAGGCTCGAAAAGGGTTACGACCTCTGCGTGCGCGACCTGCAGGAGGGCAGCATCAGCGTGCTTGCAAAAGGAGTGTCCGGCACATTCTACCCGTCTTCTGACGGCAAGAACCTGTATGTCTTCTCAAGCCGCGGGCTGTCCAAGCTCTCCCTCCCCTCCGGCAAGAGCGAAGCCATCACATTCTCCGGAGAATATGAGTATAAACCGGCCCAAGAGCGCAAGTACATGTTCGAGCATGTCTGGAAGCAGGTTCTGGAGAAATTCTATGTCAAAGACCTTCATGGCACGGACTGGCAGTACTGCCACGACAACTACGCTGCCTTCCTCCCGCACATCAACAACAACTTCGACTTCCAGGATCTCCTCTCCGAAATGCTCGGAGAGCTCAACGGTTCCCACACCGGCGCACGCTACCGCGCCTCAACGACACGCAATATGGGGTATCTCGGAGTTCTTTTCGACACTGACTGGACTGGGAAAGGCCTCAAGATCAAAGAAATGCTTCCTGGCGGAGTGCTCTCTCTAGCAGACTCTGAAATAAAGGCCGGGGATATCATCGAGACCATAGAAGGCCGCAGCCTTGAAAGCCCTGCGGACGTGCTGTCGGCCCTTGAGGACAAGGCCGGCAAGCGGATCTGCATCACGGTGAAGAAAGGCTCCGGCAAGCCGGAGGAGATGTTCGTCACACCGGCATTCTCTGACAGCACCCCGCTATACCGCAGGTGGGTACGCCAACGCGAAGAGATGGTGGAGAAACTTTCCGGCGGACGCGTGGGCTATGTACACATCCAGGGCATGGATTCGGACAGTTTCCGTGAAATGTTCTCCAAGGCTCTCGGCAAATACCGCGGCTGCGACGCACTCATCGTGGATACCAGGCACAACGGCGGAGGATGGCTCCACGATGACGTGGTCACGTTCCTCGGCGGCAAGCTCTACACCAAGTACATCCCGCGCGGGCAGTTCATCGGAGACGAGCCGTTCACAAAGTGGACCAAGCCGTCCTGCATGCTCATCGGTGAGGACAACTACTCCGACGCCTCCGGCACCCCTCTCGCCTACCGCCAGCTCGGAATAGGCAAACTCATCGGAGCCCCGATCCCGGGTACCATGACAGCCGTATGGTGGGAGACTCTCATCGACAGTTCCCTCGTATTCGGAATTCCTCAGGTAGGCTCATGGTCGGTCGCCGACGGACGCTTCGTGGAGAACAACCAGATCGAACCGGACATCGAAGTCTACAACGACCCGGCCTCAGTGCTGCGCGGCGAAGACAGGCAGCTTGAAGCCGCAGTGGAAGAAATGCTCAAAGAAATCAGCAGATAGACGATGAGGCGCATACTTATGATGACAGGCCTGCTAGCGCTAGGCCTGTCCGCCAAGGCCCAGGAGGCTGATCCGCTGTCAGTCAAAGACAGCACAATCACCATAACACCGTACGCCAACGGAGACCGCATCCCGGACTACTCTTTCTGCGGCTACATGGCGGGAGACGAAGAGCTTCCTGACCTTCTTGCCGATCCAGACATCCCAGTGATAAGGCTCATCGCCCCAACAGGGGATGCTACAGACATGATACAAAGGGCCTTGGATTTTGCGGGCGGAATGACCGCGCGCCCCGATGGATTCAAGGCCGTGGTGCTGCTCACCGACGGCGTCTACAATGTCGAAGGCAGCCTGCGGATATCCTCCTCCGGAATCGTCCTCCGCGGCCAGGGGCACAATACCATCCTGAAAGGCTGCGGAATAAGCCGTGAACCGGTCATCAACATAGGCGGCAAGGGCACTGAGTACCTCGGGACGCAGCGCCAGATGGCCTGCGGCTACCTGCCGGTAAACTCCGTCCGCATCCCTCTCGGCGAGGGGCATGGACTGAAAGCCGGGCAGACAGTGCGCATCACCCGTCCCTCCACGGAAGAGTGGATCAAATCCATAGGGGCGGACAAAATAGGACTCCACGCCGACTACAATGTCCCGGCGTGGAAAGCAGGAGACTTCGACCTTCACTTCCACAGGACCGTAGTGTCTGCCGATGCCGACGGGATAACTGTGGATGTCCCTCTGCCGCAGGCCTTTGACGCGCAATGGGGAGGCGGATATGTGCAGAACTGCATCCGCCCTGACATCATCCGGGATTTCGCGGTGGAGAATCTCAGCATCGAGTCGGAGTTTGAAGCCGGACGGCCGAAAGACGAGGACCACAGATGGATCGCCATATCCGTGGACAATGCCAGAGACGGGTGGATACGCCGAGTGGATGTCAGGCATTTCGTCAGTTCCGCAGTATCGGTGCTCGCCGGAGCATCACGGATTACTGTAGAAGAGTGCAAATCTCTTGATCCCGTAGGGGAAATCGGTGGATACCGCCGCCTCGCATTCATAACTTTCGGAGAGCAGACACTGTTCAACCGCTGTTACAGTGAGCAGGGTTACCACGACTTCTGCGTCGGGCAGACCACTGCCGGCCCAAACGCTTTCGTGCAATGCTATGCCGCTGACTCCCACGGGTTCAGCGGAGCTCTGGGAGGATGGTCATGCGGGACACTTTTCGACAGGGTCACTGTGGAAAACGCGCCGATAAAGTTCTCCAACCTCGAACTCGACCTGCAGGGAGGCGGCTGGAGCAGCGCCAACTCGCTGTGCTGGATGTGCCGTGCCCCACAGATTCACATCAGCAACCCGCCCCAGACCCGCAACTGGGCCTACGGCTCGCGCGGACAAGCCTACGGCAACGGTTCACACGCCCAACACAAACTCACCGGGCCCGGGCACTTCTACCTCAGCCAGATGGCCATACGCAAAGGTTCGGTTCCGTCCGGAGAACTTGCCAAAATCATATATTTCAACCCTGATTTTTCCAAGACCGATGCCGTCTTCGCAAGGCGGGAAAGCCAACGTTCCAAGGAACCAGCCTGGACAACGGCCAGATGGATAGACACCCTGCGTGTCCGCTACCCACTTGTAGCGGATGCCGCCGGCACTCTCAGCCTGCCGGATACCAAAACGTCCAAGCCGCAGGCGGCAGAGTCTCACCGCATCACGATAGAAGGCGGACTGATCCTCTCCGACGGGCATTATCTCGCCGGACGCAGCGCCCGCACGGCCTTGTGGCGCGGCACCCCACGCCCGTCGGACATCAAGTCAGCAGGGATGCACCTCACCCGCTTTGTCCCCGGACGTGAGGGCCGCGGTCTCACCGACAACCTTGACACCCTCAAGGCAGGCCTTGGCAGTTACGGCTCGTTCTGGCATTTCCCGGCCCTATGGTATGAGCGCAGGCGCGATGACCACGGACGCATGATGCGCGCGGATGCAGATGTATGGGCACCGTTCTACGAACAGCCGTTCGCAAGAAGCGGAGAGGGAGAGGCAAACGACCGCTTGAGCCGCTACGACCTCGACCGCTGGAACAAATGGTATTGGAGCCGTCTTTCCGCATTCTCCCGAATCGCGGAGCAGACAGGCATCGCCTTCGTCCATGAGCATTACCTCCAGCACAACATCATCGAGGAAGGCGCCCACTGGGTTGACTACCCGTGGAGAGATGCCAACAACATCAACAAACTCGGATTCAGCGAACCGACCTACATGCAGGGCGACAAACGCGTATTCATGGCAGAAGAGTTCTACAACCTCGGCAACGAAAGGCTCGTAAGCTACCACAGGAAGTACATACGCAAGAGCCTCGAGGCCGTGGAAAACGGCTCCAACGTACTGCATCACATAGGGGTTGAGTACACGGGGCCGGCAGATTTCACGAAATTCTGGCTTCAGACAATAATGGACTGGGAAGCCGAGACGGGCAGGGATGTCAAAGTCGTTCTCAGCGCCACCAAGGACGTGACGGACGAGATATTATCAGATGCCCGCTACCGGGATGCCGTAGATGTAATTGACATACGCCAATGGCATTATCGCACGGACGGCGGCATATACGCGCCGCCGGGTGGTGTAAGCCTCGCCCCGCGCCAATATCTGCGCGTAATGGATGGAGGAACCACCGACAGCGACTGCGTATGGAAAGCCGTGAGAGAATATAGGGAAAAATATCCGGACAAGGCCGTCCTCTACAACGCCAGCCGGGACAAGGGTGCCGCATGGGTGGCCTTCCTTGCAGGTGCATCCCTATGCCAGATTCCGCAGGAGATTGCCGCCAAGGACTTCTTCGTCAAGACAGCGCAGATGTCACCACTGCCGCCGGCAGAAGACTGCCGCTCTGCCGGAAAGACAGGCTGCGGCTACGTGGCGTACACCCTGTGCGGCAGCGTCACGCTTGACCTCAGCGGCGACAAGAGAAGCTACAGACTCGTCTGGATAGACCCGTCGAGCGGACAGGCCATAGGAAAAGCCTCAAGGATCAAGGGTGGCAAATCTCTGACACTCAAGGCTCCTTCTGAAGAGGCCGTGGCCTATCTCTATTGACCAGCGTCCGGCACGGAAGAGTCCTGGCCCGGAAGGGTACCCATCTGCGCACGGCGCTCCGGAGTCACAAGCACCGGACGGTTCTGCTCATCATGGATCGGCAGGCCGTAGCGGTCGGAGAGCACGCTCTTTATCCTCAGCGAATCCACCGGCACACCCAGCGGCCTCACTCCGCGCGGCAGCGGCATCCCCGAGAAAGTCTGGAAATACCCTACGCAGGCGTCCCGCCACCACTCGGCGTCGTTTTTCTGGATATCAAGCTTCCCTCTGACCTCTGCGAATATGGCCGGGCTGACATACTTCTCAAGTCCCTTCCATATCTTCTGATAAGACTCCACAGAAGAGATGCCCCTGTCGTAGTGCAGGCAGAGTTCATCCCAAAGAGTCTTGCCGCTGGACATCGTGTAATCCCACGGGACATGATGAAACCACAGCAGGAGCTTCTCCGGGCATGTCTCGAGAGAATTGAGCATGGACGCGAGCGGCTCGTTGTACTGGTCAACATTGTCAGACCCGGCGCGTGTCCTGGCGAAGCCCACGCCGTCAGGCCCGGCCTTATGATAATAGACGCAGGACCAGTCCGGACGTATGCTCTTCTCCCAAGGCCCCGGACCATAGTGGGAACCGGCGAAGATATGATGCAGCCCAAGCGGCATCGAATAATCGACGGCTGTCTCGCGGGAGCTCATCATGATATCCTTGACCGGAGAGAGGAACTTCTCATAGAACGCCCCGGCACTCATCCCGGAAGGGCAGTTGAAAGTCTGCCGCACCCACTCGTCGGCTATACTGTCAGAACTCAGTTCCGGATCCCAGGCAAGACGTCCGAAAGCGTACCAGTTGGCCTGTGCGAAGATGTAACCGCAGAAATTCCGGTCCTGCCCTGTGTTGGCCACACCGGCGACAGCCCTCACCCTCCTTGCCACAGAAGAGCCCGGGCCATCGGCATAAGTATCGCTGTCAAGGCACTCCTCAAACGTAGGGGCCAGATATACAAGGTGGTTGGAGAAGCCGAGATACTCCTGTGTGATCTGGAACTCCACCATCATGGCTGTCTTCTCCATTTTCCCGAAGAGCGGGCTGAAAGGCTCACGAGGCTGGAAATCCACCGGCCCGTTCTTGATCTGGATTATCACATTGTCCGCGAACTTGCCGTCAAGCGGCATGAACTCCTCCACCGCCTGGTTGGCCCTGTCCGGACTCGTAGGGCTGTAGACGAAAGCCCTCCACATGACTATGCCTCCGTGCGGCTTCAACGCCTCCGCCAGCATGTTGGCCCCGTCGGCATGAGTGCGCCCGTAGTCCTGAGGGCCCGCCTGTCCCTCGGAATTGGCTTTCACCAGAAAGCCCCCGAAATCAGGAATCACAGAATAGATCTCATCCGCCTTGGCCTTCCACCACGCACGCACTGCCGGGTCGAGCGGGTCCGCCGACTTCAGGCCGTCGAGGCTCATGGGTGAAGTCCATTTGATCGAAAGATATGTCCGTATGCCGTACTGCCGGAGTATGTCGGCTATCCGTGCCACCCGCGCGATATGCTCAGCATCCAGTATCAACGGATTGGAATTGACGTTGTTGAGCACGGAGCCGTTGATGCCCACGGACGCGCAGAGCTCCCCGTAATGGCGGATGCGCTCCACCGGAATCTGCGGAGAAGTCCACTCCCACATGGACAGCCCCGCGTATCCCCTCTCCACGGTGTCGTCAAGGTTGTCCCAATGGTTGAGTATGCGCAGGTCATAGTACGGCTTCTGCCGCATGTCCATCCCGGGACCGGCCTCGCCCGTCACCTCGGAGCGCTGAAGGGCGTAGATCCCGTACATGATCGCCGCGGACGAGCCGCCGTCTATGTGACGCACACCGTCCCTGTCATATATATGGAATTCTTCCCTCCCGAGCGTGGAGTCCATGCCTGTCCGGACAGAGCCCAGGATTTCATCGTAGCTGCGGCCATTGGCCAGCCAAAGTTCAGAACCGTCCTGCGTACTCGGAGCAGGAGCATTGCAGGCCGCCAGCATCAGGAGCATGGCCGCCGCAGAAAGTTTAGTAAGGTGCTTCATCCAGTGTTCAGTTAGCCCGGACAAGTTACGAATAATAGGGACAATGCGCAAGTTTTTGCTTACATTTGCCCCAAGTTTCATTTCAGCAATCAGCATGAACTGGTTAATCGACATATTCACTGAGCAGACCTACACCCAGGCGATACTCGTACTCTCGCTGATATGCGTCGTGGGGCTGCTGTGCAACAAGCTGCAATTCAAGGGCATCAGCCTCGGCGTGACTTTCGTGTTCTTCGCCGGCATCCTGGCCGGTCACTTCGGCCTGAGCATAGACCCGCGGATGCTCGCCCTGGCACAGAACTTCGGTCTGGTGCTGTTTGTCTACACTCTCGGCCTCCAGGTCGGCCCGAGCTTCTTCCCGTCCCTCAAAAAAGGCGGCATCAGGCTCAACATCCTCGCATTCGCCGTGCTTCTGTCCGGCACGCTCCTGACCGTACTGATAAGCCGGCTGACAGGCATCGGCATGCCGGTCGCCACGGGACTGCTCACCGGAGCCGCCACCAACACCCCTATGCTCGGTGCCGCCCAGCAGACCCTTCTCCAGATGGACCCGTCCCTCACATCCACCTCCAACACCATGGCCACTGCCTGCGCCGTGGGCTATCCTTTCGGGGTGATAGGGGTGATCCTTTGCATGGTGATACTCAAGGCCCTCTTCCACAAAGGCGCCCCCAAGACCGATGCCCATGACAAGCCGGCCTTCGTGACCGAATTCAGGGTGAGCAACCCGGCCATATTCGGCAAGACCATAAAGGAGATAATGAAGGACACCCGCATACGTCTGGTCGTCTCCCGTGTTTGGAAATACGACGGCACGGAGCGCGGACAGGTGATAATGCCCGACGGAGACACCGTCCTCGAAGAGGGGGAACACGTGCTGGTGCTCACAAAGGAGAAAGAGACAGGAGCAGCCGAGCAGATATTCGGGGAAAAAGTGGTGAAAGACTGGAACCAGCAGGACATTGACTGGAACCACCTCGACGGGATGCTCGTCTCGCGCCATATCTTCGTGACACGGGACAACATCAACGGAGCCAAACTCGGAGACCTCCACCTGCGCAACACCTACCGCATCAACATCACCAGAGTCAACCGCGCCGGCATCGACATCCTCCCGTCACGCGACCTCAGACTCCAGATCGGGGACAAACTCACAATCGTCGGCGAGGAGCGGGCAATAGCGGAAGTCGCACTAGTGCTCGGCAACCAGGAGAAGGAACTGCGCAACCCGAACCTGCTCTTCATCTTCATCGGACTGATGCTCGGGCTCATACTGGGCAGCCTGCCGATTGCGATACCGGGAATGAGCGTGCCGATAAGGCTCGGAATCGCAGGCGGCCCGATCGTCGTCGGCATCCTGATGGGAGCCTTCGGCCCGCGGCTGCACATCACCACCTGGACCACGCACAGCGCCAACCTGATGCTCAGGCAGTTCGGCCTCACGGTCTACCTTGCCGGCCTAGGACTGAGCGCCGGCCCGGGATTTTTCGCGACTGTCCTCCGGCCCGAGGGGCTGCTGTGGATAGCGGTCAGCGTCTTCCTCGCCATAGTCCCGGTACTGATTGTGGGATTCATCGCATCAAAATGGTGCCATACACCGTACGCAGCCAACGTGGGCATGCTCTGCGGGGCCATGGCAAATCCTATAGCCCTCAACTATGCCTTGAGCACCGTGGATGACGACAGCCCGTCAGTGGCCTACGCCACTGTCTATCCTGTGGAGATGTTCCTCAGGGTGATCTCCGGCCAGCTGCTTATGCTTATCTGACAGCCTGCCGGGCCTCTGATCCGGTATAGAAAAGAATAAGCCGCTCTATGGCACGCCGGCAGACAGGGCAGAATGCCGGAGCTGAATTGGTGCGCATACGGCAGTCTTCGCAGGCCCGCCAGACACCCTTGCTCTGATATCCGGCACCCTCTATCAGGCCGACCCCGTCCCGGCCCAGCATATCCTCCCACTTGGAGGCGAAGTCGGCCTTGGTGGTGATGTTCTGCTCCCACGGCTCGGTGTCCGGATAGTAATACTCCATGAACTGGTCATCGTATGCATATTCATCGGCAAGGCCGGCAAAGCTGTGTCCGAACTCATGCACCACCACCGGCGCGAAAGCCTTGTGATGAGCCGTGGTCAAGGTGTATGAATTGTAGATTCCTCCCCCGCCGTAAGTGTCAGTGTTCGCGAGCACTATGATGTGCTCATAAGGGATATCCGAGAGGGCGTCGTGCATACGGAAAAGTTCAGGGGTGGTAAGGTAGCGGTCAGAATAGAAAGTGTCGAAATGCGACCCCACGGCAGTCTCCTTCCACACTCCCTCGCGAGGGACGCTCACACCGCTCTCCCCGGACGGAGTCCCGACAGCCACTATGTTGAAGTTATCCCTCATCGTCCCGAAAGGCTCGTGCGCGAAAAGGCTCTCCACGGCGGCACGGGCATCACTATAGAAAGTCTCCATCTCGGGAGCCGTGTACCCCTCGGCGAGGATCACCACATCAATCTTCTCCACCGGAGAGCCGCCATGGTGCAGCACCCTCCAGGACTGTCCGTCCACCCCGGCAGCCGCCCCCTCTCCTGACTTCCATCCGCCGGCAGGCTTTATCAGAATATCGTCCGGCTCCACAGGATGGGACATGGAAGCTACAATATTGTCATGGAAATCAAAAAGTTGGACATGTATTTCCACCGGCGCGGAAGGCATCGGGACAAGGAAGACATTTTCAAAACTGCGACGCACCCTTGTAGCCTCCTCCGTGGCCTGCCACTCCTGAAAGAGGGTGGAAAAAGACGTGCGGTACAGGGTGTCTCCCGTGGCCTTGTCCGTCATCGTCAGCTGACCATTGCCACGGAGCGGCAGAGTGTCGAGATTCACCCTGCGTCCCGCCCAGCCGTCCAGGCGCCTCAGATGCGCCAGAGCGATGTCGCAGGTCTTGTCAGTGCCGGAGAAAATGTAGTCAAGACGCAGCGTCCGGTCCTCAAGACGACCTCCGGCAAACGTCGCGGCATCCATACAGAAAGCGAGCAGGATGCACGGCAAGATGAGAATAATCCTTTTCATATCCGGTAAATATACTCAAAAAACACTAAATTTGCACACCACAAGAATCATATCATGAAACGACACACGACACTCATCGCGGCCACAGCAGCCGCAAGCGCGCTTCTCTTCTGCGCACAAAGCCAGGCCCAGACCGCGACCAGCCTCTTCTGGAGAGCAGACAGTCTCCAGGTAAACGAAATCGTCTCTCAGCAGGCAGTCCAGTACAACTTCGTAGGCCACCACGGGCCGGCGGTTGAAAATTCACACTGCGCCCTGCGCATCTATTTCAATGACAGCGGAGCCATCGACGTATACTCCAAGAGCGGCAAGCAGATGGAGCTCCGCAAATACCTCTGGTATCCTACCGTAAAGCAGCAGTCTGAAGAAGGCGCCGGCTGCGACGAGTATCTGGTGGGACGCACTGTAGGACTCGGAGGCATAGCTCTTTGGGACGGCTCGCAGGAAGTCAAGCTCAAGGCTACAAAGGGCCGCACAGCCAGGGTCGGGCAGATCCGTGGAGGCTCATTCGCAGAGATGGTGGCATACGGCGTGGAGTACAAGGGTGAGACCGTGGACATCCTCATCCGCATCGAGATGAAAGACAACAGCCGCGTAGCAAAAGTCATAGGCCGGGAACTGAACGGCAAGAAAGTCCAGTTCCTCACAGGTGTAAACTACCACAAGGGAGAGACCGTAGAATACGGCCGCAACTACATCGCAGTCTGGGGAGTCCACCCGGCCGATGTCTCAGCTGACCCGTCCCCTCTCGGCGGAGGCATGTGGTTCAAGCCGCGCAAGTTCGAAAGCGTCGAGAAGACTGCCGACATGGTACGCATAATTTCCAAGCCGGCGTCTGAAATCTCCACAGAAGTAGTCGCAGCCTCAATAAAAGAAGATGAACTGGGCAGCGAGGCCAAGTTCATCTCCTACATGAGAAAGAAATAGCGAAGCTACTTCCTTATGATCACTACCGCTCCGTCGTCTTTCGGGATGAGGAGCGGTTTTTTCGTCATCTGCACCTCGGAGAGCACGCCCTTGACAGTGCCGAGCACCTTGGCTTCTCCTCCAAAACGTCCCGCCAGAGCCTTGACGTCAAGTTTGAAATGCTTCTCGGAGGCATTGACGGCACCCACATACCACACGTCACCGCAGCGGCGCGCGATAACGGCGTTCTCACCAGGCATCCCGTCAATATAACGTGTCTCATCCCACTCCGTAGGCACTTCGCGGAGGAAATCCAGCGCAAGAGAGGGAGCGTCTGTGAGGTTGTTCGGAGCAAGGGCGAAATTCTGTATCGGATTCTGGAAGAGCACGGCAGTGGCTAGTTGAAAAGCATCGCTGGTCCTGCGTATAGTTCCAAGAACCTTTCCGTCAGAGGTCGGCTCGCCATTGCGTCTCTCAAGACGCTTGTTGAGGAAAGTGCCGCCGAACTCCATGCAGCCCACCGCGTTGCGGATAAACGGATGGAGGCTGGCGTTCTGCGACTCGATGTCGCACTCATACTGGGTGAATACCAGATTCTCGGAAGCCCTCACGGCCTCGCTGCCCACATAATTCGGATACATCCTCTCCCAGCCGCGAGGGATGGTGCAGCCGTGGAATATCACCATCAGGCCATGGTCATCGGCATCGCTGAGGATGCTCTCGTACAGAGCCATGGTCTCCTGCTTGTCTCCGCCGAAGAAATCCACCTTGATGCCCTTGACACCTATGCTCTCAAGCCAACGCATCTCCTTCTTGCGGGCAATCGGGTCACACATGATGTTGACGGGACTCTGGTCGATGTCGTTCCACCATCCGCTTGAAGAATACCAGAGGAAAAGGCCCACGCCCTTGCCGGAAGCATATTTCACAAGTTCTTCCATGGACTTACGTCCTATGTTCTTGTCCCAGTAGTTGTCCACGAGGGAGAACTTCCATCCCATGGAAGCGGAGAGGTTAATGTATTCCTTGATGTCGATGTAGTTGATGCTTGCGTCTTGCCACAGAATCCAACTCCAGCTGCCCTTGCCATACTCATAATGGTGCGTGCTCTCATAGCGCGGCTCCACCACATCGAACGGGATGGTCGTCTCCACAACCGGGGCAAGATCAGCACCGACCGTGATAGTCCTCCACGGGGTATGGCCCGGAAGGGCGAAAGCCGGTTCGGAAGTGCCGTTGCCGTTGTTCTCCTCCTGCATCGGGAATGCAAGTCTGAACCCGCGCCCCTCGACATAGTCGCTCAGACGTGAGGCGCAGTAGCGGCTGTCCACCCCGGTCTCGCTGACAAGAGCCCAACCGTCTGTGCCGACTTTGAAAAGACAAGGAAAAGTGAAGCCGTGTCCGAACTCCGACTTTGCCGAAAGCAGGGCACCGGGAGCATAGTATTCCTCGTAACTCGGCTTTGTGCGCTTCCAGCCCACCATGGCGTCGCTCTGCGGACAAAGATACGTCGTGGTATGCTCCGGGAAGTTGAACCAGGTCTCTTCCCTCATCACCCGCACGCTTCCCGTCTCGCTGTCTTTCGGGATGAAATAACGGAACGCGACATCGTTGTCGCTTACATGCCACTCCACGTCCAGAAGACGGCCATCCGGATTCTTGAAGTGCATGACAGCACTCGCCGCCTCATGGTTGACATGGCTTTTCTTGATCCGGTCAAGACTATAGTCCACGATCACGGTCCCGGTCTCGGCGCCTATGAATTCGAGGCGCGTATAGTCCACCTTGTCCGTGACAAGACCAAGCCCCGACGGGGCGACGATGGTGCGGCCATCATAGTTTACGCTATAGACCACCTGTCCTCGGGACTCGGTGGAACTTACTGACACTGCCAGTTTTCCGTCAGGGCTGTTCACTGAACTGAGCACTGTCAGCACAAGGGTTAAGAGGGTATAATTCATTGTTTATAAGGTTATTTGATGTTTTTCAGCATCCAGTCCAGATGTCCCCTCTCCGTCGCCTCGGAGGTCCAGTGCTCGTTGACCGGGGTGATCAGAGCCTCTTTAGGGCAGTTCAGGACATTCCATACCGCATAAGAAGTCGTCGGAGGACAAGTGTTGTCGTTGTAGCCCCAGGTCATGTAGACTTTGGCCTTGATGTGGCGGGCGAAGTTGACGACGTCATAGTATGCGAGATTGTCGATTATCTCTTTGGTGAAGAATCCAGGGATACGGTTGAAATGAGGATAGCCGCCGGTACGTCCCGGCTCGCTGTATCCGGCCATGTCGGAGAGCGCCGGATGATTGGCTATGCACAGTGTCACACGGGGATCAAGCCCGGCTGCGATCAGGGACAAGGCGCCGCCCTGGCTGCCGCCCTGCACCACCACGTTCTTCCCGTCCCACTCAGGGAGAGAGGTCAGAAGATCGATGCAGCGGACAAGGCTCAAGTACACACGCTTCATATAATACCTGTCCCTGTTTTCTATGCCGTTGGCAAGGTAGCCGTTCTCCCGGCCGTTGAACGCGGCGCTGATCTGGGAGAATGTCTCCTCTGGAATGCGCGGGTCGAGCCCGTGAATCTCCGTCTCGAAGCGGATACATCCCTCTTCAGCGTAGTATTTGTGGCGGAGCGGCTGCTTGATGGTCTTGATGCCCGCTCCCGGAGGACAGAGCACTACAGGGCAGCCGCCTTTGACTGCGTTCTTCGGATAGAAGAGATATCCGAATATGGACTGGTTGGCATTGAGCATCAGCCGCACCAGATAACAGTCTATCTTGTCGGTGCAGTACTCGGGGGCAAGTTCTTTTGTATATGTCAGAGGGAATTCCTCCGCCTTGGCGACGTTGTCCTTCCAGAACTGTACGAAATCCTTGGGCTCGCTCGTGAACGGCATGATTTTGTCCACACTGAAACCGAGCTTGATGTGGTGCTCGTATTTCACTCCGTCCACCGTAGTGCTGAGCTGCAGGTCACGGAAGCCGGGAGTCTTCCGCGTCCCCATATTCAAAGTTCCACGGCCGCCCTTCAGGACTATGCTGCCGCTCTTGTCCGCCGCGAGCATGTCATCGGCAAGCTTGTACTCGACGGTGCACTCGCGCGGAATGCCGTATTTGTAGAACTGGATCTCCACCTTGGCGTTCTCGCCCGCCCGGTAGAGCCAGTCGGCATGGTCGGGAACTGTCACCCAGAGGTAGTCTGCACGGTCAGGATAATTTCCGGCCACAGCCGCAAGGCTTATAAAGGCCGAAACAAGAATGGTCATCAAATGCTTCATCTGTCATTAATTGGTCTGTTGCAACCACAAATTTAGGTATTTTTCGTACATTTGCACTAATCCGCATTTATTATGAAACACTACAATAATTTTTTGGCACATCTTTCAGCCGCATTCGCTGCGGCTCTCCTCTGCACCGGAGCTTTTGCACAGCCGCTTTTACGCAGCCAGTGGGAAGGAAGCAGGGTGGCATTCCTCGGCGATTCCATCACTGACGCACGGCAGATTGACAACACCAACAACATCTTCTGGAACAACCTCAAGGACATCCTCGGCATAGAGCCCTACGTATACGGAATCAGCGGCCACAGGATGAACCAGATCATAGGCCAGGGGGAAAAACTTGAAGCCGAGCACGGACAGGCTGTGGATGCCATCATCGTATTCGTCGGCACCAACGACTTCAACGGCAGCATCCCGCTCGGGGAATGGTACACTTATTCAACGGAAAAGACCATCGAGGACGGACCTGTCGAGGTGGAGAAACTCCACAGAGAGCTTGTCTATGCCGACTCCACTTTCCGTGGCAGGGCCAATGTCACCATGCGCTGGCTCAAGACCCGCTACCCGGACAAACAGATAATCCTGCTCACCCCGCTGCACCGTGGATTCGCCCGCTTCAGCGACCGCAACATCCAGCCGCCGGAGTCGTTCGCCAACTTCTGCGGCAGTTTCATCGACGAATATGTTCAGGCTGTCAAGGAAATAGCCAACGTCTGGGGAGTGCCGGTCATCGACCTAAACAGCATAAGCGGCCTCTACCCTATGCTCGACGGCCAGGCCGCATATTACCGCAACCTCGAGACCGACCGCCTGCACCCCAATACTCCGGGGCAGCTACGGATGGCATGGGCCTTGGCATACCAGCTTCTTGGCTATCCTGCAAAGTTTCCGAAATATATCGCCCTCTCATTTGACGACGGCCCCAACACTGTCACCACCCCGAAAGTGCTTGACGTGCTGGAAGAGAACGGTGTCGCAGCATCCTTCTTCGTCTGCGGCAAGAATATAGACAAATCCACCGCCAAGGTGATGCGCCGCGCGGTCCAGCTCGGCTGCGACATAGAGAACCATTCTTTCTCCCACCAGCACATGTCCCGGCTCACGGAGGAGCAGATCCGCGATGAAGTCAGCCGCACCGATGAGCTTATAAAGAAATGGACAGGGGCCGCCCCGCGCTTTTTCCGTCCTCCGTACATCGACCACAACGAACTGATGCACAAAGTCATAGACCTCACCTTCATTCAGGGCGTCGGGGCCGATGACTGGAAAGGGGAAGTGGACGCTGCCGCACGCGGGAAGCTCATCCTGGACACAGTCAAGGACGGGGACATCATCCTGCTGCACGATTTCGAGGGCAACGACGCCACAGTCGAAGCTCTCAAGACCGTGATACCGGAACTGAAAAACCGCGGGTTCGAGTTCGTCACGGTACCGCAGCTCTTCGACCAGGTGCGCGGTCATGCCCCGGAGGCACACAACGGGAAGATTTACACCAACGTATACTAAAAAGTTGTTTTAATTTACCACAATGAAACAGATTTTTACCATCCTGCTGGCCGCCGCATGCGTGGCCTGCAGCCCGAAAGTCTATGATGTTCGGGACTACGGCGCCGTAGGAGACGGCGTACACATCGACTCCCCTGCCATCAACGCCGCCATCGAGGCCGCCGCACAGAAAGGCGGCGGAGTCATCCTCTTCCCGGAAGGGGTCTACGCCAGCTACTCCATCCGCCTCAAGGACAACATCACCCTGCGTCTTGAGAAGGGCTCGGTCATCAAGGCAGCCAAACCGACTGCCGAGCAAGGCTATGACCTGGCCGAACCTAACGAATGGGACGCCTACCAGGACTTCGGACACAGCCATTGGCAAAACTCCCTCATCTGGGGCATCGGCCTGCAGAACCTCACTTTCGAGGGCGAGGGCACTATAGACGGCACGGATGCCCTCTCTCGTGGGCTTGGACGTCAGGGGCCTGTGGCCGAAGCCAACAAGGCCATCGCCCTCAAGAATTGCAAAAACGTGACCATTAAAGGCATAAAACTTCTTCAGTGCGGGCACTTCGCTCTGCTTCTCACCGGAGTTGACGACCTTGTGATAGACGGCGTGCTTGCAGACACCAACCGTGACGCTTTCGACATCGACTGCTGTGCCAACGTCAAGATCACCAACTGCACGGTCAACTCGCTCAACGATGACGGCATCGTGCTCAAGTGCTCTTACGGGCTCGGCTGGCCGAAAGCGACGGAGAACGTCCTCATAGAGAACTGCAAAGTCTCCGGCTACGACCCGGGCACCGTCTACTACGGGACCTACGGAGAGACCATCACCGCAGCCCCCGACCGCGACGGCCCGACAGGCCGCATCAAATTCGGAACCGAAAGCAACGGCGGCTTCAAGAACGTGACCATACGCAACTGCGAGTTCAAGCGCTGCCGCGGACTCGCTCTGGAGACCGTTGACGGCGCCCCGCTCGAAAACATCAGAGTATCCGGACTCAAGATGGACGACATCTGGAACTCCCCTATCTACATCCGCATAGGCGACCGCATGCGCGGCCCGAAGGACCTTCCGGCCTCTTATGCACGCGACATCAAGATCTCTGACGTCACAGTGACCAACTGCGACAGCCGCTATGCCCTGCTCATAGTCGGACTGCCCGGAAACCCTGTAGAGGACGTGACGCTTGAGAACATCCACATCCAGTACAAGGGCGGACTCACGCTTGACGACGTACGCGAGCAGAGAGGCTCGAACCCGTTCTTCTTCGGGCGCAACAGCGGATATCCTGAGCCTTCGGCCCACGGGATACAGCCGGCCTGGGGTCTCTCGATGCAGCATGCCCGCAACATAACCTTCAAGAATGTCACCATGGAGCTGATGCAGCCGGACGAAAGGGAGAAGACTTTCACGGAAGATGTCGAGAACTTCGTATGGGAGTAGTCAAGTGGCATGGAAATTGACTAAAATGAAGTATCTTTGTAAACACAATGACATTTAACAGATGACCAATATGCCCATCAAAAATTATCTTGCGGTAGATCTCGGCGCCACCAGCGGAAGGACCATCGTCGCTTCCTATGACGGCAAGAAGGTCGAGATGCACGAACTCACACGATTCAAGAACCCCATGATCCCTCTCGGAGGGCATCTTTTCTGGGATCTCCCCGCACTTTACAACGAAATCATCATCGCACTCAAGAAAACTGTCGATGAGAACCTGAAGATCGACTCCATAGGCATCGACACCTGGGGCTGCGACTTCGCTTTCTTCGGCAAGGACGGCCAGCTTCTGAGCCTGCCGTACTGCTACCGCGACCCGCAGACGGACGGTTCGATAGAGCGCTATATGAAGATGCATGACAAGCGCGAAGTCTACGACAGGACCGGCATCCAGTTCATGGAGTTCAACTCCCTTTTCCAGCTCGACACTCTGCGCCACAACGGCTGCACTGCTCTGGAAAACGCCGACAAGATCCTCTTCATCCCTGATGCCCTCACCTACATGCTGACAGGCAAGGCCATCTGCGAATACACAGTGGCTTCCACATCCCAGCTCCTCAACCCGAACACGGGAGACCTCGACAAGGAACTCCTGATGAGCATCGGCTTGAGGCGAGACCAGTTCGGAGAGCTCACCCAGCCGGGCACGGTGATAGGACCTCTCACAGAGCAGATCCGCAAAGCCACCGGCCTTGGAGAAGACGTCAAGGTGATAGCTGTCGCCGGCCACGACACCGCTTCAGCAGTGGCGGCAGTTCCGGCCAAAGATGCGGAATACGCATACCTGAGCTGCGGCACCTGGTCGCTTATGGGTATCGAATCCCCGAAACCTATCATCAACGATGAGAGCTACCGCCAGAACTTCACCAACGAAGGCGGCATAGAAGGCACCACACGCTTCCTCAAGAACATCTGCGGCCTCTGGCTCTTCGAGCAGTGCAGGCCGGAATTCAAGGACGTGCCGACCGAGATCGGCCCACTGACCGCTCTCTGCGAGACCACCAAATTCGACTCGATCATCAACCCCGACGACCCGTCGTTCGCCCACCCGGCATCGATGACCAAGGCAATTGACGAGTACTGCGAACGCACCGGACAGATTGTCCCGAAGACCCCGGCGGAGTATATACGCTGCATCTACAAGAGCCTTGCCCACCGCTACACGGCGATCATAGACATCCTGCGCGGCCTGTCTCCAAACAAGATCAAATGCCTGCATGTGATCGGAGGAGGCTCTCTGAACAAGCACTTGATGCAGTTCACCGCCGATGCTCTCCAGATGCCTGTCATCTGCGGACCGACGGAAGGCACAGCCCTCGGGAATGTCCTGCTGCAGATCAAGGCGGAGGGACTCGTGAAGACTCTTCCGGAGATGCGCGCCATCGTAGCAGCCTCCGTAGAACTCAAAGAATATCATCCAAGCAACAAGTAATCAATCAATAAAACAATGAAAGAATCAGTCAACAAAGCTTATGCTATCGCCAAGGAGCGCTATGCCGCCCTCGGCGTCGATACCGAGAAGGTACTCGCTCAGATGCAGGACTTCCACCTCTCCCTCCACTGCTGGCAGGCAGATGACGTCAAGGGATTCGAGGTACAGGCCGGGGCCCTCACCGGAGGTATCCAGTCCACAGGAAACTACCCTGGAGCCGCACGCAACATCGATGAGCTCCGCGCCGACATCCTCAAGGCCAAGAGCCTCATCCCGGGCAACCACCGCCTCAACCTCCACGAAATCTACGGAGACTTCCAGGGAAAGGTCGTTGACCGTGACGAGGTCACTGTAGACTACTTCAAGAGCTGGATCGACTGGGGAAAGGAGAACAACACCAAGCTTGACTTCAACTCCACCTCATTCTCCCACCCGAAGAGCGGCAACCTCTCACTCGCCAACCCGGACAAGGGCATCCGCGACTTCTGGATCGAGCACACCAAGCGTTGCCGCGAGATCGCGGAGGCGATGGGAAAAGCACAGGGAGATCCTTGTATCATGAACGTATGGGTGCATGACGGATGCAAGGACGTATCTGTCAACCACTATCTCTACCGCAAGCTCCTCAAGGAGTCTCTCGATGAGATCTTCGCCACCAAGTACGAGAACATGAAAGACTGCATCGAGGGCAAGGTGTTCGGCATCGGCCTCGAGAGCTTCACCGTTGGATCACACGACTTCTATACAGCTTATGCTGCCAAGAACGGCAAGATCCTCACCATCGACACAGGCCACTATCATCCGACCGAAAGCCCTGCCGACAAGGTTTCCGCAGTTCTCCAGTTCGTGCCTGAACTCATGCTCCATGTGAGCCGCCCTATCCGCTGGGACTCAGACCATGTCACCATCATGGACGACAATACCCAGGATCTCTTCTACGAAATCGTCCGTGCAGACGCCCTTGACCGGGTACACTACGGACTCGACTTCTTCGACGGCTCCATCAACCGTATCGGCGCTTATGTGATCGGCGCACGCTCTGCACAGAAGTGCATGATCAAGGCCCTTCTCGAGCCGAAGGAGATGATCAGCAAGCTCGAACTCGAAGGCAGGACATTCGAAGTGCTCCAGTACATCGAGGAAGAGAAGACGATGCCTTGGAACGCCGTTTACGAGGAGTTCTGCGTAAGGAACAACGTTCCTGTCGGCAACGAGGTCGTCCCTGTCATCGAGCAGTACGAGAAAGACGTAACTTCCAAGAGGTAATTTCCAATGGGAGCATCCGTTCTACTGGGACTTCTTATCATAGCTGCTGGGGCTTTCTGCCAATCCAGCAGCTATGTTCCTATCAATAAGATCAAGAAATGGAGTTGGGAGAGCTACTGGCTTGTCCAGGGTGTGTTCGCCTGGCTCGTCTTCCCGTTTCTCGGGGCGCTTCTCGCGATACCTGAGGGCCACACTTTAGGAGACCTTTTCGCCCTGATCGGTGCTAACCCGAAAGCGACAGGCTTGACCATCCTCTTCGGTGCGCTCTGGGGTGTCGGAGGCCTTACTTTCGGTCTCGGCATGCGCTATCTGGGCGTCGCACTCGGCCAGAGCATCGGCCTCGGGCTGTGCTCCGGTCTCGGAGCCATCCTCGGTCCTGTCCTCACCGGCAAGGCTGCCAGCCTCACCATGGCCGTAATCATCGGAGTGATAGTCACCATCATAGGCATAGCCATCATAGGCGTGGCCGGTGCGATGAAAGCTGCTTCTCTTCCTGAAGAGGAAAGGAAGAAAGCCGTCAAGGACTTCAACTTCGGCAAAGGCATCGTGATCGCCATCATCTGCGGTCTGATGAGCGCCTGCTTCAACATCGGCCTCAGTTTCGGCGAGGATCTCTGCTTCGCGCAGACGGCACCTCTCTTCAAGACTCTCCCTGCCACCATGCTGGTGACATTCGGAGGATTCATCACCAACGCCGTATACTGCCTCTACCAGAACAGCAAGAACAAGACTTTCGGCGACTACACCCAGGGTTCTCTCTGGGGGCACAACCTCATCTTCTGCGCTCTCGCAGGTCTCCTTTGGTACAGCCAGTTCTTCGGGCTCAGCCTCGGCAAGGGATTCCTTGAGGCCTCCCCTGTCCTGCTGACCTTCAGCTGGTGTATCCTCATGAGCCTCAACGTCATCTTCTCCAATGTCTGGGGTATCATCCTCAAGGAATGGAAAGGATGCAGCAAGAAGACGATATATGTGCTTCTCTGCGGTCTAGCAGTACTCATATTCAGCATCTTCCTGCCTTACATCATAGGATAGGAAGAATTCTGCTTAAAGACAAAGCCTGCCTGTCACGTATTAGAGTGACAGGCAGGCTTTACTTTATCATTAAAACCGTTATTTCTTCAGAGTCGGAGGGACGCTGATGGTGAAGTCGTTGGTGGAGTTGTTGGTGTCCACAATCTTGCCATCGGCATCGCGCTTGCGGAGCACAGACTTGCCGAAGCGCTCCGGGTCGCGGTCGATGGTGGAGACATTGGTGTAGCCGGCATCGACGGTGGCGTTGAATGCAAGGGTTCCAAGCCCTTCGACTACTGCACCGTTGACTGCGTCAAGCACCCATGAATTAGGGATGATGTAAGCGCCGGTGATATCCTTCTCGTAATGGTAGCCGTTGAAGTCCATCACTCTCTTGCCCTCCCAAGGGTGCTCCTCCATGAAGCTTTCGGAAGTGGTTCCGGCCGGGGCGACAGCTATGGCGTAGCTCTCGTATCCGCGGTCGTGCAGCATGGTGATGCTCCATGATGACTTGAACCAGTTGACAAGGTTAGTGACATCAGGATTGTCCGTGTCTGGATAATATTCGCTCCCGTCGTCAAAGAACTCGAAATCCGCTTTGCTCAGATCGCACCCGGCCCCGTTCTCGGACTGGAAGTTCTGGGCGTTGATGGCTATGACGATGGACTTTCCGGCCTCGACGGCCACATCCTGGCCGTTGCCCGGGATCACATACAGTGTGCTTACGCCTATACCGTCAGGAAGTTCAGGATAAGCCCAATAAGCACCTGTGGATGACACCTGAGAATAAGTCTCGGAAAGGGCGATCATAACCCCGTCAGCGTAGAGGGTCTCGTCAGTGGTGTTTGTGAGTTTGAAGTACTGGTCACCGTCGGAAGAGTCGGAACTGTTGGACTCCGGGATGGTGAAGCCGGAGAAGAAGACCTCGTCGATGAGGAGTTCGCCCGGCTCGATGTTGCGCCAACTCTGGCGGAGAACCGCCTTTTCGAGCTGGATGTCATCGGTGGTGGTGACTGTCAGCGTGGCTTCACGGTAGTCAGCTGTCGTGTTGGCCTCGAAATGCAGGACAATCTTCTCTTCGTCACTGGAGACAATGGTCACACCCTCGCCTTCAAGGCTTGTCTTGTAGGTGAAGCCCTGAGGGGCCGGAACGGTGACATCCTGCGCATAAGCGCGCACATTGAAGCTGAGTTCGGTCGGGTCCGCAGGAGTTGCAGGACGGTTCTGCAGGATGGCGGCCGTCTTGACAAGGCCGTCCGCCTCGAAGGTCAGCTGAGCTGAACGTGCAGCGGCATCGGTATACCTGCCGAGAGTGACGGTCACTTCCCCGTCTCCGCTTCCCTCTGTCGGGGAGACTGTATACCAGTCGCCGCCGTCTGTGGTGAGGGTCCAGTCACGGTTGGACTTGACGGTGAGGGTCTGTGCACCGCCCTCGGCGGTGAACTCAAGGCTTACCGGCTCGACAGTGAGAGCCGGAGCCTCCTTCTCTTTTTCGCAGGCGGCCAGAAGAAGGGCGGCCAGCGGGATGATAAAATACTTTTTCATTACTAAAACTATGATTATTAATAAGATATTCCTATTGAAAGACTTATGCAGGCGGCCGTCTCCCGGGAGCGCAGCACGCCCGAAGCGGAAAGAGTGGAGAAGACTGCGAGCCGGGCATCAAGTTCACGCTGCACCGTGAGCTGCAATGCCCCATGCGCAAAGCCAGATGACTGGAAAATATATTTGTCGGCATAGGCTTGCAGAATGAGACTGTCCATGCATTGCAGAGAACAACGGCTCACAGGAAAAGCACAATACCCTGCGGAGGCCGCCGCCCGATACATCCACTTCCCGCGCTCCGTACTGAATGCCGCAGCCAATGTGCCGTCCAGAGCACAGGAGCGCATGCTCGAAGACGGATAGACATAGGTCTCAGATAAACTTGTGAAACTTGTCTCCGGCATCAGCTGCCAGACCCCATAGTCACGGGCAAACTTCAGCACCCCGGACAACGATGCAGACAGGCGGTCGCGGCTGTACATGTCCATGGATAGCAGGTTGAGATATACTCCGGAAGCGGCGCAGTCTATGACATTCTCCGCGCCGTCCCTGCGCTCACGGCTGAGCCGGGCTTCAAGAGCGGCCAGCTCAGACGGCTTCCACGCGGCAAAGGCGCTAAGCGCCCCGGTCACAAGATTGGTGAGCGGAGCGTCGTTCTGGTTGGACAGGTATCTGGTCACGGAAAGCCATTCATAAGACACTCCCCAGACAAGGCGTCCATACAGGGCGCTTCCGACCGCAGCGGCAGAGAAACCCTGCCCTGAATATCGCGTCGCGGCAAATATCCCCGTGCTGCGGAAGCGCCAATAGTCCCGCCCGAGTCCCGTGGCATGGAAGAGGGTGGTGTTGGCCCCCTTGTTGCTGACGAAGGTCACATTCTGGTCCTGATTATAACGCCGATAAGAGGCGGAAGCTATCAGGCTGCCCCCGGAAAAGACGATCCCGAGCGAAGCGCCAGCCTTGAAATCAGATGAGACATTACGTGGGCGGGGATCAAAGGTACGATACTCATGGACCGCCTTATAACTCCCTCCGAGGGAATACAGGACATCTCCGCTCCGGCGCATCCACTCCCCGCGGAAAGCATAGACTTCATTCTGGAGACTGCCTCCGACAGTATCCACAAGCACATACGGCTGGAGCAGCTCGAAATCGGCGGTCTCGTTGAGCAGAACATTGCGCTTGACCGCCCTGCGGTAGCCGACAGCTCCGCTTACCGCCGAACTGCCCTTGAGACGCAGGAAAGTGGAGGCGTCAAAGCGCCCCTGCCTCAGGCCGTCGCCCTCCTCCGGGACGAGAGCCTCACTCTCCTGCCTGAAGTCAAACGATGCGGAGGCGGAAGAAAAGGAGGCGTACGGGGAAAGCAGGCCATAGGAGGGAGCGAGGCGCATAGCGGAAGCATTGCCGACGGCTGTAAGGGGGTCAAACTGCCGGAGAGTGCGCACATTGACGGACAGGCTGTCCTGAGCCTGCACCTCAAACGCCACAAAAGCGGCGATCATCATGACAAAGAACTTTCTCATAGCATAAGGAGATCAAATTCGAGTGTCAGCTCATCCTCGAGGATATTGACCGAGTCATTCGGGGAACGGTGGGCATAGCACCTGACTTTCTTAACGGTACCGTCAGAGAGTGTGGCACTTCCGTCAAATGCGAAAATATATACTCCCTTGAGAACCCGGAGAGTGCATGAGCCGTTGGTGAACAGAGGGTATTCATACTCCTCGCCGGTATTGAGATTCCGGAAGAAGTTGCCATCCAAACTGTTGTCCACCCTTATGGCCACGAGGCCGGTCTCCCCCGCCACGGCCTTGAGGGTCACCACTGAATACATGTCTTCACCCGCCTTGCCGCATGAGACGATGCAGACGGCGGCAAGAAAGCCCAGAAAAATATTTATAAGCCTCCTCATATCTTGAAATCAAGTTCCATCCCGAAATACGGGGTCACGCTCCGGCGCACCAGGGCATCGCCACGCCAATAATCGGGAGTGACATCAAATATTTTGTTGACATAAAGTGAACATGAGACCTTGTCGTGGTAGAGTTTCTTGCTCACTTTCAGGTTGACATTCATAGCGAACGGGGTGCGCTGGTACTGGTACAGGGATGCGGTGTAGTCACGTATCAGGTGACGCAGGACCGCGTCTTCCGCTGCCGCATCAGCATCGAAAGGATGGATGTCCCCGGCCTTGTCCATATACGACCCGGGATACTTGCTCTCCGGCATGGACTGGCGACCCGAGAACCATTGGCACTGGAAAGAGGTCGAGAAAATCAGTCCGAGGCTCGGGATCTGCGTGTCGAACATCATGTTCGTCACGAGCGAATCGTAGAAACTCCCGTCGTTCATCTCATATATGCCGATATATGGGTAGGCTTTGCCGTCTATCATGACATTCGGGCGGTAGTACTCGGGCTGGCTGTTCATGTATTCGGTACGGAGCCACGCCCCGTTGGCAGTGATCCTGGTGTTGATGGCCTTGATTCTCCTCGTGCTGAAACTGAACTCCAGGCCCTGCTTTAGTGTACGGCTGCCGTTGGTGGTGAAGCTGTAGGCGGTGAGTGTGGTGTCGTTCTGGTAAGGAAGCCCTTCGAGCGACGGCGGACCGGTCAAGGAGGATTTGTCTATCACGGAGGCGTCATATTTCTTCGCTACCACGGATAGATATTCGTAGGCGTAACGGAAACCGGAAGTCATGTCTTCGCGGAACCAATCTATCGAGAACGAGTAGCCGTTCCAGTCCGCGTCGGCCCCGATTTCCCACTTGAGGTTGCTCGCAGGCTGCAACACCTTGTTGGTCGGATCTATCTTGTATACAAGCAGATTGACTCTCCTGAGATTCTCTTCCACCGGCCAGTAGTTGAGCTGTGTGATGTCCCCGTATATCGGATCGGGAAAAAGCATGTCCATGGTCGGGAACTTGGTATGGCGGCCTATCCCACCGTATACTCCATAATCGAGCTTGTACCCTCCAAGGATGACAGTCGGCAAGGCGATGCGCAAGTTGGTGCGCGGATCGAGGTACGGCTTCATGTTGACTTCGTACCCGCTCCCGGCTCCTCCCATCATCTCGGCGCGCAGGCCGAGGACCCAATCAAGGGTGACGGGGCCGAGCGGCTTGGAGATGTGGTCTTCGGCGTAGACGGAGAACTGATGGGTGGCCGGGATGGCATTGTATGGACGCGGACGCACACCCATGCTCGTGGAGAACGGCCTGGAGGTGTCGAAGATGGTGCCGAGTCCGAAATTTTTGTCCATACTCCACTCGGCTCCCGTCTGGATCTTGTGTGCGCCCTTGGCAAACAGGGCTGTTGTGCTGATGAAGGCGTAGAACGGGCGGCCGTCCACCTGGAGCGTCGCGTCATATTTGGCTGGAATTATCAGGGCGTCATGTTCCCCCGGCTCAAGCGAGGTGGAGACGGGTGTGGCTTTGCCGAGAGCGTTGTGTTTCCACCGGTCGATGAGATCCCTCTCGTAAGTGAGCGATGCGTGGCTCTCCCAGGAGCGGAAGAAAGACGAGTCGCGCATGGATCTTACAGTATAACCGCCGCTGAGGGCGAACTTGTTGTAGGAGGAGCTGTAAGTCTCTATCGGCATTCCTCCTTCGGTGATGTCCAGATCCACATCGGACTTCTGCTTGTCAAAAGACCCGGTATAATCGAGGCTGGCGGTAAGCTGTCTGCTGAACCGCTCCCCGCTCATGTCCTTCCCGGCCCTGAGGCTTGCAGTAAGGCGCTTCCAGTTCTGGCGTGTCTGGCGGGGATCCGCGCGGGAATCAAGGAAATTGACACTGGTGTTGAGAGTGGTTCTGTCAGGCTTTTCTCCCCACTCGAAACCCTTGCCGAGATAGAAGAGCTTGCTCTTCATGTCCGATTTGAAGCGGGCGTGCAGATCACTGCCTCCGCGTCTGCGGACGATGTTGACAAGGCCGCTGGTGAGGTCTCCATATTTGACCGACGCGATGCCGCGGACTATATCGACGTTCTCGATGTCCTCCGTACTTATCTCGCGCATGTCTGTCCCGTAATTGACATAACTGCTCCCGTAGCTGCTGTAGGCCGGAGTGGACTGGAGATTGGCATCATTGTCCAGAGGCCTGCCGTCCACCACGAAACGCGTACCCAGGGCGGAAGTGGCATAGTCACTGTCAGTCAAAGCATTGGCTGAACGGAGATTGATGAGCTGGGGACTGCTCAGCGAAGGGTCCTTGGCCATTCCGCCGGGCATCAGTTCGAGTATGTCCGCAAAACTTGACGGCTGGATATGAGAGATGGCATCGACGCCGATCCTCGTGGAAGATGTGACACCTCTGTTTTCGGTGGCTGTCACCACCACTTCCTGGAGCTGCTCGGTGTCAGGGGCTAGACGGACAGAGAGGACCGTGTCCTTGTCCAGAACAAGAGTCTTTGTAACCGTGAGATAGCCGACATATGACACCTTTACCTCGTATTTCCCGGCGGGAAGGCCGCTTATGGCATAGCGGCCGTCATCCCCCGAGACAGACCATTTGAATGTCTGTCCTCCCCTCTGCACGGTCACAGCCGCCGCCGACAGAGGGGAAGAATCGGACGCGTCCCGGACAAAACCTGTCAGGGAGAAAAGCTGTGCGACCACAGCAAGCGCCGAAAGCAGAACATTCATAACACAGTAATTGAAAAACGGCGCAAAGATAGGCCGGCATAACCGGGAGAGCAATCCCAAAAACATGGGAATCTTTTTCCGCATCATCCCCATTTATGGTGATTTTTAAGCCAAGGCAGCACAATTTCACGTATTCGAGACTTACTTTTGCCGCAAAACCAGCAAGAATGGAAGACAATGTAATAGTCTGCGACCGTCTGACACATTATTATGGCAGGCGGCGCATCTACTCTGACTTGAGTTTCACTGTCGGCAGAGGCACGATCACCGGCCTTCTCGGCAAGAACGGGACCGGCAAGACGACCACCATCAATATCCTGATGGGATATCTCAAGCCGACAGCGGGACGCTGCTCGGTCTTCGGCGAGGACGCTGCCGCCATCAGCCCGCTCACCAGGGCGAGAATAGCGCTGCTGCTCGAAGGCCATGTCCAGTACTCTTTCATGACCATAGGGCAGATAGAGAAATTCTACTCCAGATTCTACCCGAAGTGGAACAGGGACGCCTACTATGAACTGATGTCGCGGCTCAAGGTCGCCCCCGGCCAGAAGATCTCCAACATGAGCAACGGCCAGAAATCCCAAGTGGCGCTGGGGCTGATACTTGCCCAGAATGCTGATCTGCTTGTGCTTGACGATTTCTCTCTGGGGCTGGATCCCGGCTACCGCCGGCTCTTCATCGAATATCTGCGCGACTACGCCAAGTCCGAAGGCAAGACGGTATTCATGACCTCGCATATCATCCAAGACGTGGAGAAACTGGTAGACGACTGCATCATCATGGACTACGGCCGGATTCTTTTCCACGACAAGATAAGCACCCTTACAGGGAGTCTGCTGCGGTACACCTATACTGGAGCCGCGCCTCAGGCCTCGGAGAAGATCCTCCACCCGTCGGAATACCGCGGACGCTCGGAACTCTACTCCTTTGCCGGACCGGAGGAAATCCGGAGCCTGCTTGATGCCGAAGGCATACGTGCAGAAGATCTCACGCCGGAACACATGAACCTCGAAGACGCCTTCATCGGGCTCACAGGAAAATACTGATTATGTTCAAGTCAATGATATACAAAGAGTGGCTGAAGACCGTGACGGCCATCGTGTGCATGGCTTTCATGCTCATCGGGTTCACCGCCTACGATTTCCTGGCCCTCGCCAAGAACGCTTCCCTGCAGGGCTACGGTTTCCTGTGGAGCTACGCTGTCGGGAAATACTCGATTCTGGTGGACAACCTCATCTACCTCCCCGTCATCTGCGGACTTGCCCTCGCTGCGGCCCAGTTCATCCCGGAGACATACCGCAAATGCCTCAAGCTCACGCTGCACCTTCCGATGCCGCAGCTCAGGACAGTGTCTGTCATGCAGGGGTACGGGTTGGCAGTACTGCTGGGGCTTTTCATCATCCAGAGCGCATCGCTCGGCATTTTCCTCCGCCATTATCTTGTACCTGACATAGTATGGAGGATACTCTTCTCGCTTCTCACATGGTATTGCGCCGGCCTGTGCGCATATATATGGGCAGGAGCGATAATACTTGAGCCGGCATGGAGGATGAGGATATTCGAGACCGTACTGATGCTCGCCATCCTGAGCACATTCTTCCTTTCATCCCAGATGATGGGATACAGCTGCGGACTGCTGCCCCTGGCGATTGTCACCACGATTGCTGCCCTTCCGCTCATCCACTACAGTGTAAGAAGATTTAAAGACGGAGTACAATGAGAAAAACAGGAAACATATATCTCGCGATCATAACGGCCCTGCTTGCCATCTGGCTGCTGCCACGGCTCTGGTACATCATCACGGCCAAGTCGTATTCTACGCCGTTCACCCTGTACAGCTGCATCGCCGAAGATTTCGTGTCACTCGAGGACCGCTCCGGCAAGGATTTCATATTCAAGGATTCTCAAAACCGGGAATACGGCGACAGTGTGCTGCCGTTTTTCTACTACCGCGTGCTGAGCAGCCGCCACAACGCCCCGGAGACCATAAACGGGAAACAGTATACCGGTGAACAGATCGAAGCAGGCAACATCTTCTTCTCCACCTCCCCGAAAGAGGTCAACATCCCGAAGATGAACGTCCACATGCTGCTTGAATCCGCCCCTCCGCGCCTCGAGCTCGAAGATCCGGAATATGCCCTCGTGACACGTAAAGATGGGGTGCGGATCATTGAAATGGCGACGAACAGAAGCGCCACGGCGCTTGAGCAGGCTTTCAACGTGGCCCTGGATTCCATCGGCTTCCGCTTCCCCGCCGTGATAGTATCCGGTAACCCGAGCACCCGCAAAGCCTACGATGAAGGATATATGCTGACGGATGCGGACGGGAAACTGTTTCACCTCAAACTCGCTGACGGAAAGCCTTTTGTCGAGAGCATCCCTACCGGAAAGCTCGAATTGGAACACATCTTCATCACGGAAAACGAGAACCGTGCCTCCCTCGCCTACCTTTTCGACGGCGACGGACGCTTTTATGTTCTGGACAGCCTGAGAAGAGTCATCCCGACGGATGTCATGGCGGATGTCACAAGGCAGAGCATTCTTCTCGTGGGGGACATTCTGAACCACACGGTGCGTGTCAGCGACAGCAAGGGTGAGGACTATTGGGCCCTCGAGTCCGGCACTTACAAGACAGTCAAGACCATGCGCCGGGACTACCCTCAAGATGATGGATTCGATCTTCCGAAATACATCTTCCCCGCCCGACTCGTGCTGAGCTCATCCCTTGACGGCAGGATAAGACCGCGTCTTGTGGACTTCTCATGGATCGGGCTTTGCGTGGACATCGCCGCCATCGCAGCCGCACTTGCCATAGCCCTGCAGAAGAAGCGCAAATAATCAAGAGCACCGGGATGAGGATCACCACCTTGCGCCCCGTCTTGCGGTATGCCGCGTCGAGACGAGAAGGCTCTTCCCGAAACGCCTCGGCCGGCTCAGGAAGTAATACTGTCCGGTCGAGGCAAGATCGTAAATTTGAGTTGTCTTGTCAACATAGACAAAACCGCCGGTTATTATCTTCTCAAAGTTCTGTATTCCGATAGGGTACAACATAATCCTCAACATTTTACCACACAAATATAGTAATTTCCCGCACATAATCTATAGGCAAAAACAAAGAGAAAGTTGCCTAAAACATAGGCAACTTTCCCGTAAACCACGCCTAATCTATAGGCAACACTATGGAAGAAGCACCGTCAGCTTATAGGCTCCGTCATTGAGGAAACCGTACTGGAAGTCAGGCAGGCAATAGACAGGATAGAGCTGGAGTTCCTTGTCTGAGATACGGCGGTTCTCGGAGGCGTACTGGGAGAAGTCCTTGCCCCACTGGTACTCTGACGGGTAATACGCATAAGCCAGATATTTCCCCTGCACCTTCATGCCGGTGCAGAACGGCTCATAGTATATGCTGCCGTCAGAACGCACGGAGAACTGCACATATTCCGATGGGGTCCCGGCCCAGCCGTTCTCCGCATATTCCTCGGCAGTAAGCCCCTCTGAATAAGGGTCCATCACGCGATAGATATCCGCCTCTTCGGCTTTGTAGATATCCGCCTGATAACTGCCGTCAAAGAGACAGCGGTCCGTCCATGTGCACTTGCCCAGGTACTTGAAGTTGAGTTTACGGCTAGCCGTGATGACCACACTCCCCTTCTGCGACGGGCTGAGATTATCCTTGATGGACAGGCGCATACGATACTTTGTATCGATGCCGAGTTTGTCTATGTCGGAGAAGCGGATCTGCGCATAAGCGACATGGCTTCCATCGGCGAAAAGCACGCGGCGTGCAATCAGAGAGAAAATCCCCGCCGGATCGCTCTCCACCCACGAGACCTTCCCAGCCGCGTCCGAAGTCTCGAATTCCAGAGAGAGGTCAGCCTGGAACACGTCCTCCGTGCCCCTGTAGACAGGCACGAGAATCTGGTTGGCATCTTCAGAACTCAACTCCGTGTTGAGCACCGTGGAAGCAAACGCCAGGCCGGAAGAGCCTTCATAAAGCGTAGAAACCTGGTCCTTCGAGCAGGACAGGCAGAGGAGCGAAAGCACAGCTGCGCTAACGCTGTATATAAGGGTTCTGGTCTTCATCTGAAATGTTCGGATTATTATCTATTTCTGTCTGCGGGATCATCAGGATGCACTCCATGTAATCAGCCGGGAATGCGGCATACTCCGAGTACTTGCTGAGGATGTTGGTATGGTTGGATTTCTCGTTCCCGACCGTCCAGTCGCGGGTCCAGCCCTTGCCGAGACGCAGGATGTCGAATATACGCCCTGTCTCGCCCCAGAGTTCGATACGCCTCTGAAGAAGGATTTCGTCCAGAAGGGTCTTCACCACGCCGGTGCTGGCAAAAGTCTGCTCCTCACCGGTCAGTTTTGAGACACGCGCGGCATAGCCCGGATCACGGCGCGAACCGAGCTCGCACAGAGCCTCACGGGCTTCCTTATACTCCCCGAGACGGCAGAGGGCTTCAGCCTTGATGAGCACCGCCTCCTCAAGTCTCATGAATATGTAGTCACCAAGATAGCTTTTCTGATCCTTCCACTGGAACTTGTGCTGGTTGTAGTCTATGTTGGCCCCGTACTTCCACTTGGATGCCGGGATGCCGATGTTGCCATTCCACCAGCCCTTCCGGACATCCGTATCGGGAATCTGGGCATAGAGCCAGTTGCTGATGCACTTCGGAGACTCGGCCGCATAGTATATATCGGTGCAGGCGTCCATCTGCGAAAAGAACGACGCATAGACAGTGGACTGGTCCGAGAGGACCTTCGCACCCCAGATCACCGAAGACGAGCTGACCGAATTGAACGGAGTGCTGCCGGTAGTCCAGGCCTTGGTGGCATCATCATATTGTCCCTTGACCACAGTGGCCTCGTCCATGCTCAAAAGTGACTTGCCGGGCTTTTCCAGCACAATGCCGGCAGCCTCGGCGGCCGTCTCCCAGTCATTCATCACCAGAGCCACACGCGCCTTGAGCATATTGGCGGCATAGTAGTCCATCTCGCTTATGTCGCCCTGGCTTTTGCCCGAAATCTCATAACGGGTCATCGCACTGTCAAGGTCGTCAAGTATACGGTCATATACATCCTGCACCGTTCCGCGCCCCTTTCCCTTGGAAGAGCTCAGAGTAGGCTCCGTGTACACCGGCACCCCCGGCAGGTCCTCGTGTCCTTTGTAGGTCTGCTGGTAGGACTGTATCAGCATGAAGTAGGAGAACGCCCTGACGGCATAAGCCTGGGCCATAAGATAATTCAGCTTGGCCTTGTCTCCGGAAGCCGTATACTCCGCGGAAAGGATGTAATTGACATTGTTGATGATCTGATAGAAATAAGTCCAGGTGAAATAGCACCTCTGGATCTTGCTCGTGTAGCGCTCACGGGTCTCGTAACTGTAGTCTTTCCAGAACCAGCCCGGGCCCTCGGCAGTCTGTACCATATCCTCGCCCATGAGATCCGCGGCCAGCGTCACGGCGAGGTTGCCGAAGCACTGGTGAGCATTGGCGGTCACGAAATCTATCCTGTTGTACATGGTGGAATAGACTCCGTTCATCGCCACTTCGATGGCATCGGCATCCTTGAGGATCAGGTTCTTGTCCACATCGGTGGACGGAGAAGTCTCAAGCATCCCCGAGCATGAGCAAAGCACCGCCACACACGCGGCAGCCAGCACGGACCTTGTTTTCAATATGTTGAGTTTCATCTTATCACTAGAATTTAAGATCCACACCAAGATTGAGAGTCCGGTTCGGAGTGTAAGAGTACGAAGTGGAACCGGAGAAGTCAGCCTGCGGATTCATACCCTTGAGGCTTGTCAGGATCCATGGACTGTCGCAGGAGAGATAGACTCTGAGAGACTCTATGCCGGCTCCGGAAAGCAGAGCCGCAGGCAAGGTGTATCCCAGGGAAATGTTCTTCACGGCGAAATACGACGCATCCACAAGGAAACGGTCAGATGCCAGAGTGGATAGAGTGGTCAAAGCCTTCGGCACATCGGTGACATCCCCCGCCTGAGCCCAGCTGCGCAGGACATTCTTGTGGTAGGTCTGTCCGATGAAAGAAGGTTCCATGAGGGAACGGTAAATATTGTCGAAAACCTTGCCCCCGAGCGAATAGGTGAACAGGACGGAAAGGTCCAGCCCCTTCCAGCTGAAGTTGGAGGAAAGCGAGCCGTAAATGTCAGGTATCCTGCAGCCGAGCACATATTTGCTGCCTGATGCGGCAGTGGCGTTGTTGGTGATGTACTCGCTCCCCTCTATCATGTTGCCATCTGCGTCCTTTTTGTAGGCCCAATACAGCTGGTCTCCCGTCGCCGGATCGACTCCCGCGCTCTTGGACAGATAGAATGAGTTGATAGGCAGTCCCTCGCGGATGAGGAACACACCGTTCACGATGTCCTCCCCGTCGTCAGAGAGTTTCAGCACCCTGTTGCGCAGGGTCGAGCCCATCCAGCCTATGCTCCAGTGCAGGTCCCTCTCGGAGACGATGTCCGCATTGAGGCTTATGTCGAAACCCGTGTTGAGAATGCTTCCGACATTGTCATAGTATCCCGGGAAACCGAGAGAGATCGCCATAGGCGTATCCAGAAGCAGATCCGTGGTCTTGCGGCTGTACCACTCCACCGTGCCGGACAGCCTGTCGAAGAGGCGGAACTCGAGTCCGGTGTTGAAGTTTCCGTTCTTCTCCCATGTGATGTCACGGCTCTCCACGGAGGTGATGATGGCCCCGGAATGGTTGGCATTGGGGTAATTCATCGAATATAGGGACTGCCAGGCGTAGAAAGAGCCCAGGTTGTCGTTGCCCTGCACACCATAACTGGCCTTGAGGGTGAGGTTGTTGATCCAGGACTTGTCCTTGAGGAACGGCTCCTGGGAGATGCGCCACGAACCGCCCACTGACCAGAAAGCACCCCAGCGGTTGTCTTTCATGAAGCGGGATGATGCGTCCATACGGAAGCTCGCGGAGAAATAATACCTGTCGGCGTATGACCAGTTGAGCCTGGAGAGCCATGAGTCGATGGCATAACGGTCCGTCTGCGAATTGGCTTCGGCGAGGGTGGACCCCATGCCCAGATCGTCATAGTCGTCGAACGGGAAACCCGTCCTGGAGGCTATGGTGTAGCGGAACTCGTAATTGTAGAACTCGTGTCCGGCCATGGCATCCACGCTGTGATCCCCGAACTTCCCGTTCCACGTGAGCAGCTGGTTCCAGGTATAGCTGAGCATGCGTCCGTTCTCCTTGGTTAGGCGACCGGTGCCGGCTGCGTTGCCGGAGATGCGGTTGTAGTTGGTGCTCTCATAAGTGTTGGAGTTGTCCGCACCGAGGTTGGTCGAGAGTTTGAAACCCCCGAACTTCAGGGCGGCATTGGCACGCAGGTTCACTGTACCGGTCTGGCTGTAGTACTCGTCATCGAAGAGGGTGGCCACGGAGTTCTTGTTGTTCTGCGCTCCGGCAGGACGTGATTTGCCATAGTCGAAGACCCTGGAACCGCTTCCGTCCAGCACATCGCTTCCGTCCTGGTTTTTCTCATATACCGGGTAGATCGGGGCCATCATCATGGCAGAGTACCAGACATTGGTATTGTTTGAGCTGCCGTCCGATCCGAGGAAACGGCTGTCACTGTAGGTGTAGTTGACATCGGCGCCGAAATCAAACCACTCCTTCGGGCTCATCTGGGTCCCGACCCTCGCGGTATAGCGCTTGAATCCCGTTGTCTTGAGGGTCCCCTGCTCATCAAGATAGCCGAGCGATGCGAAGTAGCGCCCCCGCTTTCCTCCCCCGTTGGCGGAGAACTGGTACTCCTGACGGAAAGCGGCCTTGCGCTGCGCCTCGTCCAGCCAGTTCTCGGAGTATTTCAGAGCAGCGCCGGACACTACCTTGCCGTTTGAGTCAAAGACCTCCTCTATAGGCAGATTGTACGGGTTGTAGATATTGTCCGTGCCGAGGAAACGGCTTGCGAGCCTCCCCACTGTCATGCCGGCAGCAACGGAAGGCAGATAACCCTCTGTGCTCACGAGGTCATTGTAGGTGGCGGCATAGATATGCTCCATGTACTCGTCCGCGTCAAGCGTCTCGTAAGGAGGTATGGCCCTGGAACTTATTCCGGCCTTGATATTGAGAGCCAGTTTGATGGCCCCTTCTGTGTCCTTGCCTGACTTGGTGGTGATCATGATGACCCCGTTGGCGCCGCGGGCTCCGTAGAGGGCACCCGCCGATGCGTCCTTGAGGACGGACATCGTCTCGATGTCGTTGCTGTTGATGGAGCTGAGATCGCCGTCATAAGGCACGCCGTCCACCACGAGCAGCGGAGCATTGGAGGCGTTTATGGAGCCGTATCCGCGCACGCGCAGATCCGCTCCGCTTCCAGGCTGTCCGCTTCCGGAAGTCACCATCACTCCGGCCACCTGTCCGTCAAGCATCTTGGAGACATCCGTCACAGCCCTGTCCTTGAACTTGTCGGCTTTGACCACCTCGGCGGAGCCGGTGAAAGACTCCTTCTTGGTGGTGCCGTAGGCCACGACTATCACTTCGTCAAGCAGATCCCTGTTGACATCAAGAGACACATTCAGGACAGTTTCATCCTTGAGCACGACTGTCTTAGGCACCATGCCGAGGCAGGAGAAACTCAGGCGGTCGCCCGGCTGGGCCTTGATCAGATAGCGGCCGTCAAAGTCGGTGATCGCCGACACGCCGCTCCCCTCCACCACTACCGTGGCTCCGATCAGGGTCTCCGAATTAGAACTGTCAGTCACAACCCCTGACACCTCACGGACCTGGGCCCGGAGAGCAAGAGTTGTGACTGCAGAGAGGATGAGGGAGAGAATGATTCCTCTTCTCATTTATTTACTTGACTTTTATGCAACGGACTGCCGAACCGTAAGAACGGTTGAGATAGCTCTCTGAAGCAGGATTGCCCCAGGCGAAGACCTCCATGATCATGGTGGTGTTGGACGAAGTGGATGTCCAATATTGAGCTCCGCTGTCCACACGCTCAAACGTTCCGTTCTGAGGATTCTTGTCGCCGTTGAAGGGGAACCAGTACTCCTTGCCGTCAGTCTGCTTGTAGCGGAAACCAATGCAATACTCATCATCGTACTCGATATACCACGGGTACTCAGGATGATATTTGCCGCTGTCAGTGAGTTTTCCATCCTTTTTGTACTCTTCACGGAATCCCCATGCCTCGCCGGCCTCAGGCACCATCCATCCTTCCGGACACGGATCATACTTTGTCTTAGTATGAGACTTTCCACCCCAGAGGTCATTGTCCTGGAGTTCAGCTTTGTCAGTAAGCCAGTCAATCACCGGCCAAGCGCTGCCGCCCCCGTAGAATGTCATCGGGTTATTGATGGCAAGCTGGAGGTTGGTGCTTGTCCTGTCTTCATAGACCGGACGCAGTTCTACGGTCTCATATACTTCATTGCCATCGATATCATACATCTTGATGACTTTGGAGGAGTGCACCCCGTCTCCGCAGACAAAAGGATCTTTGCGGCCGTACTGATACATGTAGCCGAGAGCCTTGTCTGAGAATTTCTCGTTGCTGAGCGCGCCAAGATTACGGTCCATGAATGTGAATGTGTTGCCGGACTTGCTCGTCCATACGAAAGGATCGGCGTCAGGCTCGTAATCGCTCACCCAGAGATGCCAGCTCCATACGATGACTCCACCCTTGAGAGCCGCCACTACGGCATTTCCGCTAAGGCCAGGATTGAGGGACACCACAAGAGCGCCCTCAGAAGGAGCTGCGGAGACGGACTTCACCATCCCGCGCTCCGTCTGCCAGAGAAGCTTGGCGTTGTCAAAATCCACCTTGTCGGCGGAGTTTCCCTCCACGGCCTTGATGGAGAGGGTCGCGCCAGGCTTGACGACATAGCAGTTGGCAGCACCGGCGGTTTCGGTCACCGGCACGATGGCGATGTCCAGAGAGGCCTTGGCCTCACGGTCGAAATCATCCTTGACGCTGAGATCCACTTTCACAGATTCCGTGAGAGCGGACGGGGCGGTGAGGACAATCTTGCCCGACAGCCCGTCAGAAGCGAGTTCGCACTTGCCGCTCCACGAAGAAGGACTGACTGTCAGCTGCGGAGCAGACAGTTTTGCGTCGCCGGTTCCTTTCACAGCGAAAGGTATCTCGAATGAACTGCCAGGACGGCAGGCCATTGACTTGAATTCAGAAGCGAATGTGATTTCAAGCGCCTCGGAAGCCCCGACCAAGACATCAGCTGTAGCCTCCACGCTGCGGGAGTTGGCCTCATCCACAGCGGTGAGGGTGACTGTCACCGTCTCCCCGGCAGATACCGCAGGAGCCGTGAAGAGAACCTCACCCTGATACATGAGAGGATTCTTGACCTCCACTGAAGCACGTTCGCTGGAAGCCTTGGCGCTCACGGTGATGTCAGCGTTCTCGTGGCCCGTGACCACGAAAGCGAGGGAAATGGTTCCTCCCGGTTCCACGCTGTACTCATCTGAGCCGAAAGCGGCTTTCAGTGAGCCGAGCTGTGGTTTGGCAGGCTCTTTCTGGCAGGCGCCGGACAGAAGCACGAGCGCGCCGAGCGATAAAGCCGCAAGGGCTTTTGAAAAAGTCTTAGACATTATAAAAGGATATTAGCGGTTGATTATTTAACTTTCACGCAGCGGACAGGGAAACCGTAGCCATAGCCAAAACCTCCGGTATAAGCCGACGTAGGAGTGACATTGGCTCCATAGGCACGACAGTTCTCCGGATCTGAAGTCGAAGACCACGCCTTACCACATGGCCAAGTTGAACCTGCACCATTGCAGTAGTTACCTCCGTGAGGGATTTCTCCCTGGGCAGGGAAGAAGAAAGAGTCTCCGCCTACTTTCACATAACGTCCGAGGAGGTCTTTGTTGGCGGTAGAACCCTCGACTGCAAAATACTTAGTCTTCTCCACATCTGCATCCTGATAGAAAGCATAAGCTCCGAGAGCCGGCACCTGCCATCCGTCAGGGCATGGATCATATACAGATTTCTTGCCGGTCTTCCCGCCCCAAAGATCCACAACTTCATCAGTCTGAGGGAAAGTCTTCGTATTGGAAAGCCAACCATAGTTACCACCCCGTACGCCTGAATACCATGTAAAAGGATTGGCGACACCATTAGGAATGTTGTTCTCTGCGGCACATGGTTCCACGCTATACTCGACAACATTGCCCTCGATGTCATAGACCTCCTTGAGAGAAGCGGCCAGAGTAGAACCAGGGAAAGCGTCCTTGCGACCCCACTGGTAGAAGTTGCCGCTGACAGCGTCCGTGCCAGGCTCCGCAGAGACGGCTCCCAGATAGCGGTCCATGAAACTGAAACTTGCGCCTGAAGCCTTGTCAGTGTAGTCCATCGTCTTGGCGGCAGGGTCATAGTCAGCCACCCAGAGTGTCCAGCTCCACACCACTTTCTTGTCGGCATCTGATGCTGCAACCACGGCGTTGCCGCTGAGTTCCGGATTGAGGGAGACATATATGCTGCCTGAAGCGGGGTCTGCAATGATGTCAGCTACCATGCCCTTCTTGTCCTGCCACAGCAGGGCGGCAGAAGCGAAATCAATCTTGCCGTTAGAGTTGGCGGCCGGGAACTTGACGAAAGCACCAGGTTTCACGATATATGTGTTGGCTGCGGCTGATACCTCCTGGAAGTTGTCGGCCATCACGGCTGACACAGCCACATTCTTCTTGACAGTACGGGAATTTGCCGCATCCACGGCGCTAACCTCGACATTTACCATCACCGGGGCGAGTATATATTTCGGAGCTGTGACCTTGAGCACGCCTGAAGCGGCATCGGTCTCCGACATCTCCACGCTGGCCGCGTAATCAGCGTTGTCTGATACCGCCTCCACTTCGAGGACGGCTGCGCCGGCCTCGCCTACTGAGAACGGCAGCTGTAGGGTCTCACCCTGCTTTATGACAGCAGTTTCTTCGGATGAGACAAAATCAAGAGAAAGATCCTTGAGAGGTTTCTCACAGGACGCCGTCGCCAGAAGCGCGGCAGCGAAAGAGAGACCAAGTCCCCCTTTCACAAGAAAATCAAATCTTCCCATATAGCAATACACTGTTTTGAGTTTCAAGCCTTCCGCCCACACCTCACAGTGCAAAAAGAAGCACAGAAGATATCAGCGGTCAATAATTTTTGTATCCGCAGCAAATAAAAGAAAAATCCTGCAAAACAGCAAACACCCGTCACTACCGCAAAACATGCAGATCCGCTTACAAATCATAAGCATGAACTTTTATGAACTTGAAATCTATAACAAAAAAATCCCGGAACGCACAAGTCTTTAAGCAACGCGCCCCGGGAACAAAGTCCTGAAAAAATTCCAATATTTTTTATGGCAGCCTTCTGAGACCCTCCCAGCGGACATTCCACTTGCCGTCCTTAGGGAAACCAGGGTTATGCTCAGTGCACCCGTCCCAACCGGCACACATAAGAGCGACAGCAGCAAGAAGTCCCCCATTGCCCGGGAGATAGCAGCGCAGACGGGCGTCCTGATAATTGTGCCCGTTGGGGAGATATGTGTTTGTCCTGTTTTCCATCATGATGGCATCCACGGCCTTTTCCGGTTCTCCCATCCTGACCGCGTTCATGCAGGTGGTCGGATAGTCCCAGCCCCAGGTCTTGTTCCAGTTCCAGTTGTCCAGCACCCAGTCCAGGGTGTTCTTCATCGTCCCCGTCTCAACCTGCGCGGTCTGCGGCAGCACACCGGCTGCGGCAAGCACGGCCATGTGGTCGGAGTACATCCTTATGTCCGAATAGGTGTCAGGCTCGCTCTCTGCGGCCAGATACAGTCCGTCTTTTGAGGCGAGATGCGAAAGCTTGGAGATGACGACATCCCAATCTGGGTTACGTTCAAGTCCGCGCCGCTCTCTCCAGAGCTGTGCCATGCTCAATCCGAAGTGCCAATAGGACAATTCGAAAGGCGGATTCACGGTCTTGTCGGCCCGGAGAGTCTCCTGGGCCGCGATGCATCCCTTGAGCACATATCGGTCATTCTCAGCATCATAAGTGGCGAAATCAGCCATGAACTCCGCCGTCTCGTCAACCAGACGGCCATATTTCTCCAGAACCTCCTTAGAAGGCGCGGCCCGGTAGAGGAGTTCAGCCAGATATATCAGGTGCGGCTGCTGCCAGATGAGGAAAGATCCCGTGTTGGACGGGGCCTCCATTCCGGAGGGATCTGTCATCTTCATCCATCGCACCCCGTTGAAACCCTGCCGCTCCGCTATGGCCCTTGCCACAGGCTCGACCTTGCCGTACCACGGGAGAGTTCTGGCGAGCAGATCTTCGTGCCCCCAGAGGGGAAAGTGGGCCTGATGCCACCATATCATCTCCATGTGCTGTTTGCCGAACCATGAATTGTAAGTGAGTCCCGTCTCCTGCGGAGGAACGTCACCACAGCACTGGATGGCAAGAAGATATTGGCTGAGCACGACACGGCGTTCAAGTTCAGCCGCACGTGGATCCGTGCAGGCGCTGAAGTCCACCACAGCACCATCCTCCCAATAGGACTGCCAATAACTGGACGTGGCCGCACGGGAAGCTGCGGCACTGGAGCGCTCCATGGACGGACGGGCCTGGCAGAACTCAGCAGTGAAACTCCAGCTGTCAGCATCCGGGGTAAGCACAAAAGCGTTGCGCCCGATCCTGGAAAGGGCGGCGTTTTCATAGCATACCTTTATGTAATATACCGTGGCGTCAAGCGTATGGCGCAGTATCACCATCCCGCTCTCTTCCTGGTCTATCTCAGTCTCGTGAAGAGCATCCCTGCTCCAGTCACAGGCGTCATCAGCATGCGCCCCGGTCGGATACGGGAAGCGGAAAGAGACGGGAACATGAGCCCTGGTGCTTATGGAGACGGCGACCTTGTCATAGGACGGGTCACACGAAGTCAGGACGTCAACTTCCTCACCGCGGACGAGGAAGGACGAGCGTATCACCCCATCCCACATGTCCAGGGTCTGGTCGATTTCGCTGAGCTCGGCCGGCTCAAGCCCGAGGAAACCGATCACCCCGAGGTGAAGCCGGTGAGGATTGACCCGGTACCAGTCGGAAGCGGCCTTGCCGCGGCCCTCCTTGAGCTGACAGGCGTAAAGTTCTTTATGCCCACGTCCGAAATCATAAGCCTTGAGGGTCTCCTCAAAGCGGAGATCCTCCGGATTAGCGAAAGAATGCCAACCCCACTGGGACTGTGTGCCGAGAGGAACCCCCTTGGAATAAAGGGTCTGAAAAGTCTGGAGCCCGGTCACATCGACAGTGAAAGCAAAACGGCCGTTGCCCACGGACAGAGAAGAAAGGGTGTCGATGGATGCGACATGCGGGTTGTTGCGCTCCACAAGAGCAAAACGGTCAATCTTGGCGTCACCGCATGACACGGCAAGGACGGCAAGAGTGACCAGAGCTGATAACTTGGTCATATTCTACTGGTTATTGTCTTTCCTCCAGAAGCGGGAAGTGATATCTTCTCCCCTGTGGTACAGCCTCTGGTTTGTGGTCTTCTCGTTGAGAGGCCCCAGTTCTTCGACATAAGGGCCGATTTTCACATAATCGAAAGCCTCTTTGACCTCCGCTTCAACATCTTCCCTGCCGGAATACAAGGCAATCTCCACCCCTGGCCAGACTCTGCGCAGATGAGAAGCGAGACGGAGGAGGGCCGCCGGGTCATTGCCCTCTCCGAGGAAAAGCAGGCAGTTGACGCCGAAATTGTCTTCAATCATCCTGTCCAGAGCCTCTTCAGTCAGTTCCTCTCCTATATCCCGTCGCAGAAAGGGAGAGTGACATCCCGGACAAGAACCCTGGCAGTTCGTGATTTCGACTGCCAGGGTCACTCTGTCGGGTATTTCTTCCAGGACCACATCTGTAAGTCCCGGCAAGTACTTAATCATTGGTGTTCGGGTTGTAAAACCTCTTCTTGGCCTCCTCCTGACGCGGTTCTGCAAACGATGAGACCCTCTTGAGATAGCCGATGACCCTCGTCAGATAGTCAATGTTGGTACTGCCGCACTTCGGGCACTTGGTCAAGGTATCCTTGCTGATGAAGCCGCAGTCGTTGCAGACGGTGTTGCGGACGTTGAAAGTGAAGTAGTTGGTACCGTAGTGTGCCGCGACATTGAGAAGCCTCCGGTACTGCTCCTTGGAGAGATGCTCCGCGAGGTTCATGTGCAGAGCAGAACCGCCGTCAAGATATTTCACGAAGTCCTCCCCGTGAAGTTTGAACTTGTCGATCATCGACACCTCGACATCCTCAGGATTGTAGAAATACGAGCTGTAGAGGTTGTGCTTGCCGGAGACGAAGTAGCCGTCCTTCTTGTCCCATTTATAGTTCTTGGCGGCAAGGTTCTCGGCTGGGACGAACTCCGTGTTGAACATGGCCTCCGGGGTGCGGTCCTTGCGGTTGGATATATTGATGGTCTCGAGAACCGTGTTGACGAAGTCGCCGTACTCCGGGTTCGGGGATATCTTGAGCCCGAGGAACTCGGCGGCCTCGGTAAGGCCGTTCACACCCACGGTGAGGTACTGCTTCTTCATGTCGATGAAGCCGGCCTTGTAGACATCGAGCATGTCGGCCTTGAGGAAATCCTTGATGATCTCGTTGAAGGCTATCTGGTACTTGTGTACGCGCTCCGTCATCTCGGTGAGATCCTTGTCTATATAATTGGTATAGAGGTCATCCTTGTCGTAGAAATTCGACAGCGGATCAAGCGGCTTGCCGGCAGGAAGGGTCACCCCTCTGCGCTCCAGGAAATATCGGCGCACCGAATCCTGTATGAGACGGTTGAGATTGATCGTCATCACAGATTTGGAACCGGTGGCCACCGAGGCCGTACCCATGGAATACTGGTGCGTCGTATGGTTGTGGGCGCTGTCCTCCTTGTCTTCGAGGTCCTTGAGGCTGTTGCGCAGGCGGCAGCAACTTGACAGGGAATCAGGGCTGTTGGAGATGTAGCAGAAGAAACTGTGGCCCTTGGCCCACATCTCGGCGGTGAAATCGGCGTAGTCCTTGTCGAGATAGTCGTCTCCGCCGTCGGTGAGAAGAGCCATGGTCTCCACTGGGAAGGTGAGGATGTAGCGGCGGCGCTCCTCGTTGAACCAGTTCATGAAATGCTTCTGCAGCCAGTCGAGCGTCTCCCACTTCGGTGCGCTGCCGTCAGGGAAGCGAAAATCCCCGAACACACCCTGAAAATAGTTGCGGTCGAAATAGCTGATGTTCCAGAACACGGTCTGGTAGCCCCTGTTGCCGGCAGGCATGTTCATCGAATGCACGACCTGCTGGAAATAGTTGTCTATCACCTTGACGAGCGTGCGCTTCTTGGCGTTGAGCTCCACGACCTCATCAAGACGGGAGAGGTAGTCATCCCCGTAGTCCTTGCGGATGAAATAATCGAGGTACATCAGGAACTCCGGCGTGGCCACGGCCCCCATGAACTGGGAGGAGACAGAATAGACGAGGTTGATGAACTCGCCGCAGAAAGACTTGAGGTCCGTCGGAGCGATGGAGACTCCCCCGAGTTCGCGCAGACCGCTCACGAGGAAAGGATACATCGAAATGGCAACGCAGTAAGGGAAGCCCGGAGTACCGCTCTCGTCATGTTTGTAAAGTATGTGCGAATTGAGATCCTTGAGGTACTGGTCCGCAAGGGCCCGCCCGTAGAGGGTCTTTATCTTGTCACACATTATATAGCGGTTCTGCTTGATGTTGTTCTCCTTGTAGAGCTCGTTGCCGAGGGTCACGATGTTCTTGCGGGTGACATTTGCGTTGGCGTCGAACTTGGACCCCGTCGCCGCATTGGAGGCGGCGATATAATCCTTGATAAAATCACGCTTGCGGCGCAGATCCACGTCGGCATCGAATTTCTCGATATAGGCAAGGGCCACCTTCTTGTTGATGGACATGAGAGACTCCTCCACCTGACGGCGGATTTCAGCACTCGTAATGCCCTCATAGACATAGAGGTTGTTTATGATGGAGACAACTATGGCATCATCGCAGTACTCCTTGGCTGACTTGTATGCCTGATGGATTCCCCTTGCAAGTTTAGCCTTGTCAAATTCTTCGATTGAGCCGTTGGTTTTACGTACATCCATAAGTTATGGTCTTTTTAAATTTGTCTTGGTAGGATGACAAAATTAGTCATAATCGGACTAAAATATCACCCTCCTAAAAAAACTTCCCCAAAAAGTTATCAACATAGTTTTCCACAATCATTGACGCTGCGGCACTTACACCACACATCCGGGAACAGTCGCAAAAATTGCTATCTTTGCAAGTTTTTCGGAAATCACGATGGCATCTGCAAACAAGGACATATTGCTCGCCCGCCTGAGAGGCGGAAGCCCGATGGGGACGGCCGACCAGTTCAAACTCACTCTGCTGCTGGCTCTTCCGGCCATATTGGCTCAACTGTCAATGTGCTTGATGAGCTACATCGATGCCGCGATGGTGGGCCGCCTCGGCTCCGCGCCGGCCGCAGCCGTGGGCTTGGTAAGCACCTCGACCTGGATTCTTGGCGGGTTCTGCTATGCCAACAACTCCGGCTTCAGCGTCCAGATAGCCCACCGCTGCGGGGCAAGGGACTTCGCCGGGGCAAGAAAGATATTCCATCGGGGACTGTTATCCGTGTCTGCCTTAAGCATAGTGCTCGCCTTGGCGGGTCTGGCTGTCAGCGGGGCTTTGCCTGGGTGGCTCGGCGGCTCAGCTGATATAAACAGCGATGCCTCCGACTACTTCCGCGTCTATTCCCTGTTTCTTCCTGTCTTCCAGATTGCCATTTTCTGTGAAGCCTCGCTGATTGCCAGCGGCAACATGAAGATTCCGAGCATCACCAGCATGGCGATGTGCCTGCTGGACATGCTGTTCAACTACATATTCATATTCGTGCTCGGACTCGGGGTAAAGGGTGCTGCGATAGGCACCGGACTTGCCACCCTGTGCGCAGGCGTGTTCCTGCTCATATATGTTTTCACAAGATCGGAGGAGCTCAAGCAAAAAGGGCTGGATTGCGGGAGCACCAAGGAAGAAGCCGGCCAGATATACGGGCGTGCCTTCAACATCTCCTGGCCGCTATGGCTGCAGAACCTTGTGACAAGGGGCGCATATGTGGCGGCCACCGTGATCGTGGCCCCACTGGGCACGGTCGCCATAGCGGCCAACTCCTTTGCGGTCATAGCGGAAGGCTTCTGCTACCTGCCGGGGTACGGCATGCAGGATGCCGCGACTACACTCGTAGGCCAAAGCCTGGGGGCCAGGCGCAAGGACATGGCACGGAGTTTCGCCAAGGTGACAATAGCCACCGGTGCATCAATGATGACACTGCTCGCCGTGCTGATGTGGGCTTTCGCCCCACAGATAATGATGCTCATGAGCCAGGACCCGGAAGTGATTGCGCTTGGAGCGTCCTGTCTGAGGATAGAAGCGTGGGCAGAGCTGCTTTTCGGTGTCAGCATCGTGGCATACGGCTGCTGCGTCGGAGCCGGGGACACGCTCGTCCCGTCCGCCATCAACCTCCTGAGCATGTGGGTGGTACGTCTCGGACTGGCACTCATCCTGATCCCTCACCTCGGACTCGAAGGCTACTGGATAGCGATGGCCACGGAGCTGAGTCTCAAAGGCATAATCTTCGCTTTCAGGATACGCGGAGACAGATGGATGAAGACCAGACTCACCGAAAGCGTACAGGCTCCGCAAGTACCCGAAGAGCAGCTTATATAGTCTGGATAAGGCTCCTGAGTCTTGAAAAATATCTTCTGGAAGCATAGAGTTCCAGATCGTTATACGGAGGCCTGAGCCGGCATCTCATCGAGCTGCTCTCTATTGAGGAGAGATAAGAAGAATTGATCACACAATCCTTGGAGATCTGCACATATTTACCGGACAAAGCCAGGATGTCGGAGGCCCCGGTACGGGCTTTCATCTCATATTCGCAACGCCCCGATGTCGTCACGGCCCACCTCGCGCCGTCCTTGGAAAAACGGAACACCACAGCCTCGTCGATGCCGACCAGCGCAACCCCTACAGGGGTCTGCACCGCAAAACTCCCGCCTCCGCCGAACAACTCCGAAAACGACTCTTTCGGGCTGGACACACGCGGCGCAGCAGAGTTGAAATCCGCCAGTATCCGGGTCACCACAACGGAAAGTTCCGCCTTTGTATATGGCTTCAGAAGGAAATCGAAAGCCGAGTTCCGGATGGCATCCAGCATGAAGCCGCTGTATGCCGTATAGAACACTATGCGCATCCCCTCCGGAGCAAGCCCGCAAATATCCTCAATAAGCTGAAGCCCGCTCATTCCGGGCATCATCATGTCCAGAAACAGGACATCCGGCTTCTCGCTGAGGACAAGTCGCCGCCCGGCCTCCGCCGAAGTCTCCGCGCCGACCACCTCAATCTGCGGCCAGGCGGCCAGATCCCGGATAAGGCCATCTATATTATGATGGCCGTCATCTATTATTATTGTCCTTATCTTCATCTGGAATAACTATTCTGACCTCAGTGCCCGGTTTTCCGGCCTCACTGAGGATTTCATACGTCATCTTGTTCTTGCGGCTTTCGTTGAGCAAGGCTATTGTCCTGGACATCGTCTGTATCCCCTTACCGGTGCCCTGCCCAGGACGGGACACAGTGTTAAGATATCCGGCTCCGTCATCCTTTACTGAGACCACAAGTGCGCCGCCGATACGCGACACGCACACGGAAATCTCCGACGCCTCTGCATACTTCAGTGCATTTTCCAAATGGCTCTGGATGCAGAGTGATGGTACTGGCGTACCGAGATCAAGCGATATCTCTACTTCCCACAGGACTTCCGGATCATCAGGATGCAGCGCCCGACGGAGACTGACATACTCCCGGCTCATCTGCAATTCGTCCCCGAGCGGCACCATGTTCTTGTCCAGCATCATGACGCTGTAGCGTGCAATATTGACAAGATGATCCGAGACAGTGCTATCCTTGGGGGCCACGGCATTGAGGGCATTGAAGAGAAGGTGTGGAGAGAGCAGGCGCCGCGCCGACTGCAGACGCAGCTGCATTATCTGATGCTGTTCCTCCTTACGCTGACGTTCCCTGCGGCGGCGCAGCAGTGCATGTGTGGCGGCAAACAAACACAGAGAAAGAGCCAGTGCCACAACCGTCAAAATGATAATCAGGCGCTGAGAGCGTATCGTAGCCCTGTTTTCTGCAAGCTCGGCACTCTGATGCATCAAGGTCGTGTCGCGCGTATATCTGGCCGACATTTCCGCTACATTGTTGAGATGCTTGAGGTTACGCAGCGAATCATCGATAGCCCTTTCCTTGTCGGCATAATACAGCGCCCTGTGCCAATCTCCGCTACGGCGATAATACTCCGACAATCTGCGATAATGTTCATACAGATAGTTCGGTCCGACCCGCTTTTCGTCATAAGGGACCGACAGATAGCGCCTCGCCCCGGCCACATCTCCTTTCTGCAGGCAAAGCGAAGCATAAAGTCCGTTGAGATAGAAGAGAGCTGCATCATCAGCACCCGGTTGCCGGAACCATTCCGAAGACCTGTCAAGCCATATCAAAGCCGAGTCAAGCTGGCCGGTACGTGTAAAAATATCACCCAAATTGGCTTCCACTATCGCCAGAGAGGGGCGCTGCCCGGTCTTGAGCACGGCAGAATAAGCATTTCGGGCTGCTGGGAGGGCCTCGTCATATCGGCCCTGCAGGTAGTAGCAATTGCAGAGTGCATTATATAGATAGAATGTCTCGTAATCTGAAGACGGCGGATACTTCTCAATCGCCTGCCCGAAATACCACTCCGCCTTGGTGTAGTTGGCCATCCTCGCATATATTTCAGCAAGAGCCACATTGATGGAATGCATCGGCCCGCCAAAGCCGAGGGAGTCGGCGCATTGCAGGGCACGACCCGCCGCATGGGCGGCCGAAGCGAAATCCCCCTTATGGAGAAGGACATTGCTGAGATTGACATATATGTCCGGCAGCCACCTCCCGCGTCCGCCACGTTCCATGCCTACGACAGCATCCCGGAAGCAGGCTTCAGACTCGTCCAGAGCGTTCTCCGTCTGGAGGCAGACCCCGCGTATATTGCTCGAGAGGCCATAGACATACCACATGTCGGGATCCGGCTCGCTCTGCCGGGAGAACCACTCCGATACGGAAGAGGTCAGGGCCTTGCATGAATCATCTTCGTATCTCAGATAATGGAACTTGGAGGAAAGTGCATCAAGGTAGCGGATCACCGTGCTGTCAGTCTCAGAGGACCGGGCACTGCGAATAATCGAGAATGCCGAATCCGGCGCGGACTTCAACATTGCCGCGGCCATGTCCCCGGCTATGTCAGCATGGGCGAAACGGTCTCCCGAAGTCTTCACAGGAGAGCTGCAGGAAAAGACGATAAGGGACAAGAAAAGAAAAGTCCGCAAAATAGTTTCAGCTCGCATCATCAGAGGCAAAAATAATAAAAATGTTTTGATTTGGGAATAATGGACAAACTAAGTATCTTTGCGCGTTAAAAAGTAGTAATGTATTTTTTATGAAAAAAATGTTCATTGCAGCAGCTCTGGCGGCTGCCCTGCTCTCATCCTGCAGCGGGAACAAAAAGGATGAAGTAAATTTCGCCAAGTATGAGACCGTAAAGATAGGCCCGGAGAACTCGGCCTACACCGATGCCATTTCCATCTACGGCAAAGAAGTGCTCAACCTCTACCGTTTCGCGGCCATGGAAGCGGACAAGATCTATTGGAAGCAGATGTTCGGCGACAGGCAGGTCCTTGACAGCACCATCACAGACCCTCAGACCAGAGAATACGCAGCCATCAATTATGGCCCGTGGGACAGGATCACAGGCAAGAGTTTCGTCCCGGGATACCCGGCTGAGATTCCGGCAGGCAAACTCTTCTACCCGGCCGACATGACGCAATCCGAATGGGAAGCGTTCGACGATCCGGCAAAATACAGCCCGTACACCCTGATCCGCAGGGACTCCGAAGGCAAGTTGGCCACAGTATGGTATCACGACGCTTACAAGGACAACATAGACAAGATCGCCAACTATCTCACGGCTGCGGCAGACCTTACCATCGTGCCTAGTGTCAGGGAATACCTGCTCGCCAAGGCCGAAGGCCTCAAAACCGACTCTTACGAGCAGAGCGCAATAAAATGGCTCGAAATGGATGACAGCAAGATGGATCTCGTCCTCGGGCCGAACGAGAGCCGCGATGACGAACTTCATGGCATCAAGCGCTCCTACGGCGCTTTCGTGATGCTCAAGAACCTCGCTCGCACGGAGCAGATGGCCAAGTTCAGCGAGCAGATGCCGTCTTTCCAGCAGAGCCTTCCGTGCAGGGAAGAGCTCAAGTCGTTCAAGCCTGGCACTGAATCCACAATCTATGTATGCGATGCGCTCTACTACTCCGGAGCGGCCAACTGCGCCGTCAAAGACATCGCGATAAACCTTCCGTTCGACACCAGGGTGCAGGCCGAGAAAGGCACGCGCACCATACTGATGCAGAACGTGATCTCAGCCAAATTCAACAGCATCCTCATCCCTACCGCTGACCTTGTCATCAGCGACAAGGACCGTGAGCACATCAACGACAAGGCATTCTTCTGGAATGTTGCGTTCCGCGAAGCGGCGCATGGCCTCGGAGTCAAGCAGACCCTCGACGGACGCGCCGTAGAAGAGGCGCTCGACAGCCAGGCTGACGTGATCGAGGAAGTCAAGGCCCTCTCTCTGGGAGCATACCTCGCATCCGAGGTTCTGGGCAATTTCCAGACCAACGAGATCGTGACCAAGGAAGACGGATACGCGACATTCCTGACCGCCCTCCTGCGTTCAGCAAGATTCGGGACAGAGAGCGTGGTCGGGAAGGCCAATGTCATCTGCTACAACTACCTCAAACAGGCCGGAGCATTCTCACGCCATCAGGACGGATGCTACTACATCGACTACGATGCTTTCCACAACGGAATCTCTTCCCTCGTTTCAGAGGCTCTCGAGCTGCAGGGCAAGGGTGACATGGCTGCCGCAAAATTGTTTGCGGACAAATACAACAAGATTGACGACGACCTCAAGGCTGACACATTCAACATGATGCTCGAAGGCATCCCGGTTGATGTGAAATTTGAATTCGTATGGTAATCAGCGGGACAGCATATTCGATTCTTCTTTTCGCGATCGCCATCACGGCCGGGCTCTTCCTTGCGAGATTCAACTTCAAGGGAATAACCATAGGTTCGACCTGGATACTTTTCGTGGGCATCGTGATGGGGCATTTCGGTTTCGTACCCAACGCCAAAGTCCTCTCTTTCATGAAGGACTTCGGCCTGATCCTGTTCGTATACTCGATCGGGCTGCAGGTCGGCCCGGGCTTCCTCTCCTCATTCAAGAACGGCGGAGTCAAGCTCAACCTTCTGGCGGTAGGCCTTGTACTCATGTCCGCACTCACGGCTTTCGGCATACACCTCGTCAGCGGGGAGAGCCTCCAGACAATGGTCGGAGTGATGTCCGGAGCCGTGACCAACACCCCCGGCCTTGGTGCTGCGCAGCAGACCCTTCTCGACTCGGGCGGATCCAGCACCGACGCCTCAAAGTTGGCATCGGCATACGCAGTCGCTTATCCTATGGGCGTGCTGGGTGTGCTGGCCCTGCTCATCATATTCAAGGCTGTGTTCAAGGTCAATCTTGACGAGGAGACAAAGGCCATCGAATCACAAAGCAGCACCGCCGAAACCGCAAGGCGCATGCACTGTGAGGTGACCAACCCGGCCATCATCGGCAAGAGCCTAAAGGACGTGATCACCGATGACCTCAAAAACGAAATGGTCGTCTCACGGATAATGCGGGACGGAGAGGAATTCGTCCCGGAAGACAGCTCGGTCCTGCGCGAGGGAGACAAGGTGCTGATTGTGACTACACAGAAATGCGTGGACAAGATCCGCATCATATTCGGTGCGGAAGTGCCTATGCATCTTGAAGACTGGATCAAGCTCAAGAGCAAGAAGGGAATCCCGAGCGTCAAGAGACTCGGGATCACCAATACGGCCCTCACCGGCAAGAAACTCAGCGAGCTCCTGTTCAAAGGCAGATACGCAGTCACCATCACCAGAGTAGTACGTTCCGGCGTGGAGCTCGTAGCCGCACCGGATCTCAGGGTACAGGTCGGAGACTACCTCCAAGTGGTCGGAGACAAGGAGGGGATCGATGCACTTGCGAAACTCGTCGGGAACAAGGCTTCCGCTCTCGAAAAGCCGAACCTCTTCCCTATCTTCCTCGGGATAGCGCTCGGAGTGGTGCTCGGCTGCGTGCCGATTGCCGTACCGGGAATTCCCCAACCTATAAAACTCGGCCTTGCTGGCGGCCCGCTCATCGTGGCCATCATCATAAGCCACCTCGGGCCACGTTTCCATATCACCACATACACCACCCTCAGCGCGAACATGATGATAAGGGAGATCGGAATCTCCTTCTTCCTCGCGGCTGTAGGTCTCGGGGCCGGACGCACTTTCGTGTCATCCCTCACGGCCGGCGGATGGTGGTGGATCCTGTATGGAGCTCTCATAACCGTCATCCCGATTGTCGTGATAGCGCTTGTCGGCCGCTTTCTCTGCAAACTCAACTTCTACCAGATCTGCGGCCTTATTTCCGGCGGCACCACCAACCCTCCTGTTCTCGCATTCGCCCAGAACGCCTACGGCAGTCAGTATGTGTCGCTCAATTATGCCACAGTCTACCCTCTGTCAATGTTCATGAGGGTACTCGTAGCGCAGGTGATGATACTTATCGCGATGGCATAGGAAATATTTCTGCCGCTTGTTGAGCATTTTAACCGCTTGTTGAGCCAAAGCCATAATGGTCCGGCAGAAACAGGTGGTTTTTTTCTATATTTGCCAAGCAAGACAACGATAAGAATAATATCACAGCGCAATTCTGACAACACAAAATAGTTTTTACCAACTTCATATTGATTGTGTAACCTGGACTTTTCGCTGTTTTATATGAGAGGCTTCGCATCATTACCAGCCAGCCCCCGGAAATTCCGGGGGCTGGTTAATTTTGGTCGTTTCAGATATTATTGCTACTTTTATCCACTGGAACAAATTTCAATTCATACAAAATGAACAAGACAGATGTCGTGCTCGGACTCCAGTGGGGTGACGAGGGCAAAGGCAAAATCGTGGATGTCCTTGCAGAAAAGTACAACACGGTGGCGCGATTCCAGGGAGGTCCGAATGCGGGCCATTCACTTCATTTCTCAGGAAAGAGTTTCGTGCTCAGATCCATCCCGTCAGGAATTTTCAGAGAGGGGACGACAAATATCATAGGCAACGGTGTCGTATTCGACCCGATAGCTTTCCAGACCGAATGCAACGAACTTGCCTCCGCAGGAGTTCCTGTCAGGGAAAGGCTGGTAATCTCACGCAAGGCGCACCTCATCCTCCCGACACACAGGCTCCTCGATGCCGCAAATGAGCAGGCCGCAGGCAAGGGCAAGATCGGTTCCACCCTCAAGGGGATAGGACCTTGCTACACCGACAAGATAAGCCGCCATGGCCTGCGCATCGGCGACATCGCTTCAGACGGCTTCAAAGGCAAATACGAGGCTCTCAAAGCCCGCCATTTCAAGGAGATGGAAGAACTCGGTTTTGACTGGAACGTTGATCCGGTCAAACCGTTTGCGGGCAGCCTTGCCGACGAGGAGAAAAAGTTCTTCGAGGCTGTGGAATTCGTGAAGACTTTCAAGTCTGTAAACTGCGAATACTATGTCAACGACCTTCTCAAGTCCGGGAGCATCCTGGCTGAAGGCGCACAAGGCACCATGCTCGATGTCGACTACGGATCTTATCCGTTTGTGACCTCTTCCACCACTTCCTGCTCCGGAGTATGCTCGGGTCTGGGCATCGCCCCTCAGAAAGTGGGAAAGGTCTTCGGAATCTTCAAGGCATACTGCACCCGCGTGGGCAGCGGCCCGTTCCCGACAGAGCTTTTTGACGAGACCGGAGAGAAACTCCGTGCAGTAGGCCACGAATTCGGAGCGGTCACAGGGCGTCCGCGCCGCTGCGGCTGGCTTGATCTGGTGGCCCTCAAATACGCAGTAATCATAGACGGGGTCACTGATCTCATAATGATGAAGTCCGACTGTCTCGATGACTTCGACACCATCAAAGTCTGCACCTCATACAAGGTTGGCGGAACAGAGACCGCAGAGTTGCCGTTCGACATCAGCGTCCCTGTGGAACCTGTCTACACGGAATTCAAAGGGTGGAAGACAGACCTCAGCGGAATCCGCAGGGAAGAAGAACTGCCGGAAAACTTCAGGAACTACATAAAGTTCATGGAAAGCTATCTCGAAGTTCCTATCAGCATCATCTCCCTTGGCCCGGACCGCGAAGAGACCATCTTCAGATAATAAACCTTACCGGAAAGACGGCTGTGTCCCTCACTCAACACAAAAGTATCGTGAGGGACACAGCCGGCTTTCCGGATCAGATGATTCTGTATCCTGCCAAGCACGCTCAGATCCCCACCCTGTCGAAGATGAAGTCCACGTTCTTGAAGTAGTAGTCAAGCGTGAAGCAGGAATCAAGTTCCTGCGGACTGACAAGCCCCATGACCTTCTCGTTGCCTGAAAGAAGAGTCTTGTAGTCAAGACCTTCCGTCCAGGCCTTCATCGCCACAGGCTGCACGGTATCATAGGCCTCCTCACGGGACAGACCTTTGGATATCAGCAGGTTCATCACCCTCTGGGCGAAGATGACCCCCTTCGTCAGATAGATGTTCTCAAGCATCTTCTCCGGATAGACCACAAGATTCTCAAGGATGCCCTTGAGACGGCAAAGCATGTAGTCAAGCAGTTCTGTGGCATCGGGGAGGATGATGCGCTCTGTCGAAGAATGCGAAATGTCCCTCTCGTACCAGAGGGCCTCGTTCTCACAGGCAGTCACCATATAGCCGCGCATCACGCGGGCGCAGCCGCAGATGTTCTCCGAAGAGATAGGATTCCTCTTGTGCGGCATGGCGCTCGACCCCTTCTGTCCTTTGCGGAATGCTTCCTCGGACTCCCTGACCTCCGTACGCTGCGAATTGCGGACCTCGGTGGCCATCTGCTCCAGGGTACCGGCGATCACGGCCAGCGTAGCCATATAATAGGCATGGCGGTCACGCTGGAGTACCTGAGTAGAGATGTTGGCGGAGTTGATACCTAATTTGTCACATACATAGTCCTGGATGAAAGGCGGGATGTTGGCGAAATTGCCCACGGCCCCGCTCATTTTCCCGGCCTCAACACCCTGACATGCATACTTAAAACGCTCGATATCGCGCTTCATCTCCTCATACCATAGAGCCCACTTGAGGCCATATGAGGTGATGTCGGCATGGATGCCGTGCGTGCGCCCGATGCATGGGGTTGACTTGAACTCGATTGCCCGACGGCGCAGCATCTCCAGAAATTCCTCCATATCCTGGAGCAGTATGGCGTCAGCCTGCTTGATAAGGTAGCCGTTGGCCGTGTCCACCACATCAGTGGAAGTGAGCCCGTAATGGACCCACTTGCGTTCTTCGCCAAGACTCTCGCTCACGGCTCTGGTGAACGCCACCACATCGTGCCTGGTTATCTCTTCTATCTCCTTGATCCTGTCAACGTCGAACCTGGCGTTCTCCCGGATCTTCTCCACGTCTTCAGCCGGGATGACCCCGAGCTTACTCCAGGCCTCGCATGAGAGGATCTCCACCTTGAGGTAGGCGTTGAACTTGTTCTCTTCAGTCCAGACGTCCCTCATCACTTTGCGGGAATACCTGTCTATCATATAGCCTTGTTTTTGGAAAGGAATGCGTCAACATTTGATTCGATGCGGGAGAGGACATCTCCGGACTCGGCCGGGACGAACTTCTCGCCTGTGAGGTGCTCGTAGAGTTCCACATACCTTGCCGTGATGCCTTTCACGACTTCCGGGGTCATCTCCGGCACTTTCTGACCAGCCTGGCCGCTGAAGCCCTCGGACATAAGCCACTCGCGCACGAACTCCTTGGAAAGCTGGCGCTGCCTTTCTCCTCTGGCAAGGCGTTCCTCATACCCTTCGGAATAGAAATACCTGGAAGAATCGGGGGTGTGGATCTCGTCCATGAGGATGATTTTCCCGTCGCGCTTTCCGAACTCGTACTTGGTGTCCACGAGGATGAGTCCCTTGGCAGCAGCCATCTCGCACCCGCGCTGATAGAGGGCCCGGGTGTACTTCTCAAGTTCAGCCCAGTCCTCGGCACTGACGATGCCCTGCGCGATTATCTGCTCCGGGCTGATGTCCTCGTCATGTCCCTCGGCGGCCTTGGTAGTCGGCGTGATGATCGGCTCCGGGAATTTCTGGTTCTCGACCATGCCCTCCGGGAGAGCGGCCCCGCAAAGAGTCCGGCGGCCAGCCTTGTACTCGCGCCATGCGTGCCCGGTAAGGTAGCCCCGGATCACCATCTCAACCTTGAACGGCTCACACCTCAGACCGGCTGTCGCCATGGGGTCCACCTCGGAAAGCTTCCAGTTCGGGATGATGTCGGCTGTGGCATCCAGAAACCTGGAAGCGATCTGGTTGAGCACCTGCCCCTTGTACGGGATGCCCTCCGGGAGCACCACATCGAATGCTGATATGCGGTCGGTGGCGACCATCACGAGATAATCCTTTCCGATGCTGTACACATCGCGGACCTTGCCTTGATACTTGGCTGTCTGGCCCGGAAAATTGAAGTCAGTGGTAACTATTGCTTTCATTTTGAAACTTGAGAAAACATTATCGCACGAAGTTAGATGTTTTTTCTCAGTATCCGAAAAAATCTTGTTACATTTGTCTCTATGAATTACCCGGACAGAGAGCTCCACGAAGAATGTGGAGTATTCGGCATCTATGGTGTCCCCGATGCCGCAAATTTGGTCTATTATGGGCTTCACGCCCTTCAGCACCGCGGACAGGAAGGATGCGGCATCGTGGCCCGCAGCGATGACGGAATCCTCAAAAGGGTCAAGGGAGAGGGCCTCGTGACAGAGGTCTTCAACGGCGACAAGATAGCCTCCCTCCCCGGCTCCATGGCCATAGGTCACGTCAGATACTCCACCACCGGAGGCAGCTGCATAGAGAATGTGCAGCCTTTTCTTTTCCACCACAACACCGGAGACTTCGCACTCGCCCACAACGGCAACCTCGTGAACTCGGCCCAGCTGCGCCGCTACCTCGAAGACCACGGAAGCCTCTTTCAGTCATCTTCCGACAGCGAGATCCTGGCACACCTCATACGCAAGGACACCAAGGAGCGCAAACGCCCGAGAATCTTCGCGATCCGCGAGGCCCTCAACATGATCGAAGGGGCCTTCGCATTCTTGATAATGACCGAAAACCGCATCTATGTCTGCCGAGACAAGCACGGGCTACGTCCTCTGTCATTGGCAAGACTCGGCGAGGGATACGTGGTAAGCAGCGAGACCTGCGCGTTTGACGTGATAGGCGCGCAGTACATACGGGACATCGAACCGGGGGAGATCGTGACCATAGACCACAACGGCCTCAGATCCAACCGCTACTCGGACTTCTACCACCACTACATGTGCGCGATGGAGTACATCTACTTTTCCCGCCCCGACAGCGACATCGAAGGCTGCAACGTACACAATTTCAGAAAACTGAGCGGAAAGCTCCTGTTCCGCGAGGCCCCTGCCGACGCTGACATAGTGGTAGGAGTGCCTGATTCGAGCCTCAGCGCCGCGATGGGCTATGCGGAAGCCGCCGGCCTGCCGTACGAGATGGGACTCATCAAGAACAAATACATCGGCCGCACCTTCATCCAGCCGTCCCAGGAACTCAGGGAAAAAGGCGTGAAGATGAAGATGTCCGCCGTCAAGACCATCGTCCAGGGAAAAAGAGTCGTGCTCATCGACGACTCCCTGGTGCGCGGCACCACATCAAGACGCATAGTGAAGATGCTCAAGGAAGCCGGAGCGAAGGAAGTGCACCTGCGCATCGCAAGCCCGCAGATCAAGCGTCCGTGCTTCTACGGGGTGGACATCTCCACCTACGAGGAGCTGCTCTGCGCCCACAAGAGCATCGAGGAAGTGAAGGAGCTGCTCGGCGCAGACTCCGTGGCCTTCCTATCCGAAGCCGCTCTGTACGAAGCTGGACACCGCAGCGAACTGTGCCTGGCCTGCTTCAACGGCAACTACCCGACCTACCTCTACCAAAGCATAGAGGAGGCCAACAAAGACGGAAAATTCTAGGAACATGTTAAGGGAAGATACTGTTTTCGGTCCTATACACAGCCGCCGGCTCGGCTCGTCGTTAGGCATCAACCTCCTGCCGCAGAAAGGCAAAATCTGCAACTTCGACTGCATCTACTGCGAATGCGGATGGAATCGAGACGGCCTTGGAGACAAGAAACTGCCGTCCGCAGCCGATGTCCGGGAAGCCCTGGAAGAGAAACTCGGCAAGCTGAGTGCCGAAGGCGTCGGGATTGACTCCATCACATTCTCCGGAGACGGAGAACCCACCCTCAACCCGGAGTTCCCTCAGATAATCGACGACACCATCACCCTGCGCGACCGCTACTATCCGGAAGCCGCCGTCTCAGTGCTCTCAAATGCCACCAGGGTTCACATCCCGGCAATTTTCGAGGCGCTGCGCAAGGTGGACAACCCTATAATGAAGATCGACGCGCCTACAGCCGAGTTGGCCGCGCGCATCAACAGGCCCGCCCCGGGATATAATCCCCTGCTCGTGGCCGAAGCCCTCAAGCAGTTCAAGGGGGACTTTGTCCTCCAGACCATGTTTCTGAAGAGCAGCGACTTCGACTCGTCGAGTCCAGAGGTTCTGGACGGATGGATGGAAATCGTTAGGGAACTGCACCCTCGCGAGATCATGGTCTACACCATAGCCCGCCCGACACCTCAGCAGGGACTGGAGAAATTCACGGAGCAACAGATGAGGCAGCTGGTGAAGCCGCTTCTGGATGAAGGCTTCAACATAAGTATAAAAGGATAACAATCAACAAAAACTGATAACCGATGAAGAGAACCATCTTGACATTTATGGCCCTCATGGCCATGACCGTGGCAGCCACAGCCCAGGACGAGTGGAAAGACCGCTCCGTGCCGGCATGGGGCAAGGAATACCCGCACGCCGACTACATGCTCTTCGGCAGCCGCGACAAGGCCCTCGGGGGCGACTACTCCGACTCTGAATACTACAAATGCCTCAACGGGGCGTGGAATTTCTCCTACGCCGAGGATTTCCGGGATCTCCCGGAGGACTTCTGGAGTCCTGATTATGACGACTCCGCCTGGGGAAGCATCGCCGTCCCGGCCAACTGGGAGTTCAACGGCTACGGCACCCCGATCTATGTCAACTCCCCTTTTGAGATGAATCCGGACACCGGCGCCAAGAAAGAGCCGGCCTTCCCGGAGAAGATACCGGGAGGAGCATACAGAGTCTGGTTCACAGTGCCTTCCGACTGGGACGGACGGGAGATTTTCCTCCAGCTGGGAGGCGTGAAGTCCGCCTGCTGGCTATATGTCAACGGCCAGAAGGCCGGATACACCGAAGACTCCAAAGACCCGGCCGAGTTCAACATCACCCCTTTCCTCCAGCCGGGCAGGAACCTGCTCGCCCTTGAGGTGCACCGCTGGTCCACAGGAAGCTACTATGAGTGCCAGGATTTCTGGAGGGTGAGCGGCATAGAGAGGGACGTCTACCTGACCTCCCGCCCGCAGATTCTCATCCGTGACATAGTAGTTGAATCTCCTCTCGACCCTACATTCAAGCACGGCATGCTCGACTACAAGGTCAAACTCGCCAACCTCGGCGACGCCACGGGCAAGGTCAAACTTAACCTCAGCCTGCTCGACCCCGCCGGCAAGACCATCTGGAGCGAGAGCCGCAAGGCGTACATAGACCCGACAGGAGACGATCTCACCGCAGGTGACTACGTGCAGTTCAGCCATTGTGTGATGAACGTGGACGCATGGAGCGCGGAAAAGCCGTCGCTGTACACCGCCCTGCTCGCGCTCACCAACCCTGACGGGACCATAGAATACACCTCCCACAAGGTGGGATTCCGCAGTTCGTTCATCGTAGGGACCAACTACTACATCAACGGCAAGCGTGTGATGATCAAGGGAGTGAACATCCACGAGCACGCCCCGTACAGCGGACACGTGGTGTCCGAAGAGGTGATGCGCAAGGACTTCGACCTAATGAAGCAGCACAACATCAACGCCATCCGCACCAGCCACTATCCGCAGCAGCGCCGCTTCTACGAACTCTGTGACGAGTACGGTTTCTACGTGTGCAGCGAAGCAAACGTCGAAAGCCACGGATGGAGGGGCTTCGCCAATGATCCGAGCGTCTACCCGCTCCAGCTCGAACGCGAGCTCAACATGTACGAGCGCACCAAGAACTTCGCCTGCGTGGTGATATTCTCATTGGGCAACGAGTGCGGCAACGGCGTCAACTTCTACAACTGCTACGATGTCCTCCGCGCCAAGGAGAAGATGCGCCCCATAGTCTACGGCGATGCCGGCAGCAATAGCGACTCTGACATCATCTGGCCGATGTACCCGAGCGAATCCAGGCTCGAAGCCATGGACAGCCGCAAACTCACAAAACCCTATATCGCCTGCGAATACGCCCACTCCATGGGCAACAGCACCGGTGATCTGGTTGATCTCTGGAATGTGTTCTACAACGCACGCCAGCTGCAGGGCGGTTACATCTGGGACTGGGTGGACCAGGGATTCTGGGTGGACCGTGACGGAGGCTTCTGGGCATACGGCGGGGATTTCGGCTACCACACCCCGTCCGACGGCAACTTCTGCTGCAACGGCCTCATCTCCCCTGACAGGAAGCCTCATCCTGCTCTGACCGAAGTCAAGAAAGTGTACCAGAACTTCCTCTTCGAGCCGGAAGACCTTTCCAAGAGCAAGATAATGATCACCAACCGCCACTTCTTCACCAACCTTAACGAGTACGACTACACATTCGAGGTCACAGCCGACGGCGAGGTGATCGACAGCGGCACCTTTGCCGGCCCGGACGTGGAACCGGAGCAGAGCGGCATAGCCACCATACCGTTCAGAATCGGAGAGCGCAAGCCGGGAGTGGAGTATCTCCTCACCGTAAAGGCGGTCGTGCGCAACTCCAGCCTCGGACTTCCTAAGGGCCATGTGGCGGGATACGAACAGTTCGGACTGAGCCTCGACGGCAGCAAACCGGCCGCCCCGGTAGTCAAGGGCAAGTTCAATATCAGCGATGACGGCACTTCGCTGACGGTCAAGGGAACCTCAGTGGAATTCGTGTTTGACCGCGCTGAAGGCGGCGTGGTCTCATACAAGGTCAACGGAACCGAGTACATCGACAAGGGCTTCGGATTCAGGCCGAACTTCTGGAGAGGCCCTACCGACAACGACTACGGCAACCGCCTCCCGATCCGCTCAGAAGGCTGGAAGAAAGCGTCCAAAGAGTTCAATGTGACTTCTTTGAGCGGACGTGTCAAGGGCGGCGCCGCCGTCGTGAAGGCGGTTTACCATCAGATGGGCCGTGATTTCACCGTGACATACACTGTCCGTCCCGACGGGACGGTGCGCGTCAGCAGCACTCTGGATGCCGTACAGGCCGCTTCCGGGAAAGACCTGCCTACCCTCCCGCGCATCGGCCTGAGGCTCAGGCTTCCGGTTTCCCTGCACAACGTCAGCTACTACGGCCGTGGCCCTGAAGAGAATTACTGGGACCGCAAGACAGGCTCGCTACTTGGTGTGTACGAGACCACAGCCGAACAGATGTATTTCCCTTACATCCGCCCGCAGGAAAACGGACACCGCACCGATGTGCGCTGGGCCGCTTTCACGGACGACTCCGGCAAGGGCCTTGCCGTGCTGGCGGACGGCAGCCTCGAATTCAACGCACTGCGCAACTCCGTGGAGGACTTCGACTCGGCGGAGAGCGGACACCCGGCACAGATCAACTACTACGACAACCAGGATGTCGATGTGACCAACGGCCGACGCCAGACGCACATCAACGACATCAAGCCCCGGGACTATGTCGAACTCTGCATCGACAAGGTGATGATGGGCATCGGCGGCGACAACTCATGGGGAGCGCCGATCAACCCGCGCTACATCATCGACGAGACCGTGGCGAACAGCTACAGTTTCACCGTAGTCCCTGTAAACGGCAACCTTGAAGAAGTCGTTAACCTCAAGTATTGACATGAAAATCAAACTCATATTCAGTGCAGCCCTGCTCCTCAGCGGGGCTGCCTGCTTTGCCCAGACGGGCATACTCGATCCTGACGCCGAGTCCCGCAGGATCCCGGTTCAGGCACGTGAACTCGCCAAGGCTACGGGCGCTGAATTCGGCCCCGTACTCGACAGTCTCAACCAATACTACACTGAACGTCCAGTGCCAGGATCACACCGCAAAGGAAATAATCCGGTGCTTTTCCTGCTCGGGGACTCCACCATGCGCACAGAAGTCGACGGCAACGGCAGCAACGGGCAGTGGGGCTGGGGATACTTCATCCAGAACTGGTTCGACACAGACAGGATAACGGTGGAGAACCACGCCCTTGGAGGTGAGAGCACCCGCTCGTTCTACAAAAACTGGCTCTTCCCCGCCCTGCACGCGATGAAGCCAGGAGACTGGGCCATCATCCAGCTCGGCCACAACGACAGGACCGGAGGCCGCGAGATGGCAGACGGACGCTTCCGAGGGATTCTTCCGGGAAGCGGCAAGGAGTATACTGAAGTGATACTCCCGGGCAACGGTACCCGCGAGAGGATCTACACCTACGGCGAGTACCTGCGCATCTATATCGATGAGATCCGTGCACGCGGCGCCAATCCGCTGCTTCTCTCACTGACATCCCGCAAGGGCCGCGGGGAGGACGGCAAGATACATCCGAGCACAGACAAGACTGAAGTCATAAAAGCCATCGCAGAGGAAAAAGGCGTACCGTTCATCGACTTCAACGCAGCCATCTGCGACAAATACAACAACGTCTTCGACTCCGCCAAAGTGGACTATCTCTACTACAGCGACAACATCCACCCGTCATCATTCGGCGCCGTGATCAACGCTGAGACCTTCGCGCAGGAACTCCGCAAACGCCCGGACATCGCTCTGTCATCTTACCTTCTTCCGGAGAAGCACTACGAAAGCGCTGCCAGGCAGGAAGGCAAACCGGTGCTTTTCATCATCGGAGACTCCACCGGAAAGATTGACGACACAGCGACGAGCGGCAAAGTAGGTTGGGGACAGGTCATAAGCAAATACTTCAACCCCAAGAAGATATCCGTTGACAACCATGCCAAGGCAGGCCGCAGCGCGAGGACATTCCTTGATGAGGGCCGCTGGAACGTGGTCTATGACGAGCTCCGACCGGGAGACTATGTGCTGATCCAGTTCGGGCACAACGACGGCGGCCCGATCAACACAGGCAAGGCCCGCGGAGAACTTAAGGGCAACGGCAACGAGAAGGAGGTGATGAAGATGGAGCCGACCGGACTCAACGAGGGAATCTACAGTTTCGGCTGGTATATCCGCAAATTCTGCCTCGATGCCAAGGAGAAGGGTGCCATCCCTATCGTCATGAGCATCACCCCGCGCAACATGCGCGACGAAAACGGCAGGATCATCCGAGAAAAAGATTATAAGGAGTGGAGCCGCGAGGCCGCCGAGCAGACCGGGGCCTGGTTCATCGATCTCAATGAGATCTCCGCATCCGCCCTCGACAAGTTGTCCAAGGAAGAAGCGGACAAACACTTCCAGGGCGACCACACTCACTCTTCCGAGATCGGCGCGGAGCGCAACGCCCGGAGCGTAGTCAAAGGCATCAGGGGCCTTCGCAAACTGACGCTGCGCAAGACGCTGAAATAGGGTCGCAGTGATTGTTGCTAGGAACTCGGGCTTTGATTGAGCGGTGGCAGGAACCGGTCTCGCCCGGTGGCAGAAACTGGCACTGCCGGTGGCAGGCATCGATCACTGCCGGTGGCAGGCAACTCGCTGAATAACAGCTTTATACGCAAAGTGCCTATCACGTTTTACTGGTAGGCACTTTTGCTTTTGCACTGTGAATCAGAAGCTTACCCGCCACCAAGGCAAGGAAGTCTAAACGTCTTGGGACCTCAAATTATTATATATCAAGCCCTAGTCAGTTCTCCAAGGAGGTATTTTTCAAAATCTGAAAGTCTAGACCACCATTTCGGAGAGACCGGATGATACGGGTTGATGATGGCGACATCATGATCCACCCCAGGTACCCTGATGTGACAGACATAATATTCTGTATCCTCAAGTTCTTTCTTACTATTATCAACAAGATACTTATTGTCTTCTTTCACGGCACTAGCGATAGCGCAACCCCATACTATCACTATGTCAGGAGAAAGTTCCTTGACAATCTCAATAAAGGCATCAAAATCTCGATCTGAAGAATCAGAATAATATGTAGGCCTGAAATTTCCATCATTCGCAGGAAGAAAGAACTGGACATAATTGGTAAAGGCCATACGATTCCACACATCATCATAACAAGCATCTCCAGATATCTTCTCCCGCATAAATTTTCCGAAAACCTCATAAGCACGATAATGCTGACCTATATTATTCTTCGGTTCCTGCCTAAGAGGATATCCACCACTATATTCACATCGAGTATCATATACACTCGAATCCTTTTTTAACACATCTGTACAGTCATTAAAGAATTGACACTGCGTGTTATTACAGTAAAAACTGGCACCGACTACAAGAATCTTCTTGCCCCTGATTCCTGCAGAATAGTTTTCCCCCACAAAAGGGTCGAAAAAATGTTTCTTCATAATCACATACATTATTGACAACTATCAGGTGCTCATGCCTCGACCATACACCGTAGATGACACGAGGCTTTCGCTTTTAATCAGCCACGACCTGCTTTCAACTCATCTTTATAGTCATTCAAGTCAGAGATCATAGCATCTATCAGATTGATCTTTTCATCGTCTGACCAGTCATACAGACCAAAATTGTGACCAAAATTGTAATCAAGCAATTCTTTGACGGAGAACTCGACAGGGAGCACATCTCCCTCGCCGGCCATCTCCAGATAGTAGTCTTTGTAATTTTCAATGCTTTCCATATAAAATTGAATTAATGTTGAACGCACAAGATACCTGTTTTCTCCCCCCCCCTATCAAGTCCATATTGGGTCATTTAATTTTTTTCAGCATAAATTCTTCATGGTGCAAATATATTCCGGCTCACTGCCAAATGTCGGCATCCCCATGTTGCAGTTGTAGCAGGCGATGCCACGGCATTCAGGAATATTCGTTATCTTTGGGAGTTGGACATCATTTGACTACGGCTATGGAGGAGAAAAGGATAAAGTACCCGATAGGGGTGCAGACATTTGACAAGATAATCGATGGAGGCTACCTATACATCGACAAGACAGGCTATGTCCACGATCTGGCGGAAAACTACAGTTATGTGTTCCTCAGCCGACCGCGGCGTTTCGGAAAGTCCCTGCTCTCCTCCACCATACACAGTTATTTCGCCGGAGACAAGGAGCTGTTCGAGGGTCTTGAGGCCGGGAGGCTTAAGAAAGAATGGCCTAAGCATCCCGTGTTCCACTTCGACATGTCCACGGCAAAGCACCTTGACGAGGAGCAGCTGTTAAGCGAACTGAGCCTGAAACTCGACCGATACGAAGAAATCTACGGAAAAGTCGAGACCGAAACTCAAATCAATCAAAGATTCGAGGGCCTTGTCCAAAGGGCTGTCAAACAGACCGGCGAGAAGGCCGTGGTCATCATAGATGAGTACGACGCCCCGCTTCTGGACGTTGTAAACAACCAGGAGAGGCTCTCCCCGATGCGCCAGATAATGAGGAACTTCTACAGCCCCATCAAGAGCCTCGATCCGTATCTGAGGTTCGTCTTCATCACCGGCATCACCAAGTTCGCACAGCTCAGCATATTCAGCGAGCTCAACAACCTTAAGAACATCTCCATGATGCCAAGATATTCAGCCATCTGCGGCATATCCCAAAGCGAGCTGGAGACCCGGATGAGCGCCCCTGTGCAGGAAATGGCGGATGAACTGGGGCTGTCAGCCGAGGAGCTGCTCTCCAAACTCAAAAGTAACTATGACGGCTACCATTTCTGCGCCAAATCCGAAGACATATACAATCCGTTCAGCCTCCTCAATTCATTGTCTGACAAAATGTTCGGCAGTTATTGGTTCAACACTGCCACTCCCACATTCTTGACAGAGCGGCTGCGTGAAACCCCCGTTGAAGATAACCTCCTTGACAGGATGACAGAAATAGCGCAAAGTGACTTCGACATCTCCCCGGAATTCACCGACAGCATCCTTCCTCTCCTCTATCAGACAGGCTATCTCACCATCAAAGCCTACTGTCCGGAAGACGACTCCTACACCCTCGGCTACCCCAACCGGGAAGTACGCGAGGGCTTCCTCAAGGGCCTGCTCAACAGTTACCGCGGCTCCGAAGGCATGAGCGCCTCATTCGTCCTGCAGTTCAACAAAGCCCTGAAAACCAACGACATCAATGGTGCCATGGAGCGGCTTCAGTCCTTCCTCGCCGGCATACCTTATGACCTTGAAAACAAGACCGAGAAGCACTTCCAGACCATCATCTACCTCATCTTCTCTCTCCTGGGCTACTACATCCGAGCCGAGGTCAAGTCAGCCGCCGGCCGGGCCGACGCCGTATGCTGGACCAAGGACAGGACCTACGTCTTCGAGTTCAAGCTCGACGGCTCCGCTGACCAGGCCCTCCGCCAGATCGATGACAAGGGCTACCTCATCCCCTACAAGGCTGACGGTGCCTGCGTCAAGGTCGGCGTCAACATCTCCTCACAGACACGCACCCTCGACGCCTGGAAAGTCGAGGAAACGGGGTGCTAAGTATAGAGGTGTGGGATGGTCTGCAGGCTCATGGTTGCGGCCCTGGTCTACAAAAATGACTTCAGCCACAACATTGAGTAATCATAAATTCAAAACAACTTCTTATCTTTACACTTTGAAATAAGGGAGGGACGATCTGCCGCTCAAATGAGAGGAAAGTCCGGACAAGACAGGGCATCCCGCTGCGGAAAGCGCAGGTAGAGGCAACTTTACGCCAGCCGTAACAGAAAATGACTGCCGAAAGGCGAGGGTGAAAACGTGAGGCAAGAGCTCACGACGCAATGGCAGCGATGCCTTGCGGGGACGGCTCCGGGACTTGCAAAACCAAATATACCGGCAAATGAGGACTGCCCGTCCGATGCCGGGGGGTAGGTTGCGAAGATAAATGGCAGAATAAAACAGAAACCGGCTTACGGTCTCTCCCCTATTTCTTTTTGATTTTCTCCATGATATTGGAGAATGCTTTGCTTCTCGTCTCGTCCTTGCGCAGAGAAAGCCGCTCGGCGATCTCCCTATTGAGATGAGGAAAACGCTCGAAAAGGTTATCCATCAGTTGCTTGAGATAAGGCTCCTTGTGACGGTCGCGCTTGTCGGCATACATTTCATTGAAGCACACGAGTATTGCCGTCTCCTCTACATCCGAGAACTCATCATTGATTGCCGTACCGCACATCTTCATGGTCGGCGAGATATTCATGTACGAATTCACAAGCGGCGGAATACCGCACCCGAGCTTGCGTACCGCATCCTTGAGGTTGCGGTAGTCAGACTTGAAGTCTTCATCACGCAGGATCAAATCCATGATACGCCCGTCAAGCTCAGGCATGATAGGACTGTAGGGACGGACAAGATTTTCGTCATCACCGAAATGTTTCCACAGAAAATGCAGAATCAGATCCCTGCAAGAGCGGTCATACGAAGGGTACATCGTTATCTTGCCGAAGAAATAGATGATGTTGGAGTGCTGCATCATCACAGAGCCTATGCCGTCCCAAAGGTTATCCAAAGCATATATGGCCTTGGCCCCGGCCTTGGAACTCTGATAGGCCGGGGTCACGAACGAGCGCCCGAGTTCAATCACATGCGGAAGATAGTCCTTGATGAACTTGTCCGAGAAATGGAACATGTGGGAGGTAGCCAGATTCGGCTGACCGTCAGCCTTAAGTCTGACATCAGGCCCGAGAATATACCTGTATCCGCCGATGATGGCCTGTGCCTCCGGATCCCAGATGACTATCTGCTTGTAGGGCCGGTCCATCGTGTCGAACTCATCCAGATCGAGAGAGAGACCGGAACTGCCGCCGGCCTGCCTGAACGACTCCTCCCTCAGACGCCCCACCTCACGCAGCACATCAGGAGAATCATTGCCGTCAATGACATAAATCTCGTTGCCGGCCTTGTTGGTATCGCAAAGCTTTTTGTCTGGCGTAAGCTCGGCCTTGATCAGGTCAACGCTCACCGGGTCTATGATCTTCTCCATGTCTTCATTGCAATTGATAAACCTTTTCCCTTATGTATGAAGCCCACTGCAAAGGCGTGCGGCTGCTGTCAAATGTCCCGGCCGGCAACGGCTTCCCGAAAACCACCTTGAAATGCGAACCACGTGCACGGTACATCTCGTCAGGCAGGAAGAGCATGGCGAAATTGAACTTCAATTTCAGTGCCTTGCACAGATTGGCCACCCGATAGAAACGACTGGAGTTTTCCCCGATGAAGTGTACAGGAACAATCTCCCGGGACGTGGCCCTGCTCTTGGTGATGAATGTCTTCGTCCAGGGAAGATCCTGGACTGTCCCGCCAATCCGCCGCGAGCATATCCCGGCAGGAAATATCAAGATCTGGTCATCCGAACGGAATGCGCTGTCCAGCATGGTCGGAAGGTTCCTTGCAAGCGAACCGGTCTTGTTGACCGGAATGAACAGCGGCTCAAGAGGCTTGATGTACATCAGAAAATCGTTCACAGGCATCTTCACCTCCCCGAAATGCCGTCCGATAATCGAACATAAAGCCAGCCCGTCAATTCCACCGAGCGGATGATTGGAAGCGAAGGTATAGAGAGTCCCGTCGGCAGGCACATTCTCAAGCCCCTCCACCTCAAGGGTCACCCCCATCCTGTTGAGAGTATGTTCACAAAACTCCACCCCATCCGAATCATCGGAGAGGATAGAGTTCAAAAAATCCTGATGTATGAACTTCTTGAGAAAGCTGACGACAAACCCGGGGATCTTCTTCCCCTTGAATTTTGTCGCCACGACCTTGTCAAGATCAACTAATCGGTCATTGTCGGTCATAACGGGTGTTTCAGTACACCGCAAATATAACAAGAAATCAGAGAACTCGCTCTGCTTCCAGGTCATATTCTTCCGCCCCCGTGATCTTGACGGTGATGAACTCGCCGACAGAGGCCGGTGCGCCCTTCACCAATATCTCCCCGTCAACATCGGGGCTCTCGTACTGGCTGCGGCAGACAAGAGTGCCGTCAGGCATCACCTCGTCCACTAGAACACGCTCCACACCCCCAATACGGGAACGGTTGTACTGGTAGGAAATCCCGCACTGGAGAGACATAAGCTCGTCGAGACGCCGCTGCTTCTCCTCCTGAGGCACGTCATCCGGGAAATGCGATGCATCGTATGTCCCCTCTTCCTCCGAATACGTGAACGCGCCGAGACGCTCAAAACGAGCCTCGCGGACAAAATCCAGAAGTTCAGTAAACTGCTCCGGAGTCTCGCCGGGATGGCCCACTATCATGGTTGTACGCAGAACCACCCCCGGGACGCGGGCACGCAGCCGGGATATCAGTTCTCTGGTCCACGCCCCGTCTACATTCCGGTGCATCCTGTCCAGAACCCCGTCGGATATGTGCTGAAGCGGAATGTCCAGATACTTGCACACCTTGGGATTGTCCGCCATCTGCTGAAGCACGTCATCCGGGAAGTCGGCAGGATACGAATAATGGATCCGGATCCACTCTATCCCGTCTATGTCGGACAGCCGTCCTATCAGCTCCGCAAGAGCCCGCCTATGGTAAAGATCCAAGCCGTAGTAGGTCGTATCCTGAGCAATGAGTATCAGTTCCTTGACACCTCCGGCAGCTAGAGCCTGCGCTTCCTGCACAAGGGCCTCCATCGGGACGGAACGGTGAGCTCCCCGGATGAATGGTATGGCACAATATGAGCAGCGCCTGTCACATCCCTCGGAAATCTTGAGATATGCATAGCCTTTTCCGGAAGGCATGCGGCGTGCCGTGGAAGTTCCCGGATTCACACCAAGATGTCTCAAGACAGGAGCAAGCTCCCGCGCCCCGAACCATGCGTCAACCTCCGGAATCTCCTCCCGCAATTCCGCACCATAGCGCTGCGAGAGACAGCCGAACACTATCACCTCCCCGACCTCTCCGCGGTCTTTGGCCGCGACAGCCTCAAGGACAGCATTGACGGATTCCTCCTTGGCGTCTCCGATAAAGCCGCATGTATTGACGAGAAGACAATCTGCAGGGCCGTCCTCTACAATCTCGAAGTCACTTTCCGGCAACTGCGCAAGCAGATGCTCCGTGTCCACAGTATTTTTGGAGCACCCAAGTGTTACAGCCCTAAGCCTCCTCTTCTGTTGAGCTTTGTTGCTCATCTTCCTTTACGAAATCAAGAGATGCATATTTCACAATCTGGTCATACCAGTCCAGAACCTTGCGCATGTGCGAAAGATAGAAACGGTCCGCATCGTAGTTCGGCACAGCCTTCTTGAAAAGAGCCGTCACTTCGGCAGCCGGAGCCTTTGAGGACGGAACCGGAGCATCACCGAGCGCATCTTTGATAGCGTGGAAAACATCTGCGAGTTTCAACTCTCCCTCGCTCGTATATATGGCTATGTCGGCAAGGGAAGTTATACGGCTCGTAGCGCCGAAACTGGTCCTCTTCCTGTCTGAAAGGCTCTCTGCAATAGCCCCGTTGCGGGCAGGTGCCACGTACTCATAAAGTCCATGCTGTCCTGCGACAGCCAGTATTTTACTCAAATCAGTCTGCATAATAATCTATCTGTTTCAGTATGTAAATCTTCTATACTCGAATTGTTCTCTATAATATAATCCACCCTGGAAAGGTCAAACGACTGCAAGGCGCCGCGAACTGCCGCAGCCGGATTTCTCCCCTCCCTCAGGCGCCTGTCCGCCGTCACAAGAAGAACAGCGTCATAAAGGCCGTCGAATTGAGGCTTGTCCAGCGCAAGTGCCGACTCGACAAACAGCAGACGCGAAGACTGCTCCGCCTTCCAAGACTGGATATCCTCAGCCACAAGCGGATAAACTATATTCTCCAACAAGACCCGGCGGCGGTCATCCGTAAAGATGACTCCGATATCTTTCCATTCGATTTCCAGAGCCGTCTCAATACGGGATTTCAGCCCGGGTACTGAAGAATAAAGAGCCTTGGTGCGGGAGTCGCAGTCATATACCGGCCAGCCGCAGAAAGCCAGATACCGGCACACCTCTGACTTGCCGCTGCCTATAGGTCCTGTGACAAGGATAGTCTTCATCATTGCGCTGAAGTCCTGACTATGCAGTCAAACGCCTCGGGCGACATCTTCCAGGATATGACTCCGGAAGGCAAACCCTCCACCTTCGGGATGCAACGGCCGGTGATGGAATTGGCGAAATCATTGTAATCGACATAGAACACCGACTTCTGGGCCGGGTCTGTCCCGACAGGGAACACAGTCCGGAAAACGACCTTCGCTTCCGGCGGCAGCACCACCAGATCAAGACCACGCGGCACATTCCTCACTTGGATGTCCACTGCAGCGCTTGTCTCCACATATCTGGACACCTCCATCGAATAGACGACCTGAGTATCCGAGAGCCGCACGCCAGAAGGGACTTCCAACTTCACAGTTCCATGGACGCTGTTCCTCAGCCCCCAAAGGTCAATCGGCCGGGTAAGCACATAGTCTATGCTCTCTATCCGCGAAGGCTCACCATAGACAAGCACAGAATCGGGGTTCACGCTCATCGGGTGCAACGGCATGTACTGGGACTCGAAAGTCAAGGCCTGCACTTTGCGGACCGGGACTTTCTTGTAGCCCACTTCCTGGAAAACAAACTTCGGGGCCTCGGAGACGAAAGACTCGACGGAGACTCCGTCGCCGAATATGGCGGAAGCGTATTTGTAGAGGTTGGATACAGGTATCATGTAGAGGTTGTCACCTTCCTGCCGGAAATCAGAGACATCGAAGACGACATCCTTCGCGCGGCGGTGACGGCGCGAAAGTTTGGCCTGCCGGAAACCGGTGGCCTTGACCTGAGCCGTTATGGTCGCATCAGAGGAGGAAACCCCGGCATGACCCGGCAGGTTGCTTTCAGCCACAACCGGCATGCTGACGATATTCACATAAGTCTGGGACAGATTGTGAATGAGCCAGATGCCGGCCGACAGGAGAAGGCAGAGCAGTAACTGTATCCAGTGGCTCTTCACCTTACGCTACTTCTTTTGCTGAGGCTGGGCAGGAGCCTGGTCGGACATGTCCTTCTGGATAGACGACTTGTCCACGCGGAGTTTCACCTCACCGTCAACCTTTACAAGTACGGTACGGTCATCGACATCAGCCACGACGCCATAGATGCCGCCGGCGGTCACAACCTTGTCGCCTTTCTTCAGGGAACGACGCATTTCCTCAAGAGCCTTCTGCTGCTTGCGCTGCGGACGGATCATGAAAAACCACATGACGACAAAAATGAGGATAAGCATTATCCACATGGAGAGGCTGCTGCCTGCTCCGGCTGCCGGAGCGGCAGTCTGCAAAACGGTTGAAATCATTTCTTCTAATTATTAATGTTTATTTATCAACTTGTCCAGCAAGCCATTGACAAAAGAACTGCTGTCCGGCGTGCTGTAGTACTTGGATATCTCGACATACTCGTTGATTATGATCCTGACCGGAGTCTGCGGGAATGCCGCCGCCTCAGCTTCCCCGCACACGATAAGGGCGAGGTCCGTAGTGCATAGACGGTCGCGGTTCCACTTCGGCGTCAGTTCCGCCACCGCTAAAGAGAAACGCTCAAAGCCGGCATAAGCCGTCCGCAGCAAGGCAAGGGAGAACTGGCGGTCGTCAGAGTAGTTTTCCTTGCCCGAGAGTGAACTCTGATAGAGCGGCGGGAGATTCCACCTGTCACCGTCACCGAGGCTGCGCACCGAGCGGCAGCACCAGCTCAACGCATATCCGAGGTCATCGTTCCAATATATCGACATCTCTTCAAGAATCTCGCCCAAAGCCTCATTGTCCTCGAATTCGCGTTGGAAAATCTTAACCCACAGTTTCGCATCCTCCTTGACGCCGCTTTCCGGACTGGCAAGATACTCCTTGAAATATTTGCGTTCGCGCACGCTCTCGTAAAGACGGCGTATCAGCACATCATGCTGCGCCCACGAGAGCTTCTTCTTGGACACAAGCTTCACAAAATCGGGGTCATCCTCAAGGAGTTTCGTTATGCTGTTGTCAACAAACTTCATGTTGGGGTTCATCTCCTCCTCCGTCGGATTGAACTTGGCCCTGGCGGCCTCAATGCGGGATCTGGCCTCATCAGTGAGCGGGCCGACTACAGAGAGGAGAAACAGATACAGGTCTCTGGTCGACTCGCAGGCAAGCCCGAGAGTGGCCTCGGCTTCCTTGAGGGTCATACCGGGATTTTCCGCGTAACTGTATATGGTCTTGAATACCTTTGTACGGAGAATTCTGCGGTTGAGCATACTTTCAAACAAAAATTAACGCACAAAGATAGCAAGTAATCCATAAAATGTTCTAATTTTGCAAAGCTAAAACAATAAAAAGTTGCTATGTACAGAGATGATTATGACCAGTCCAGGTTCGACAGCCGCGACGGAGAGGATGTTTTCTCAAAGCCCATCAGGGCGGGGAAGCGTACATACTTTTTTGACGTGAAGTCCACGAAGGGCAACAAAGACTACTACCTCACGATAACGGAAAGCAAGCGCAGGACAGGCTCCGACGGGAGCTACAGCTACGACAAGCATAAGATTTTCCTCTACAAGGAAGACTTCGAGAAGTTCGCGGAGGGGCTGAATGACGTGATAGCCTACATCAGGGACAATTGCTTCCACGGCGAGATCCCTCAGAGGAGGCCAGATGAAGGCGCAGACTTCGAATCCGAAGATTTTTAATGGGCGCCATTCTTCTCAAGGACATCACCTTAGAAGGCTCAAGGAAAGACATACTCATAAGCAACGGTCTGATATCCAAGATTGAGCCTTCAGGCTCGTGTGCAGACTGGGAACTTGCCGGAGACATCGAAATCATGGACTGTTCCGGCAAGGTTGCTATACCCGGATTCATCAATATGCACACGCACTCCCCCATGTCCATGATGAGGGGGCTCGGGGAAGATATGCTTTTCCCCGAGTGGCTCGATACAATCTGGAAAGCTGAAGAGAATCTGGATGCCGAATACGTCTATTGGGCGACCAAAGTCGCCTGCATAGAGATGATACGGACAGGCACGACGACTTTCAACGACCAATACTGGTTTTTCGACGCGTCCGTCAAGGCGGCCACAGAAATGGGCCTTAGGATCGCCACCGGCTACGACATAATGGACAAGGGCGACCCTGAAGAGTCAGAGAGGCAGAAAGCCCACTGCGAAGCCAAGAGCGCCCCTTTCCTTTCAGGCAACACCCCTGGACTGATATACGGGATTGCCTTCCATGCCATCTACTCGGTACGGGAGGAGATGATGCTCTGGGCATACGAATACGCACAGAAACACTCGCTCAACCTCCACATACACCTGAGCGAGACGCGCAAAGAGGTGGAGGACTGCAAGGCGGCACACGGCGGCCTGAGTCCGGTAGAATACCTCGACCGCCTCGGAATACTCTCCCCGAACATCGTTGCTGCCCACACCCTCTGGGTAAGCCCCCACGACATAGAACTGCTCGCTGACAGGGGCGTAAACTGCGTACACAACATCAACTCCAACGCCAAGCTCGCCTCCGGATACAAGTTTCTGTACAACGAGATGAGAGACGCAGGGATCAACCTCTGTCTAGGCACGGACGGGTGCGCATCATCCAACAACCTCGACATGCTCGAAGCGATGAAAACCAGCGCCATCTTCCAGAAAGCATGGCGCGAAGACCCATCGGCCCTCCCACTCAACGAACTTCTCGACATGGCCACCGTAAACGGGGCGAAAGCCCTGAAATTCAACAGCGGAAAAATCGAGACGGGCAAGTGCGCCGACATCAGCATAATCGACACGGACAACACATTTTTCCTTTCCGACGGCCCGTTCCTCGCAAACCTCGTCTATTCCGCACACTCCGACTGCATCGACTCTCTTATATGCAACGGACGCTTCCTGATGAGACACAGAGAGATAGAGGGAGAGAAAGAGATCATCTCACAGGCCCGCAAAGTACTCTCAAGAATCAATAAAAGACTTTAATATATGGACGACAGACTCAAAAGAATCCATGATGCCGCGGACCATATAAGTTCCGCCATCAGCGGGCGCATCCCGGAATTCGGGATTGTGCTGGGGAGCGGGCTGGGAAGGCTCGCAGACAAGATCATCAACCAGACCGTGATTCCTTACAGCCAGATCCCCGGGTTTCCAGTCTCGACGGCCGTCGGCCACAAGGGCAATTTCATATTCGGCGAACTCGGAGGAAAGCAGGTCATAGCCATGCAGGGCCGCTTCCACTACTATGAGGGATATCCGATGGACCTTGTCACCATCGGAATAAGGGTCATGAAGACGCTCGGCGTCAAATACCTGTTCGTCTCCAACGCCGCAGGAGCCTGCAACCCGGACTTCAAGGTAGGAGATCTCGTGATAATCAGAGACCACATCAACATGATGCCGAATCCTCTTGTCGGGCCCAATCTTGATGAATTCGGCCCCAGATTCCCGGACATGACCTGCGCCTACGACCTCAAACTCCAGGCACTGGCCGAGAACATCTGCAACGAGATGGGCATTCCTGTCAAAAAGGGCGTCTATTTCGGAAGCACAGGGCCAACCTACGAAACCCCGGCCGAAGTCCGCTTCTATCATTCGGTCGGAGCCGATCTGGTCGGCATGTCAACCATTCCGGAGGTCATAGTGGCGCGGCATTCGGGCATCAAGGTCTTCGGAATGTCGGTTGTCACCAACAAGTCCAACTTCATCAACGTGGAGAAGAACTTCAATGACGGCGATGACGTGGTGAAGCAGGCTGACATGGCCGCAGAACGGATGTCAGACCTGTTCACAAGGATGATCGCCTCCATCTGACAGGACATCCTCATAAAAAAAGCCGGGCCCGCATCTCCGCAGGCCTGGCTTTTTTCAGCAACTGTCTCCCCTATTCGGAAAGGAAGTCAAGATAAGCTTCAATATCCAGATTGTAGGCCCGAGGGCCTTTCAGCACTTTGCCGTCAGAATCCAATATAAAATAATTCGGCTGGGAATTGACCCCGAAACGCTTCAAGGCAATGTATGAATTTACCCTTCCGACCTCCTTGAGGACCTTGCCGCTGTCGTTTGTGATCCAGCGGGATTCCGGCAAGGCGGACTTGTCATCCACATACAATGCTGCGATCACAAAATCTTCCCTGAGCGAACGCAGGACTTCCGGATCAGACCACACTCGCGCCTCCATCTCCCGGCAATTCACGCAACCGTGTCCGGTTATGTCAACGAACACGCGCTTCCCGCTGATTTTCGCCGCCGCAAGGGCCTCGTCAATATTGTCGTAAGCTTTCAACCCGTGGGCAAGAGTAAGCATACCGGCATCCCCAGAAACATCACCTTGCCCCGAAGCGGCGACTCCGGAAGCCTCGGAGATAACAAAATCCTGCGTCTCCAAAGGCGGCAGGTAGCCTGAGAGAGCCTTGAGCGGCGCGCCCCACATCCCCGGAATCATATAGACCACAAAAGCGAAGCATACGATGGACAGGGCCAGCCTCTTGACGGGCAGGTACTCCATCGGCGAATCATTCTTGAACCTGAGCTTGCCGAGAAGATACAGCCCGAGCAGGGAGAACACCACTATCCAGACCGCCAGATACACTTCCCTGTCGAGAATGTGCCAGTGATAAGTCTGGTCCGCAACGCTCAGGAACTTCAGCCCGAGAGCCACCTCGATGAAGCCGAGCACCACCTTGACCGAATTGAGCCATCCGCCGCTCTTCGGAAGCTTCTTCAGGAGCGAAGGGAACAGGGCAAGCAAGGTGAACGGCAGGGCGAAAGCCACACTGAACGCAAACATCGTGACCATCGGAGCCCAAAACTCTCCCTGCGTGCTCTTGATGAGGACCGTCCCCACGATAGGACCTGTGCAGCTGAAACTTACAAGGACAAGAGTCAAGGCAAGAAAAAAGATCCCGCCGAGCCCCTTGCCGTCGCTCTTCTTGTCCGCCCCGTTTGTCCACTTGGACGGCAGAGTGATCTCGAAGGCCCCGAAGAAGCTTGCTGCAAACACCATGAAAACTAAGAAGAAAATGATGTTCGGAAGCCAGTGCGTCGCAAGCCAGTTGAAGATGTCCGCCGTGACACCGCTGCCGCCTACAATCCACGTGACCCCGATTATGACAGAAATCGGCACAGTGTAGAGAAGGACTATGAAAAGCCCGTACATGAAAGCCTTGAAACGCCCTTTTGCAGGAGTTTCGCTGCCTTTCATGAAAAAAGAGACAGTCATCGGCACCATCGGGAACACGCATGGCGTCAAAAGCATGGCAAATCCCCACAATATAGCCTCAAGTATCAGAGACCACAGAGGGGTCTGTGTCCCTTGGGGCGCAGAAGAAGGGAAAGAGGCTACAACCGCGGCCGGCTCAGAAACCCTTGCAGGAGCAGCCTGCACAGAAGATGAAGCGCCGCCGAAAGACGGGACGGACGAGGATTTGAGATAATGATCAAACTCAAACTCCTCCGGCGAGAAACAGTCGTTGCCCTGACAGGATGAGATGTCTACTGTACCATAGACATGATCCACCCCCTTACGGATATCCCCCGTGAGCACAATCTGGCTGCCGGACGGCGACTCTTTCACTTCCGACTTCCAGGTCACGTTCGGCGTGACCTGGAGCAGAGACAATGATATCAGAAGCCCGAGCATGATCCTACTTGGCTATAGCAACTGAACGGGTCTCCCTGATGACAGTGATCTTGACCTGTCCAGGATATGTCATCTCATCCTGGATGCGCTGTGCAATATCCACAGAGAGACGGGCGGCCTGCTCATCAGAAACCTCTTCGGCACCAACTATGACGCGGAGCTCACGGCCGGCCTGGATGGCATACGACTTGGTCACTCCCGGATATGAAGCTGCAAGATCCTCCATTCCCTTGAGCCGCTTGATATATGACTCTATCACTTCCCTGCGGGCTCCCGGACGTGCTCCGGAAATGGCATCCGCCACAAGGACAAGCGGAGCATAAATGGATGTCATCTCCATCTCCTCGTGGTGGGCACCGATGGCGTTGCAGATCTCCGGACGCTCCTTGTACTGCTCTGCAAGTTTGGCACCCAGAATGGCATGAGGATACTCCGGTTCGCTGTCGCTCACCTTACCTATATCGTGCAGGAGACCGGCACGGCGGGCGATCTTAGGATTAAGCCCCAATTCAGCTGCCATGATGGCACAGATGTTGGCCACTTCGCGGGAGTGCTGCAACAGGTTCTGCCCATAAGAAGAACGGTACTTCATGCGTCCGATAAGTTTTACCAACTCGATGTTGAGCCCATGAATCCCGAGATCTATGCAGGTTCTCTTGCCGGTCTCAAGGATCTCATCCTCAAGCTGCTTGCTCACCTTGGCCACCACCTCTTCGATACGCGCCGGATGGATACGCCCGTCAATGACCAGCTGGTGCAGGGACAGACGCGCTATCTCCCTGCGGACAGGATCGAAGGCGGAGATAAGTATAGCATCCGGAGTGTCGTCAACGACTATCTCGACACCGGTAGCCGCCTCAAGTGCACGGATGTTACGGCCCTCGCGTCCGATGATGCGTCCTTTCACCTCATCGTTCTCGATAGGGAATGTCGTCACGGCATTTTCTATGGCGGTCTCGGTAGCGGTACGCTGGATAGTGTTGATTACTATACGTTTCGCTTCCTTGGCGGCATTCAGCCTGGCCTCGTCCATGGTGTCGTTGATATAGGCCTGAGCCTCGGTGCGGGCCTCAGCCTTCATGTTCTCGACAAGCATTTTCTTCGCTTCCTCGGCGCTCATGCCCGCGACATTCTCCAACTCCTTGTTGACCTGAGCCGTCACCCTGTCGCACTCTTCCATCTTGGCGTCAAGTTTCTGTTTCTGAGCATTGAGCTGTCCTTTCTGGGAGTCGAGATCACGCTGCCTGCGGTTCAACTCACCGGCCTGCTGATTGAGCTGGCCCTCACGGGACTTGATGTTGTTTTCACGTTCGCGAAGCTCTGAGTTCTTGGCATTGACCTCCTTTTCATGCTCGCTCTTGAGCTGGAGGAACTTCTCCTTGGCCTGCAGAATCTTCTGCTGCTTGATATTTTCAGCATCGTTCTTAGCCTTCTCTATGATGGCGTCGGCCTTACCGGCAGACAATTTGCGGGAGATCAGCATATATACTCCCACCCCTATAGCTGCGCCGGCAATCGCCGCAAGAATATAGTATATCAACATAACAATAATATATAATTAAATAATAATCAACAAAAAACAGTGCCTGCACATAACAATGCAGACACTGTATGCAAAAGCCGTCAGCCGAACTTTCAGAAAAGCCTCTGAATAAGATTTGGGCTCCGTTCTGTATCTGGCTTCCCGTCGAGCGGGCCTGCCATCCCCGGACCGAGTGGACCCTGTTCCGAAGAACTTGTTGTTTTCAGAAGATGGGCCTGACGGCTATCTTTTATCAACTTCCCCCAGATATGCCTCCAATTCGGAAGACAGGGAAGAAATCTCCCCTCCCATCTGCGAAAGCCTTGCCTTCATATAAAACTTCCCTACAGCCTCCTGGACAGCGACAAATGCAAACTTGTCAACCATGTCGGTCTCCACGAATCTCTCGTTGAATCTGTCAAGCATCTCGTTGACATCCTTGGCCGCGAGACGCATCAACTGCTCCTGCTCTTCGGAAGCCGCCGTGAGGGAATACTCCTTGCCGGCTATCTTCAGTTTCACACTCTGCCCCATATCAGCTCTCCAAGAGTTTTATGCATCTGTCTATCTCCTTGATCAGACGGCCGATCTTCTCCTTTGCCTGTGCGCTGTCTCCGCCAGCCATAAAGGCACTCATCAACCGCTGATTATCTATCTGAAGGTTCAAATCAGTAATCTGCTCTTTGTATTTCAAGACTTCACCCTCGCTGACCGAAAGCTTCGCGGCAAGAGAGTCGGCTCTCTGCTTCTCCGCTTCGTACAAGGCTATCAGCCTCGCGATATTTGATCTCAATCCGTTTATATCGTCACGCATAGGGCTGCCCCGCAATACATTGACCGCAAATATAATGAATTTGTTTTAAATTTCCTTGCAGTTGATACCCTTATATGTCGCGCAAACGTCACGATAACTCTCAAGATTTCCGATATCATACCGTCGGCCCGGCATCCGCATAGCGTACACCGGACGTCTTGATGAAAGCCATGAGACAAACGAACCCGGGGCATCTGTGCCGCAACCATCAGAAATCGCCTGTGGGATCAGGGCCGCATCCGCCGCCGTATAATAATAGAAAGGCGGACAGCACCAGTGGCTGCGCGGATTAGACGGCTTCTCCTCCATGGACAGGACCCTGTCATCCGAATCCACCTCCACGACACCGCTCTTGTGCAGGCGCTCCTCCTTCGGCTCATCATAACGCATTATGCATGAAGCCTTTTTATCAAGCGCATAGGCCACAAAATCACATAAGCTGAAGTCAAGGACATTGTCTCCGGCTATGACAAGCAGGTCATCATCCAGACGGAGACTGTCAATGGCGAAACGGATATCGCATACTGCCCCGAGGCGTGTCTCGTTGGTCGACGTACCGTCATCAACCACCTGCACTCCCACAGGCGCCCAACGGCGGAAGTCATCGGCGAACTTGTGGTTGGAAATCACGACAAAACTGTCCACCGCACTGCACCGGCGCAGATCATCGATCAGCCAGTCAAGTATGGTCTTCTCCCCTACTTTGAGGAGTGGCTTCGGGAAATTCTCCGTCAGCGGATAAAGGCGGGTAGCATAGCCCGCTGCAAGTATAAGGCATTTCATAATTTCACTCCGTCAGCGGTGCTGCAACCGCAATAAAGATACTTTCCTCTGAGTTGAGGGAAGACGGCAAGGTACTCCTTCTCGACATTGGCGGCTATGCTCTCCTCATAGGACGGGTCTATCAGCGCCATACAGCAGCCCTTGAAACCGGCGCCGCTGAAGCGGCCGCCATAGACCCCGTCCTGCCGCACTATCACCTCATAGAGGGTCTTGAGTTCGGGGGATCCCGTCTCCCAGTTGTTGATAGAAGAAGCGCCGCTGGCCGTGGAGATGCGCCCATATTCTTCGATGTCGCCCCGCCTCCATGCCTCGGCAGCCTTCTCCACACGGTCGTACTCTGTATACCAATGCTCTGCTCGTTTGCGCCAATTGTACGGAAGACGATCCTTGTACGTCTCATAAATCTCGAACGGAACTTCCCTGAGGTAAGTCTCGTTGAACTTGCCGTATTCCATGCCCGAATAGGCTTTCAAGGCATAAGCTGCACTGCGCACCTCATCGACTCTCATGTTGTATTTGCTGCCGGCGAGATTCCGCTCAAGTCCCGAGAAGAAAATCGCGACTTTCCACGGCTTCATGCTGTCCGGAGCCGGGATCAGTTCGTAGGTATCGTCAAGAGTGTCAAGATACAGAAGATGTCCGGCCTTGGAGTACACCTCGCAGCTCTGGTCGAGTTTGCCGACAGAGACTCCGACATAATTCAATTCAGCACGGAGCGCTATCTCAATTATCTCAAGCGGAGAGAGATGGATGTCATTCACCTTGCAGAGCGCAGAGATGAACGCTATGGTGACCGCTGCAGAAGAGGAAAGGCCACCGATAGGCAGGCTGCCCTCAATGACGCCGCTGATGCCGTTGCGCAGAGGATAAATCGCCCCGAGTTCTATGGTGGCGCCTCTCAGATAGTCTGCCCAGTCACCGCGCCTGGTCTCGAAGACATCACGCACGTGCCACTGGGCACGTTTTTCGAACTGCAGAGAAGCAAGTTCGACCACCCCGTTGTACTTTGGAGAAAAAGCGATATGTATGCCTTTATCTATGGCGAAGCCTGTAACCTTGCCGTACTGGTGGTCAGAATGTGCGCCGACAGGGCATACCCGGTAAGGGCAGAAAGACATCGCCTCGGGAGACTTGCGATAGATCTCCTCAAATTTCGTAATGCAGTTCATAGTGTCTAAAAAGTCTGAACTGCAAATATATGAAAAGTACAGCACAAACAAAAGGCCCGGAGGCGAACCCCCAGGCCTTTTGATATTTGGATGAATCCTTCTGGATTATTTCTTCTTGATGATGACGGTACGAGAAAGCACGTCGTTGTTGAAGAAGAGGGCGTCTACGCCACCGAATGCCTGCTTCTCAAGTCTGCTCGGATCAACACCGGCCTCGACAAGAGCATTGTAAACAGCCTCGGCACGCTTCTCTGAAATCCTCTGGTTGGTCCTTGCGCTGCCGGTCTTCTTGTCAGCATAACCGTTGACAACATATACGCTGTTGTCCTTGGTATTGTTGATAGACTCAGCATAGAGCTTGATGCGGGCCTTGTCCTTGCTGGTGAGGGTAGCCTTGCCGATCTGGAAGAAGATGGCGGTAGATGCAGGAACCTCGTTGTTGACAAGCTTCTCGACCTGCTTTACGACTTCCTTCTCGACGATCTTCTCGACGATCTTAGGATTCTTCTCTACAGCCTCGTTGGCAAGAGCCTCGGCAGCCTCCTTGGAGATGTAGCCGGCAGCAGCGGCGGCGGTAGCAGCGTGTGCAACCTTGCCATGCTTTCCGCCGATGGTCCATACACCGTTGAGGGCGATGCGGGTGGTACCGGCAGCCTTGCGGTAAGCGTCAGCGTCACCGAAGATTGAAGGGGTGATACCGAAGCGGGCCTCAACTCCGAGGGCGAAAGACTTGGTGATGTCATAAGCGAGACCGAGACCTGCGGTAGCACCTACGCGCACCTTGAGATCATCATTCGGCTGTACGAGGAACACGTCAGAAGCCGGATCAGCCTGATCGGAAGAAGCTACGAACTCACTTCCCACGCTTGAGAAGTTCATGGTAGGGCCGGCGAAGAGATATACGTTGAACTTGGCAAGGTCATCAGCGAAAACGTTGGTGATATTGAACATTCCGTCAAGATTGAGTTCTCCGAAAAGTTTGTTCTTGAAAGCCTTCACAGAACCATCAGCCATAGTGGCGTTGCCATCATTGGCGTCAAGAGAGAGGAAGGGTCCTCCGATGACACCTCTCACACCCCATACCGGAGTGATGTACTTGCCGACCTGAAGGTTGGCATAGAACGCAGGAGTGTTGAATCCCGGGGTAAGCGGTGAGGCGATGCCGACACCCCCGCCCACGAAGATATCACTGCACTTTGAGCTTGTCTGGGCATTTGCGGCAACGCAGGCCGCAGTCATTGCGATAGACAATGCGATAACTTTGAGTTTCATATCTTTAATACGTTTTTTCGTTTAACAAAGCATCCAAGGACTACTCAGGGAGAATGATTCCGCCGCCGGCGTTGTCAGTTCCGTGGCCATGGGCATGGCCGTGACCGTATACGTAGTGTCCGTGTGCGTTAGGGTCGCCTTTCTCCTCGTATTCAGCAGAAGATGAGGTATTTGAATTGACAGTGATAGTGCCTGCAACTTCCTTTTTGCCGTCTTTCTCGGCATATACGGTGTACTCACGGCCTGTCACCTTTGTGTTGATCTGGTAAGCAGTGTAGTAGCAGTAAGCTGAAACCTGAAGATTGAGTTCATGCTTCTCACCAACCAGTTTACCGTCCTTATAGCCGTATGTGAAGAGTTTCGCATAATCCTCCACAACAGTCTTGAAGTCGTCTTTGACACCTTCGTTCACTGTGGCGAGGGCTCCATTGTAAGAATACCATGTCACTACGCCGGTAAGGATAAACTCGGTATTGTTCCTCACCCAAAGACCTCCGTCATGAGTATGGGTCTCGGCATGAGAGTCGCTCGGAGTAAAGTACTCTTTTTCTGTCTCGTATACACCTTCCTTGGTTCTTTCGCACGTGATAGTGTATTCTGAATCAGGATAACCTACGACAAAAGTCACATCGTATTTGGCCTCACCTGCGGCACGAAGAGCGGCCACATTTACAGTCTCAGGATCGCTGGTCTTGCTTTCTGACATATAGTCAGTTTTGTACGTTACAGTTACTGTGACAGTTTTGGCTGCGAGAGCAGGGTTTCCTTCGAGGATCACCTTATTGCCTTCAACTTTGCCTTCAGCACAGTTCACAGTTACAGACGCAGGAGTATTCAAAGTCCTGATGTCCAGAACCCTTACGTTGATCTCAGCCTTTGCATTCTTAACTTCGAATGCAGTCTTGAGCTCCTCCGGCTGGCAGGCAGCGAAGATGCCGGCCAACGCGATAAGCGATAAAAGTTTTTTCATCTTAAAGTGAATATTAAACATTAAACATAAATTTCTTTCCTTACCCGAGCAGCATCGGGCCAGTCAGACCCTATTGCCGTTCAAAAGGCAAATATACTCCAATTCTGATAAAAAACAAAAAATAAAAATTTTTATCGCACAAAATTCAACTGACTTTCAATAAAATATGGACTAAATTGATTCTTGCTCATAATATTGTCAGAGGCCTCGGTGCGGAACTCCTTATAGTAATATTGTTCGTTGTTGGCATTGTAGGACATGCCCATCTGCCCGGAAGTCCTCACCCTCGGGATATACCCCCGGCGTTTCTGGTTGTACGGCGGGAGGGCTATCTGGAAGCGGAACCCCACGTTGAGCTGGGCATCCGGTGCCTTCTCGGCATAAAGCCCGGCGGAGCAGTGGCGGAAATGGCGGATCATCTCGTACTTCAGCCCCACATCCCCGAGCAGGAACTTCTGAAGGCGGAGCGTGAACTGCGTCCCGAGAGGCGGGCAATAATAGTTGGCGGCCACATTCCAGCGGAAATAAGGCTCCTTGCTATAGTGGAAACGGAATCCGTCCCAGTAGCTGTTGGCCAGCAGTCCGAGCTGCGTATCAAGCGAGAAGCGCTCATCCGGAAAATAGTACAGCATCTCCAGAGCGAGCCCGTAACGGTTGGCAGAGAACGCGCCGGCAGTCAGTTTCCCGCTGATGTTGAGGTGCCACGGGTCGCGAAAACTCTGGGAAAGAGTGACAAATCCGGGATGCACCTTGGAGGAAAGGGAGCCGTAGCCGTCATTATATATAGGTAGAGCCAGCTGATAGCTGAACTTCATCCCAGGCCAGAGCGAAACTTCAAGTGCCGGGGCAAGTTGCCATAGAGACTGATAGACCTGGTTGATTATAAGGTTCTTGAGGGAGATCTGGGGGTATATGACTATATCCACCTTACCCAGAGAACTGGCTTGCATCTCCTCGTCCCGGACCATGTCCCAGCCTTCATCCAGACGTCTGGTGGCATGCCACACCCCGGTCCGCGGAGAATAGGAAAGAGTGATCTCCGGCACATGGCGATGAGTACCGATGATCTCCACTTTCCTGTCTATAGGCAGCCCGGCCCCCTCCACTATACGGCAAGCCCGAGCAAAGCCTTCTGAGGGAAGCTTATATGAATCATTTTCAATCGTGAATACAAGCACATCATCGTTGAAAGCGTAGCGGACATTCGCATAACCGGCCTCGACGAGCCTTGCCGCCACGGCCACGCAGGCTTCTTCCGCATCCTGCCCCCGGCACTCCTGCGCTCTGCAAAGAAACGCCAAGATGACGGCGGCCAGAACGTACAATATATTGGTCTTGCTTATCATGTCTTATGTCAGCGGATATTTTCCAACACTTCGGAAGTATCGATACGTCCGGACTTGTCGTAAGTGTCATGGCGGACCATCCCGACCCCGGCAGCATACCAGGTAAGAGCCGTGGTCTCGCGGTTGCGCCCCGGCCCTTTCTCCACCTTATGTTCCGAGACCACCGGACAGTCGAAAACACCGGCGGGGGTCTCGACACGCTCTACACGCAGCACTTTACGCTCCGTGACCCTGACCCTCCAGGTAAGTCCCATCGCCGAGACGCTGAACTCCAGATCAGGCAGGACCGTCCCGGCAGAAAGCGATGAGGGCAGCACAGAGCGGGCCGGCACGGAAGACACGCTCCGGTCAGGCAGGCGGTTGCGGAGCACGGAGGCCATGGCCTCGGACGGATCGGCACAGACCTCTCCCCCGGAAAGCACCTGCGCACCATACAGGACAGGCCCCCCGTTGAGGGGCCTCCCCTTGCTGTCCGTGAACAGCGACGAACATTCGACAGCGACCACACCGTCAGGCCCGACAGCGGACTTGAGTATCGTGAGTTCGTGACGCCACTTCAACTTGCCGGAATCCGCATGGCGTCTCCCATACGAGAGAACAGCCCCTTCCCGCGTGCAGAAATATGCCTCTGTCGCAGACTCCGGCGATGGCGTGGAAAGAAAGGCTGCCATTACGGCAGACAAGATGAGTGTCCTCAACATCAGAATATCTTATAAATCAGGCGCAAAGAAAGCACAGGCCAGAAACGCAGCCAGTCCAGAGACGCATCCGGAACGTCCTCCAGCAGGTCTTCTGCTGACGGGTCATATTCCACCTCATTGGGAGAGTTCAACTGCGGACGGGCAAAGCACACGCCAAGATCGGTCTGAAAAGCAAAGTGCCCTTTCGGCATGCTGCGCCCGAAACCTATGGCGGCATACGGCCGGAAACGAGGCAGGACAAGGTTCAGTTCCACCCGGCCGGCCCCATCCTGTTCTTTGACCTCATAAGTGCGCCCAAGGGCGCTCGCGCGGATAGAACTTATATCGGCGGGGGTGTACCCGGACACGTCCTTATATCTCTCGTTTATTGCATCAACCTCAGACTGGAGGCTGGTATAACTGCCCCAGAAAGCCTTGTCGGTCGTCGCGACAGCTGTGATGAAGGTATCGTTCATCCCATAGAAGAAACCGGCAGTCAAGTGGAAAGACGACTTTTTGAAAGGATAAAACTCAATGGCAGCCTTGAGGGTGCTAAGATTAAGCGAAGAGTTCAGCCCGAGGTTGACATCGTCAAAACGGGTGTTGATCCTGTCTGGAAGCCCGGCGGCCTGAAGATTGGCATTGACCTCAGAAATGCTTGCATTGACCTGGTCAAGGTCAATATCAAAATTGGTATTGAAATTAAGCGAAGGCGCGTTAAAACCGGCAGTCAAAACCAGATGGTCAGTGACAAGCGGCATGGCGAGCTGGATTCCTACCCCGGTAGTGCCGGCTTCAACACCGAAAGAAAGGCTGTTGAAGGCCTGTTGGGCGGAAGCCGGTAAAGACATGGCCGAAATGACCGCGATGGCAAACAGAGTTTTTTTCATACTGCAAAGAAGATTAGATTGTTATTTAAGTCCCAGTTTATATCGGAGTCCGAAATTGACCCACTTGCATGCCTGAAGTTCGAACATGACTTCAAAACGGTTTTCCCAAATCGATGCAAGGAACCCAACATTGAAAGTTCTGGCATCATATTCCGCAATGAGACGGACTCCGTCGAGTATCGACCGGTCGCAGAGAAATGCCGGAGTAAATGTCAGACCCGCCGCCGGGCCGTTGAGCGGATAGTCTCTACGTCTGTTGTACTGGTATGCAAGGTGAGCGCCGACTTCTCCCCACGTAGTGGAGAAGTGCTTGGTGGCGGCTATGTAGTTGCGGTTGAAATATCCGTTCCCGTCACCCTCGACATCAGCGTCCACGTAGCCGTTGGTCGAAGACGCCGTGGTCGGGTCACTGACACCGAGCACGACGGAGGGCAGCCATTTCAGACCGAACTCCCCTTCTTTCAAGACCTGGAACCGTCCCAGAAAATGCCGGTCCTGATTGAACATTATCCGGGCTCGCCCGGTGGCTCCGGGAACCTTGGCGCCATCGAATATCGTACAGACGTACCCGACTTCCAACCGGCTCCAGAACGTGAGGCTGAACCCGTAGTTGAACGTGGAGTAGCTCCAGCCGGATGTGGGAAGCGAATGGCGGTTGAGGTAATTGTTTGTTATCATGAACGTGCCCTCGTCCTGCATCTCGGCCGAAGGCATCTGGAGCAGCCCGCTTGAAGCATCAACAAACTGCGCCCCCACCCGTATGGGCAGGAGCATCAGCAAAGTAAAAATCAATGTCCGGACTCTCCTCATCAGGCGGCAGCCGGAATCAATAATTTCTGGCAGCCAGACGGAAATAACTTTGAGGATGCGCGCAGACAGGACATACGTCCGGAGCGGACGGGCCGACTACAATGTGCCCGCAGTTGCCGCACTCCCAGATTGCATCCCCTTCCCGTGTGAACACAAGCTTTCCCTCGACATTGGCGAGAAGTTTCTTGTAGCGCTCCTCGTGATGTTTCTCTATCTCGGCGACCATCTCGAAGAGAGCTGCAATCTCATCAAAGCCTTCCTCACGGGCCGTCTTGGCAAAAGAAGGGTACATCTCTGTCCACTCGTAGTGCTCGCCCGCCGCAGCGTCAGCAAGATTAGCTTCAGTGTCCGGAACAGCACCGCCATGAAGCAGCTTGAACCAAATCTTGGCGTGTTCTTTCTCGTTGTCAGCCGTGGCTTCGAACAGTTCCCCTATCTGGACATAGCCGTCTTTCTTTGCCTTTGAAGCATAATAAGTGTACTTGTTTCGAGCCTGGCTCTCACCAGCATACGCCGCAGCCAAGTTGGCCTCGGTCTTCGTACCTTTAAGAGATTTCATGATACTTGCGTTTTTATAGTCACTGCGAAGGTAACACTTATTTTTATATATTTGGCAAAATTTCCGGACATGGCAGACAACTATCTTGAAAAGAAATACGACGAATACCTCCACGGCAGAAACATCATACGGCGCGCCAACCCGTCACTTGACAGTCTGTTGAGCAGGGTCTCCGGGCAGCAGGAGCAGACCGCCCCGGACTACAGAGTCAAGCAGGCCCAGCTTGACGCCGTCATACGCTCCGCAGAAAGGCTCGACCTCGATGCCGAGTTCTCCTCAGATGAGGGCAGAGGGCTGGTATCGATCCGCTGCAGCACAGCTGAAGACCTCGGAGCTCTCGTCCTTGCGGCAAGACTCAAGGCCGCCGAACTCGGCCTACACTCAAGGCCTGCCCTCCAAGAACATGAAGGGCAGGCCGAGATCACAATATTCCGATAGCATCAGACTCTCCCCGGATATTCCTCAAGCGCCTTCTGGAGCACCACGAGAGCCTTGGCCAAGTCTTCCTTGCAGAGCACATAGGCCATCCTGACTTCCTGACGACCCTCCCCAGGCTCAGTATAGAAGCCCGAAGCAGGAGCCATCATCACTGTAGAGCCTTCGTAGCGGAAGTCACTCAGGCACCAGATGCAGAACTTTTCGGCATCATCCACAGGCAGTTTTGCAAGTGTGTAGAACGCCCCCATCGGGATCGGAGAATAAACCCCCGGAATCTTGTTGAGACCGTCTATCAGGAAATTGCGGCGGTCAAGATATTCCTCATAGACACCGTGCAGGTATTCCTTGGCGACATCTATCGATGCGGCGGCCACAAGCTGTCCGATAAGCGGCGGCGAAAGGCGGGCCTGACAGAACTTCATCACAGCCTCATGGACTTTCTTGTTGTGGGTGCAAAGGCAGCCTATGCGGGTGCCGCACTCGGAATAGCGCTTGGAGACTGAGTCGAAAAGCACGACATTGTCGTCTATCCCCTCAAGATGGAAGGCTGAGATGTACGGCATGCCGGTGTATATGAACTCCCTGTAGACCTCGTCGCTGAACAGGAAGAGATTGTGTTTCTTCACTATATCGCGCAGCTGGAGCATCTCCTTGCGTGTGTAGAGGTATCCGGTAGGATTGTTGGGGTTGCAGATGAGGATGGCCTTGGTCTTCTCCGTAATCTGTTTCTCGAAAGCTTCCACAGGCGGCAGCCGAAAACCATCCTCTATACGTGTCTTGACACTTTTGATGACAGCGCCGACAGAAATGGCGAAAGCCATATAGTTGGCGTAAAACGGGTCCGTGACTATTATCTCGTCACCCGGGTCAAGACAGGCGAGGAAAGCGAAAAGCACGGCCTCGGAGCCTCCTGCCGTGATGATTATCTCCTCCGGAGAAAGGTATATGCCGTATTCGGCATAGTACTTCACCATCTGGGTGCGCAGCTCCAGCAGCCCGTCCGACGGGCTGTACTCCAGTATATCCCTGTCTATATGGTGCAGGGCATCAAGCGCGCACTGCGGAGTCTTGATATCCGGCTGGCCTATGTTGAGGTGGTAGACATGAACGCCGTTGCGCTTCGCCTCATCAGCGTATGGGGCGAGTTTTCGGATCGGAGAGAACGGCATGTTCTCCGCCCGGTGTGATATTTCCATTGACATAGAAGGTTACAGTTCAGTGTGCTCAAATATATGAATAATTGTCAAAAAATTCACTATCTTGCAGCCCAGTAACACCATTAATTGATGAAACATCTAAACAAACTTATCTTCAGCCTTGCTGCTCTGGCCGCAGCCGGCATCAGCGCCGAATCAAGAGAACTTGAAATCAACCTTTCCAAGCCCGGCGCCACCATACAGCCGACGATGTACGGCATTTTCTTCGAAGACATCAATTTCGCCGCTGACGGCGGGCTCTACGCCGAGCTGGTCAAGAACCGCTCTTTTGAGTTTCCGGATCATCTCCAGGGATGGAAGAGTTTCGGTAAGGTAGAAGTCCGCAATGACGGCCCGTTCGAGCGCAACCCCCACTATGTCAGGCTTTCCGATCCAGGACACCGCGACAAATACACCGGGCTTGACAACGAGGGATTCTTCGGGATAGGCCTCAAGAAAGACGCGCAGTACCGCTTCAGCGTATGGGCCAGAGCCCCGTTCGGAGGCCAGGGCAAGATACGCATAGAATTCGTCAATCCGGCCTCGATGGGAGAGAGACAGTATTTCTGTCAGGCCCACATAACGGTCGATTCTCCCGAATGGAAGCAGTACGAGGTGGTGATGACCTCCGACAGGACCGACCCGAAAGCCGTCCTGCGCATTTTTGATGAGAACCCTCAGGTCACCATTGACCTTGAGCACATCTCCCTGTTCCCGGTGGACACATGGATGGGACACCGCAACGGCATGCGCAAAGACTTGGCACAGGCGCTCGCCGACCTGCACCCGGGGGTGTTCCGTTTTCCAGGAGGCTGCATCGTCGAGGGTACAGACCTAGCCACCCGCTACAACTGGAAGAACTCCGTGGGCCCGGTGGAGAACAGGCCGCTCAACGAGAACCGCTGGCAGTACACCTTCCCGCACCGCTTCTTCCCAGACTACTACCAGAGCTACGGGCTGGGATTCTATGAGTTCTTCCTGCTGAGCGAGGAGATAGGCAGCGAACCTCTTCCTATCCTGAGCTGCGGCCTCGCCTGCCAATTCCAGAACAGCGAGCAGAGCGCACATGTGCCAGTAGACCAGCTCCAGCCGTACATAGATGACGCTCTTGACCTCATCGAGTTCGCCAACGGGGGCACTGACACAGAATGGGGAGCCCTGCGCGCAAGCATGGGACATCCGGAGCCTTTCGGACTCAAGTTCATTGGCATCGGCAACGAGCAGTGGGGCGAGGAATACCCGGCAAGGCTCGAACCGTTCATAAAGGCCATCAGAGCCAAGTATCCGGAAATCAAAATAGTAGGCTCCTCGGGGCCTAATTCCGAAGGAGAGCAGTTCGACTTCCTTTGGCCGGAGATGCGCCGCCTGAAAGCCGATCTGGTGGACGAGCATTTCTACAGGCCGTATGAGTGGTTCCTCAGCCAGGGAGCGCGATATGACAACTATGACCGCAAGGGGCCAAAGGTTTTCGCCGGAGAGTACGCCTGCCACGCCAATGGCCGCAAGTACAACCATTTCTACGCCTCGCTTCTGGAAGCGGCGTTCATGACCGGGCTTGAAAGGAACGCCGACATCGTGCAGATGGCCACATACGCTCCTCTGTTCGCCCATGTAGAAGGATGGCAGTGGCGGCCGGATCTCATCTGGTACGACAACCTACGGTCTTTCCGTACAGCAAGCTGGCATGTGCAGCAGATGTATTCAGAGTATAAGGGTGAAAGAGTCCTCAAGACCACATCCGGAGGTGTTCCGCTATGCGGCGGCGAAGGCCAGGACGGACTGTTCGCAAGCGCCGTGCTTGACGGGGACAGGGTCTATGTCAAGGTCGTCAACACCACCCCGGACGCGCAGAGCATCTCCCTGAAATTCAACGGGCTCAAAAGGAAGCAGAAAATCGAGGCCGACAAACTGGTCAACCTCCACTCCTACGACCTCTACGAAGACAACAGCCTCGATGACCCTGACGCATTCGAGCCATATACGGAAAAGTTCGACTTCTCGGACGGCAGCGTGGCGGCAGAGCCTTACAGCTTCTCAATCTATTGCTTCCGGCTCGTCAGATAGCTTCTCAAGTGAAGGGTTGAATCCCTTATAGCCTTGAGTCTCGACGGAGAGGGCGATGTTTTGGACAAGTGACCAGTAAGCATCCTTGTCGAAAGACGTCCCTCCACTCCAGAGAACCTCGAAAGACATTCCGCAATATTTGAAGAGCCATCCACTCTCACGGAAAGCGTTGCGCAGATAGAAGCCCTTGCGGCGAACTCTCTGCGCAGCGTTTTCCGCATACGGGTCAAGCGGCTCTATGTCAAGCACCACCTGCCTACCGGGGTAAGTCTCACGTATCAACTGCAAGGCCTGAGTTCCGCAGCCCGATGCCCGGCAGGAGCTGTCAACGGCAAGGAAGAACACATAGACACTCCGGTCTCCCTTGTACACAGAGGTGAAACCGCAATAAGAATCCCCTTCGCACAAAGCCCAGAGGTCAAGTTCCCCCCGGCTGCACATGTCCGCCTGCACCGCCACGGGGAGCCGCTCTTCCGGAGGGAAAGCCTCAAGGTTGGTGCGCTCTATCATTTCAAGGTACGGACTTCCCGCACCAGCTTTTACCAGTCTCATAGTGAAAGAAGATATTTTGCGGCGCCCGCCCCCGCCAGAGCGCCGGTAGAAAACGCCGTCTGAAGATTATAGCCTCCTGTATCGGAGTCAATATCAAGCATCTCTCCACAAAAATACAGGCCCGGGACTTGCCGGGAAGCCATAGTCTTGGCTACCACAGAGTCAGCGGACACTCCACCGGCCGTCACTACAGCACGCTCATAACCCACGAATCCGGCAATATCAAACTTCCATGCCTTCAAGGCCTTGGCTATGGTCGGCAGATTGACCCAGACCTTTGTTGCAGTACGGGAGCGGCGTTCAAGCGTCATTATTCCCGGATTCATCTCCACGAAGGACGGAATCAGGTCCCACGGCATCAGTTTGCCCAGAAGAATCCGGCACTTCTCCTTCTCACGCAGCCGGGCGGAACGCGGATCCTTGTCCACCTCTGTCCAGAGCTGCTTCACCCTCTCCGTCAGTTCGGTGAGGGTGACCCCCGGCTTCAAGTCAAGCACAAGCGAGACCTTGGCTCCGTTCAGCATGGACTTGACAGCCTTGCGGCTGAGCTGAAAACCGAGAGGGCCCTCAAGCCCCCCGTCCGTGAAGTCAATGTCACCGAATTCCGAGCCGGCTTCCGTCCCTCCGACAATAAGAGTCAAGGCTATGTTCTTGAGATGCAGCCCGCAGAGTTTTTCTCCAAGAGCGGTGAGAGGAGTCCCCCTGTCTATATGCAAGTCTTTGTCCTCCACAAGTTTGTACCCTTGAGGAACAAGGGCAGTGAGTGAAGGGAATGTCGGCTCTATCTTGTGTCCGAGCATTTCTGCCCAGCGGAGCCCGTCCCCCGTGGAACCGGTACCGGGATAGCTGAGTCCCCCTGTGGCAAGAACGAGAACTTTACAATTCCAGACAGTCCCGTCAGAAAGCCTGACTGTGAAGCCTGGGGTCACATCCTCGACTCCGGCCTCGCAGACGATTTTGACTCCCACCGAGTTACAGGCATTCACAAGGGTGTCCACCACATCCGATGCCCGGTAGGACTCGGGGAAAGCCCTGTCCCCCCGTTCCACCACACTGCGCATCCCGAAGCGGCCGAACCAGTCAAGCAAAGCCTCAGGAGGGAGGGTGAAGAAAGCGGACTTCACAAAATTAGGGTTGCTGCGCACATGCGTGGAAAAATCATTCCAGCCCTTGACATTGGTAAGGTTGCACCGCCCCTTCCCCGTTATCATCACCTTCCTGGCTGGCCGGGGCATCTTCTCAAGCAGGGTCACCTGCGCATCAGAACCGGCATCAACCAAGGTTTTGGCAGCATAGTACGCAGCCATCAATCCGGAGGCGCCGCCCCCGACCACTACAATATCACTTTTCATCAGGAAAACAAAAAAAGGGAAAGCTTAGCACATCGCACCGCTACGACCTCCTACCTTTGCTGCCTTCCGGCCCTGGAGGATTTGGAGGGAGCTGGTCGTGTACGACTTTCCCGTTGCAAATATAGCAAAAAAATCAAATGCAGTTGAATATCATCGGGAGAATGTCGTCCACTTTCTCAAATTTCAGAACCGGAAGTTTGACACCTGATTTTCCCGATATTTTCACTGGAGAGGCCTGAGGCCTCTTTTTTTGTCAAATAAATTCCTTATCTTTGTAGCTATCTTTAGC
>DJOT01000031.1 GCA_002439095.1 Bacteroidales bacterium UBA6431 | reverse complement strand
AGACTTTTGATGGGGCTGTAGAAGTTCCTCATTATCTGACGCATCGGAGAAAGTTTTTCCCTGTCGTTCATCACGTCAAGCAGAGGAGCGTCATATTCATCAATAATCATTACAACCTTGGATCCAGTCTGTTCAAAAGCAGACTTTACCAGAATTTCCAACCTTGCATTGACATCCACACTGTCTACGCTTAGAGATATTCCATAATCAGACTCATATTCCGAAAGTTTATAATCCAGAACACGAAGTAACTGCTCCTCGTCAAGATATTTGGCCGTTGACATGTCGAAATGAAGCACAGGATGTCTCTTCCATTCCCTCTCCAACTCCCCGGCCTTCAATCCTTCAAACAGTTCCCTCTCCCCGGCGAAGTAGCTATGGAAAGTGGAAGACAGCAACGACTTGCCGAACCGCCGTGGCCTGCTCAGGAATATATATGAATATTTTTGAGCAAGGTCATACACATAGCCGGTTTTGTCTATGTAAAGATAGCCTCCCTCTATAACCTTCCCGAAAGTCTGCACACCTATCGGGTATAATATCTCCTTGTTCGCCATATCGTCCGTCATTTATACTGAAAACTCAAGCCCTGCATAACTTTCAGCGCCAAAGCCATCAAGTAATCTCTGCCAAATCTGCGGCAACTTATTTTTGCCGCTTACTAAAGACAAAAATAGTAAAATTTGCCTTAAAAATTTAGTGGAGCAATTGGCCATAAGTCTTATACAACACTGCTTTTCCAGGAACGCAGATGACCGCTTCAGGTTAGAGCATTTTCCACATCTTTTGCTATAACCCGAAAGCACGAAAGCCACAGGACGATGATTTCAGGGCCAGGCTAGAGCATTCCGCCGCCATTACACTCTAACCTGAAACCGGAAGTCGGGAACCACAAGCAATTCGTTCGCTCGCCCATTTGACACTAAAGCCAAGGTCAGCTATCTGCTCGGACACAAGAACTAATTCCGTAAACGCTCTCTATACATGTCCACGCGGTTTATATTAATTATTTTGACTATCAATACATTAAATAGGGCGATCTGTCCATACAGACAAAGAACGGAGAATAGGATTACCTTGTAAATTTGCACTCACTATCAGATACTAAAGATTTTATATGAGAAAATTGGTTTTATTGGGAGCGATCCTGCATTTTGTGATCGGCGCGGGGCATCTGGCTTGTCTGTTTTGTTTGGAGACTGTATTCCATATCTATGGGATAAATAGTATAATGGATGAGATAGCCACACATGGGGCTGCCCTGCCATATTTGATAACTGTCTGCATCGCAATGGCGTTTTTTCTCGCCGGGAGTTATGGATTATCTGTTTTAGGACTCATCCATCGGATGCCGCTCCAAAAGGCCGCAGTCATCACGATGTTAATTGTCTTCTTCGGAAGAACAATCTGGGGCTTAACTATGCTGATCGAGAATTTTTCATGGCTTGAAATGTCATCCACAGGTGTCGCGTTTCTGCTTGGAACCTGCTATGTTCCTTGCCTGAGCATTATCCGGGAAGAAGACTGAAGAGGATTTGGTGGAAAATGACATTTTACCATAAAAAAATCTGGTGGAGCAATTGGTTGTTCTATATTTGGGCATAAATATGATGAGGAGCGGAACAAAATGATATTTACTTCAAGCGAAAGATTTACAATACCATGCTCAAATGGAAGTCAGGAGTACGGATATGTTTCCGATTGTAGCCATAAGTCTTATACGACACTGCTTTTCCGGTCCGCCAGTATGGAGCCAAAGTTCTCTATAGCCCAGCCGATAAGCGAGCCAATGTGAGGAAGCAGGCGCGGCCTCGGTAAAGGTCATTGAAGCACATCGTGCCGTTCCGCCCCAGGTGACCGCTTCAGGTTAGAGCACTTTCCATATTTTTTGCTATAACCCGAGAGCAGAAAAGCCACAGGACGACGATTTCCCAGCTAGGTTAGAGCATTATGCCGCCATTACACTCTAACCCGGAGCCGAAGGAGATGTCTGCAAACATCATTTTGTGATTTTGCGCTGCAGTGAACGTTCAGTATCGGCAACAAGTCAGACACTTGCGCAACTTGGATTACGAGTCTACCGCCTGATACATTCCAATATCGGGTCAAGGTATTTTTTGTCAGTCCAGTCGCATTTGTCATCCCCGGCTTCCATCAGCGCCTTTTCCCACAGTTCGTATTCTGACGGATCTTTCTTCTCTACCGACTTCCTGAGCAATTTGCATAATGTTCTGTCTTTAAAGGACATTGCGTCCAAATTCCACGCACCTCGGCAGTAAAAGAGAGGAATATCAGACAAGTCACCTTTCATGTTGTGCTCCCTGATCTGTTGGACTGCCTTTTCTTCATACGGAGATGCCCCGCAACAAAACACGACAATCTTTTTACCCGCCAATTTTTTGATATTCTTTTTCAGAAACGACAAGCCGGCAATACCGGAAGCGTATATCGCTCCTCCTAAAATAATGGTGTCGTATGTAATGATTTCATTGATGTCAGCCTTTCTGGTCTCCACACACTTGAAACCGGTTTCTTCTGAAAGCCAGTCGGCGTACCTTTTTGTAGCACCATACTTCGATTGGTACAGGATTACTCCATTCATGATTTTATGATTTTATAATTTTACTTTCTTCGGCAGATCAGCAACATCTTAGCAATGGGGACACCGCTGCTTTCAATGTCGATCTGGGCTTTTGTGAGGCCGTCCGCCTCGGAGATCTTGTGGATAAGCACCCGTATCAGAGGGCTGTCGGGATGAAGAATACTCAGGAACTTCACATTCTTCACGCAGCACAGATTCAGTTCTTCACCGCTTGCATCTGACAGCAGTTCAACGCCTGTCTGGACCAGACAGACTCCTGGGGTAATGGGGCTTCCGGGGAAATGCGCCTTATATATCACGCACTCCGCGTTCATGCTGAGTGCATAAAGCCATCCGCCGTCCGCCGGAGTCTTTGACTTCACAAAATATAGACTGTCACGCAATCTCATATACTACTTTCCGTCATGGCCAGCTTTATCTGCCCCGAGGCGATCACTTCGCCGTCACATTCCACGATGGCCGATGCGAGCGTCACGCCAAGAACTTCCTCGATGAGTCTGACAGTAGTCCTAAGTGTGGATCCTGCCCTGACGTTGCCGGAAAAGTTGAAATCCCGGACAGCTCCGAGCAGGCCGATCCGAATGTCCTTATGTAAAATGTATTTGCAGCAGTATCCGATATGGGCGGCCCATGTCTGGGCGACGTTCTCCAGGATGCCGCAAGGGGAGAGGATGCCGTCGTCCACGAACAGGCAGTCCTGCCGGATCAGCGTCTCCGTGGTACAGGAGTCCGGTGTGTACCCGACAATCCTGTCAACCATTACGAAAGGCTCCTGCTGTGGGAGCAGGTCGTGTATGTCCATCGGAATCCCGGGCATCGGCTAATTCAACCTCGATTCGACGTAATCGCAGAATTTCGAGCAGGTCTCAAGTCCTGCCATGTCCTCCGGCTTGATCTTGAAGCCGAATGTCTTTTCGACAAGGACAACTATGTCAACGAAATCCAGGCTGTCAATTCCCAGATCCTCGATCAGTCTCGCCTCTGGCGTTATTTTCTCCTCGTCAACCTCGAACTCGTCCACGAGGATTCCTTTTACCTTATCTTCGATTTCTTTTCTGTCCATTTCAAGTGGGGATTAGATTTTTTTGATGATCAATGTGCTGTTTGTCCCGCCGAAGCCGAATGAATTGCTCAACACTGTGTTGACTTTTGTATCGACTGTCCGGCGGGCGATGTTGAGATCTCTGGAGTATTCGTCGCCTTCTTCGAAGTTGATGTTCGGGGCGACGAAATCATTTTGCATCATGATGAGCGAATAGATCGCCTCGCTGGCGCCTGCCATCCAGCACTCATGCCCTGTCATGCTCTTGGTGCTGCTGATGAGGGCATGCTCGCCGTTGAATATCTGCCTGAGGGCCTTGGCCTCGCTCATGTCGCCCTGAGGCGTGCTTGTCGCGTGGGCGTTGATGTAGTCGATGTCGCAGGGTTTCATGCCGGCGTCCTTCAAAGCTCTCAAGATGGATCTTGTGCAGCCCTCGGGGCTTGGCTGGCTTATCACCGGGGTGCCGTTGGACGAGAATCCGTACCCGACCACTTCCCCCAGGATGTCCGTGCCGCGTGCCACGGCGCTGTCGTAGTCTTCAAGCACCAGGGCTGCGGCCCCTCCGCTCGGGACAAGCCCGTCGCGGTCCTTGTCAAAAGGACGGCTGGCCTTGGATGGGACGGCATAGTTTTTCGAGAACGTGCCCAGCGCGTCGAACGAGAACATCGAATAGTAGTTCGTCTCCTGGGCGCCTCCGCACAGGATCATGTCCTGCAGCCCGTCCCGGATGAACATGTAGGCAAGGCCTATCGAATGGCTTCCGCTCGCGCAGGCGGCGCTCACGGTGAAGTTGATGCCCTTCAGACGGAAGATCGTGCTGATGTTCATGCTGACGGTGGAGTTCATCGACTGGAAGATGAAGGACTGTCCCAGCAATTCGGTGTCCTTTTTCTCCTCCATGATTTTCGCCGCCTCGATGACAGGCCGGGCGGAGGAGTCATTGCCGAATATGCATCCGATCTCGTGGCTGTCGAGACAGCTGTTGTCGATCCCGGCCATCTCCAGGGCCTGGGAACTGGCCATGAATGCGTATTCCGCCTCTTCAGGAAGGCTTCTGCGCAGGTGGCGGTCGAGCACTCCTTTAAGGACGGGTCTCGGGACAATCCCGGTGAGCGGCGAGCGGAATCCGTATTCAAGCCTTTCGGCTTCTATCCCTATGCCGGATTTTCCCCTGTACAGGGAAGCCTTGACCTCGTCGATGCTTGTCCCTATGCAGGACCATATTCCCATGCCGGTTACTACTACACGTCTCATATCAGAAAAGTCCCCCGTTTATGCTGATGACTTCGCCCGTGATGTAGTCCGCCTTGCCCGAGCAGAGGAAGCAGACCAGCTCCGCGACTTCTTCCGGCCGGCCGAAGCGCTTCATGGGGATAGTCTTCCTGATTTCCTCCTCGGGGAGGTCTTTTGTCATGTCCGTGGAGATGAAGCCCGGGGCTACTGCATTGACTGTGACGTTTCTGGAAGCCGTCTCCTGGGCAAGGGCTCTCGTGGCGCCGATGACCGCCGCTTTCGCAGCGCAATAGTTCGTCTGGCCCGCCATTCCCTTAAGGCCCGAGAGGGACGACATGTTCACGATCTTGCCGCCATGCCCGCGTGCCATCATCTTGGGCAGAAGGTGACGGGTGACGTAGAACAGTCCGTTGACGGATGTCCCGATCACCGAATTCCATCCGTCGTCTGTCATCCTGAACATGAGCTCGTCGTGGGTCACTCCGGCATTGTTCACAAGATAGGCGATGTAATCATCGGGATGCGCGGCCTCCCAATTGTCCAGGGCGGCCTCGACGCTGTCCTTGTCGCTGACATCCAGACGGAGCACGAATGCCGAGCCGCCATTATGAATAATAGTATTACGTACTTCTTCGGCAGCACTTTCATTGGAACGGTAGCCTACCAGCACGGGAATTCCGTTTTCCGCAAGTTTAAGGCAGATGGCCCGTCCAATGCCCCGGGAGCCACCGGTAACTAACGCATACTTTTTCGCCATGACGCTGTTTTCCTGAATTTTTTACAAATATACGAATTTACCCTTATGGAAAAAGGATGTCCGAACATTATCAGGATAAAAACGCCACCTGCGCAACAGAAATGCGTCGCAGGTGGCCACAAAAAGCCATGTTCACCGGTAAAAAAACTACCGGAAAATATCATTCAGCACTGAAGCGAGGCGGAGGCCGGCACGCAAGAGTTGGTTTTCAATCACCGGTGCCCATCTGCTCACATAGTCGTAAGACAGCTTAGATCCGACAGGAGTCTCATCGTAGACTGTCTTGCAGATCTCATAAGTCTCTTTCGCCCATGACTCCGGAGTCCCTTCAGCGAGTTCCCGATCAACTTCCTTGCTGTTGGTGTCGATCTGCTCGACCCACTCGGTATACGTCCATTTGTGGGCGCTCTCGATGATCGATGAATCCCAGATGGAATGAAGGTTGGTGCCGTTGCCGAAATACTGCACCTGCCATCTGTTGCCGCCGCGGTCGGACTTATGCCCCATGTGCATCGGGCAATGCAGATCCCCCATCAGATGAACTAGGAACTTGAGCGAAAGGACCTGCTCATCACGACTCAGCTTTCCGCTTTTCAATGCAGCAATCTGCTCATTGATAGCACGGATGACATCCCCGTTCTCGTTTAGAGCCGCGCTTTCAAAAGTCTCGTCAGCATCAATATTCTTGTAATGCCAGGTGCTTGTATAGCTGTATTCGGGGGTGTGGCTGGCGTTGTCCATCCAGTTTGCCCAATAAATGATTGATTTTCCGTCAAGAAGCTCGGTAATCTTCTTTTCCGCTTTCTTCGTGAGATGCTTCTGTGCCACGGCACAAGTCACGTCATGACCTTTCTGTCCCCATGAATAACCGTTGACAGACAACGCGAGAAGACCCGCCCCCAGGCAGATCATCTTCAAAAAACTGCTTATCCTTTCCATGCCTGCAAAGATGCACAATTTTTTTCGCTTGCATACCTTTTTTGTTGCACCAGGCTCACAGAAAAAAGGGGCCGGCCGATCCGGCCAGCCCTTAATCATCTCAGTTTCTTGCAGGCTTGACGGCACCAAGGCTCTGAGGAAGCCATACGGACATCTCCCCGTCGCCACGATGGGCCCAAGCATAATACGGGATCATCGACACTTCCACCTCCCTTGTCTGGAGCTGTCCCTTGTCATTATAGTAAAGGGACTGGCCGGAAGTCTTGATCATGTCGATGCCGTTGAGCTGTTCCGGCTTTTTCTCGACCTTCAGCACCGGATTCTCCGGCAGCAGGAGGCTCTGGAGCTTGAAATCGTTGTCAGGCCATTCCGCACAATATACAAGCGGCCCGCGCTCCACTGCAACCCTGCCCCTGTCGGCCTCCACCAACGGGTTGGCCTCCACGATGCGCGGCTCCATGTCGAACTCGATATCGACCTTGTCGCCCTTCTTCCAGGTCCGGTCGATGCAGAGGTAGCCGTTGTCCATCCTCTTCTCCACTTCGGCCCCGTTCACCTTGACGGTGAATCCGGACTTGGCATTATCGGCGAAGCTGTACAGATCACTCGGAACAACCTCGTCCTGCAGCCATCCAGGGATTCGGAGCCTGAGGGTGAACTGCTGCTTCCTGCGTGGTGCGACCTCAACCTGCATCTGTCCGTCCCACGGATAGTTTCCCGTCTGGGCGAGGGCCACCTTCTTGCCGCCAACTTCAATCTCCGCCTTGTTGCTCATGTAGAGGTTGACATAGACATTGTTGTCTTTCACGGCATAGAGGTATCCCGGCAGTGAAGGGATGAAACGGCTGAGGTTGGAAGGACAGCAGGCGCAGCCGAACCAAGGCTGGCGGTGGGCCGCACCCTGGCTGAACTTGTACTCGCCGTCAGACTCCAGCGGATTAGGGTAGAAGAAAGTGCCGCCGTCCATTGACACGCCTGAAATCAGGCCATTGTAAAGGGTACGCTCCAGCACGTCGTAGTACTTGGACTCGCCGTGCAGGAGGAAGAGACGATGGTTCCAATAGACGTTGGCGATGGCTGCACAGGTCTCGCAATAGGCGGTCAGGTTCGGAAGTTCGTAGTTGTCCCCGAAAGCTTCGCCATTATGGCGTGCACCCAGACCTCCGGTGAGGTAGAGTTTCTTACCAGTCACGTTGTCCCAGATCCTGTCGATGGCATCGATATAGGCCCTATCCCCGGTGAGGGCGGCCACATCAGCCATGCCGGAGTACATGTACAGGGCACGCACGGCATGGCCAACAGCCTCATCCTGCTCAAGTACAGGCTTGTGGGACTGGCTGTACTCCCGTTTCAGTTCGGTCTTGCCCCTGTTTTCAAGGAAGAATTCGGCGAGGTCGAGGTATTTCTTGTCATGGGTGACAAGATAGAGTTTGGCAAGCGCCATCTCTGCGATCTGGTGGCCAGGTACCTTGACCTGCTGGCCGGGGCCGTTGCCGATTTCACGCGCTACGCAATCAGCATATTTGATGGCGATGTCCAGAAAGTTGCGCTTGCCGGTAGCCTGATAGTAGGCCACGGCACCCTCGATCATGTGTCCGAGGTTGTAGAACTCGTGGCTCAGATCCTCCACCTTCTCCCAGCGCTTGCTGCCCATCCACTCGTGAGGGTGCTCCGGATTTCTGGTGCGGAAGGTGTTGAGGTAGCCGTCAGGCTCCTGTGCCGCAGCCACAATGACCAGCACGCTGTCGATGTAGTGCTCCAGCTTCTTGTCCGGATGGGTCTGCAGGGAGTATGCGGCACCCTCTATCGTCTTGTAGACATCCGTGTCGTCGAAAGAGAGACCCTCCACACTGTTGTCGGGACTTGGATTGGCCGCCATCATGAAATTCTTGTAGCGCCCGGACTCCTCGCATTTGCTGAATGCCAGAGGGATGGTCACCTCGCGGCTGGCCTTGAGCCTCTGTCCCCAGAAGTTGTCCGTCACTTTCACCGAAGTGAAAGGCACCGGAGTTATCGGATAATCTTGCGCGACCGCAGTTCCGGATGCGATGGCAAGTGTAAGAAACAATGCTTCAAATTTCATTCTTTATAGTGTTATTTTGTGTATCCTTCGTTCTGCTTGAGGTTCTTGTTCTTCTCCCTCTGGCTTCTCGGGATCGGGAGCAGGGTGCGGTAAGCCTCATTCGTGGCATCGTGGGAGAACCATGACTTGGTGGCAAAGACCCCAAATCGGATCATGTCCTGACGGCGACGGGCTTCCTGGTTGAACTCCCAGCCCAGCTCGTCCAGCATACGCCCGTACTTGACGTCGGCTCCGCCCTCTTGGGTCGTGAGACGGTTGTCGCGCCGTCCATAGTCGTAGCAGCTGCCCTTGAGCAGGTCCGCCCCGGTCACCGTGGCCTTGTCTTTGGCTGCACCCTTGGCGTATTCGCCCTTGAAGTTCCTCTCACGCACGCGTGTCACGAGTTCCGCCGCACCGTCAGCATCTCCGGAGCGCAGCATGGACTCGGCCTTCATCATAAGCACGTCAGCATATCTCAGCAGAGGCCAGTCGTTGCTCTGCTGCTTGCGGGACCCCATCTCTATCTCGAACTTGCCGTAGCGGAAGCCATGCACTTCCTGGGACTCCGCGATGCTCGGCACCTCATTGATGTAAGACAGCGGCTTGCCGGAATATGAGCCCATCGTGCAGATAAGCAATTCTCCGGAAGCGGAGTACTGGTCGCCCTTGATCCAGTTGTTCTTGTAGCGCTCGTCGTCCTTGTCGAAGGTGTCCACGAACTGAGGCACCGCGCAGATGCCTCCGTAAGGGGCTTCGTTGAGATTGTAGGTGAGCTGGTTCTCAGGCTGAAGGGACTGGATGAAAAGGGAGGTGATCCCGAAGTCGTTGATGTACCTGTTGTCGAAAGGTATGGCGAAAATCATCTCCTTGGCATTCTCGTTCTCGACTGCGAACACGTCCGTCTGGCTCGCGTCCAGATCGAAGAGCTTGCTGCCCATGATCTCATCGCAGACCTCGATGCACTCCTTCCACATCGGGGTGCCAGTGTAGACTTCGGCGTTGATGTACATCTTGGCAAGCAGAGCCAGGGCTCCCCATTTGTTGAAACGTCCATACATTATGCCCCCGTTCTGCTCGCTGAGCAGAGGGAGGTTCTCCTTTATCTCCCCGACTATGAAATCAAAGACCTCCTTGCGGGTGTTCTGCTCCGGAAGGAAGCCCTCCGGGACATCATACTTGGTGATGATCGGGACGTTGCCGTAAAAGTCGCACAGCATATAATAATACGAGGCACGCAGCACCTTCAGCTCTGCGACGGTTGACTCCTTCTCCTCGCCTACCGGGATGCTTCCCGACTCGATCTGGTAGATGATGCGGTTGCAGTTGTTGATGCCCGCATAGAAGGTGCTCCAGTTGTTTTCAACATTGACATCCTCGTCCGTCCACTTGTGCTCATGCAGGATGCGGTATTTGCCGCCGTCCACCCAGCCGTTAGGACGGGCGGGGATCACGCTCTCATCGCTTGTGAGATCCATGATACGGGTATAGTTGTCCCAGCAGAACAGGCATTCGCGCCAGTTGCCGTAGGCCGCTCCCACCAGTGAGGAGATATCTTTTGCAGTCGGCTCGAAATCATCGGAGATGATGAGTGAATAGCTCTTGTCCTCCAGCTTGGTACATCCTGAGGCGAGGGCGGCGAGCACGAGGATACAATATGTAAGTTTCTTTTTCATCTTTCAGTTCTTTTTTCAGTTAAAACACAATGTTTGCGCCGAGGGTGAAGGTGCGTGTTGTAGGGTACTTGTCCCTCTCGTCGTTGCCCGGAGCGAGACCCACCCTATTGACCTCAGGGTCGATACCCTTGTAGCCGGTGATGGTCAGCGCATTGGACATGGAGGCGTAGAGCCTTATGGAATCCACATACTTGATTCCGGTCTGCTGGAAGTTGTAGCCGAGGGTGATGTTGTCGATCTTCCAGAAGTCGCCGTCCTCGATGTAGTAGCTGTTGAACTCGAGAGGCATCTCCTTGTTGAGGACCGCCTTGCCGAAGACCTTGTCCTGTGAAGACTTGAGACGGTTGTAGTTCATGATGCCGGTGTTCTCGTAGAACATCCTCTGGAAGTTGAGGATCTGGAAGCCGAAAGCGCCCCGCATGGTGATCGCGAGATCCCAGTTCTTGTAGCGGAAAGTATTGTTCCATCCGGCATAGAACTTAGGAAGTCCGTTGCCGAGGATGTGCTTGTTGTCCGAGTTCCTCATCCCCACGAAATCATCGTATCCCACGAGGTTGCCCTCGCCGTCGAGGTAAATCCACTTGCCCTCATCATCCACATCCACAACCTTGTATCCGAAGAAGTTACCTATCTTGTCTCCTATCTCGATGCGGTGTGTGTTGGTCTGGATAGGATCACCTGTCCAGCCCTCATAGATGTAGTTGGATGAGACCTCGTACAGGTCGTTGGAGAGACTCACAAGCTTGTCTTCATTGGTGGAGAAGTTGACGCTTGAGTTCCATGTGAAGTTGTTTGTCTGCACAGGCACGAAGTTGACGAGAACCTCGACGCCGCGGTTGCGCAGCTTGCCGACATTGGCCATGGTGGTGTTCACGAGATTCGGTGGTACCGGCACTGAGAAGTTGTAGAGAAGATCCTTGATGTCACGGTTGTAGAAGTCCACGGAACCGTTGATGCGGTCATTGAGAATGCTGAAATCAAGTCCTATGTTCCACTCGTGCTTTTCCTCCCATTTCAGGTTCGGGTTTGGGTTGCGTGAAGGCACCAGAGTGTGGACCCACTTGCCGTCGGAGAGGAAATACCCGCTGTAGGCGAGGGTGGATTTGGCAAGGAAAGACTGGCTCGGCTGGCTTCCGGTGACACCGTAGCCTACACGGAGTTTGAGATCCTCAAACAAGCCAAGAGACTTGATAAACTCTTCCTCGCTGAGCCTCCATCCAAGTGAGACGGACGGGAACAGACCCCATGCGTTGTTGGTACCCACCAGCTGGCTGGCCCCCTCGTAGCGGAGACTTCCCATGAAGAGGTAACGGTCCTTATATGAATAGGTGGCGCGGCCGAAGAAGCCGATGAGGTTGGTGCGGCCCATGTCACCGTTGAGGCTGCTGAGCTTGTTGCCGAGGCCCTCGCCGAGCTGGATCTGGGAATATCCGAAGATGTCGGTCGGGAAGTCCTGGTTCTGCACCCAGAAGTTGAACCACTCGTTGCTTGAGTAGCTGTATCCCCCGAGGAGGGAGAAATTGTGTCCGCCGATTTTCTTCTTGTACTGGGCCGTAAGCTCCATGAGCAGGTCCTTGGTGGAATCCTCGCCGTTGGAGACGAAGCCGTTCTTGGAGTCGCGCACGGTCGAGATATGCTTCATGCTCTCGGCGTATCCGCGGGTCTGGTTGTACTTGCTGTATGAGAAGAGGCCGGTCAGCGTGAGGTCAGCTATAGGGGTGAAGACCAGATTGGCGTTGAGCCTGGAGAACTGCTGCTCGTTCTGACCTGTGCTCTCCTCGATCCTGGCCACAGGGTTCTCGTACTGGAAGAGGCCTGTCTCCTCGTACCAGGTCCCGTCCTCATATTTGACCGGGGCGGTAGGGTTCATGATCTGGGCCTGACGATATGTGAAGCCGTTGAAACTGTATCCGTCACCGGTGGTGGTGTACTTGTTCTGGGTGTTGAGGATCTCGAAGCTCGCGGTGAGCTTGTCATCGAACATCTTGTGGTTGATCTTCGCCCTCGCGCTGAGGCGCTGGTTGTCAGATTTCTTGAATATGCCCTGCGCCTGGCGGAAGTTCACGTTGAGCAGGTAGTTGGTCTTCCTGTTGCCGCCCGTGAAGCTGAGGTTGTGCACATGGCTGATGTTGGAGCGGGTGATCTGGCTGAGCCAGTCGGTCTCGGATCCCTTGTCCCAGCTGGCGTCCCTGAAGCCCTCGGATATCTGCCTGCGATAGTCGGCGGCGGTCAGCATGTCCATCTTGCGGGCGATGGTCTGGGTGTAGGCGTACACATTGTATTCCACACGGTTATAGTTGGTCGCATCGGCCTTCTTGGTCGTGATGATGATCACGCCGTTGGTGCCGCGGGTACCGTAGATGGCTGCCGCAGAACCATCCTTGAGCACGTCTATGCTCTCGATGTCCTCCGGGGCAACCATGCCGAAGTCGCCTGGGACTCCATCGATGATGACGAGTGGATTGGTGTTGGAGCCGTTGATGGTGGAGCGTCCGCGGAGAAGCATCTGCGTGCTTGCGGTAGGGTCACCGGAGGTAAGCGAGATGGTAAGGCCCGCGACCTTGCCCTGTATGAGCTGGCCGACATCCTGTGACATACCTTTATTGAAAGAGTCCGACTTGACGGAAGCCACCGAGCTTGTCGCGTCTCCCTTGCGCTGTACACCATAACCTATGACGACCACCTCGTCCAGCGACTTGGTGTCATCCTTGAGCACGATTTTGAACTCAGTCTTGCCGCCGACAGCAATCTCCTGGGTCACGTAGCCCAGGGAACTGATCTGGAGAGTGGCCTTGGCGGAGGAGACTTCAAGCGTGAAGTTTCCGTCCATGTCGGTTGTGACACCGTTTGTGGTCCCTTTTTCGACCACACCGGCCCCGATGACGGATTCACCATGCTGGTCGCTCACGTTTCCTTTAATCAATAAGGTCTGCGCCGAGGCGACACCGCATAGCCCAAAGAAGAATAGCAGTAGAGATACCAGGGCACGGATGCCCGACAGGTTTCCTGTCCTTAATCTTGAATGTACCATTTGGATAATTTTAGATATTAATTATGTCGGGGATAAAGGTATGCTGTTCTGCGGCAAGTGCTTCACGGCTTTTTAAACATAAATGGCAGGCGGATGCGACAGACGTCATTTTGATAAAAATGCCATGGTTATATGCTCAATTCATCGGGGATGCCTTCCTTTTTTGGTATTCGCTCGGGGTCATGCCGAAAGTTTTCTTGAAAAGGCTGGTGAAGTGGTCATGGTCGTTGTACCCGAGCGCGGCGACGACTTCGCTCACCGTCATGGCGGGGTTTTCGAGCATCCGGCAGGCGTGTCTCATCTTGATGTCGCGGATGAACTCCAGCGGAGTCTGCCCGGTCACGGCCTTTATCTTGCGCGAAAGGGTGATACGGGTCATGTTCAGCCTGTCGGCAAGAACGGCGATATTGAAGAGCGGGTCTCCAAGGTTGGATTCCACCAGCTGCTGAGCGCGGGCCACGAGCCGCTCATCCTTGGAGGATGTCTCCAGGCTGCTGATCTCGAGAACCGACGGTTTCCTTGACGCTTCCTGCTTATGCCTGCGTGGCCGCAGCAGGTTGGTGATCTTCCTTTTCTCCTGCTGTCTTACCTTCTGCACATAGAGGTAAAGCACCATGAATACCAGACCTGCGGCCATGGCTGACCAGAGCAGAAAAGCCCACCAGGTCTCGTACCAGGCGGGCAGCCGGGTGATGCTGATACTGGAGACCCGGTCGCTCCAAAGTCCGTTCTCATCCGTAGCCTTCACCTGGAAAGTGTATTTTCCCTTACCGAGCCTGTTGTAGAAAGCGGTGTTGCCGCCGTTGGTGTAGTTCCACTCCTTGTCCACCCCCGAGAGCTTGTAGGCATAGCGGATTCTGGAGGCGTTCCAATAGTCCAGCGTGGAGAAGCTGATCTCTATGTTGTAGCTGTCCGGCCCGATTTCGAACTTGCCCTCAGACGGGATGTGCCTGTCGAAAAAGAGGGATTCCCCTCCCACGCTGACATTGGTGATGAGCGGCGTGGCAGGTTTGGCCAGAGATTCGAGCCTGTTGCTCGCCTTGATGGAGATGAATCCGGGTATGCCGCCGAAATACAGAGTGTTGTCAGCAGCCATGTATGCCGCCCTCGGAAGATAACGTTCGAGCATATACGGCTTACCCGGCACGGTATAGTCGCGGAACGAGCCGTTGTGGGGGTTGAATTCCTTGACCTGCTGGTTGGTAAGGATCCACAGGTGGTTGAATTCATCGACCAGCATCATCTCCAGCACATCGCCTTTCATGCCGCAGACGGAAGTGAAGTCCGCATAGGTGCCGTCAGAAGGGTCCAGATACAATATCTTGGAACAGAAACTCCCCAGCCACAGCTTCCCGTCCGAGGTCGCACCGATACAGGAAAGGTTCTCCCCGCTCGGGAAAAAGCCTGTCACCTCCCCATCCTCGAATTTATAGACTCCCGCCTTGCTGACACAGACCCACACTGAGCCGTCGGTCATCTCCGTTATGCCCGCGGCATTGCCTTTTATGCACTGCACAGCCGAGATTTCTCCGCTGTCCGGTCTCAAGACGAAAAGTCCTTTTGTGGTGCCCATCCACAGACATCCGGAAGCGTCCTCATAGATGGTCTCCAATGTACCGGGATCTTCACTTGCCGTCCCCAGATCGACCGTGTCCTCCCACTTCACCGACATCCCGGTCCGCCGCAGGCCGTATACGGTGGCGTAATCGGTCATGGCCCATATCTTGCCCCTCTCTTTCGACTTAATCAGATAAGGAATCTGGGCCCACGGGAAACCTTTCATCCCCGGGCTGTCGCTGACCGGCACGAGTTTCCCGGACGACGGCGAATAAAGATATATCCCGTGCCTGTCCTGGGAGAGCCAGAAAAGACCTTTTTCGTCATCCTCGCAGAGCGATACGACAGCAGGATTGACATTCAGATTCTTGCGCATCTCCGGCACCTGATACTCCGTTATATGGCTGTCCTGCAGATTGATGATAAAACTGTCCCTATCGTAAGCCGCCACCCAGAGATTACGGTCTCTGTCCTTTATCACATAACTCAACATCTTATTGCCTTCCGGCAGATATGGAGATGTGTCCACCGGCTCAAGCATCCCCTGAGCACTTATGCGGTATGCCTCAAGGTTGTTGTATGTGATGACCCAGAGCCTGCCGTCCACATCGTCTTGGGTCATGTTTATGATGCAGTTGTCATGTCGGCTTTGCCGGCTGAAGGCCGCCGGCTGCGGAGTGTATCTTTTCCCCGGTGCGGCATCCGGGTCGAAACGATGGATTCCCTCTCCCCATGAGCCGACCCAATAATATTTCCGGTTCTTGTCCTGTATGATATAGCTCTCATCGGCCTCCCCGGCGCGGGAAAAACTTTCCAAATCTCCAGTCTCCGGTTCCAGCCTGCATAAGCCCTCTCCCTCGACACAGATCCAGATCCGCCGGTCGAAATCCTCATAGAAAGAGTTGATTCTGCCCTGCCCTTTATCTATCGTGTATCTGGTCTTCAGTTCCCCGTCGGGAGAGAAGCGGCACAGTCCGCCCGGAACGCATATCCAGATGTCGCCGTCCGAGGTGGAGCCGACGCATGAGACCTTGATGCCATTGATTTCCGGACGGTCCAGCCGACTGATGCTGTATGTGGCCTTATCTAAAATATAGACACCCCGGTCAGTCCCGAACCACAGCCTATTGTTGGAATCCTCGGCGATGGAATAGATCAGGTTGCTCTGCATCAGGTCGGGAGTATGGAGGTCTGAACGGAAAACCTGCACCTTGTATCCGTCATCGCGGCACAGCCCGTCGGACGTGCCGTACCAGACATAACCTTCACTGTCCTGGAAGATACGGTGTATGGAGTGTATCGGCAGCTGGTCAAGTTGCGGCAGGTCAATTATCTGCTGGGCTATGGCGGCAAACGGGAGGATTGCCATGGCGAACAGGAGAGCAATATACTTTTTCATCAGTTCCGGTGTCATCAACGTGGCTAAATTACAAATAAATCCGGAAACGGCAACACCCGTCCCGTACAGAAAAAGGCCTCCCCTCTGTACGGGAGGCCTTAAAATCAGCTGAAACGGGGGCGGATCTAAAGCAGCCGTCCGCCCTCAATGCCAAGGGCCTTGGTGACGGGTTCAGCGTTCTCCCTCACCTCATCCGGGACAGCCTGCTTCAGATATTCTTGAGTATCACGGATTTCCCCGATACTTGTCAACACCAGACGTCCGGCGCTTCCGTCATGCTCGTACTCATAGCTGCTTCCCCATGGGGTGCCGTCGCTGTAAGCGCCCTCCAATGTCTCCCAGTCCGCCGAATACGTCCCGGTGTACTTCTGCCAGCGCGGGCTCTGGACTTTCTGCCAGAGGATGAAAGTCCCGTCAGCGCCGAGATCCAGATATGCATCGAAGCCAGATGGCTCCCGCCCCTCGAAAGACACGAGATGCCACTCCCCCGCTATCGTCTCGGCTGCAGTTGGAGAACTCTTCTTGCAGCCGGGCAAAAGCAGGATGCCTAAAAGGCCTAGACTGAGCAAAGCGGTTTTTATTGTATTTCTGTCCATAATCGTTCCTGTTTATAACCATCCTCCGTTGCTGCTCGCAGCGCTGCGGGAGATGATGGCGAAAGTCTTTTTCACCTCTATTCCGCCCATTTCCGTGCCGCTGCCAGGCTTGTCGCCTCCGGCTACAGCCGTCACGGTGACCTTGGCCGAGCCCGGCTTGCCGCACAAAATGACCAGATTACCATCCTCAACGTGCGGAGTTCCCCGCACCTCTAGCCTTTCCATATCAGCCTTGTCCATATTGACGGACAAATATGTAAGACCGGCATAGCCTTGTCCGAAGTACGCGGACAGAGGCAGCTTTTCCTCCTTTCCGGCCACCAGCCTCAGGCAAGGCGTACCTTCTATCTGCATCAGAAACTGGAAAGCATCCACAGCCCCACTACCCATCTTATGGTAATAATTTTTGTAATTGTCGTTTTTGGCCATGGCCCCGTCGATGTCGTTGACGGATGTAAGCAGCATGTCCCTGAACTCGGGCATGGTGAACTTCTTGCCGAGTTGCACCGCATAAGAGAGACCCAACGCCGCGACCCCGGAGACATGCGGACACGCCATGGACGTACCCTGAGAGAAGCCATAGTCCTCACCGCCGTTCACCTCCGAAGGCATGGTGGAAAGTACCTGGGAAGAAGTTCTGCTCTTATCCACAGCCATAAGGTAATCTCCACCCGGTGCCGCGATGTTGCAGCCCGGGCCGAAGTTGGTATAATAGGCCGGCATGAAGTTCGGAGCGAAAGCCGTCACGGAGATGTAGTCCCGGTAGGCTCCCGGATATGCGGACTGCGGCGCGGCATCGTTGCCTGAGGCGAATATGGCCAGATTGCCATACGAGAGCGCCGCGCAATTGGACTTGTGCTTCGTGAAATAGTCGATGGCCTCTTTCTCAAGGCTGCTGAGTGAAGTATATTGGTTGTCCGAGCCGAAACGTCCGGAACTGTAGCCATACGAGCACTGTATGATGGCAGCACCCATATCGGCCGCATAACGTATCGCACGCGCTATCGCCACAGCCGAGCCGGTCTTGTTCATGTCCTCACCGGAGAAAATCTGGCAGGACATGAGTCTCACCCCGTCTCCCTTACCGCTGCCTCCGGCAATACCGGCGACCCCTTTGCCGTTGTTGTTGACAGCTGCCACAGTCCCGGCGACATGAGTCCCGTGCCCGGAATCACCCTTGTTCTGGCCGGCCACCCAATACTCCTTGTTCCAGCTGAGCGGCCCGTTCGTGACAAAGTTCATCCCGTAGATGTCGTCCACATAGCCGTTTCCGTCATCATCCACACCTTTCTGCCCGTTACGCTCGGCCTCGTTGACCCACATGTTCGCCCGCAGGTCCGGGTGGCTGTATTTCACACCCTCGTCAACTATCGCCACCACCACGCCCGGGTCACCTCCGGTAAGAGCCCATGCCGGGTCGGCGTTGATGTCCGCCCCGGCCACAGCCCCCACGGCCACATCAGAAGAACCGGAGTTGTTGTAATGCCACTGCTGCGGCAGCAGCGGGTCGTCGAACATGGTCTCCGTACCGGCTGCAAGAGGCCTGGCAGCGCCATGGTACGGCGTAATCTTCTCCCAGTTGCGCTGCATCTGCACATCAAACTCCACAGCTTCGACTTCCCCCAGCGCCGACAGGCGGAGCGCAGCCTCATCCAGATCGGCATCATCACTGAAATAGACAATGTACCAGCGGTGCAGTCCGGCCTCACGCGCCTCCTGCTCAAACTTTGGAACCAACGGGAAAACCCTTTCCAACGAAGAAACCCCAAGTTCATCAAGAACATCGTCCACCGTCCCGATTCCGGAGCGGGTCAACGGTTCACCGGAGCGGGTATTGACGGTCTGTTCAAGGCTCGCCACGGCCTCATCGCCGAAGCGCACTATGAGCCGGCCCGTACCGGCATTGTCGGAAGAATGTATGATTTTCTCCTGCACGCAAGACGGCACGGGATCACCCGTGCCGCTTTCAAGCTTGTCTGTACAGGAGAGGACAGCCATTGCAAGGACTGCCAATGATGTCACTGCTCCTTTTCTCATATTTATCTGTTTTTCAGGGCCTCTGGACTTGAAGAAGCACTTCCGCTGCCTGTGAACTCCACATGGCCGCTGTAGCTGGCCGTGATCTTGTGTTTGCGTGAATCCACAAGCACATAAGAGATCTTGTACTCTCCCTCACCGGTCTTCTCTATATCGAGATATGATTCCTCCACCGGCTGGCCGAGGATAGCCTGATCGTAGTTGTTGATCTCCGGATTCCAGTGCTTGCAGGCCATGCCGTAGTATGCAGGCTTGAGGTAATATCCGCGCTCGGCCGTGCCGCGCACTCCCTTCCTCGGCTCGGAAGCGATGGTGTACCTGCCCTCAGGAATGGTGTCACGTGCTGCGAAGAACGTAGCGAAGACATCATATCCGGCTGTCAACTGGTCTGCGCTCCAAAGTTCAAGCCCCCACACAGGGGTGCCGAAATCCGCTGTTCCGCCATATTTGAGGTATGCAGCACGCACCTTGCCGAGGTCGTAGTCCTCATCAAGGAAGTCGTCATCGAAATAGTATACATTCCAGTCACGCCAGTTGTTCTCGAATTCGAGTTTGCCGGAATACTCGAATGTGAAAGTGCCGCTGTCAGAAGCCACCTGATATTCGCCCCACTCAGGATCGACTACAGTGGTCATCACGAAGCATCCAAGGGAGCCCTTGATGGTATATGTTCCTCCTGCATAGGCTACTTCCAATGTGCCGCCATCTTCCTTGACATAATTGACGGACTCGGATACTACAAGACCGTTCTTCTTGATATAGAAGCGAGTCCCTTCCAGAGCGTACTCGTTGTTAGGAGCTATGGTTCCGACTGCCGTATAGTTGTTCTTGTAAGGCTGCACGGCGATATAACTGCGGGCCGGCAGGATGATGTTGTTGTAGTCGGGCTTCTCCTCATAGAAGATCACCGTGGCACCGATCTCGGTCTGCTCATCAATGGATTTGCTGAACTCGACCTTGTAGGCGTTGTTGTAGTCACCGCCCTCATAACTTGCCTTGGCAGTATCAAAGACATAGGCCGTGCTGAAGGTCACCTTCTTCTCCGGGCTCTTCGGGCCCTCGCCCAGACCGTTCTCTCCGGCCACGGTATAAGTACCGGCCACCACGGTCTCCAAGCTGCGCTCTTCAGTGTTCTGTACCTCCTTGCCGTCGCGGTACCACTTGTATGTCTGCGCATGAGGAATTTCAGCGACAGTAAGGACAATGGTCTCACCCGCAGCGCCCTGCTCCTTGCCCTCTATGGCACCGGCCGCCTCCGGGACTTTGAGTTCGTAAGCTTCCTGGGAGATGACGACCTCGCTGGTCAGTCCGCCTCCGAGCACCTTGACAGTAGCCTTGCGCGCCTCCTCAACTTTATTGGAGTTCACCGTCACCACGAGGGTGGCGTTGCCGCTTCCCTTTTCAGGCTGCACAAGCACCCAGTCAGCAGATGAAGTCGCCGTCCAGTCCGTATTGGACTCAACGGACATGCTCACTTCCCGCCCTTCCGCAGGGATTGCCTCTGACTCGTAGATCAGATTCAATATGACCTCGTCTTTCTTACATGCCGAAAGACCGACGAACATAGCCACAAGGGCTACAAACCGATAAATGAATTTTTCCATAATGTAATACACTTGAATTTTTGCCAAATATAATTTTCGGCTTCTCCAAATGCAAGTGCCTCGTATTCTCATTATGGCAAATTGTCAAAATGAGAAAACTTCACACTGCTCAGTTTGAGAACCGCTTACGGTACTGCGATGGTGAGGTGCCCTTGATCGCCTGGAAGAGGCGATAGAAAGTGGAAAGGGATGTGAAACCCAATCCCGAGGCCACAGCTTTGATAGGAGTCTCGTCAGCAGGATCCGAGAGGATGGTAGCCGCCTCCTCTATCCTGTAAGAATTGATATAATGCACAAAGGAAAGTCCGGTATAGCGCTGTATCACCTCTGTCAGGTAGGTCCGGTTTGTCCGTAGCCGGTCCGCCACGCTCTCCCGGGTAAGACTGGGATCACGATACAGTTTATCATACGTCATCAGCTTCTGGAGACTCTCGAAAAGATCGCGCATCCTGCCCTCCTGCGAATCACTCGCCTCTGAGCGTCTGGACTTCGCTTCCGGCTGCCTGTCATCCAACTGCTCCTGGAAGCGCTTCAGCATCTGGATGTTCTGCTTGTTCTTCCGATAATATAGCACGGCTCCCAAAGCGATGAGCACAAGGATGAAGACCGAACTGATGAGAACCGCCGTAAACTTGTGTTTCCAACGCAACTCCTCCATCTCATGCTCTTTCAAGCCGTTTTCATACCGCTCCCGCTCATACTTCATTTTCATCTCGTTCACTGCCCTCTCCTTTTTCATGCTGAAAAGGCTGTCGGATTCCGCATGGAAATTCTTGTAGCAGTCGAGGGCCCGCCTGTAATCGCCGGATTTCTCGTACAACTCCGCAAGGCTGCGATAGACCAGATACGACTTCGATGAACGGTTGGCATGCTGCGGAATGCGCAAGGCCTGCTGAAGCAGGGTGATGGCGGAGTCTGTCTGACCGCGTCGGCCCAAGTAGGCGGCATAGCCCACGTGCGCATCAATATCCGAGAACCGACCGGAATCCTCCCCTTCGGAAAGCGCCTTGCGATAATAACTTACCGCTTGGTCTTCTTTCCCTTTGGCAGAAAGTATGTCCCCATAGAGAGCATATACTCCACGCTGGTCGCCATAGTAGTCCACCTGGTCCAGGACTTTACCTATATAGTGCCCGGCACTGTCGCTCTGCCCCATCATCTCATACATATACGCGGAGAGCACCGCCCCGAGATAACGGGCAAACGGATGATTGTTCTCCTCTCCGAACCGGTATACGTCTAGCGCATAAGGCAGACCGGATTCGTCTCGCCGCATATAATAGGCAAGGGCAAGATTGCTTTCCAGTGGGAAAAGACGGCTCTTGTCATCACATCTCCACGCATAGTCTATGCCTTCCGTCAAGCTGCCGATGGCCTTCTCATAATCCATCTGAGCAAAAGCCTGATAGGCGCCCTCGGTGTTGTAAAGAGTGGCCAAAGCCCACCAGTCATGCTCGCTTCTGGCCATCTCCTCACCCATGGAAATATATTTCCACATCGAGTCTTCCTGACCTGTACGCAGATAGAAGCTCTGCGCCTTGGCCACCATGCCGTAGAGCTGCACCTTGGTATCCTGCGTGTGCATCCCATAGCGGTAAAGGCTGGCGGCCAGACTGTCGATGGCATCCACATCCTGCGTGGCCAGCCCCTCTTTGAGTTCGTTGCGCAGGACTTCCACCCTTGCGGAAGCGCCATCATACGCACGCCGGACGTCACGACGTGAGCAGGCAGAAAACAGCATCGCCGCGGTCAAGGCGGCAAGCATGAGGATATTGACCTTACTGCGCATCGACGGTCACACTTTCAATTCTCAGCTGAAACGTCCCCGACGGAGCATGTACATCCACCACATCCCCGGCTTTCCCGCCCATCAGAGCTTCACCGATAGGGGACTTCAAGGAAATTTTCCCTTCCTGGAGATTCATCTCGTGAGGGCTGACAACCGTATACGTCATCCTGGCTCCAGTCTTGAGGTTGGTGAACTCCACCCGGCTCAGGAGATTGACCTCGCCCTGCGGCAGCTTGTCCGTGTCGATGACACGCGAGAACTGTAGAACCTTCTGCAGAAAGCGTATACGGCTGATAGCCTTGGCCTGGGCACGGCGCGCAGTACGGTACTCGGCGTTGTCGCTCAAGTCCCCCTGGGCACGCGCCTCGCAGAGTTCATCCTTGATCCTCGGATACTCCTCATCAATCAGTTGTTTGAGCTCGGCGACAATCTGGTCGTGACGCTCCTTCGACAGATATTCCATAACGGGCCTTTTCCTGCAAATATAAGCAGAATCCGGCAGCTTCAGCTCCTTTTCTTGAACTCCGACGGTGTGCAGCCGAACTCTTCTTTGAAGATCTGACGGAAATACGCAAACGAGCTGATACCGATGTTCCAAGCCGTCTCGGAGACATTGAACTCCCCGGACGAGAGCATCTCCGCTGCCTTGCGGAGTTTTATCTTGCGGACATAGTCGTTGGCTGAGACCCCTGTAAGGCTCTTGAGCTTACGGTAGAGGGACGAGACACTGACATTCATGTGGGCAGCCATGCTGCTGATGTCCAGCTCCTCGGAGGAAAGGTTCTCCTCTATGTAGGCCGTGAGCTTCTGCAGGAACTTGTTGTCCAGAGGAGAGAAGCCGTTGTCCTGTTTCGGCCCGGGACCCGCCGGACTGTTGATCTGATGCATATACTGCTTGGCGAGCTGGCTGCGCGAAAGGATCAGATTGGCGACCCTGGCCTTGATGAGTTCACTTGTGAAAGGCTTGGTGATATATGAATCAGCACCCACCTTGTATCCCTCGCTCTTGTCGCCGAGTGTATCCTTGGCCGTGAGGAGCACCACAGGTATATGGCTGAGACGGATGTCCGCCTTGACGCGGCGGCACATCTCAAGCCCGTCCATCTTCGGCATCATGATATCACTGATTATCACATCTGGGATGAACTGTATGGCAGCGACAAGCCCTTCCTCCCCATCCGAAGCCTGAGCCACTTCGTAATCACCGGAGAGAATGGTTGAGAGATAATCCCGGATGTCGGCATTGTCCTCCACCACAAGCACCCGCTGCGCGGAAGAATCCCCATCTGCCGGGCCAGTCCCAACCTGCTCACGACTCTGCTCGACCTGCATCGGCAGGCGCACGGTGAAACAACTTCCTCTCCCCCTCTCACTGTCCACACTGATGCTGCCACCATGCTGTTCGACAAACCTCTGGACAATGGAAAGCCCTATCCCGGAGCCGTTGATATTCTCCCTTCCCGGGACGCGATAATACCTCTTGAATATCTTGCCGAGCTGGTCCGGGGCTATTCCCTCCCCGGTATCGGACACACTGATAACGGCCTCGCTCCGGCCATCTTCACCGGATGTGTGAAGCCCGAGCGTAACTTCTCCTCTCTTCGTGTATTTGCAAGCATTGGACAGCAGGTTGTTAAGCACCGAAGAGACTATCTCCCTGTCGAATGACATGAACACATCACTTTCCACATCGAAGCGGATGTCAAGTTCCTTGTTGGTATTTGACTCGGCGAACACTTTACCGATGCTCATGACGAACCCGCTCAAGTTGCCCCAAGCCGGATTGAACCGGACGTTGTCGGTCTCGGCCATCCTGAAGTTCAGAAGCTTGTTGATCAATTCCATCAGGTTACCCGCATTCTTGTAGATCAGAGACAATTTGTGCCGCGCAGACTCGCTCAGGCTCGTATCACCGAGCATATCTTCGGCAGGGCCGAGAATCAGAGACAGCGGGGTCTTGAGCTCATGAGTGACATTGGTATAGAACCTCAACTTCTCCTCATTCACCTCCCGGATCTGGGCTATGGCGGCCTTGTCCATGCGCCGGCTCGTCACAGTCCGCACCACAAGGAAGCACAACACCCCGAAAACAATGGCATAGAAGATTATGGCCGGCATGCTCATCCAGAACGGCGGGGCAATGCTGACACCAAGAACCGCCTCACTCACGAGTTCGCGGCTCCACGGGTATCCGGCTTTCACCCGTAAAGTGTACCGCCCCGGAGAAAGCTGGAGAAACGACAGGAAACGTCCGTCAGTGCGGTGCCAGTCCTTGTCAAGTTGATCAATCTTATAATAATATCTGAGATTGTCGGCCTGCGAGAAGTCATCGGAGGTAAACCGGACCACAAAATTGTTCTGATACCACTTCAGTCTGACCTGTTTCTGGAAAGGCATCAGAGCCAGCCCCCTGCCTGCATCCTGATGATTACGGCTGTCCTTCACCTCAATGGAGGAAAAATGTATAGGAGCCGCCCTGTCGGAATCCATCACCGACCGGTCCAGAAAGACTATTCCGTCCGAAGACCCGAAAGCGATGAGGCCGTCATTCCGCAAAGCGGCGGCCCCCAACGAAAAACTTCCGTGCAGGAAACTCATTCCGGCAGTATAATCCACCGCCTTCCCGTCGCGCAGGAAACCTATTGACTTCGCCGTCGCGAACCAGATCGTCCCCACCTTGTCCTCAAGTACCGACATTATGGCCTCCGAGATCATCGGATCGCCATCTGCATATTGCTGGTACGAAAAACTGTCCGCATCCGGAAAACAGATCAGTCCGTTGTCCGTCGCCGTCCAGATCCGGCCGGCACTGTCCTGGATTATATGGTTCACCGCCCCGGACGGAAATCCGCTGTCAGAGTTGAAATGCGCAAGCATATTAAGCTCGGCATCAAATACATACAAACCCTGACGGTATGATCCCACCCAAAGCCGCCCGCGGCTGTCCCGGCAGATGGACTTGAGATAGTTGTCATAGAGCCCATTACCGGTACTCAACCTCCGCTCCGCCCTGAAAGTCTTCCTGTCGATTGACCAGAGCCCTGACACCCCGGAAGCCGCCCATATCCGACCTCCCGACTCGCAAAAACCGCGCACCTCCCCTATCTGGATGGCGGTCTTCAACTTCAAGGTGCTGTCCACGACAGCTATCCCGTTGTTGAATGTCCCTGCCCAGAAAAGGCCTGAAGCGTCCTTGAAGGTGGAAATCACATTCTTGTCCGGGAGGGAAGTCACCTCGCGGCGCATCAAGTCCGTGTCCGCACCGACAAGGCTGATTCCGCCTCCATCCGTGCCGGCCACAAGATTCCCCCCGGCGGTGAACGCCAGTCCCTTGACAAGCTTCTCGGGAAAATCCTCCGGATGACGGACCCCGAAGATCCCCGAATGATTGGGGGACTTATAATAAAGGCCCTTCCCCGCCGAACCGAGATAGATGTTGCCATACTTGTCCTCAAGCATGGAGCGGATGCCGATGTCGCTCATCCCCTCTGGCATGACGACCTGCCTGAAGCGTGGAGCCCCTTGAGAAAGATCGTCAAGATTCATAGCCCAGAGGCCTCTGGTGTCCGGTGAAGCGAGGATGCGGTTGTCGGAAGTGCGCATCACGGAAAAAAGGATACCGTTCGGCAGACCGGACGAGGCCTCGTTGAAAACCGTAAAATCCTTGGTGACCGGACGGAAAAGAGCGAGTCCACGGCCGGTGCCGAGCCAGACGTTGTTGTCTTTGTCAATGAAGATGCAGCCTATCCCGCTATTTGGAAGGCCGCCAGGCTTCCCGGTGCGGACATACTGCTCAGCCGTCATGGTCTCGGGATTGATCACAGCGAAACCCTCACCGAAAAAACCCACATATACCTTACCGTCCGGAGAGAGTTCGATGCACCTTATGTTTCCCTCCGCCATACCCTTTACAGTAGAGCTGTTGAAAGTGGTGAACGTACCGGAAGTGCTGTTGTAGCGTCCCACACAACCAGTATATGTGCTGAACCAGACATCACCCCGGGCATCCTGCTTCAGGCAGGTGATCTCATCCGAGAGCGGAGAGTCCGGGTTGTTCCTGTCGTGCCTGAAGAACATGGACTCCCCCGTCCTCCAGTCGAAATATCCGAAACCGTCCCGCTTGGTGGCGAACCACACCCTGTCTTGAAAACGGTCAGCAAGCACGGCATTCAGTTCATTGCCGGATATCACCCCGGCCCCTCTTGTATATTTCACCATCTCGGAACCGTCATAGCAGGCCAGTCCGTTCTCGGTGCCGATCCACAGCCGCCCGTAGCGGTCAAAATCCAGAGAGAGGACATAATCGCTCGGCAGCTCATCCCGGAAAGAGCCCCAGGAACACAAGAATGAATTAGAGACCTCCCGCCCGGAAAGTGAGGGCAGGAAGGACAACGTCAAGGCTATAAGGCCGGAAAGAAATGCGGTTCGGTGTGCCATGCGGTCAGTTTCTTAATACACCCCAAATATAGGAAGTCTTGGTTTAAGAGCGAACGGCAAGACCACGCCAATCCGACTGTATCTCCCCAAAAACCGCCTCAGAAAGGTCAAAAGCCGCATCCGATCCCATCTACGGCGTCTCCCGCTCCCACATGCAAAGAGAAGGTCAAGAAAGCGAAGCTCACATCAATTTCAGAACATCTTCCTTTGTGAGTCCGGAGTATTTTGCCACGGTCTCCGCCGGAACACCGTCCTCAAGCATCCGCCGGGCAATGGCGG
>DJOT01000005.1:69002-77253 GCA_002439095.1 Bacteroidales bacterium UBA6431 | reverse complement strand
CAGCGTGACCAGCATGTTGTCAACAGATGCCGAATTACTTTTTGTCGTTTATTGCGCCTTTCGGGTTGCTTTAATCCTTATAGGATTTACAATTTGTCGCATTTCTGCCCTCTGGTTCAAATTTTGCAGTTTGTCGTCTGCTGCCCTTCGTGACAGGGTATGGATAAAAAGCTTATATTTGAAGCCGCTATAAAACAAAGTGTAGGCAATGTCTGGAACTACAGGATATATTTCACAGATTATCGGCCCTGTGGTCGATGTCCACTTCGACCTTGACAAGGCAGACGAGGCCAAGGATCTGCCGTCCATCTATGACGCGCTCAAGGTCAAGCGTCCCGACGGGCGCGATCTTATAATTGAAGTAGAGCAGCATATCGGTGAGGACACCGTGCGGTGCGTCGCCATGGATTCCACTGATGGACTTCGCCGCGGGTTGGAGGTCACATGCACCGGTGAGCCTATCGAGATGCCGGTGGGACCTCAGATCAGGGGGCGGGTCATGAATGTCATAGGTGAGACTATCGACGGAATGTCAGATCTTGCCATGTCCGATTCTCTGCCTATCCACCGTGAGCCGCCTAAATTTGAGGATTTGAAGACCTCACAGGAGGTTTTGTATACCGGGATCAAAGTTATTGATTTGCTTGAACCTTATCTGAAGGGCGGCAAGATCGGGCTTTTCGGGGGTGCCGGTGTCGGAAAAACCGTCCTTATCAAGGAACTTATCAACAACATAGCCAAGAAGCACAACGGTTTCTCGATCTTCGCCGGAGTCGGCGAGCGCACACGTGAAGGAAACGACCTCCTGCGTGAGATGATCGAGTCCGGAGTCATCAAATATGGTGAAGAGTTCGAGAAATCCATGGAGGAAGGGCATTGGGATCTTTCTAAAGTGGACAAGTCGCTGCTGGAAAAATCTCAGGTGGCGATGGTCTTCGGTCAGATGAACGAGCCGCCTGGAGCGAGAAGTTCAGTCGCGCTTTCTGGCCTTACCCTTGCTGAATCTTTCCGCGACAGCCGCAATCCCGAGGACCCGCACGACATACTTTTCTTCATTGACAACATCTTCCGATTCACACAGGCCGGTTCGGAGGTGTCCGCCCTTCTCGGGCGTATGCCTTCGGCTGTGGGCTACCAGCCTACACTTGCCACTGAGATGGGACAGATGCAGGAGCGCATCACCTCCACCAAGAACGGCTCCATAACGTCCGTGCAGGCGGTCTATGTCCCTGCCGATGACCTTACGGATCCGGCTCCGGCCACTACGTTCACCCATCTGGATGCAACCACTGTGCTGAGCCGTAAAATTACTTCTTTGGGCATCTATCCTGCCGTTGACCCGCTGGAATCCACGTCCCGTATCCTCGATCCTAACATAGTAGGCAAGGAGCACTACGATACAGCCCAGAGAGTGAAGCAGATCCTGCAGCGCAACAAGGAACTTCAGGATATCATCGCCATCCTTGGTATGGACGAGCTTTCTGATGAGGACAAGCTTGTCGTCAATCGTGCCCGTAAGGTACAGCGCTTCCTCTCGCAGCCTTTCGCAGTGGCGGAGCAGTTCACCGGAGTTAAGGGTGTGATGGTAGATATCGACGACACGATCAAGGGATTCAACAAGATTCTCGACGGCGAGGTGGATTATCTTCCGGAGCAGGCTTTCCTCAATGTCGGCACGATCGAGGACGCCATCAAGAAAGGAGAAGAGATGCTTGCCAAAGCTTCTTAGTCATCATGGCACAGAATGCACTCACAGTGACGGTGATTTCCCCGGAAGCGACTTTGTATTCGGGGACGGCGGGGGCGGTGTTCCTTCCCGGCAGCGTGGCCCCTTTTGAGGTGTTGCCGGGGCATGCCCCGATAATCTCGACCCTTAGGGACGGAGATGTTGTGGTGCGTGACGCGGGTGGTGAAGAGCACAGGTTCGCAATAGCCTCCGGGGTGGTGAAAGTCAGTCATGACAAGTTGACGGCATGTATTGAAGTCAAGTGAAAAATGAAGACAATCAAGCACATATTGCTTTTGCTCTGCGCCTTGCTGCCTCTGTGCCTCGGCGCGCAGGAAGCAGTGCCGACCACAACCGGGACGACAGATGCGCAGGAAACCGCCGGGCTTGACATGAAGTCTTTCATCTTCGGCCATATCGGTGACGCTTACGAGTGGCATATCACCAAGATCGGTGGGAAAGAGATATCAATACCTCTTCCGTGTATAGTGATTGACAATGGCCTGCATATCTTTATGTCAAGCCGGATGGAGCAGCACGGGTACGGCCTCAATGCTGACGGGAAACTCATAAATGCCGTCACGGGCAAGCGCCCGGTGGATCTTTCGATCACCAAGAACGTACTTGGCCTCATGATCGATTCTCTCCTGCTTGTGGCGCTTATACTTGCTTGTGCAGGATGGTACCGCAGGCATGATGTCCTCAAGGACAAGCCTGCCGGAGTTGCGGCCCTGTTGGAGCCGGTCATCATGATGATAAACGATGATGTCGTCAAGGACATTATCGGCCCCGAGTACAAGAGGTTCTCGCCTTATCTCCTTACGGCGTTTTTCTTCATACTGATCAACAACCTGATGGGCATATTCCCGGTGTTCCCCGGAGGGGCCAACATCACAGGCAACATAGCGGTGACCATGGTTCTTGCGCTCTTCACGTTTTTCATGATCAACCTGTTCGGCAACAAGCACTATTTCAAGGATATATTCTGGCCGGATGTGCCTGTGGCCCTCAAGGCTATTCCTATAATGCCGACGGTGGAGGTGATCGGTATGTTCACTAAGCCTTTCTCTCTCATGATAAGGTTGTTCGCCAATATGCTGGCGGGACATATCATGCTGTTGAGTGTGATCGGAATCATTTTCGTCACCGCCAAGATGAGTGCAGTGCTCAATGGCTCGATGACTGTCGTGGCCGTGCTCTTCGGGGTCTTCCTTGACTGTCTTGAGATCCTTGTGGCCTTCATTCAGGCCTATGTGTTCACGATGCTCTCGGCCGTGTTCATCGGCCTTGCGCACCAGGAACCGGAAAAGAAAACCAATTAAAAACACAAACAATATGTTACTTATCTCATCAATGATTCTTGAGGCCGCCGCACTGGCAAAGGTCGGTGGAGCTATCGGAGCAGGTATTGTCGCACTGGCAGCCGGTCTGGGCATCGGCAAACTTGCACAGGCCCTGATGGAGGCGTCCGCCCGTCAGCCGGAGATTGAGGGCAAACTTCGTACGACCGCCATCATCATCGGCGCCCTTATCGAGGGTGTCTGCCTCTTTGGTGTGATCGTGTGCCTTATGGCTGTACTCTAGTTCTCTATGTCACTGATTACACCAGACTTCGGTCTTCTCTTCTGGATGGTCCTGATCTTCGGGATTGTCTTTTTCGTGCTTGCGAAGTTCGGCTTCCCGGTCATCACCTCGATGGTGCAGAAGCGCTCCGACCACATCGCGGAGTCGCTCTGTAAGGCGCAGGAGGCGCAGGACAAACTGGAAAGCCTTGCCTCTGAGCAGACAAAGATGATAGAGCAGACGAGGCTGGAGCAGAAACGCATTCTCCAGGAAGCCTCGCAGGCAAGAGACAGCATCATAGCTTCCGCTAAGCAGCAGGCTCAGGAAGAGGCGGCCAAGATGATAGAGCAGGCCAAGACGGCCATCGCGGCCGAGAGGGAGACGGCGATGCAGGAAATATGCCGGCAGGTTTCACTTGTCTCTGTGCAGGTGGCGGAGAAGATTGTAAGAAAGGATCTCGATGCCACTGGCGAACAGCTCGCCCTGATCGACCGTCTGGTCAGTGAGGTCTCAAAGGCTGATATCAAGAACTGAACGCGATGAACACTGGAATCATATCCACCAGATATGCCAAGGCGCTGCTGATGTACACTGAAGAGAACGGCAGCGGGGAGAGAGTGTGCGCCCAGATCCGGGAAATACTCAAAGACCCCGACAAGATGCCGTCTGCTCTCGAACCGGATCTTGAACGTTTTCTCACCATGGTTTCCAGAAACGGGCGCATGGAGGACATCCGCTTTATTCTCCGCTCTTTCGTGGGGATGTATTACCGTTCCAAGGGGATCCGGATTGCTACTCTTGTCTCCGCAGTTCCGTCTCCCGGGCTGGAGGACAGGTTGCACGGCATATTGGAGAAGAAGTTCGGCTGCCGGATAGTATTCGAGTCTTCGGTGGATCCGTCTCTCGTGGGGGGATTCCAAGTGGTTGTGGATGACTATATGCTGGATGCAAGTGTACGCAGCCAGATTGAGACCGTCCGCAGACAGTTCATAACTCAAAACAACAGAATAGTCTAATGGCGCATAATACCATAAAGGCGAGCGAGGTGTCCGAGATCCTGTTCAATGAACTGAAGGGGATTGACAATTCGCTCAAATATGAAGAGGTCGGCTATGTGCTGACAGTAAGTGACGGTGTAGCCCGTATATACGGGCTTATTAACGCAGAGGCGGGGGAACTGCTCGAATTCGACAGTGGCGTCAAGGGTGTCGCAATGAACCTTGAGGCAGACAATGTCGGTGCGGTGCTCCTCGGCCCGACTGACCTTGTCAAAGAGGGCATGCGGGTGCGCAGGCTCGGGCGTATCGCCAGCATTCCGGTAGGCGAGGGACTCATAGGCAGGGTGGTTGACCCTATCGGGTCGCCGCTCGACGGGTTAGGCTCCATCAAGGGAGACACTGTCAGGATGCCGATTGAGCGTAAGGCTCCGGGAGTCATCTTCCGTGAACCGGTCACTGAGCCTCTTCAGACTGGTCTTAAAGCCATTGACTCCATGATCCCTATCGGACGTGGGCAGCGTGAGCTCATCATCGGTGACCGCCAGACCGGCAAGACGGCGATAGCGATAGACACCATCATCAACCAGCGCTCCGAGTTCCTCAAGGGCAAGCCTGTCTACTGTATCTATGTGGCTGTGGGTCAGAAAGGTTCCACGGTGGCATCCATAGTACAGACGCTGCGTGCCAAAGGAGCTATGGACTATACTGTAGTGGTGGCGGCGACCGCCGCTGATCCTGCCGCCCTGCAGTACTATGCCCCGTTTGCCGGTGCTGCCATAGGTGAATATTTCCGTGACACGGGCCGACATGCCCTTGTGGTCTATGACGACCTTTCAAAGCAGGCTGTAGCCTATCGTGAGGTGTCATTGATTCTTCGCCGCCCTTCGGGACGTGAGGCTTATCCGGGTGATGTTTTCTACCTGCACTCAAGGCTTCTTGAGCGCGCGGCCAAGATCATCAGCCAGCAGGATGTCGCGGAGAAGATGAACGACCTTCCGGAGTGCCTCAAGGGCAAGGTCAAGGGAGGCGGTTCGCTGACGGCCCTCCCTATCATCGAGACCCAGGCCGGCGATGTCTCAGCCTATATTCCGACCAACGTGATCTCCATCACGGACGGACAGATTTATCTTGAGCCTTCACTCTTCAACGCGGGATTCCGCCCGGCCATCAATGTCGGCATCTCCGTCTCCCGAGTGGGCGGTGCCGCGCAGGTCAAATCCATGAAGAAAGTGGCCGGCACCTTGAAGATAGATCAGGCCCAGTTCTCGGAGCTTGAATCGTTTACCAAGTTCTCCTCTGACATGGACAAGGTGACTGCGATGACTCTTGACAAGGGACGCAAAAACGAGCGCCTGCTTGTCCAGCCGCAGTACAGTCCGATGAGCGTCGGGGAGCAGGTGGCGATACTCTATTGCGGCACCAACGCGCTCATGGCTGACATACCTGTAGGCAGCGTCGAGGAATTCCAGACTCGCTTCCTTGATGTCATGCACTCCTCTCATCAGGATATCCTCGATGCTCTCGGCGAGGGCCGCATGCCGGAAGATATGGATTCCGTTATCCGCAGGGAGGCCCATGAGGTCTGCCAGTTCCTTACAAAGTAGTATTATATGGCATCATTGCGCGAAGTCAAAGACCGTATAGGTTCAGTCAGAAGCACCTTGCAGGTGACTTCTGCGATGAAGCTCGTCTCTTCGGCCAAGCTGCGCAAGGCGCAGAAGGTCATAGAGGGGATGAGGCCGTATGCTGATGCCCTCTCGGAGATTCTTGCTGCCGTGGGGCCGCTTGAGCAGGAAGCTGTGGCCGCCGATGCTCCTGTAGCTGTTGTGGTCATATCATCGAATACATCCCTCTGTGGGGCATTTAATGCCAACGCTATACGTGCCGCCCTTGAGCTCAAGGACAAATGCCGTGAACTGGTCTATTTCCCTGTGGGCAAGAAGTGCGCGGAGGCGGTACGTCGGGCCGGATACACTCCGGAGGCTGATTACAGCGACCTCATCGCTCATACCAGTTACGACAAGGCTTCCGCTTTCGCCCGTGCCCTGATTGAACGCTACGAGAAAGGGGAGTTCTCCAAGATACTCCTTGTATACAACCGTTTCATATCCACGTCAGTGCAGAGACCGACCGTGGAGACATACATGCCGTTTTCGCTCTCTTCCGCTGTTTCTGCAGAGGTGGAGCAGGAGGACTTCATTTTCGAGCCTGATGCGCACACTATAGCTTTGGACCTTCTGCCGCAGATGATCTGCCTTAAATTCTATGCGGCGCTGCTCGATTCGGAGGCTGCGGAGCAGGCGGCCCGCACGGTGGCCATGCAGACGGCGACCGACAACGGAGAGCACCTCCTCGCGGACTTGACGCTCGAATACAACAAGGGCCGCCAACAGAAGATCACTTCGGAAATTCTCGATCTCGTCGGCGGCGCCAGTCAAGAGTAAGGCTCATCTGAACAGCTGTTCCAAAGTCACCGAATGATTCACCACATCGGTATGCGAACCTGCGGAGAACCCGAATGATGTCACCAGGACAACATGGATCGAGTGCGTTTTGTTGTGCTGCCGTGAGGAAGAGAATGCCTGAAGTTTGTTTCTTAAGTTACTGTTGTAGTCAGCGGATAAGGAATAGGTGCCCTCCGAAAATTTCATCTCGCACAGATAGTCCGTGCGCGCGGCATCGCATTCGAGTACCAAGTCAATCTGTGCCCCTGTGCCGTCCTCCGCTTTCCCTCGCCAACAATAGTTCCTGTCTACAGCGTAGATTCGGAGCGCATCCTGCAACTGCGGCAGGTGGGCTATGCACAGCAACTCAAAAGTCTCTCCTGCCCAAGAGTAGAACTTCCCCGTTCTATTGATTGTATGCCACATGCCTGCCTTGGTCTGAACTCCAAAGACGAAGCGCAGGTAGAAAAGCGAGAAAAAGTCGGTCAACTGGTAGACCGTTTCCACCCGTTCTTTGCCATATCGCGGATATTTGCGGATTACCCCGGACTCATAAAGGTTATCCAGCAGAGTGGAGAATGTGCCTCCGCTGTTCATCCCCAAGGAGTCGATTATCTCGGACTGCGTCATCCCGTAGAATTTGGAACCCAGAGCCTTGACTATATCTACATATTTCTCCTTGCTGGAATAAAGCCCGGCATAGACATCCTTGAATTCCTGATGAATACACTCGTCAGCAAAAAAGACGCTGTCGATGTTGTCCGTTAGGCTCAGATCATTACGAAGCTTTCCCATATAGAAAGGTATACCTCCGAAAACCATATAGCTCAATGCCATCTCATATCTGGAGAGATGGAAACCTTCTTTTTTGTAGTATTTCTCGCATTCTGCCAGTGTAAAGGGCAGGAGCTTGATTTTTTCGGTGAGCCTCCCATGCAGTCCGCCGTAATCCCGTATGACATTGTCGAGCATCCAACTTGTTGCCGAGCCGCAGACTATAAGAACAATGTTTCTCTGGCTGTCAGCCCACGAATTCCAGAAATAGCCCAATTCCGAAATCATCTCAGACGACTGCGGCCCTGCAAGCCACGGCAACTCGTCAATAAAAACCACCTTCCTCCTGTTCCTCATGCCAGAGAGCAATACGCGAAGAAGCAGGAATGCCTCCCGCCAAGAAGTCGGAGCAGGGTTTTCCCGGTCTAATCCAGAGAATATCAGTGCATCATAGAAGTGGGACAGTTGAAGCTGGCGATAGGACTCATAGTTCTTGTCGCCATCCTTGACGTAGGTCCCAACTGCGGTGAATGCAATTTTGTTCCGGAAGAATTCGCTTACAAGGTACGACTTGCCGACACGCCGTCGCCCGTATATCGCTACAAATTCAGATTTGCGTGATTTATATAAGCGATCCAATGTCATCATTTCCGCTTTCCTTCCAATGATTGTTGTCCGCGCCATAGTGATTATCATCGTTTTACATCTGCGGTAAAGGTAAGAATTTTTCCGAGAAACTCAGCGAA
>DJOT01000005.1:299-68919 GCA_002439095.1 Bacteroidales bacterium UBA6431 | reverse complement strand
TTCGCTGAGTTTCTCGGAAAAAAGCATTTTTGATTTTCCGGATGTAACGGACTAGAAACTGTAACCCAGCCCGAAGGTCATCGTGCCGCCGAGAGTCTCGGAGGCGATTCCATAAACTTGTGGACCACAAATCTGTGGAAAATCACGCCAGGGACATCTGGCAATATCGGTTTTATGCAATTCCAAAAATTAGCGTAATTTTCGGAATGCCATTCCAAGATTTAGCATAAATTTTGGAATACGGCCAAACCTGGAAGCAAAAGTGCGCCAACTCGGGAAGCGAAAACGCGCCAAACCGGGAAATGAGAATGAAATCCAAACATAGAATTGAAGAAAAGTCCAGTTCGGAAAACCGGAAATCAAGAGGGCAGATTGTGGTCACCGAAAGATTGCCCCCCCCCCCGTTAGGACAACGATTCTTAAAAATTTTCAAATTTTCTTTTTGAGCGAATTTTTGGAAATCTGCCAAAAAATGCTTTCATTTAGGAAGAAATTTGGGCTATTTTATAGGAATTTGTAAGCAAAAACAGCTGAAATGATAACAATTAGTGTTGTCAACCGCTTATAAATCAGGCGTTAGCGGATTTGCTTATCTGAAATATTCTGATAATTTTGCATCGAATTTCGCTTTCCAAAACGCCCCTTTTATGTGGCCGGGGCCGAAGGGAAGCCTACAGACAAGAGAAATTTAGTGGTTAGTATAACGTTTGTTTAATTAAAGTATTTGCTTATGAAAAAAGCGAAACTGTTTTTCAGCGCGATTTTAGCGCTTCTGACAGTATCTCTTTCCGCCCAGAGCGTGAAAGTGTCGGGTACTGTCACAGATGCCTCCAACGGTGATCCGGTGATAGGCGCGGCGGTGCAGCTCAAGGGCAGCACCAGCAACTACACCCTCACCGACAGCTTCGGGGCATACAGCATTTCCGTGCCTTCAAACGCAACACTTACCGTCAGCTGCATGGGATATGTACTGGCGGAGGTCAGCGTGAACGGAAGGCAGAACCTTGACATCGCCCTCAACCCGGACTCCCAGCTTCTGGACGAGACGATCGTCGTCGCCTACGGTACGGCGAAGCGTGAGGCCGTGACGGGATCAGTATCCGCCGTCAAGGGACAGGGCCTCGCCGAGGCTCCAGTGTCATCAGTGGACAAGATGCTCTCCGGAAAACTTGCCGGCGTGCAGATTTCCGCCAACAGTGGCCAGCCTGGCGCAGCATCCCAGATCCGTGTGCGCGGTACCTCCTCAATCAACGCGAGCAACGCTCCTCTCTGGGTTGTGGACGGTATTCCTATCATTTCCGCAGGCACATCCGAGATGACCAACCAGTCCAACTCCATCGCCACCATCAACCCTAACGATATCGAGTCCATCACCGTCCTCAAGGATGCGGCTGCCGCTGCGGTCTACGGATCACGTGCGGCCAACGGCGTCATCCTCGTCACCACCAAGAGCGGCAAGGAAGGACAGGCCCAGTTCGATGCCCGTGCCAAGTACGGCGTATCATGGCTCCAGAGTGACAGCGGTTTCCGCATGATGACCCCGAGCGAGCTCCTCTCATACCAGAGGGATGCTATATACAATGCAGGCAAGGATCCTGACGATCCTACCGGTACCTACTACCGTCCGCTGTCTCTGCTCTCCAAGGAACAGACCAATTGGATGGAGCACTTCACCCGTCCGGGTGTGCTGCAGGAGTACGAGATCAGCGCCCGCGGCGGTACCAACAAGGCAAAATACTTCTCTTCAGTGTCTTATCACAAGAACGACGGTGTTTTCTACGGTATCGACTACTCCAAGTTCCAAGCCCGTGTCAACGCCGACTACAAGCTTCTCAGCAATCTTGAGACAGGAGTCCGCGTGAATGCTGCCTATACTGAGCAGAACGATGTCCCTATGGAGTCCCTTTACTACGCGAACCCGGCATGGGCTGGGCTCGGACTTCTGCCTTGGATTCCGAAGTACGACGAGAACGGGGATTTCAACACCAACATCCCTTCCAACTCCAACCAGAACCCTCGTGCCACAGCGGCCTATGATGACCAGTGGTCCAAGTCATACCGTTTCAACGGCACAGCGTTCCTCCGCTGGGAGCTCACCAAGAACCTCGTAGCCGAGACCAAGAACTCCGCAGAGGTCGCATTCACTCAGGACAGAAGGTACTGGTCTCCGAAATCCCACCCGAAGCAGGGCGGCACCGGAACCCTCCAGACCGTAAACAGCCAGTTCCAGAACCTCACGACCTCCAACACCCTCAACTATACCAACATCTTCGAGGGCTACCACTCCGTGAGAGCGCTTCTCGGACAGGAGGCCAACAGGTACAACTACGAATACATCTTTACATACGCCCCTGGCGTTGACCCGCAGATTCCGTATGTCAACACAGCCAATCAGGCAAATACTGAGACTGAACAGGGATTCACCCGTGAGACTCTCCTCTCATTCTTCGGAATCCTCGACTACAACTACGACAACAAATATTTCGCCCAGCTCACCGCCCGCGAGGATGGAAGTTCCCTCTTCGGAGAGCAGAACAAATGGGGCTTCTTCTGGTCCGCTTCAGCGTCATGGAACATGACCCGTGAGAAATGGATGCAGTACCGTTGGCTCGACCTTCTTAAGATACGTGCAAGCTACGGTGTCAACGGCAACAACGGCATCGCTGCCTACAAGGCTTATGGCGTCTATGCATCGTCAACCTACAACGGAGTGGTCGGAATGCTTCCGTCTCAGCCTTCAAACCCTTATCTCTCATGGGAGAAGAACGGTACTTGGAATGTCGGCGTGGACTTCGGCTTCTTCAACAGGCTCAGGGGTAGCGTGGATGTCTACAGCCGTAAGACCACTGACATGCTCCTTGACAAGAGGGTGCCTCAGACTACCGGTTTCAGCACAAACTTCATGAACGCCGGCGCGATGAAAAACGACGGTGTCGAGTTCCAGATTGACGGTGATATCGTCGCTACAAGCGACATGCTTTGGTCAGCCGGACTCAATCTCGCATACAACCGCACCGAGATTCTTGACCTCGCGGGCGATGAGAAGATAGCCGCAGCGTCATATATGCACTATGTTGTCGGCAAGTCAAGGTATACTTATTATCTTACCGACTACTACGGAGTCAACCCGAGCAACGGTGAGGCTCTCTTCAGAACTGAGAAAGGCACTCTCACCAACGATGCATCCAAGGCTCAGAAGATCTATGCAGGTTCACCGGAGCCGAAGCTGATCGGCGGATTCAACACCAGCTTCGCCTGGAAGGGATTCTCTGCTAGCGCATTCTTCGAGTTCAAGGCCGGAAACAAGGTGTTCCTCGTCAACGAGTGGAGTTATCTCAACTCTGACGGTTCCCAGATGAACATGAACCAGATGGCTTCATCCAACAACTACTGGAAGAAGCCTGGTGACACAGGAGTGCAGCCTAAGCCGGTTGCCGGTCAGTCAGTCAGCAACGACGCTACCCTCAGTACCCGTTGGCTTGCAGACGGAAGCTACCTGCGCGTCAAGGACATCACCGTCTCCTACTCTCTGCAGGAGCGCGCCCTCAAGAAACTCAAGGTCAAGGGCCTCAAGTTCTATGTCAGCGGCCTCAATCTCTACTGCTTCAACGATGTCAACTTCTGGGATCCTGAGCAGGGTATCACCGGACTCACTGCCGGTACATATCCTCTCACCAAGTCTGTCGTCGGAGGTATCGAGTTATCATTCTAAATCATGACGAATATGAACAAATATATAGCTATCGCATCCGCAGCGCTTGCGCTCTGCTGCGCTAACTCCTGCCAGGACTTCCTGACCGAAGCGCCGATCCTCGCGCAGAGCAACGAGCTTACGCTCTCCACTCTGTCAGGCATCAACAAGGCTGTGGCTGGGGCATATTCCCCACTTGCATCTTCTACTTGGTACGGAGCTGACTTTATCATCTACAACGAGATGAAGACGGGCAACGGAAAGAAATATTTTAATTCCGACTGGGACACAGGCCGTCTTACCAATGTATATAACGTCAATTTTTCAGAGTCCAGCACTTATGGACTTTGGGGCTATGGTTACTATGTGATTTCAGCGGTCAACAATGCCATAGACGCTCTCGATAATGTCGAGGGAGATGAGCAGACCAAGAACAACATCAAGGCGGAGGCACTCTTCCTGCGTGCATTGGCTCACTTCGATCTGGTCCGCACTTATGCCCAGCCTTACAATTACACTGCTGATGCCTCACACGATGGTGTCCCTGTAGTGCTCCACACTGATGCGAATGCTAAACCTGCCCGTGAGAGCGTGTCCAAGGTCTATGCGCAGATCGTGGCCGACCTCCTTGAGGCCGAGTCCATCATCGACCCGACTTATGTCAGGAGCGGAGTAGCCGATGCCAAGTCTGCCGTGTCAATCTACGCCATCCAGGCTTTCCTCAGCAGGGTATATCTCTATATGGGCAAGTGGCAGGAGGCTGCCAACTATGCTACCAAGGTTATCAACAGCGGCAAGTACACCATGTGGAAACCGGCTGACCTCAAGAATGCCGCCTGCTACCGCGAGGATGTGCCTAAGGGAGGCGAGATCATCTTCGAAGTATATGGCATAAAGACCAATTCTTACGATGGTTATCGTGACGGCATCATGTATATGACCAGCCCTGCCGGCTATGGTGATGCAGGTGCTTCTGCCGATCTTTATGAGTCGTATAAGGACGATGATATCCGCGGAACTCTCTTCCAGTCTAAGAATGATGTTGTATGGACAGGCAAATATGCCGGCAAGGGTCTTGGAACTCCTGATTTCAACAACACTATCGTCTTCCGGCTCTCCGAGATGTATCTCAACCGTGCAGAAGCGTTGGTTGAAGGTGCTACAATTGATGGCGTGACCGCTGCGGATGATCTTAAAACTATCGCTGAGAACAGGGGCGCTGCAACACAGGTTGCCACAAGGACAGGTGTCTATGAAGAGCGCCGTTTGGAGCTCGCATGGGAAGGCCACCTCTGGTTCGACCTCGCACGCACCAAGCGCGACATGACCCGCAGCGACTTTACTGGTGATCCTGATGCCAAGGATATCCCGGCAGGAGATTACCGTTGGGCTATGCCTATCCCGCTTAGGGAGTACGATGTCAACCCTAACCTTACCCACAATCCTGATTATACCAATTAATTAAGGAATATATGATGAAAAATATACTGAAATATATAGCCGGAGCGGTGGCAGTGGCCGCCCTCGCAGGGTGTGACCTCAACCCGCTTCCGACTTTCGACGAGGCTGATTCATTTGTGGCTTTCGACAAGTCTGCTGTGTCTGTTAATGAAGATGCAGGCACAGTCACGATTCCGCTCACTATTGCTTCCATTGACCCGGTCAAGACGAACATCTCTTATGAGCTGGTGGACGGTACGGCCAAAGTCGGGGACAACTATGAAATCAGTGACGAGTCCGCTGTGCTTGTGTTCGACGGTGAGTCCCGTACCGGTTCCATAGTTGTCAATGTCAAGAACCATGAGGGCGTTTTTACCGGAGACCTCTCATTTACCGTGAAACTTGTCTCCGCTACAGGGCTCAAGCTTGGTGCGAGCAGTGAATGCACCGTCACTATCAACGATCTTGATCACCCTCTTAGTGCCATCTTGGGCAGTTATAAAGCAACAGCTAAAGATCAAGGCAAGGGAGATTGTGAGTGGACCTTGACACTGTCAAAGGACGAAGAGGATGTTTCCCTTGTATGGATAGATTACATCTGCCCTCTGGCAGCAAGCAATCCGTCAATGAAGTGGTCCGTTTATGGTATCGTCTCTGACGACATGAGCACCATTACAATTCCTTGTGGACAGAAGCCTGGTGCTGAGTATGATACAGATGATCCGTTTACATTCATAGAGTATAATTATGATAACGGTCATTATGTCAGCACATCCGGAAATGTCACCATGACATCTACCGCTCCTGGAGTATTTACCACCGAAGACGGTATGGGCTTCATGAGTACAGATTATGTTTTCCAGGGAGGTATGCTTCTGAGGGGAACAACCAAATGGGTAAAACAATAATAGATTGATGCAATGAAAAAGATATTTACACTCATATCAGCAGCGGCTCTCCTTGTGGCCTGCAGCGACCTTTACGGTCCTACGGAGAGCGCTACGCCGGAGGTCAAATCCGACGGCATCGACATCGAGGTGAAACTTGTGGAGGACAATGCTGTGACCTTCACACTCACCCCGAAGAGCGAGGCGACCTACTACTCATACCTCGTTGACCAGAGTGATGTGGTAGAGGCTCTTGACTCCGCTTCTCTCTTCTCTGTTTCCTACAAGAGCGTGGCCCAGGGCACTATCGACTGGCATCTCTCAAAGAGCAAGACCCTCACAGTGGAGGGGCTTGCTCCTAACACTCCTTATGTGATCTATGCTGTCGCCGGAAGTTCCACCGGGATTCCATCCAGCGTGGCCAGCGTAACCTTTACAACTTCTGACAAGGTGGCACCTAGGCCGGCAAGATACAGCACCAAGGGCAATGTGGTGACTCTTGTGTTCTCCGAGGCTGTCAAGGTAGCCAGTGGTGAGGTCAGCGTGAAGTACTACGCCATAAACGAACCGGAATTCGTCAACGGTACCCCTGTAGGGACTGTTGCCGGCAAAGTGGATGGTGTCGAGGGTGCAAACGCCACTATCAGTTTCGAAATCCCTGCCGGTGCATACTATTCTGTAGATGTGGCAGCTGGCGCATTCGAAGATTATGCTGGCAACCCTTCTCCAGCTCTTGTGTCATCCGCGAAGCTCAATGCTTCTTCCGGTGAAGTTGAGGGCAGCAATATCGTGGCCCAGAACACTGTGGCAGAATTCAGCCTTGGTGAAGCGGCGAACGTACTGACCAAGTGGGACGATCCGATTCTTTTCGATTTCGGTTCAGAGTATGGCTACGGCGCAGCTTATTCAAGCGTTGAAGGCTCTACGGCCACTTATGCAGAGGAAGGCAAGACTACTGTCTATGACCTTACTGCTGGAAGCGACTTCGGTTATGTCAAGTCTATGGGCAAACTTGCGCTCTTCCTCCCTGCCGAACTTGAAAAAGGCAAGTCTGTAGCTGTCAAGATTGCAGCCGGTACTTTCGAGGACTACTACGGCAACACCAACGCCGAGTGGAACACAACATTCTCATACGCATTTGACTATAAACTTGAGGATGTTCTCGGAAGCTACAAGTCTTCATATCTGACATGCTTCTCCAACGGTGATGATATTGCTGAAGCTACTGACGTGATAGTCAAGAGCAACAACGAGAAGAAAGGCAACATCATGTTCACACAGCTCTTCGGCTATAAGCTTGCTGAACCTGTGTATGCTACATTCGACACAGCTCTCGGAACAATCAGCGTAGCAAGTCCTCAGGCCATGTTTGTAGCAACGATAGGTGGAACTGATTATACTATGGCATTCGCCAACGGTGCAGTGAACGGCGGCAGTTTGGTAATCTCTGCTGACCCGGCAGTATTCAATGTGCTGGAGGCTGGCAAGATTGAGAATACCGGATACTTCGGAATGTACGCTTTTGATAAAGACGGTAAGGAAGAAGTAGGTTGGTATGATGCATATTATAGCTATACTGCAGAGAGGTCATCTGAGGCAAGCACCTCTGTCAAAGCATCCAATGCAAAGGCAATTACAAGGCTTATCACAGACGCCAAAGTCGTTAAATAAGTTACTTTAATCAGGCTCAACTGCCCCGGTATGCGCCGGGGCAGTTTTGTCCGTTATAAAAGTCCATATCATGAAAACACTTAAAACTTTCATCGCAGCGGCATTTTTTGCGCTGTCCGCCACGCTCTGCGCGGCGCAGGGTTTCGAACCCACCACCACCTGGCCTTATATCTACGAGGATTTCATGCCGGGCAAGTTGGTGATGAACACTGGCAAGGTTGTTGAGGGCAGTTACAACATCTGCATTGACAATGGTAAGGTGCATTTTATCGATGGAGACATGGTGAAACAGGCTTCGGCGGTGGAAGTGACTTCTGTCCAGATCGGAAACGACATCTACATCAATGCGGCTGGTAAAATGATGAGGGTCCTTCAGAAATCAGACAAAGGTGTTGTTGCAGAAGACATCAGCATAGACTACGCGCGGCTCAACGAGACCGGCGGAGCATACGGTTCGTCATCCAGCTCAACTGCTACGACGGCACTCAGTTCTCTCGAAGGTATCGGGGGCACCCGGACGAACATGAACCACATGGAGCTCAAGAGTTCCAAAGAAAGCGGCAAGACGCTTACTCTCAACAAGAAATATTACCTTGTGTTCGGCGGGAGGAGTGTCGTAGCCACCAAGCGCGATGTTCAGGATATGCCCGGCATCGACAAGGCCAAACTCAAGAGTTTCCTGAAGTCCAACAAGATCAAGTGGAAGGAACCGGTGTCTCTCATAGTGCTGGTCGATTACCTTGCAGACAATCAACAATAATTCAATATGAAGAGAAATCTTTTATCACTCGTGCTCATATGCGCGGCCCTCGCTGCTGCTTTCTCCTGCTCCAGGGAGGCTGTGCCGGCTTCTGAGGAGGAGGTCAGCGTATCACCGCAGGAAGCAGCATACGAACAAGGCACACTCAACATCAATTTCGATGAGCAGACAGCGGAACTCATAGAGAAGGATCTCGCTTCTGAGGGCATCGTCACCAAGGCTTCCTCTCCGGAGGTCGTCGCTCTTTATGAGCAACTCGGCATTGAATCCATGGAGCGCCTCTTCCCGTATGCTGGAGAGTTCGAACCGCGCACAAGGGCCGAGGGTCTGCACCGCTGGTACAAGGTCAACTACCGTAAGCCCGTAAGCGTCACCAAGGCCACGCAGGAAGCCGGGGCCATCCCGGGAGTCGTCATCGCAGAGCCTGTGCCGGTGGTGAAGATTTCGTACTTCAACGATCCGTATGCCAAGTACCAGTGGCACTACCACAACGACGGCACCCTCACATCCAAGCACAAGTCCGGTGCCGACATCAATGTGCAGCCGGTCTGGCAGAATTACACTGTCGGAAGCGAGAAAGTGATAGTCAGCGTGGTTGACGGCGGTATCGATTTCAACCACGAGGACCTTGCAGATGCCTATGTCGGCGGACGCAACTTCGTCTCCGGAGGGCAGGTGAGTGCGCATGATCATGGCACACATGTGGCCGGCACCATCGGTGCCATAAACAACAACGGCAAGGGCGTAGAGGGCATCGCCGGCGGTGATGCAGCCAAGGGCATCAAGGGCGTGCGCCTGCTGTCCTGCCAGATTTTCGAGACCGGCGCAGACGGTAATGACCGCGGGGGAGACACTGCCGCTGCGATCAAGTGGGGAGCCGACAACGGCGCCGTAATCTCCCAGAACAGCTGGGGGTACAATTACGACTACAACGGCGACGGCAAGGTGACCGGAAGCGAGCTTGAAGCCGCCAAGGCGGGCAAGATCAGCGCTGCCCAGAAAGAGGCAGTGGATTATTTTATCAAATATGCGGGCTGTGACAATGCCGGCAACCAGCTTCCGAACTCCCCGATGAAGGGAGGAGTGGTGATCTTCGCCGCAGGCAACGATGCCATCGAGTACGGTGCCCCGGCCAACTACGAGCCTGTCATAGCGGTAGGCTCTATCGGTCCGGACTACAACAGGGCTTATTACTCCAACTACGGGGACTGGGTGGACATCGCCGCTCCTGGCGGGGATGCCTACTACGGCAACGGACAGGTCTACAGCACCATTCCGGGCAGCAAGTACGGATGGATGCAGGGTACTTCCATGGCATGTCCGCACGTGTCGGGCGTGGCTGCGCTCATAGTTTCGTATTATGGCGGCCAGGGCTTCACCAACGACATGCTCAAGGAGAGGCTCATCAACGGTGCGCGCAAGGACGCTCTCGCTTCCAGCACCAGGATAGGTCCGCTCGTGGATGCTCTCGGTTCCATCGTCTATGGCGGCTCGCAGGCCCCTGCCCCTGTGGAGGATTTCAAGGTTGAGGCCAAAGCCAACAATCTCAACTTCAGCTGGTCGCTGACTGCGGACAAGGACGGCAACAAGGCCTATGGCTTCATTCTCCTTGCCACCAAGGACAAGAGTCTTCTTGGAAGGCTTGATTTCAACAACCTGCCTTCCGGGGTGGTGAGCTCCGTTGTGTACACTGGTTCGGCTGCGACGGGTGCGCAGCTCAGCGGCAGCATCGAGAATCTTGACTTCAACACTGAATACGCTGTGTCGATTTGTGCTTTCAGCTATGGGCGCAACTTCTCCGGACTCGGAGAGGTCCAGACTGTGAGCACCCTGCCTAACAATCCTCCCGTCATCGAGACTTCATACACGGGGGATTACAAGATCCGTTCTCACAACACCCTCACGGTTCCGTTCAGCATCTACGACCCTGACGGGCATTCATTCACTGTAAAATATCAGTCCGCTACCTCGTCTGCCGACACTTTCGAGAAGAATGCCGTGAGCGGGGTGTATGAGCTCAAGATAAGCGGTCCTCTGGCCGATGCAGGCGTATATACGGCCCATATCATCGCAAGCGACAAGTGGGACAGCACTGACCATATAGTGACTTTCGAGATCCTCGAGAACCATCCGCCAGTTGTTATAAAGCAGATTGACGACATGATCCTCGCTTCTCCGGGCGAGAAATTCGCCATCGACATGTCGCAGTATGTGGAAGACCCTGACGGGGAGACCCTTAAATACACGGTGAAGAACCAGAATGTCGCAGTGCTCCACATCAACCCTAAGGGCAACATCCTCAACGGGACAGCTCTGGACTATGGCATGACCAATGTTACCGTGGTCGCCTCAGATGCCAAGAACAAGACGGCCGAGTTCAGTTTCCGTGTGGCGATACCGGATCCGGAAAAGCCTGTCACCACTTACCCTAACCCTGTGGTGGACAAACTGAATATCGGTACCGGTGTCAAAGCATCTACGGAAGTGGTGATCCGCTCTGAGACGGGAGGACTGATATATGAGACGGTGACAGACGTGAGCATCCTCGAACCTCTCATGGTGGACATGTCAAAGGAAGCCCCTGGAAGGTATGAGGTCTCCGTCAAGATAGGGGACAAGGAGTATAAGCAAAATATAGTCAAGAAATGATGATACACAAGAACATAATGACTCTCGCCACCGTCTGCCTGCTTTCGGCCGGGGTGGCATCCGCCCAGACTGCGATGCCGTCATTGAGAGTAGAGCAGGATCCTGTTTCCACAGGAATGGGCTTCGCAGGCCTCGCCTCTACGAACGGGACGGCGTGGTCCGCGCTGCGTAACTCTTCCGTCATCCCGTTCTCGGAGAAGAGCATGGACTTCGGAGCGTCGTATCAGAGTTGGGCTCCGGACGGGGCGGCCAGTACCAATATGGGGCTTGGTGCAGGCTTTAAACTTGGAGAGCGCTTCGGCCTTTCAGTGGCCGGCACAATGCAGAATGGCGAGGAGTACAGCCTCACTGACGAGACCGGCAACCCTGCCGGCACATTCAAGCCATCCCTGCTTTCTGCGGGACTCGGTTTCGGCGTGAAGATTATCGACAATCTCTCTGCCGGTGTCAATGTCCGCTTCGCTTCACAGAAGCTTACCAGTGATGATTCCTACAGCGCTTTCTGCGGAGACGTGTTCGTGAGTTACAAGTTTGCAGACTTCAATGTCACTGCCGGAGCCGCTTCGCTTGGAAGCAAGGTCAAGGGTGCAGATGGCAACAGTTGGTCGCTACCGGCTTCAGCCCGCGTAGGTGTGGACTGGACAAGGTCGCTGTCTGAGGCTCACACTCTCAAAGTGGATGCTGATCTGGACTATTTGTTCTCCGGCAGCGTGATGGCTGCTGCCGGTGTGCAGTATTCTTTCAGAGATATGGTGTTCGCCCGTGCCGGTTATCACTATGGCCCGGAGACGGCTGTGCTGCCGTCTTTCGCCTCTGCCGGTCTCGGGGTGAAGTTCTTCGGCATTGAGCTCAACGCCGCCTATCTCTTCGCTTCTGAAGTGCTCGGCGGCACGATGACTTTCGGTCTGGGCTACAGCTTCTGATGGCTGTGTGACATTCCATTGGCTTTTTGTCCGGCCAAAGCCGATTTCGCCGGAGAAAAGCTCCAATAAAACTCAAATGTCCGGTCAGATACCTCTCTGGCCGGACATTTTTGTCAAAAACCCTACCTGCGCGGGCAGGTGGGGAAGTGGTGGCTCTACTCCAGCGTCTCGCGCTTGAGGCTCTCGATGTACTGGTCGATGCGGCGCAGTTCGCGTGGAATGGCGATGTGCTGCGGGCATGCGCCCACACATTTGCCGCAGGCGATGCAGTGATCGGCCTGGCGGACCGCAGGGATGGCCTTGTTGTAGGCGAGCAGGTAATTCCTGCGGGCCTTGGCGTAGCCTTTCTGCTCTTTGCTGGTCACGTAGGTGCCAGCGTTGACGCTGTCGTTGTAGAAGCGGAAGATGGCCGGGATGTTGATTCCGTAAGGACATGGCATGCAGTACTGACAGCCTGTGCAGCGCACCAGAGGGTAGTTCTCGAGCCTGTCGGCCACCTCCTCCAGAAGTGCTTTCTCCTCGTCGGTCACCGGCTTGAAGTTGAGGAACGTCTTGAGATTGTCCTGCAGGTGCTCCATGTAGGTCATGCCGCTCAGCACTACCTGCACGCGCGGATAGCTGCCGACGAAGCGGAAAGCCCAGGATGCGAGAGAGTCCCCGGGAGCCTTGGCTTTCAAAAGGTCAGCCGTGCCTGCCGGCATATCCGCCAGACGTCCTCCGCGCAGCGGCTCCATTATCACTATCGGAATCTGCCTGCGGTCGAGTTCCCCGTAGAGGTATTCGGCATCGGTGTTGCGTCCGCCGGCATGGGTCCAGTCCACATAGTTCATCTGTATCTGTACGAAGTCCCAGCGGTATTTGCCGCTGTCGTGCAGAGCCATCATCTCGTCAAATCCGCTCTTTGCCCCATGGAAGGAGAAGCCCAGATGCCGGATGTGTCCTGCGGCCTTTTCTTTCAGCAGGAACTCCATGATCCCTGTATCTCCGAAGCGTCTTGAGAAATCCTCTCCGCCGCTGAGGGAATGCAGCAGGTAGTAGTCCACATGGTCTGTCTTGAAGATTTCCAGGGACTTGCGGTACATCTTGACGGAGTTGTCATAAGATGCGTCCGAGAAATTGGACAGTTTGGTGGCGAGAAGCCAGCTCTCGCGAGGATGCCTGTTGAGGGCTTCGGCTGTGGCCCGCTCGCTGTCGCCTTCCAGATAGACAGGAGAGGTGTCGAAGTAGTTGACGCCGTGCTCGAGGGCGAAATCCACCAGACGGTTGACCTCCTGCTGGTCTATGTGTTTCTTGCCGTCTTCTCCATCGACCATCGGCCACCTCATGCAGCCGTAGCCGAGCAGCCCCACTCCAGGGTAGTGCTGCGGCATGGTGCCGTCAAGTCCTTTGTCGGAAACGCTGGTCTTCTCCTCTGTGAGTGTCTTGGGGGCGCAGGCTGCAAGTCCTGCGGCGGCAGCGCCAAGACCTGCGGTCTTTATAAATTCTCTTCTGTCCATGTCAGTTATTCTTTATGTGAACGGAAATTCCATCTACGCTGATGGCGCTTATCGGCCTTGACGGGCACAGATATTCGCAGGCGCCGCAGCCTATGCACTGGGCTTCAGCCACCACAGGGATGCTCCTGCGGAAGCCGTCGGTCTTGACCATACGCACAGCCCCTGTCGGGCAGTGGCGCGAGCAGTTGCCGCATCCGGCTTCGTCTTTGGCTGCGAGGCACAGGCTCAGGTTGACTTTGGCCGTGCCGATCTTGTGCGAGAGTTTTTCGTCTTTTTCGAGAGGGAGGATTGCTCCCGCAGGACAGAGCTGGCTGCAGGTGGTGCATTCCGGACGGCACCAGCCCTTTTCGTAGCCCATCTGCGGCTGGAGGAAGTGCTCTAAGTCGGTGGAGGCGCGTAGCACCCCGTTCGGGCAATTGCTCACGCAGAGCTGGCAGGCGGTGCAGCGGTCGTAGAAGTCCTTGACGCTTCTGGCCCCGAACGGCACCAGCCTCTCGGCGCGCTCCGGTGAGGCCTTGTCGATCACCTCGGCCAGTCCGCCGTCGAGCCGCTTGTTCTGTGCCCCGAGAGCGAGGCTTCCGCCAACGAGGGCCGTGGTGGTCATGAATGCGCGACGTCCCTTATCGACACTCTCCGTCTTGGCCTCAGCCTTGCCCGGCAGCGAGAAACGGAACTTTATACCGCCTTTCGGGCAGCTGTCCAGACAGTCGAAGCAGTCCACGCAACGGCTGTGGTCTATCGTGTGGGTGTCTATATCTATACAAGAGGATTTGCAGCCACGCTCGCATTTGCGGCAGGAGACACACTGGCTCTTGTCAATGCTGACTTTGAAGAGTGAGAACCGTGAGACAAGTCCGAGCACCGAGCCTACAGGGCAGACAGTGTTGCACCATCCGCGTCCCCAGATCCAGGCGCAAACCGCTATCACGGCCAGAGTCACGAATGCGGTGATGAGCAGTGCCGGTGCGATGCTATCCCCGCTGGCGAGACCGATGACGCTGCGCACAGCGCGTCCATAAGCGCTGTACGGTGCCAGGGCGGTCAGCAGCAACTGGCTGAAAGTCAAAGCGCTTACGATGACGATAGCCAGGATGCCATAACGGACGATGCGCGGCTCTTTGACGAAATGCCTCTTGGGCTTGTGCCCTTTCGGTGAGACAGCCTTGCGCAGGCAGATGATCAGATCCTGAAAAACTCCCATCGGGCAGATGACGGAGCAGTAGAGTCGGCCGAAGACGAGAGTCAACAGCAAGATGAATGCTATGGCTCCGAAGTTCAGAGCCATACAAGAAGGGAGGAACTGGAGTTTGGCCATCCAGCCCCACCATTGGTTGCCGATGCCGGCAAACAGCAGCGTAATCCCTACGAAGAACAGGGCTGCTGCCGCGATTCTGATCTTTCTTAACATATATGGAACTTGTCAGGGTGTCTGAAACCGAGCAGGAAGTCCTTGACCTCCATTCTCTTCTTGCCTGCGAGTTGCATGTCCTTGAGCGATATGGCCCCATCGGACGTGGCTATGGCGAGATAAGTCTTGCCATCAGAGAGGATAGTGCCTGGTGCCGCATGCAGATTTACTTTCTCTGCGCGGTATATCTTGAGCGTGAGCGGCTCTCTGCCCTCTTCTGCGATCTCGGTGAATGCTGCCGGATACGGACTCAGGCCGCGTATGAGGTTGTAGATGTGTTCACTGCTGTCGTTCCAGTCTATGCGGCAGGTCTCCCGGGTGAGTTTCGGTGCCGGCTTGAGCACTTCAGAACCCTGGATGAACGAGCGCTGCACACGCATCTCGATATTGTGTTCGATGAGCCCTTCGACAGTCTGGAGCACGAGGTCGGAGCCGATCCCCATCAGTTTGTCGTGGATGTCTCCTGCCGTGTCAACAGGGCTGATCCTGCACTCGTGACGCATGAGGATGCCTCCTGTGTCGATGTCCTTGTCTATCATGAATGTGGTTACGCCGGTGAGCTTCTCTCCGTTGATGACGGCCCAGTTGATAGGAGCCGCGCCGCGGTACTGTGGCAGCAGGGCGGCGTGGAGGTTGATGGTACCGAGCCGAGGCATCGACCACACTGCCTCTGGCAGCATCCGGAAAGCCACCACCACTATGAGGTCCGGCTTCCAGGCCTTGAGCGCCGCGAGGAATTCAGGATCTTTGAGCTTCTCCGGCTGGAGCAGCGGAAGGCCATGCTCCACGGCGTAGCGCTTGACCGCGCTTTCATTCACTTTGAGGCCGCGTCCGCTCGGCTTGTCAGGGACTGTCACCACTCCGACCACCTTGTATTTGTTGCGTATGAGATTGTCCAGCGGAGCTACCGCAAATTCCGGTGTGCCCATGTATACTATGCGCACAGGGCGGAAGAAGCTGACAATCTTGCTTTTGAACCTCCGCCTCCAAGTCTTGAATTGATCCAAATTGAAAAGTTCTGAGTCGTTTATGGCCTTCCATGTGAGGAAGATGCCTATCGGTGCGAGTATGAAAGTGGATATGAACGCTCCGCTGAATGCCCCGATGGCCCCGTCCCGGGCCAGTTTGGTGCCGGAAATGTCCACAACCCAATACAGGACGAAGAACAGAACGGAGACTATGGCGCTGGTGCCGAGTCCGCCCTTGCGTATCAGTGAGCCGAGCGGCGCTCCGATGAAAAACAATATGAAGCAGGCAAGAGCCTGCGCGAATTTCTTCAGCAACTCGATGTCCGTGTGCCTGATGTAGTAATCCTGCTCATAGGTGTCGAACTTGAGGCTTCCGATGTCTGAGGCATAGCGGCTTGCTCTTTCGCTCGCTTCCTTGTAGGCTATGGCTTTGCTGTCAATGTCTTTCCATTCTTCAAACCCTTCATGACTGAACATGGCCCGGGATGGATTCCTCAGTGCCGTGTCAAGCTGGGCGCTCTCCTGGAACGGCTTCATCCTGATGATGGAGGCGTAGTGGACTCTCTGGACGGAGTCCACGTGGTGGTGCAGTGAGTCACTATCGTGCTTGAGCTGCTTCACGCTCATTGATTTGGCCTGATCGCCGAAGCGGCTTGAATCCGATTTCTCGAAACTGTAGTTGGACAGCGGGACCACTATCTCCTGCCTGGCGAACTTGACTCTCTGCAGGGCGAGGCTTGTGTCAGCGTAGCGGATGGTGTTGTTCTCCTGATAGCTTGAGCCGTCAAACATCGTGAAAGTCAGATAGTCTTTCCTGCTTGACATCTTGATGAGGGCCGAGTCGGCCAGAGTCAGGGAGATGTTGCCCTTGCCGGCGCTGTGGTCATAGACCATGACTCCGTAGAGCATGCCGCTTTCCTTGCTCTGGTCCTGGACTCTCAGGATGTAGCCGTCGATGCCGTCGTAGAACGTGCCGGACGGTATCTTGATCTCGTTCTTGGTTCGTCCGATATCATCGCGGAGAGTATAGATCTTGTTGAAGGCGTGCGGCACCAGCCTGTCGCCGATGAAGAAAGCCCCGATGGCGATGACCAGAGACGCAGCGGTGAGAGGCGCGATGATCCGTGAGAAAGATACCCCGGCGGCCTTGATGGCGAGAAGCTCATTGTTTTCGGCCATCTGGCCGACAACCATCATGGAGGCCAACAGGGTCGCGAGCGGCAGGGCTTGAGGCAGGATCGTACATGCGCCCCACATCAGGAACTCAAGTATAATCCTCAGTCCTAGACCTTTGCCTACGAGCTCGTCTATGTAGAGCCATAAGAATTGCAGCAGGAGGATGAATACCACGACGAACAGGATCGCTATCAGCGGCCCTAAAAACGACTTCAGTATGAAGCGGTCGAGTTTCTTCATCCTCCTACACTATTTCCCGGAAGTCGTCGCAGCCTTGACGAGGGCGTCGAGGGCATCCTTGAGGCCTTCGAGGTTCTTGCCGCCGGCGGAAGCCAGTCCCGGCTGTCCGCCACCGCCGCCGAGTATAAATTTGGCTGCCTCGCGGATTTCTTTGCCGGCGTTGTGCCCCTTGGCCACAAGGTCATCGGAATACATCAGCAGGAGTTGCGGCTTGCCGTCAGATTCGAATGCTGCGGCGAGAGCCGTGTTGCTGAGTTCCTTCTGGAGAGCGAGGGCCGCGTTGCGCAGCATCGTCGGGTCGCCGCCGTTCTCGGCTATGCGGCTGGCTACAATGAGTCTGATGCCGCCCACTTCCTCTGCCTTGGAGGCGAGCAGCTGTGCCAGCTGTGCGGCTTTCTGCCGGGCGAACTCCTCCGCCTGTTTCTTGAAGGTGGCGTTGTCCTCGACCAGATGCCTTATAGCTCCTGCGAGATCCGGGACATTGTTGAAGAATGAACGGGCCGTCTTGAGAAGCTCTTGCATTCCATAGACATAAGCTTCTGCGGCCTCTCCTGTGACGGCTTCGATACGGCGTATGCCTGCGGCTATCGCGCTTTCGGAGAGGATCTTGAAGAATCCTATGTTGCCGGTGGCGCTGGTGTGGCAGCCACCGCAGAGTTCTACACTCGGACCGAACTTGACGACTCTCACCCTGTCGCCGTATTTCTCGCCGAATAGGGCTATGGCACCCATCTGCCGTGCCTCTTCCATGGTGGCGTCACGCTTTTCCTGAAGAGGCAGGTTATCGCGGATGAGCTGGTTGACCCGTGCCTCCACCTTGGCTATCTGCTCGTCGCTGAGCTTCTCGAAGTGGGAGAAGTCGAAGCGGAAACTGTTGTCGCAGACGTATGAGCCTTTCTGCTCCACATGGTCTCCGAGCACTTCTCTGAGCGCCCTGTCGAGCAGGTGGGTGCAGCTGTGGTTGGCTGCGATTTTCCGTCTGCGGTCTTCGTCTACCACGAGAGTGAACTCGCCCTCGCAGTTGAGCGGGAGCTTCTCGGCTATGTGGATGGTAAGGTTGTTCTCCTTTATAGTATTGAGAATTTTGATTCTCTCGCCGTCGGCGGAGATGATGTATCCTGTGTCCCCGACTTCACCTCCCATCTCCCCGTAGAACGGGGTGCGGTCGAAGACGAGCTGGAGCATCTCCTTGTTTTTCTGGACCACGGTCCTCTGCTTGAGCAGCAGGGCGCCTTCCGTGCGGGTGGTGTCGTACCCGGTGAACTGCACATCTTCTCCGCTGTGGTAGATGGCCCAGTCTCCGAAGGTGTTGGCTGTGGCGTTGCGGGCCCTGTCTTTCTGTTTCTGGAGTTCAACCTTGAAACCTTCCAGATCCACAGTGCAGCCGTTTTCCCCGGCAATAAGTTCGGTAAGGTCGATAGGGAAACCGTAGGTGTCGTATAACTTGAACGCGTCCGTCCCGGAAATCACCTTGCTCTCTCCGGCTCTTGCTATGCACTCGTCCATCAGCTTTATGCCCCTGTCGAGGGTGCGCAGGAAGGCAAGTTCTTCTTCGCGGATGACGTTTTCGATGAACTTCTGCTGCTTTGCTATCTCCGGGTAGGCCTCGCCCATGTCATCGACGAGCTGCTGCACCAGACGGCACATGAACGGCTCGTTCAGGCCGAGGAAAGTATATCCGTAGCGGACGGCTCGGCGCAGGATTCTCCTGATCACGTATCCGGCCTTGACGTTGGACGGGAGCTGGCCGTCGGCTATGCTGAAGCTGATGGCGCGGATGTGGTCGGCGATGACCCTCATGGCTACGTCTGCCTGCGCATTTTCGCCGTAGCGGTGTCCGGAGATTTCTCCGATCTTGGAGATCAGGCCGCTGAACACGTCGGTGTCGTAGTTGCTCTCCTTGCCCTGAAGCACGCAGCAGAGGCGCTCGAAGCCCATGCCGGTGTCGATGTTTCGTGCCGGGAGGCTCTCCAGATGTCCGTCGGCCATCCTCTGGTACTGCATGAACACGAGGTTCCAGATCTCGATCACGTGCGGATCGGATTTGTTGACAAGTTCGCGTCCGCTTAGACCGGATGCGGCCTTTTCCTCGGGGGTGCGGATGTCTATGTGGATTTCCGAGCACGGTCCGCAAGGGCCGGTGTCGCCCATCTCCCAGAAGTTGTCATGCTTGTTGCCGAGCAGGATATGGTCTTCCGGCAGGTGCTTGAGCCAGGCCTGCCTGGCTTCCATGTCCATGGTCGTCCCGTCCTCCTCGCTGCCCTCGAACACTGTGGCGTAGAGCAGTTTAGGGTCTATCTTGTAGACTTCTGTGAGGAGTTCCCAGGCCCAGTCTATCGCCTCTTTCTTGAAGTAGTCGCCGAAACTCCAGTTGCCAAGCATCTCGAACATCGTGTGGTGGTAGGTGTCATGTCCCACTTCTTCGAGGTCGTTGTGCTTTCCGCTTACCCTCAGGCACTTCTGTGAATCTGTTGCACGCGGGTACGGGGCCTTGGCATTGCCGAGGAAAATGTCCTTGAACTGGTTCATGCCGGCGTTGGTGAACATCAGCGTCGGGTCATTCTTGACCACCATCGGGGCTGAAGGCACGACGGTGTGTCCCTTGGATGCGAAGAAATCCAGAAATTTCTGTCTTATTTCCTTAGAAGTCATAATACTGCAAAATATCAAACAAATGACAAAAATACTACTTTTTGGTGATTATCCGCAATTTTTCCTACCCGGACGGGGTGACGGCATTGGCACGTAACTTGAGATGTCCCGGGGCGAAAGACAAAAAATCAGTATATTTGTAGTCTATGCCCAAGTATGTCTTTAATCCGGAGACCCTGATGTATGAGGCCCGAAGCGAGCCGAAATATGTCAAGCACATCAGAGTGGCGCTGCTTGCTGTGGTGGCGCTCGGTCTCGTGGTGATGTACTTCTGGCTTTATCTTTCGGTTTTCCATTTTGAACTTCCGCGTACGGCCGCTCTCAAGCGGCGGCATGCCGAGTGGGAGGCCAAGATGAGCGTGATGGACAGGCAGCTCGACATCTACGAGCAGACTCTTACAGGTATAGAACAGCGTGATGACGATGTCTACCGTTCCATCTATGGTCTGAATCCGATTCCCGAGGAAGTCCGGAATTCCGGATTGGAGGGTCTCAACCGTTATGCGGAACTGGACAGGCTCGGGGCAAATTCGCATCTGCGGCAGATGGTGCGGCGCCTGGACGATCTCACCAAGCGTACTTATGTGCGCAGCAAATCCCTTGACGAGGTCAGAGATCTTTCACGCAAGGCGGGAGACATGATATCATGCGTCCCCAATGTCCCTCCGATCCTTCCTGCTCCTGGGTCATACCGCCTTTCCAGCAGTTTCGGTTATCGTATAGACCCGGTCTACGGCGGCGGCGAACGTCATGGAGGACAGGATTTTGCGACCAAGACAGGCACTCCGGTATATGTTACCGGTGACGGTGTGGTGGAAAAGACAGGTATGCACCTCTGGGGCTACGGCAACGAGATTGTGGTAGACCATGGTTACGGGTATCAGACCCGCTATGCGCACCTCAACACGATAGAGGTGGCCCCGGGGATGAAACTGCACCGCGGCGACCGTATCGGGACGGTGGGCAACACCGGCAAATCGACGGGCTCGCATCTGCATTATGAAGTGATTTACAAGGGGAACAGGGTCAATCCCATGAACTTTCTGGACATGAACATGCCGGAAGACGAATATAGGGCAATGATTGAACGGCGCAGCGAAGAGGGGCGCTCGACCGCTGCCAAGAGCACGATGGAACTTCTCCGTCGAGGGAGGAAAGCGGAATGAGCAAGAAGATGATGGAGTTTGACCCGAAGAGTTTCGGCTTCAGGAAGGTGCGCGTCAAGATCGGCCGTGTGCTGCTCGTGACGGTGGCATATCTGCTTGCTACATTGACTCTTGCTGTGCTTGTGTATTGTGCCTTTGCCATCTTCTGGCGTACGGATGTGGAGCGGGAGCTGGGACGCGAGATCAGGATGTATGAGCGCCTTTATCCTTCATTTGCGCCGAAGGAAGAGTTGCTGCGCGACGGAATAGCCAGTCTTCAGCACAAGGACAACGACATCTATGAGCAGGCATTCCACTCCAATGCCCCCGAGCCGGACCCGATGGCCGGGCTTGACTTCATGTTCGCGAGTGCTTCTGTGCCGGATGCGAAGATTGCGGCCTACACCAAGGAAAAAGCGGACAGCCTGCTTGCCGTATCGGCGGATGTGGATGCCGCGTTCATCAAGATATTCAGGGCTTTGGCCGATGAGTCAAAGACGGTTCCGCCGATGCGCCTGCCGATTGACGGGATAACATATTCACAGGTCGGCGCCTCCACCGGGCGCAAGATGGACCCTTTCTACAAGGCTTATGTCTATCATGAGGGGCTTGATCTGATTGTGGCCCGTGGCACGACTGTCAAAGCCGCCGCAGCCGGGGTCGTCCAGAAAGTGCAGACCTCAAAAAAACTCGGCAAGACTGTGGAGATTCTTCATGATGGGGGATACATGACAGTTTATGCGCATCTGGAGTCCGTCTCTGTACGTGCCGGCCAGAAACTGGAGGCCGGTCAGAAACTCGGCACTGTCGGAATGTCAGGCAAGGCTTTCGCCCCGCATCTCCACTATGAGGTGCGGCGTGACGGGGAGTTCCTGGATCCTGTCAACCATATCTTCGCCTCCGTGAGCCCTGAAGAGTATGCCAACATGCTATATATGTCAGTAAATACCAAGCAATCAATGGATTGATACATGGAGAAACTCTTCTATACCATCGGGGAAGTGGCGGACGCGATAGGCGAGTCGGTGTCGCTCGTGCGCTTCTGGTCGAACTCGTTCCCGAAGCTCATAAAGCCGAGCCGCAATGCCAAGGGCAACCGGCTCTATTCGGCGGCGGATCTCGAGGCTTTCCGCCAGATGCACTACCTGATCAAAGAGAAAGGACTCACACTTGAGGGGGCCGGTAAGCAGATGAGTGCCGAGCGGGCATCGGTCGAGGCCCGTGTCAAGGTCCTCTCCTCCCTGAAGGCGATCCGCTCGCAGCTGTGCGATATAAAGAAAGACCTGCTATAATTCAAAACAATTTCTTAACTTTGCAACTTGCATAGTAGAATAGAAAGAACACCTTAATATATGGCAACCACCAAGAAAACGACGAAAGTACAGACTCCGGTCGATGAGCGCGAGACTTTCGTGTCCCTGCAGAAGACATTTGCGGAGAACGAGCAGAGCGCGCAGGAGAAACTCAAGACCCTTTATGAGCTTCAGGCTGTGGATAATGACATAGACAAGCTTGTCCAGCTCCGGGGCGAACTCCCGGAGGAGGTGGCCTCTCTTGAGGAGGAGGTCGAGTCTCTGAAGGCAAAACATGCCCGCGTTGAGCAGCTTATCGATGGTTACAACCAGAACATAGCCTCTTCCAAAAAAGAAATCGAGGAATTTGACACCGAGATAGAGAAATACCGCTCTCAACTGAACAACATCTCCAACAGCCGCGAGTACGACTCGATCAACAAGGAACTTGAGAATCAGGATCTCCTCAGGGCCATAGCGGAGAAGAACATCAATGAGGCCCGTCAGGCCATCGAGGACAAGAAGGTGGATCTTGACCGTATCAACGACCGCATCACCATAAGGGAGGGGGATCTGGAGTCAAAGAAACAGGAGCTCTCCTCAATTGTGGAGTCCACCGCCAAGGAGGAAGCCGCTCTCGAGAAGAGACGTGAGGCCTATACAGCCAAACTGGATGAACGTACGCTTAGCGCATACGAGCTCATCCGCAAAAGTACTCACAATCATCTGGCGGTTGTCACTCTCTTCCCTAAGAATGAGGACGGGACTTACGGCAACGCTTGCGGCGGCTGTTTCCATACCATCACTCCACAGCGCCTGATAGACATTGCTTCCGGCAAGAAACTGGTCATCTGCGAGCACTGCGGCCGCATCATCGTCAATCCGGACATTTAATATAACAAAGGTTTTATATGCCTCCTCAGAAATCCACAACCTCTCGCAGGAAGGATCAGGGGGTCGACCTCGACAAGATAGGGCTTGAGATAGGCAATAAGCCTCCTCAGGCTCTTGACGTGGAAGAGGCCGTCCTCGGCGCCATGCTGCTTGAACCGGAGTGCGTGGATCAGGCTATGGAAGAGTTGACCGCGTCCTGCTTCTATGATCCGAAGCACAGGATGATATTCGAGGCCATGAGTTCGCTTGTCGTCGAGCATACGTCCGTAGATATAATCACGGTCAATGCGAAACTCAAGGAACTCGGCAACCTTGAGACCGTCGGCGGTACGGTGGTCCTTGCCAACCTGTCAGAGAAGGTGGGCTCTGCCGCGCACATCGAGTATTACATAAAGATACTCAAGCAGAAGACCATACAGAGGGATCTCATAACGGCTTCCTATGATATTCTGCGGGATTCGTATGATGACACCGTCAAGGTGGACGACCTCATCGACGCGGCGCAGAGCAGGATTTACGATGCTATCCAGAGCAACGTCCGCAAAGAGGTACAGGACATCGGAGGCCTTATCAACGAGGCCATAGAGGGAATAGAGAAGAAGCAGTCCAGCAGCGGGCTGAGCGGAGTCCCGTCGGGATTCTTGAGTCTTGACACCATCACCATGGGGTGGCAGCCTTCCGACCTGATCATCCTGGCTGCACGTCCTTCTGTCGGAAAGACTGCATTCTCCCTCAATATCGCGCGTAACGCGGCCGTGGACCACCACATGCCTGTCGCCTTTTTCTCTCTTGAAATGGCTGCCATCCAGCTGGCCAACCGTCTCATCACATCGGAGTCCGGGCTGCACCCGGACAAGATAAAGGGCGGCTCAAAGTTGGAAGACTACGAGTGGCAGCAGCTTGAGTACAAGCTAAAGGCTCTTTCAAAGGCTCCTCTGTACATAGACGATACTCCAAGCCTGCCGTTGATGGAGTTCAGGACCAAGGCGAAGAACTTGGTCAAGAACAAGGGGGTTAGGCTGATCATAATAGACTATCTTCAGCTGATGCAGGGTCCCTCTGAACTCAGGGGGCTGCGTGAGCAGGAGGTCGCGGCCATTTCCCGCACGCTCAAAGCGACAGCCAAAGAGTTGAATGTACCGATCATAGCGCTTTCTCAGCTTTCCCGTAACGCCGTCCAGCGCCAAGGGTCAGGAGGCAAGCCTCAGCTTTCCGATCTCCGCGAGTCGGGGTCTATCGAGCAGGATGCGGACATGGTGATTTTCATCCACAGGCCGGACTACATCGGGCTGAGCGACAATGAGGGAGACAAGGAGAAGACGCAGATCATCATCGCCAAGCACCGAAACGGCGAGACCAGGGATATCGATATGCGATATAAGGGCGAGCAGCTCAAGTTCGTGGAGATGGACGACGCCCTTGACTTGAGGGCCGCTTCGTTCGGCTCGGCTATGAACGATGATCCGGGTCCGGGCCCTGATGACTTTATACCGGGAGGCAATGAGTTCGAATAGTGAAATATCACATAGGGGCAGGATAGTGGGCATTACGCCGGAGTACACGACTGTGGAGATCATCTCGGAGTCCGCCTGCGGCTCCTGCCATGCGCGCAGCCTGTGCGGCTTGGGCGATGCCAAGACCAAGGCTGTCGAGGTTCCCACGCGCGGATGGGACGATTATAAAGTCGGGGACGAGGTGGATGTGACACTCAAGGCCACGATGGGACATAAGGCCGTGTGGCTTGCCTATGTGCTCCCTCTCCTGCTGCTGGTCGCCGTGCTGCTTGTCCTCACCGTCTGTGGCGTGCATGAGCTTTATGCAGGTCTCGGCGGCCTCGGGGCTGTGGCCGTATGGTATCTGGTGCTCTGGATGCTTCGCGGGAGGCTCAAGAATGAATATGTTTTTAATATAAATAAGAAGTAATGACAAACACTGTTATCCTGACCGTCGTGATTCTTACGGTTCTTGGCCTTCTGCTCTCTCTGGTGCTCTTCTGGGTGGCCAGAAAGTTCAGGGTCGAGGAGGATCCGCGTATTGATGAAGTGGAGAAGGTGATGCCGGGCGCCAACTGCGGCGGCTGCGGTTTTGCCGGCTGCCGTGCGTTTGCGGATGCTGCTGTCAAGGCCCCGAATCTTGACCATCAGTACTGCCCTGTAGGCGGCAATGAGGTGATGAAGAAGGTGGCCGCTATCCTTGGCTATGAGGTCAAGGAGAAAGCTCCTCAAGTGGCGGTGGTCCGCTGCAACGGAAGTTGCGCCAACCGTCCCCGTACCAATGAATACGGCGGAGCGTCTTCATGCCGTGTTAAAGCCGCGCTCTACAGCGGGGACACAGGCTGTTCCTACGGATGTCTGGGCTGTGGCGACTGTGTGGCCGCCTGCAAGTTCGGTGCCATCTCCATGGATCCGCAGACGGGGCTTCCTGTCGTTGACGAGGCTCTCTGCACGGCTTGCGGGGCTTGTGCGAAGGCTTGCCCGAAGGGCATAATCGAACTCCGCAACCTCGGCACGACTCCTAAGAACAACCGCAGGGTCTATGTGTCTTGTGTGAACAAAGACAAGGGCGGAGTGGCCCGCAAGGCATGTACGGCCGCGTGCATAGGCTGCGGCAAGTGCGCGAAGGTCTGCAAGTTTGATGCGATCACGATTTCGGACAACCTCAGCTATATAGATTACAACAAATGCAAGGCCTGCGGGCAGTGCTTCTTCGAGTGTCCTACCGGCGCCATCCATGTTGTCGGTTTCACACCTAAGAAAGTGGAGCCGAAACCGGCTCCGGCTCCAGTTCCGGCAGCAGCAAAGAAGGAGGCCACAAATGAATAAGTTGACTTTTTCCATCGGCGGAGTGCATCCGCATGACAACAAGATTTCACGCGGCTGCGCCATCGAGACCCTTCCCCTTCCCGGGACGGTGTATGTCTCAATGGCTCAGCACCTCGGCGCTCCTGCCAAACCGGTGGTCGCCGTCGGAGATGCGGTCAAGGCGGGACAGGTGATTGCAGAACCGGGAGGGTTCATCTCGGCTTTTGTACACTCTCCTGTATCCGGTACGGTCAAGAGCATCGCTCCGCGCAAGGATCTTGCCGGTAACTGGATGACTCATGTCGAGATTGCAGTGGAGGGAGACGAGTGGGCAGAGGGTATTGATCTTTCCAAGACACTTGTCACCGAGATCCCTCAGGATCGTGCAGCCATCCTTGACCGCATAAAGGCCTGCGGTGTCGTGGGGCTTGGAGGCGCGACATTCCCTACGCATGTCAAGCTCAACCCGGCTCCCGGCAAGGTCGCAGAGTGCTTGATAATCAACGGAGCGGAGTGTGAACCTTACCTTACCAGCGATTTCCGTATCATGGTGGAGAGACCGCGTGAGATTGTGGTCGGTGCCGCCATCATGCAGAAAGTCCTCGGCTGCCGCTGTGTCATTGGAGTTGAGGAAAACAAGCCTGAAGCCATCGAGGCCTTGAGCAAGGCCGTTTCCGAATTGGGTTACAAGAACATGGAGGTGGCTGTCCTCAAAAAGCGTTACCCTCAGGGTGGAGAGAAACAGCTCATCGATGCTGTGCTTCATCGTCAGGTGAAGTCCGGCTGCCTGCCTATCGATGCCGGTGCAGTGGTGCAGAACGTGGCCACGGCCCTTGCTGTATATGAGGCAGTACAGAAGAACAAGCCTCTTGTCACCAATACTTTGACCGTGACCGGGGATTGCCTTCCTGTGGAAAGACAGCACAATTATCTCTTCCGAATAGGTACACCTCTCTCATATATAATGGAGCAGGCCGGAGGCATACCGGAGGGGGCTGCCAAGATAATCAGCGGCGGTCCGATGATGGGCAAGGCCATCAGCAATGTTGACGCCTGCACTGTCAAGGGCTCTTCTTCGATTCTCTATCTGAGCCGGGAAGCCACGGAGCGCAAAGCGGAAGGCGGCTGTATCCGCTGCGGACGTTGCAGCGACGCCTGCCCTATGGGGCTTGAGCCGTTCCTTCTCAACCGCTTGTACAAGGCGGCTGATTTCGCCGCTCTTGAACATAATGCCGTGCAGGATTGTATCGAGTGCGGATGCTGTCTGTACAGTTGTCCGGCCAATATCCCGCTGCTTGACTACATCCGTCAGGCCAAGGGGCAGGTGATGGGTATAATCCGTGGTCGCGCCGCAGCCGCAAAGGCTGCCGCTGAAGCTGCAAAAAAGAAAGATGAATAATATGGGAAAATTGTTAGTTTCTCCGTCTCCGCACATACATGCGGATGTGTCCACCCGCTCGATAATGAGGGATGTGCTCATCGCTCTTGCGCCTGCGGCAGTGGTGTCCGTGTTGTTTTACGGATGGGCGGAACTTCTTGTGCTTGCTGTCAGCATCGCTTCCTGCGTGCTGGTCGAGTGGGCTGTGACCAAGTGGCTTCTCAAGAGGCCGTCCACGATTTCTGATCTTTCGGCTGCCGTTACCGGTCTGCTGTTGGCCATGAACCTTCCGGTGACGACACCATGGTGGGTTGTGCTTATAGGGGCTTTGTTCTCAATCGGCGTCGTCAAGATGACTTTTGGCGGCATCGGGCAGAACATCTTCAACCCTGCCATCGCGGGTCGCGTGTTCCTGCTGATATCCTTCCCAACCTATATGACTGACTGGACGGTGACTCCAGGCTTCATTCATGCCACGGACGCCGTTTCCGGGGCCACGCTGCTCGGCCGCTACGCCGAAGGCGGGGTCGAGGCTGTGGCGGGTACCGACTACTTGCGTACGCTCTTCCTTAACATAGGCGGTTCAGCCGGAGAGATTTCCACTCTCGCCCTGCTGGCTGGTTTTGTCTATCTGCTTGTCCGCAAGGTTGTCAAGCCATGGATTCCGCTCAGCATTTTCGCTACGGTTTTCGTGTTCTCCGGCATTCTCTGGCTCGTTGATCCTTCTACTTACACCGATCCGGTCTTCAACCTTCTCACCGGCGGTATGGTTCTCGGCTCCTGCTTCATGGCGACCGACTACGTGACCTCGCCTATGAGCACGCTCGGCGGTGTGGTGTATGGAATCGGCATCGGTCTGCTTGTGGTGCTTATCCGTTTCTTCGGATCCTACCCTGAGGGCATGTCGTTCGCGATTCTCATCATGAACTGCGCCGTCCCTCTTATCAACAATTGGTTTCACCAGAAAAAATACGGGAGGGCTTAGAAATGGCTGCACAATCAACTCTTAAGAATATGGCTCTCTGCCTCACGTTGGTATGTCTCATCTGCTCTGCGGTGCTCGGTGTGGCTTACGCTGTGACGCTGGAGCCGGTCAAAGCCGCCCAGGCGGCCAAGACCAACAAGGCTATCGCCAAGGTGCTTCCCGAGTTTACCGGGGATGTGGCGGAGCAGTCCGTGTCATTCGAAGGCGTGGAGTATACATACTATAAGACTTCGTCCGGCTACGCCATCATCTCCGTTACCAACGGTTTCGGCGGGGCCCTGGCGGTTATGGTCGGCATCACCTCAGACGGCAAGGTCTACAATACTTCCGTCATCTCTCACAGCGAGACCCCGGGACTTGGTGCCAAGTGCCAGAACGATGAGGGATTCCTCGGGCAGTTCCGCAATCTTGACCCGGCTTCGACCCGTTTGGCGGTGACTAAGGACGGTGGTGACATCGATGCCATAACGGCTTCGACCATCACATCCCGGGCTTATACGCTTGCTGTCGCCAATGCCGTCAAGGTGTTCGGCACATTAACAAATGAAGGAGGAAAGGACAATGAGTAAGCTTTCTCTGATTACCAAGGGTTTTGTCAAGGACAACCCGACTTTCGTGCTTGTGCTCGGAATGTGTCCGACACTTGCGACCACCACTTCTGCGATGAACGGGCTTGAGATGGGGCTTGCCACGATGTTTGTGCTCATACTCAGCAATATGGCCATCTCGCTGGTGGCTCCTGCAGTGCCAGACAAGGTCCGCATCCCGGCATATATCGTCATCATTGCGACTTTTGTTACTGTGCTTCAGCTGCTGATGCAGGCTTATGTGCCGGCGGTATATGAGACTCTGGGACTTTTCATCCCGCTTATCGTGGTCAACTGTATCGTGCTCGGACGTGCAGAGGCGTTTGCCAACAAGAACTCTGTTCTCGACTCGGCTTGCGACGGCCTTGGAATCGGTCTCGGCTTCACCATGTCGCTTACTGTCATCGGCATCATCCGTGAGATTCTGGGAAGCGGCTCCGTATTCGGATGGAAGTTCATCCCGGGAGACGGCATACTCGCTTTCGTCATGGCGCCGGGAGCGTTCCTCGTGCTGGGCTATCTGATGGTGCTGTTCAATAAGTTCCTTGCCAAAAAGTAGATATAGTCATGGAATACATTCTTATCATCATATCGGCGATTTTCGTCAACAATGTCCTTCTCTCCCAGTTCCTCGGCATCTGTCCGTTCTTGGGAGTGTCCAACAAACTTTCCACCGCTACGGGCATGTCAGGGGCAGTGTGCTTCGTGATTACTCTGGCCACGGTCGTGACCTATCTGCTCAACAAGTATCTGCTTCTGCCGTTCGGGCTTGAGTTCCTCCAGACGATTTCGTTCATCCTTGTGATTGCGGCCCTTGTGCAGATGGTGGAGATAGTCCTCAAGAAGATCAGCCCGTCGCTCTATCAGGCGCTCGGCATATTCCTTCCGCTTATCACTACCAACTGCGCCGTGCTCGGTGTGGCAATTACAGTGGTCACCAAGGAGTTTACATTCGGTGGTGAAGCCCATCTTCTCAATCTCGGAGAGGCGACGGTATATGCCCTCGCCACATCTCTCGGGTATGGTCTTGCGATGTGCCTGTTCGCGGGCATCCGTGAGCATCTTGCATTGAACAACGTTCCGAAGGCTTTTCGGGGGCTGCCTATCGCGCTGATTTCCGTCAGCATCATGGCTATGGCCTTCTTGGGTTTCTCCGGTCTTGTAAAATAACCTTTTTATTAACCTTTAATTACTTTATCTTTTATGAAGAAAGTACTTATCGTGGCTCTCTCCATCCTTATGTTCGGAGTTGCAGCCTCAGCTCAGCCGAGGGCTCTCGGTGTCCGCGCTACTTGGGGTGCGGAGGTGTCTTATCAGCATGGTCTCGGAACCAATTTCGTCGAGGCAGACCTTGGTCTGTTCGGCAACGGATTCTACCTCACTGGCGTATATGACTTCGTCTTCGCTTCAGAGGGGAACTTCAATTTCTACGGTGGCCCAGGTGCTCAGGTGGGCTTCTACGGCAGCACTGACGACAACGGCAATTCTGTGACCAAGATGGGTCTCGGTGTTGTAGGCCAGATAGGTGCAGAGTATAACTTCTCTCTCCCTATCTCCGTTTCTCTTGACTGGAGGCCTGGTTTCAGCTTCACCGGCGGCGGCTTCGGCTGGGCAGGCTTCGCCCTTGGCGTGCGTTACAGGTTCTAGGCTTGTTTCGACAATGATTGACGGCTCCGTTTTGCGGGGCCGTTTTTCTTTTGCATTTATTGCATCTTTTTGGCGGATTGATTATTTTTGAATTCATAATGTACGAGATCATCACCAAAGAGATGCTTACACCGACAATCTGTCGGATGAAAGTCAATGCGCCGCTGCTTGCACGTGCGGCTATGCCGGGACAGTTCCTGATGGTTCTCCCTGATGAGAGGGGAGAGCGTATCCCATTGACGATAAGTGACTACGATGCGAAGGAAGGAAGTGTGACGATTGTCACGCAGAAGATAGGTGCGTCCACGACTGATATATTGTCATTCGAGCCGGGTGAGTGTTTCCGCGATGTGGCGGGGCCTCTTGGGCATCCTTCCGAGTTTGTCTCATTTTCGGAGGAGCAGCTCGCCGGTTGCAGGTATATCTTTATTGCCGGCGGTGTCGGGACAGCACCGGTGTATCCTCAGGCCAAGTGGCTGCACGCTCATGGGGCGAAGGTCGATGTCATAATAGGTGCCAAGACCAAGGACATTTTGATTTATAAGGAGGAGATGGCTGCGGTGTGCGACAATCTGTTTATATGCACCGATGACGGCAGTGAGGGCTTTCATGGGATGGTCACCGCCCTGCTTGAGAAGCTTGTCCGTGAGGAGGGGCGCAGCTACACCATGGCGGTCGCCATAGGACCGATGATTATGATGAAGTTCACCACTCTCACTGCCATGAAGCTCGGCCTGCCGATCACGGTGAGTCTCAACACCCTTATGGTGGACGGCACCGGGATGTGTGGGGCTTGCAGGGTGAGCGTGGCCGGGAAGACGAGGTTCGCCTGCGTGGAGGGGCCGGAGTTCAACGGGGCCGAGGTGGATTTTGATGAGGCGATGCGCCGACAGGGCCAATATAAAGCCGAGGAGGCGGAGGCGCTCAAGAATCATAAATGTAGAATAGGGAGGGGAAAATAATGGCAGAGAGAATACCGAGAGTGCCTGTGCGTGAGCAGGATCCGAAAGTTCGTGCGACCAATTTCGATGAGGTTTGCTATGGATATGATGAGCAGGAGGCCCTGCTTGAAGCTTCGCGCTGCCTGCACTGCCGCAATCCGCGTTGTGTGGGGGCTTGTCCGGTGGGTCTGAAAATACCGGATTTCATCGCGCATCTGCGTTCCGGTGATATTGCCGGGGCGGCTGATGTCATAGCTCAGGATTCGTCATTGCCCGCGGTCTGCGGACGTGTGTGCCCGCAGGAGACCCAGTGTGAGGGCAGTTGTGTCCTTGGTGTCAAGGGGGAGCCTGTGGCGATCGGCAAACTGGAGAGGTTTGTGGCCGATTATATGCGGGAGCATCGCGGAGCGGACTCTACGGAGACGGGTGTGACGGTCGCCCCTAATGGAATGAAGGTGGCTGTCGTGGGCTCCGGCCCTGCCGGACTTGCCTGCGCCTCCGATTTGGCCAAGCTCGGCTACGATGTGACGATTTTCGAGGCTCTGCACAAGGCTGGGGGAGTGCTCGAATACGGCATCCCGGAGTTCCGTCTTCCTAAGGAGAAGGTTCTCCGTGGGGAGATTCAGGATGTGGTACGGCTTGGAGTGAAGATAATGACCGATGTGATTGTCGGCAGGACTGTGACCGTCGATTCTCTTATGGACGAGATGGGCTTCAAGGCTGTGTTCATCGGGAGCGGCGCGGGGCTGCCGAAGTTCATGGGCATCCCGGGGGAGAACCTCTGCGGGGTGTTCTCGGCCAACGAGTTCCTGACGCGGAGCAATTTGATGTGCGCCTGGAGAGAGGATTACTTGACTCCTATACATGCCGGCAAGAAGGTCTGTGTGGTCGGTGGCGGCAATGTGGCCATGGATGCTGCGCGCACTGCCCTGCGTCTCGGGGCGGAGGTTCATATAGTGTATCGCCGCACGGAGGCGGAACTGCCTGCCCGCAGGGAGGAAGTGCATCATGCCAAGGATGAGGGGATTGTTTTCGACCTGCTTACAAATCCGGTGGAGATTATCGGTGATGAGCGCGGATGGGTGAAGTCTTTGCGTTGTGTCCGGATGGAGCTTGGAGAGCCTGATGCGAGCGGACGGCGCAGCCCTGTGCCAATAGAGGGGTCGGAGTTTGAGGTGGAGACCGATACGGTAATAATGGCCCTTGGTACTACTTCTAATCCGTTGATATCCAGAACGACTCCTGGTCTTGAAACCAACCGCCGCGGCGGGCTCGTGGCGGATGAGTGCGGCGTGACGACACGTCCAGGGGTATTTGCTGGCGGCGATGCCGTCACCGGTGCCGCCACGGTGATACTTGCCATGGGAGCGGGGCGCAAGGCCGCCAAGGCGATAGACGAATATTTGAAAGTCTCCCGATAAAATTTTGGAAAAACACACTAATAACCGACCATAATGAAAGATTCTGATTTCTGGGCCTCTGTCAAGACTCCTAAATTCTGGAGAGACATGCTCACGATTTCCGTAGCCATGTTTATCGCTGCTGCTGCGGTATATTATTTTCTCGTGCCGAGCAAGCTTGTAGTCGGCAGTATCTCCGGCTTGTCGATTGTCATAAGCGGGGTGCTTGCCAATATGGGCATTGTGGTCAAGGTCTCCACTGTGGTCTTGATAATTAATGCTATCCTCCTCGTTATAGCGTATATTTTGATAGGGCCGGAGTTCGGAGTCAAGACTGCATACGCTGCGTTGGTTCTAGGACCTATGATGGATTTGTGGGAGAAAATATGTCCTTATGAGCATCTTATGGAGCCGGGGGCGACTTCCATGATGGGAAACCTGTGGTTTGACCTTCTCTGTTTTGTGCTGGTGCTGAGCGCTTCGCAGGCGATATTGTTCCGCATCAATGCCTCGACCGGGGGACTTGACATAATAGCGAAGATCTTCAACAAGTATTTCCACTTCGACATGGGGATGTCGGTGACGATCGCCGGGGTGCTGATATGCTGCACGGCTTTCCTCATAAATCCTTTCAGACTTGTGATTATCGGCCTTATCGGTACATGGATCAACGGGCTGATCGTCAATTATTTCATGGCCTCGCTGAGCCGCCGCAAGAGGGTCTGCATCATTTCGCGTGAACACGAGCGGCTGCGCAAGTATATCATTGAAGATATTGTCCGAGGCTGTACGCTTTACGAGGTGACGGGAGGCTATAGTGGGGAGAAGTACATGGAGATACAGACTCTTCTGACCCAGAATGAGTTTGCCAATCTTATGGCTTTTATCCGTGACAATGATATCAAGGCCTTCATCACCGCCGGCAACGTCAGTGAAGTCTATGGCCTCTGGAGTGACCACAAGGGCCTGAAGAAGAAATAGAGGCCCCACTCTCCGCTTTGCTTCCCTGCCGTGCGCACAAGGCTGATCCCGTGCGTGGAAAGCCGTCAGGTGCGCACGAGACATATTCCCTCGATACCGCCGTGCGCACGAAAGGTCTTGGTGCGCACCGAACTGCCCTCGTGCGCACGGCAAGGGCGGTTTTGCCGTCCATTTTTCATTCCCCTCGACTCGACCACGCCAGGTGGGAGCCGTTTCCTGCGTTTCCGCACCTACCTGCGCGACCTGCCTGCCCCGCAGTCCACTCTGCGGCCCTTCCCCCGTTCAGGTAGGAGCCGTTTCCTGGGATTCCGCTCCTACCTGCACAGCCATCCTGCCCCGCAGTCTACTCTGAAGCTCTTCTCCCGTTCAGGTGGGAGCCTGTTCCGGGGATTCCGCTCCCACCTGCACGACATCGGCGACTGTGACTTGATATGCGATATCGCTTTCAATTTGCAAGCATATACCATCGGATACGATAATATTGGAAGTGTCTCGGCTTCGGAATAGGTGCTTTTATCGTTGGCTTTCAGATTGAAAGGGGAATGTTCGATTTTTCTTTCAGTTTTGTCTTAATGCGACTATTTTGATGATACTACGGAATAGTAATAATTGTATATTATTGAATAATAGTATGTTAGATTAAAAATTATAGAATCGTAAAATCATTTCGAATAATATTGTTTTTCTCGATTAATCGCTATATTTGTCATGGGCATTCGAGTGGCCCACGAAGCAAAATTATTAAATTCCAATTTTTATCTCATGGGAAAGTGTTTTTATGCATGTTTATGCATGTTTGCTCTTTATCTTCCCTCCTACGCCGGGATAGTCTTGAAAGGGGTAGTGACGGACAGTGGCGGTGTCACGCTGCCGGGGGCACTGCTGGTGCTCCAGGATGCAGGAGGCGCTGTCGTGAGTTCGGCTGAGACGGATTCTGACGGCGCTTTCTCTATAGAGGCGGAGACTGCAGGGGAATACCGCCTGTCGGCATCCGCTTTTCAGTTCGGCACGGTGACACGCACTCTGAGCGTGACAGGAGAGGCGGAGCAGAATGTGGGTACAATCGTGCTTGAGCCACAGGAGACGCTGGATGCAGCGAAAGTTAGTGCCGAGCGCAAGTATGTGCAGACAAAAGTGAACGGTTTTGCTTATGATGTGGCGTCGGATCCCGAAGCGGAAAAGTTGACTGCGCGCGAACTCTTGCAACGTATGCCTTTCGTGAAGGTGGATCCTCAGACACAGGCGATCCAGGTGTTGGGCAAGGATGTGGAATTCACAGTGAACGGCAAGAAAAGTACGTTGCTGAGCGGTGATAATCAGGCATATATGACTAAGCTTCTCACTGGAGGTAAGCTTAAGTCAATCCAGCTGGTGACGCAGACTTCCGGGCGTCACGCCGGCAAAACCGCAGTGATCAACCTTGACACGAAAGATGCTCTTGGCGATCTTATTGCTGGCCAGTTGAGAGCGGAGGCCGGTGATGATTCCCATGCTGGCGGGTATGCAGGACTGACTTCGAAGAACGGTGGCTTGACCTACAACGTGTCCTATAACTATACTTGGTCAGACCTCTACGGTAGCGAGACGCGTCAAAATGTGGACTATCTTAAGTCCGAGGAATACAGCAAGTCTGAAATATTCGACAGGACAGATCCCACGCGTGACAATCATCATGTGGCGAATTTGCGCTCCAGCTATGACTTTACTCCAGAGAGCCGCCTGTTCGTGGAGGCTTCAGCGGACGTGGACGATACGCATAATGCTCTCAAGGCTGGGAGCACTTTTTGGGACAAGTCCGGTGCGATAGTGTCAGAGTCTTCCAGCGAGGGGAGCAGCGATATCCGTTCCGGCAAGTACAAGGCGTCTGCCGGCTGGCAGCGCTCCTTCGCGGAGCACCCGTCACGTCTGCTTACATTTCAGTACGCGTTCGACGGAAGTAAAATGTCAAGTGCCTATGATCAGCTGTTGAACGGCTCCGACAGGAGCACTTATGGCAATAATACGTCAATGCGTGAGCATACGGTGTCGGCTGACTATGGTGATATGTTTCGCGGCGGGAGCACCTGGTATTTGACGGGGAAGTATGTCAACCGCAGTTACGAGAGTCGCAATTACCTCAATTATACTCAGCAGGTGGGATCCGTAAAGGGCAGCTGGTCGAAGATGGGAGAGAAGTGGATGGTGGACGCGGATCTTTCCGGGGAACTGGTGTCCGACTACAGCACATCGTTTGATTTGCTGTACGGTCTGCGCCTTGTGTACCGTCCAGCCTTGCGCCATTCCCTGATGCTGCGCGTTAATAAGGAGGCTTTCCGCCCGGATATCAATTATCTCAACCCATATAAAGACGAGTCGGTACCCGGCATCATCGTGCAGGGCAACCCGAATCTGAAGAACGAGAGGTATTACAACGCCATGTTGATGTATCAGTTCTCTAGTGGCAAGGCTATAAATCTATCTGCTCTTGTAAGCGAGCGCTATACAAACAATGGCGTGTTCGCTTATGACAAGGTTCAGGGGGATGGAGCGCTATATCGTACTTATGACAATATAGGTAAGGCCAATTATTTGTCTCTTGGCGGAACAATTGATGTGACTCCCGTGCCGTGGCTGAATATGTCATTGTTGGTATCGTTCCGTAATCAGTCTTATTCTTATCTTGATCAGACGAATTGTTTTTGGACAAGGTCCATGTATTTTCAGGCTGGAATTGATTTGTGGAGGGGAGCAAAACTTGATTGCCATGCTTTTTATACGGATCCGTCATTATTCTTGGGGAGTATGGGAATTCAAACAAGCAGCGTCAAGAATGTTCTTGCAGACTGCACTATAGGGCTGACTCAGAATATCGGAGATAATTTTAGTGTCCAGATTGGGACTATTCAACCTTGGTCAAAATATACGGTGTACCAAAGCAGTTCCATATCGGATGAGATGCTCAACAATAAAACTTACCAAAGATCGGGCAGAAGCTTTTTCTTCCGTCTCCAGTATACTTTCGGCCGTTTCAAGGGTTATGTGCCGTTTAACAGCCGCAGCATCGACAACTCAGACCGCAGGAAGTAATAACTACTAATGCCTTAGAGCCAGAGGTACTTGACTCTAAGGCATAAATGCGTTAGTATTGATCAGACTACTCAATCGTCCATTCGGCGCCGTCCTTGGTGTCCTTGACCTGGATGCCGAGGGCTTTGAGGGAGTCGCGGATGTGGTCGGAGACGGCCCAGTTCTTGGCTGCCTTGGCAGCAGCCCGCTGCTCCAGCACCATGTCCATCAGGCCTCCGATCACCTTGCCGTCAGAGCCGGCCGCGGCATCTTCGTCCTTGAGGCCGAGGACTCCGAATACTATGTCATCAAAAATCTGCACGAGGGTCTGCATGTCGCCCTTCCCGAGACTCAACTGCTTCGCTTTGGTAGAGTTCACCAGACGTACGGCCTCCGCAATATGGGCAAGAGCCACCGGGGTGTTCATGTCATCGCAGAGCGCATCGTAGACACCGTCGAATATGGCTTTCACGTCAGCACTCTCCGCCGGGCAGCTGTCCGGGGCGACAGCGATTACCTGCTCTCCGTACTGGCACTGCGGGATGGACTTCCCGGCCATTGCATAAAGATCCTTGGCCGCCTGCATCAGCCTCTTGAGCCCTTTCTCCGAAGCCTGGAGAGCCTCGTTGGAGAAGTCGAGAGTGCTGCGGTAATGGGCCTGGAGAATGAAGAATCGCACAGTCATCGGGCTGTAGGCCTGCTCGAGTTTCGGATGGTCACCGGCAAAGAGCTGAGGCAGGGTGATGAAATTGCCGAGAGACTTGCCCATCTTCTGCCCGTTGATGGTGATCATGTTGTTGTGTACCCAATAATGTACGCCTTGAGTGCCGCGCATCGCTTCATTCTGAGCGATTTCGCACTCGTGGTGCGGGAACATCAGATCCATCCCGCCTCCGTGGATGTCGAACTCGCGCCCGAGGTACTTCTCTCCCATCACGGAGCACTCAAGGTGCCATCCCGGGAATCCCTCTCCCCAAGGTGATGGCCAACGCATGATGTGCTGAGGTTCAGCCTTTTTCCACAGCGCGAAGTCATACGGAGCGTGTTTGTCGGACTGCCCGTCGAGGTTGCGCGTCCCTTCGAGTGTGTCGTCCAGATTGCGTCCGGACAGGACACCGTAGTGAAAGTCCTTGTTGTATTTCTCTACATCGAAGTATACGCTGCCGTTGCTCACGTATGCGTAGCCTGCATCAAGAATCTTCTTGATGGCTTCGATCTGTTCGATGATATGCCCGGAAGCCCTCGGTTCGATGGACGGAGGGGCCACGTTAAGAAGCCGCATCGCCTCGTGGTAGCGGAACGTGTAGGTCTGCACCACTTCCATCGGCTCAAGCTGCTCAAGTCTGGCTTTCTTTGCTATCTTGTCCTCACCCTCATCGGCATCATGCTCAAGATGACCGACATCCGTGATGTTGCGCACATAGCGCACCTTGTATCCAAGGTGCCGCAGCAGCTTGCTGAGGACATCGTAAGTTACACCTGGCCTCGCGTGCCCCAAATGGGCATCCCCGTATACGGTAGGGCCGCAAACATACATTCCGACATGGCCCGGGTTGATGGGCACGAAAAGTTCCTTTCTGCGCGAAAGGGTATTGGTAAGGCTAAGATCTCTCATTTCTGATAGTCGATAATCCCACGAATATACAAAAAATTGTGTACTTTCGCTCCATGAAATTCATAAGCTGGAATGTCAACGGCCTCCGCGCCGTCGCGGGGAAAGGTTTTCCCGAAATCTTCAAGGGCTTCGATGCCGATTTCGTCTGTCTTCAGGAGACAAAACTTCAAGAAGGCCAGATCGATATGGAGTTTGACGCTTACCGTTCATACTGGAACTATGCCGCCAAGAAAGGCTATTCCGGCACAGCCATTTACACCAGGTTGGAACCGCTGGGCGTAAGTTACGGCATGCAGAGCGAAGAGCACGACCAGGAGGGGAGGGTGATAACCCTTGAGATGCCAGGGTTTTATCTGGTCAACGTCTACACCCCCAACTCCCAGGACGGCCTGCGCCGACTCGACTACCGCATGAAGTGGGAGGACCATTTCCGGGGCTATGTGAGCGGTCTTGCCGAGCGAAAAGGCGTGGTGATATGCGGGGACATGAACGTGGCTCATGAGGAGATAGACCTCAAGAACCCTTCGACGAACCACCTTAACGCAGGTTTTTCCGACCAGGAGCGTGCCAAGATGAGCGAACTGCTCGCCGCCGGTTTCCACGACAGCTGGAGGGAGCAGCATCCCGATGAGGCAAAATACTCGTGGTGGTCATACAGGATGCGTGCCCGCGAGAGGAACGCCGGCTGGCGTATAGACTATTTTCTGGTGTCAGACAACCTGCGTGACCGCATCACCGGTACGGACATCCACAACGAGATCTACGGGTCGGATCACTGCCCGGTGGAACTCGACCTTTCCCTCTAGGCGGCCTTTTTTCTGGAGCCAAGCAACTCGAAAAGCACCACGACCGCAATCCCTATGACGCAGAAGACGACGGCCTCCGGAATCTGAAGATCGAGAGGGGAGACGCTGCCTGTACGGAGAATCTGTGCCGCCTCCACAGCTTCGCTGTCATACCATGGCCACACCCTCACGAGCGAACCGAACACGAAGCCCAGCAGCACCAGCATGGTCTGCCTCTCCCAGCGGGCCAGAAGCCAGTGGAGAAGCTTGGCGAATGCTAATATTCCCACCACGCAGCCGACCCCGAAAGTGATGATTACAGGCCAGTTGAGGTCAGTGATTGCCTGCATGATATAGTGGTATTTGCCCATCACCAGCAGGATGAAACTGCCCGAGATGCCCGGGAGTATCATGGCGCAGATGGAGACGGCGCCGCACAGGAAGATGAACCAGATGTCGTCAGTGGTTTTGGTTGGAGACAGGGTGCAGATGACAAGACCCAATGCAAGTCCGATGATGGCCGGTATCAGGTCAACGGCCTTGAAATCCTTGACCCCCTTTACCATCAGCGCAGCGGAGGCCAGTATCAGGCCGAAGAAGAAGGCCCAAGTCAGTATAGGGTAGTAGTCAAGGCACAGCGTGACGAGTTTTGCGAGTGAAAATACGCTCACAAGGACGCCGACCAGCAGGGCCACGAGGAAGTCTCCGTTTATCAGGCGCCAGAATTCCCTGAAACGGCCGCCGAGCAGTGATTTCCAGGTCTCTTTTTCGGTCACGGCATTGAGCGAGTCCACAATGTCGGTGTAAATGCCTGTGAGCAGGGCTATTGTGCCTCCGCTTACTCCGGGCACGACATTGGCCGCACCCATACCGAAGCCTTTGAGGGCAACGGACAGATAATGCATCAAAGATTTCATCTGATTATGTTGAGGTAGTTTTTGATTTCGGAAAATACGGCCGACTGGCTTGGTGTGCTGCCGTTTTCGGGTGGCAGGACCACAAGGTCAAACACAGCATTCTTGAGCTGGCGGCGTCCTATTTTGAAACAGGCCTTGCTGCACCGGGCCTCATATTCCGGCCAGAACGCCGAGTCCGTGTCTGCCAGGGATATGAGCAGTTCTCCCGAGCCTTCGGGGAGTCTCTCCCCTCTGAACTTTTTCTTGATTGCCCCGGCAAGATTCAGCTCCCCGCTTCCCGGGCTTATTATGTTAACAGGGATATTGTTGTAGCTGAAGTACTGCTTGACGGCTGATTTGACGGCGTCGCTGTCTTCCTGCATCGGGGTGACCAGCACAGTGGCTGTGCGTATTCTGTCCAGAGGGCACAGACAATGCGGCGTGTCGCTCTCATTGCGTCTGAGTGCGATATGGCGCAGGAGCAGCACAAACGGATTCTTCATCAGGCTTCGTTTGATGAGAAGAGTTCCCTAATCTCGCGTTTGGCCTCTTTCCAGCGTGGAATGTCGATTTTAGTCCCTATGACTTCCACCACCTTGGCCGCTATGATGGACCCGACCTCGCCGCACTCCTTCAGACTGCGCCCCTCCGAGTGAGCGTATAGGAATCCGGCCGCATAGGTGTCTCCCGCGCCGGTGGCGTCCACCGTGTCGGCGGGCCATGCAGGTATGAAGTGCACCTCTTCTCCTGATTTGATCCAGCTTCCGTCTTTGCCTATCTTGACTACTGCGATCTTGCAGAGTCTAGCGATCTCGTCCAATGCCAGAATCGGATCTCCGAGCTTTGTGAACGATTTTGATTCGGTCTCGTTGGCGAAAACTATGTCCACATATTTCTCGATGATGTCGTGCAGGAATGCAAGGTTGGACTCTACGACATTGTAGGAAGCCATGTCGAGGGATATTATGCACCCCGCATCGTGGGCAAGTTCTACGGCACGTCGGATAAGCGCTTGATTCTGTACGAGATACCCTTCGATATGGAAGTAGTCGTAACCTTCGAACCATTCCGGCCTTAAATCTTCCGGTACGAGGTCGAGGGCTGCGCCCAGATATACGGCGAAAGTGCGTTCGGCGTTGCCTCCGCTTACGAAGACCATTGAGCGTCCGCTTGAGCGCGGGCTCTTGAGGAGTACGGTCTTGACTCCATATTGCTCCTGATCGCTCTTGAAAAGGAGTCCCAGTTCGTCATCTCCTATCTTCCCGATGAAGCTTGACGGCATGCCGAGAATCGCGGTGCAGGTGATGGTATTGGCTGCTGAGCCTCCTGCTACATACTTGACCCCCAACGGCTTGAGTGCGGCCCATATCTTGTCTCCCGTCTCCATGTCCACATGCTGCATGCTGCCTTTGGGAAGATGGTAATTGTTGAGGAGCGAGTCGTCCGGCAGGACTGCCAGAATATCTGTAAGGGCGTTCCCTATTCCAAGTATCGATTTCATATCTTGCAAAATTAGCATAATTATCCGTAAATTTGCCCCCTCATATGAATAAGAAAGCGACCAAGGTACTTAAGTATCTGCTGTCAGTCGGACTGGCGGCGGTGTTGGTGTGGTTTGCCTTCAGAGGAGTCGACTGGAAAGCTTTCTGGGAGGGCCTTCAGGAGACGAGGTGGGGTTATGTGCTGGTATTTACATTTGTGTCCGTAGTGGCTCTTTTCTTCAGGGAAGAGAGATGGCGGGTGATGATGGAGCCGCTTGACCCCGGTGTGAGGAGGCTTGACGCATGGGATGCTTCAAATGTTGGCAATATTGTCAATGTGGTGCTTCCAGGGGCGGGGGAGTTTGTGCGTGGAGGGTATATCAAGTCTAAGAACATGAGCTACAACAAGATCCTCGGCACCATCGTCTGCGAGCGTGCTTGGGATGTCTTGTCTGTGCTCTTCCTGCTTGTCCTCGCGCTTGTTCTGAAGTGGGATACTTTCGGTGATTTTTTCATCGCCAACATCTGGAATCCTCTGACGCACAGCCTCGGATTTTCAATGTGGTGGATTGCCGCGCCGATTCTTGTGGCTCTTGCCGTATTCATCTGGGGCGTTTTCCATTGGCAGGAGAAATATGCCTTTTGCGCTAAGGTGGCCGGTGCCGTGCGTGGGCTTGGTTCCGGTATAGCGAGTTTTGTGCATATCCGCCGCAAGGGTGCGTTCGTCTTATATACTGTAGGTATCTGGGTGACATATCTCCTGATGACCTATTATAACTTCCTTGCGATCCCGGCTCTTGCGCATCTGACGTTCTTCGACTCCCTGTTTGTGTCGGCAGTTGGCAATATCGCTTCAGTGATCCCTGTACCGGGCGGCATCGGGGCGTATCATTATCTTGTTGCCTTGACATTGGAGTCAATCTACGGTGCGACATGGGAGACAAGCCTGCTTTTCGCTACTCTTAGCCATGAGACGCACGCTCTGCTGCTCATAGTGCTCGGCATCGCATCCTATATCAGGCTGACAGCACGACGCAGACAATAATATTTTGAATTGTTCAAAACACTTTCTAACTTTGCATTCTCCCTTGACGTTTTAGGGCGATGACGGTTCCGTAGCTCAGTTGGATAGAGCAACAGCCTTCTAAGCTGTGGGTCGCGCGTTCGAATCGCGCCGGAATCACACACAAAAAAGCCGGTCTCATTTGAGGCCGGCTTTTGAAGTATTTATATGGCAGGGAGAATCCCTGCCATGGTATTAGAGTTCGTTGAGTTCCTGAGTCAGCTCATCCTTGCGTCCCACGATGATATCCTGATATTCCTTGAGACCGGTTCCGGCCGGAATCAGGTGACCGCAGATGACGTTCTCCTTTAGACCTTCGAGGTGATCCACACGTCCGCGGATAGCGGCTTCGCTGAGCACCTTGGTGGTCTCCTGGAAGGATGCGGCGGAGATGAAGCTGTCTGTCTTGAGCGCGGCCCTTGTGATGCCCTGAAGCACGAGGCGTGCTGTAGCCGGGCGGGTCGGACGTGCCGTCATCACCTCAAGTCCTTGACGTTCAAGGGATGAGTTCTCGCTGCGGAGATCGCGGGCGGAGATGATCTGCCCCGGCTCGTAACGCTGTGAGCCCCCTGCGCTGAGAACCACGTATTTGCCGTAGATGTTGTCGTTGACATCGGTAAACTTCCACTTGTCCACCAGTTCCTCCGCGAGGAATTCGGTGTCTCCAGGATTGGTTATCTCGACTTTGCGCATCATCTGGCGTACGATGATTTCGAAGTGCTTGTCGTTGATCTTCACACCCTGCAGGCGGTATACGGCCTGCACCTCGTTGACGATGTACTCCTGGGCTTTGACAGGTCCGAGGATGTTGAGGATGTCGCTCGGGGACACTCCACCGTCTGAAAGCGGGGTTCCGGCCTTGACATAGTCGTTCTCCTGTACGAGGATCTGCTTGCTGAGCGGAACGAGGTAGTGCTTCTCGACGCCGTATTTGTTCTTGACGATGATCTCGCGGTTGCCTCGCTTCACCTTGCCCATGAGGACTTCTCCGTTGATTTCGGAGAGGATTGCGGGACTTGACGGGTTGCGGGCTTCGAAAAGCTCCGTAACACGCGGGAGACCACCGGTGATATCGCTTGCCTTGCCGATCGCGCGAGGGATCTTCATGATGACCTCACCGACCTTGACCTTGTTGCCGTTCTCGGCCATGAGGTGGGCACCGACAGGCAGATTGTACTGCTTGATGCTGTCTCCGGCCTCGTTGACGATGACAAGGGTAGGGCTCTTGGTCTTGTCCTTGGACTCGATGATCACCTTGTCGGTGCTGGTTGAATACTCGTCAGCGCTTTCCTTCTGGTAGGTCACGCCCTCGATCATGTTCTCGAAGCGTACTGTACCTGCAGTTTCCACGATTGTGGTGGCGTTGTATGCATCCCAGTCGCAGATGAGGTCTCCCTTCTTCACCTTGTCCCCGTCTCCCTTGTAGAGGACGGCTCCGTAAGGTACATCGTACTGGGAGAAGGTGATTCCCGTGTTCTCATCGAGGATGCGGAGCTCAGCCATACGGCTTACTACCACAGTCTCCTTGCGCCCGTCGTCAGCGACCCTCTCGATGGTACGGAGTTCCTCGAACTTGAGGACACCATCGTACTTGGACTCGATGGAAGAGTCGGCGGCTGAAGATGAGGCTGTACCTCCGACGTGGAATGTACGCAGAGTCAGCTGGGTACCAGGCTCGCCGATGGACTGTGCCGCGATGACACCGACCACTTCGCCCTTCTCGACCATGCGGCTGGTGGCGAGGTTGCGTCCGTAGCACTTGGCGCAGACACCCTTGCGGCTTTCGCAGGTCAGCACTGAGCGGATCTCCACCTGCTCGATAGGGAGGGAGTCGATAAGGTCGGCCTCCTTCTCGCGGATCTCCTCGCCGGCCTTGATGATGAGTTCGCCGGTGAGAGGGTTGAAGATGTCGTGCACTGAAGTACGTCCGAGGATTCTCTCTCCGAGAGACTCGACGACTTCGTCCTTGTTCTTGATGGCTGTGGCGATCAGTCCGCGGAGTGTGCCGCAGTCCTGCTCGTTGATGATCACATCGTGTGACACGTCTACCAGACGTCTTGTGAGGTATCCTGCGTCAGCAGTCTTCAACGCGGTATCAGCCAGACCTTTACGTGCTCCATGAGTAGAGATGAAGTACTCGAGCACCGTCATGCCTTCCTTAAGGTTGGAGACGATAGGGTTCTCGATGATGTCCGCCCCTGAAGCACCTGCCTTCTGAGGCTTGGCCATAAGTCCACGCATGCCGCAGAGCTGCTTGATCTGGGTGGTTGAACCGCGGGCTCCTGAGTCAAGCATCATGTAGACAGGGTTGAATCCCTGCTGGTCAGCCGAGATCTGGTTGGTCACGATCTTGGTAAGCTTGTTGTCCACAGCGGACCAGAGGTCGATGACCTTGTTGTAACGCTCGTTGTTGGTGATGAAACCGTTGTCGTAGTCGTCACGGATGTTTGCCACCTGCTTGTAGGCGTCTTCCACGAGGGAAGTCTTTTCTGCCGGGACGAGCACGTCTCCGAGGTTGAAAGAGATGCCGGCGCGGAACGCCTGATCGTATCCGAGGTTCTTGATGTCATCGAGGAACTTTGCGGTGCGGGTCACGCCCGTGTGCTTGATGACATCGGTGATGATCTTCCTGAGGGACTTCTTGCCGAGGACTTCGTTGACATAAGATACCTCGTCAGGGACGTACTGGTTGACGATTATACGTCCGGCGGTGGTCTCTACCATCTGTGTGCCCTTTGACGGATCCTGCTTGTCTGCCGGGAGGCGCACTGAGATCTTTGCGTGCATGTCAATGGCCTTCTCGTTGTATGCCACGATGACTTCTTCGGCTGAGTAGAATTTCATTCCCTCGCCTTTTGCGCCCGGACGGATCTTCGTGATATAGTAGAGTCCGAGCACCATGTCCTGCGAAGGCACCGTGATAGGCGCTCCGTTGGCGGGGTTGAGGATGTTCTGTGAGCCGAGCATCAGCAGCTGCGCCTCCATCACTGCGGCGTTGCCGAGAGGGAGGTGCACCGCCATCTGGTCTCCGTCGAAGTCGGCGTTGAAGGCGGTACATGCGAGAGGGTGGAGCTGGATGGCCTTGCCCTCGATCATGCGCGGCTGGAAGGCCTGGATACCGAGCCTGTGGAGGGTAGGTGCACGGTTGAGGAGCACCGGGTGTCCCTTCATCACGTTCTCAAGGATGTCCCAGATCACGGGATCCTTGCGGTCCACGATCTTCTTGGCGGACTTGACGGTCTTGACGATTCCGCGCTCGATGAGCTTGCGGATGATGAACGGCTTGTAGAGCTCGGCGGCCATGAACTTAGGCAGACCGCATTCGTGCATGTTCAGCTCCGGACCTACGACGATTACGGAACGTGCGGAGTAGTCCACACGCTTTCCGAGGAGGTTCTGGCGGAAACGGCCCTGCTTTCCCTTGAGTGAGTCGGAGAGGGACTTGAGCGCCCTGTTTGACTCGCTCTTGACGGCGGAGGATTTTTTCGAGTTGTCGAAGAGTGAATCCACAGCTTCCTGAAGCATGCGCTTCTCGTTGCGGAGAATCACTTCAGGCGCCTTGATCTCGATAAGTCTCTTGAGACGGTTGTTGCGGATGATCACACGCCTGTAGAGGTCGTTGAGGTCGGTCGTCGCGAAGCGGCCTCCGTCAAGAGGCACGAGCGGACGCAAATCCGGCGGGATCACAGGTATGACCTTCATCACCATCCACTCCGGACGGTTGATGCCCTTTGATTCCTGGAACCACTTTACGACCTGAAGCCTCTTGAGGACTTCTGCCTTGCGCTGCTGTGAAGTTTCGGTCAGCATCTTCTGGCGGAGTTCCCTGCCGAGTTCTTCCACATCGATTTCCTTGAGCAGGTCATATACACCTTCCGCTCCCATCTTCGCGATGAACTTGTTCTCATCGTTATCCGGGAGGTTGCTGTTGCCAGGGATCGTTGCGAGTATATCCAGATACTCATCCTCGGAGAGGAGAGCCATCTTGTCCACTTGGGCCGCACCCGGCTTCACCACTATGTATTTCTCATAGTAGATGACGGACTCCAGTTTCTTGGCAGGGAGGCCGAGAAGGGCGGAGATCTTGTTAGGAGCGGACTTGAAGTACCAGATGTGTGCTACCGGGACGGTCAGAGTGATGTGACCCATCCTTTCGCGGCGCACTTTCTTTTCGGTCACCTCGACATTGCACCTGTCGCAGACAATGCCGCGGTAGCGGATCCTCTTGTACTTTCCGCAATAGCACTCGTAGTCTTTGGTCGGTCCGAAGATCTTCTCGCAGAAGAGTCCGTCCCTTTCAGGCTTGTAAGTCCTGTAGTTGACGGTCTCCGGCTTGAGGACTTCGCCGCAGGATCTTGCGGTGATGTCCTCCGGAGATGCGAGCGATATGCTTATCGTCTGGAAGTTGCTCTTAATCTTATTGTCTTTATTATTGAATGCAGGCATATTGTTATTCGTTCAAACAATTATTCCAAAGTAACCTTGAGACCGAGGCCGCGGAGTTCGTGGAGGAGCACGTTGAGTGACTCCGGAATACCTGCAGGCGGGATAGGGTCTCCCTTGACAATCGCCTCGTAAGTCTTTGATCTTCCGACAACATCATCGGACTTGACGGTCAGGATCTCCTGGAGTGCGTTGGCCGCGCCGAACGCTTCGAGCGCCCAGACCTCCATCTCTCCGAACCTCTGTCCTCCGAACTGGGACTTACCGCCGAGAGGCTGCTGTGTGATGAGCGAGTAAGGTCCGATCGAACGGGCGTGCATCTTGTCATCAACCATGTGACCGAGCTTGATCATGTAGATCACTCCCACCGTGGCCGGCTGGTCGAAGTAGTCTCCGGTGCCGCCGTCGCGCAGGCGGGTCTTGCCGAATCTCGGCACGCCTGCCTTGTCAGTGTATCCGCAGATCTCGTCGATGCTGGCACCGTCGAAAATAGGGGTGCTGAACTTGAGCCCGAGCCTGTAGCCCGCCCATCCGAGCACTGTCTCGTAGATCTGGCCGAGGTTCATACGTGAAGGCACGCCGAGAGGGTTGAGGACGATGTCCACAGGGGTTCCATCCTCAAGGAAAGGCATGTCTTCCTGACGTACGATCTTGGCGACGATACCCTTGTTGCCATGACGGCCGGCCATCTTGTCACCGACGGTGATCTTACGCTTCTTGGCTATGTATACCTTGGCTATCTGCATCACTCCGTTAGGAAGTTCGTCCCCGATCTTGATCTTGTCCATCTCGCGTTTGCAGATGGCCTGCTCTGTCTTGATGGCTATGCAGTAGTTGTTGATAAGGTCGCGGATCAACTCGTTGGCCTCCTTGTCGGTGGTCCACTTGTTGGAGTTGATGTTGTTGTAGTCGATGCTCTTGAGAACTTCGGTCGTGATCTTCTTGTCCTTTTCGAGGATTTCGACGCCGTAGAGGTCGGTTATGCCGGCGCTCTTCTTGTTCTTGGTGAGCACGACAAGCTTCTGCAGGAAATCGTTGTAGAGTTTCTCGGCCTTGCGGTCGTACTCTGCCTGACGCATCTCCAGCCTTGCCTTCTGGTCGTTCTTCGCCGCTCCCTTGCGTGTGGTCTCCTTGGAGATCTTTGTATAGAGGGCGGTCTTGATCACGGTGCCGCTCAGCGAAGGATTCGCTTTGAGGGACGCGTCCTTGACATCTCCCGCCTTGTCGCCGAAGATGGCCTTGAGGAGTTTTTCCTCCGGTGAAGGATCGCTTTCTCCCTTAGGCGTGATCTTGCCGATCATGATGTCGCCCGGCTCTATGTGCGCACCAACGCGGACTATACCGTTCTCGCTGAGATTCCTTGTGGCATCCTCGCTTACGTTAGGGATGTCGGAAGTGAGTTCCTCCATTCCACGCTTGGTGTCGCGCACTTCGGTGAGGTACTCGTCTACATGGACAGAGGTGAGGACATCCCACTTGACCATCTCTTCTGACAGCACGATGGCGTCCTCATAGTTGTAACCCTTCCATGGCATGAAGGCCACCTTGAGGTTGCGTCCTAATGCGAGCTCTCCGTTCTGCGTGGCGTAGCCTTCGGTCAGAACCTGACCCTTGACGACCTTGTCTCCCTTCTTGACGATAGGCTTCAGGGTGATGGTCGTGCTCTGGTTGGTCCTGCGGTAGATAGGCATCTTGTAGGTGGTCTCCTCCGGGAGGAAGCTGACGAAAGCCTCTCCTTCAGTACGCTCGTACTTCACGCGGATTTCGTTTGCGTCCACGTAGGTTACCTCTCCGTTGCGGTTTGCAACGACCTGGGTGCGGGAATCTATGCAGGCTCTCTCTTCCAATCCGGTGCCCACTATAGGTGATTCCGGCCTGAGAAGCGGAACAGCCTGACGCATCATGTTCGCTCCCATCAATGCACGGTGAGCATCATCGTGCTCGAGGAACGGGATGAGTGACGCTGCCACGGAAGCCATCTGGTTCGGAGCCACGTCCATGTAGTCAACCTGATCTTTGGTCACGACAGGGAAGTCAGCCTCAAGACGGCACTGGATGCGGTCTTCGAGGATGTTGCCCTCATCGTCCATCTTCACGTTGGCGAGAGATACGAGTTTGTCTTCCTCTTCCTCCGCGCTCATATAGTGGCATCCCTCCTGGCTCAGATCCACCTTGCCGTTCTTCACGTCGCGGTATGGGGTCTCGATGAAGCCGAGGTCATCAATGCGCGCGTAAACGCACAGAGATGAGATCAATCCGATGTTCGGACCTTCTGGAGACTCGATAGGGCAGAGGCGGCCATAATGTGTATAGTGCACGTCCCTGACCTCGAATCCGGCTCTGTCACGGCTAAGACCGCCAGGGCCGAGGGCGGACAGACGTCTCTTGTGGGTGATTTCCGCGAGAGGGTTAGTCTGATCCATGAACTGTGACAGCTGGCTCGTTCCGAAGAACGAGTTGATCACAGAAGAAAGGGTCTTGGCGTTGATCAGATCGATCGGGTTGAACTGTTCGCTGTCGCGGACGTTCATCCTCTCCCTGATGGTGCGGGCCATGCGGCTGAGTCCTACGCTGAACTGGTTGGCGAGCTGCTCTCCTACTGTGCGTACGCGGCGGTTGGAGAGGTGGTCGATATCATCGACGGTCGCCTTTGAGTTGATCAGCTGGATGAGATATTTGATGATCTCGATGATGTCCGTGTTCGTGAGCACCCTGACATCCGGATCAATGGACAGGCCGAGCTTCTTGTTGAGGCGGTAGCGTCCCACATTGCCGAGATCGTACCTCTTCTCGGAGAAGAAGAGCTTGTCGATCACGTCTCTTGCCGTGCTCTCATCAGGCGGTTCCGAGTTACGGAGCTGCTTGTAGATGTAGTTGACGGCCTCTATCTCCGTATTGGTAGGGTCTTTCTGGAGCGTGTTGAAGATGATGGCGTACTCGTTGGAGTTGGCCTCGTCCTTCTGGAGGAGAATGCTCTTCTCGTCAGCCTGGAGGATGGCGCTGATGGTGTCATCATCGAGAACCTCGCCTCTCTTGACGATGATCTCGATACGCTCCACCGGAGTGACCTCTCCGGTATCTTCATCAATGAAATCCTCGAACTTCGTCTTGAGGACATTGTTGGCGAGCTTACGGCCCTTGTTGGCTTCGAGCTCCGCCTCGGTGACCTTGATTTCGTCGGCAAGGTCGAAGATGTCAATGATGTCTTTGTCTGAATTGAAGCCTATGGCTCTGAGCAGAGTCGTGACCGGAAGTTTCTTCTTGCGGTCGATATAGGCATACATCACATTGTTGATGTCGGTGGCGAACTCTATCCAAGAGCCCTTGAAAGGGATGATTCTGGCGGAATAGAGTTTTGTGCCGTTGGCGTGCATGCTCTGGTCGAAGAACACTCCCGGCGACCTGTGCAGCTGAGACACGATGATACGCTCTGAGCCGTTGATCACGAACGTGCCGGCAGGGGTCATGTACGGGATGTTGCCCAGATAGACGTCCTGGACTCTCGTGTCGAAGTCTTCGTGCTCCGAATCCGTGCAGGAAAGGCGGAGTTTTGCCTTCAGAGGGACATTGTATGTCAGGCCCCTGTCGAGACATTCCTCGATGGAATACTGAGGCGGATCGATAAAGTAGTCGATAAACTCGAGCTTGTAGCTGTTCCTCGTATCCTCGATCGGGAAAATCTCCTGAAATACCTGATACAGTCCTTCGTTCTTCCTGTTTTCCGGGGTGGTCTCAAGCTGGAAGAAGTCCTTGAACGACTTCAGCTGCACCTCCAGAAGATCCGGATATTCCAGAATTTTGGATGTGGCAAAGTTTATACGCTTGTTGTTGGTCTGATTTGACATATTCTGCCTTGGAAATAGAGAAAAACTTAAATACGGAAAAAAGGTTTAGAGCCTATTGTCCCCGGCTCTAAACCTGTTTGTCCCCTAAAGCAGGGAGAGGTGGAATTACTTAATCTCAACCTCTGCACCGGCCTCCTCAAGAGCAGCCTTGAGAGCTTCGGCCTCTGCCTTGGAAATTTTCTCTTTGACTGTTGCAGGAGCGCCGTCAACCATGTCCTTAGCTTCCTTCAGACCGAGTCCGAGCTCGCTCTTGACAACCTTGATCACGTTGAGCTTGGCCTGACCTGCAGACTTGAGGATTACATCGAACTCAGTCTGCTCTGCCTCAGCGGCTGCGCCGGCTGCACCATCAGCTGCTACTACTACTGCAGCGGCTGCAGGCTCGATACCATACTCATCCTTGAGGATCTTTGCAAGTTCCTGTACGTCTTTCACAGAAAGGTTTACCAACTCTTCTGCGAGGGCTTTAACATCTGCCATAATTATATTCTTTTTTTAATTTGTTGATATTATCTTTATTACTCTGCCGGCTTTTCTGCAGCCTCCGGCGCGGTCTGTTCTGCAGGTGTTGCAGCCTGCTCTGCAGCTGGAGCTGCTGAACCGATCTTCTCGTCCTCAGCCTTGCCCTCTGAAGCGTTCTCGAGAGCGGAGACAATGTTGCGGATAGGGCTCTGGAGGAGACCGATGATGTCGCCGATGAGTTCTTCCCTTGTCTTGATGGCTGCGAGCTGGTCGAGCTTGTCTTCACCGAGGAACACGCACTCCTGAACGTAGGCGCCCTTGATCACCGGCTTGGTGAATCCGTCGCGCTGAAGCTTCTTGATGAGCTTGGCTGGTGCGGCCGGGACGTTCGTGTACATGATGGCGGTGTTGCCTGTGAGCGTTTCGTCAAGAGACTTGATGTCCTCGTTCTCAAGAGCATTGAGAACATGTGCGAAGAGTGTGTTCTTCACCACGTTGAGGACAACGCCTTCGTTGAAGCACTCGCGGCGGAGTCTGCTCGTCTGTGATGCATTCAGGCCTGAGATATCCGTAATGTAGAAGTTCGGATACTCTTTGATCTGCGCTGAGATGCTTTCAATAATCTGACCTTTAAGTTCTTTCTTCATAATATTGAATTTTTACTCAGCACCGTTGAGAAATGCCTTGAGATCAACCTTGACGCCCGGGCTCATTGTTGAGCAGATGGCGGCGCTCTTCATATATGTACCCTTGAGGGACTGCGGCTTGAGCTTGGAGATGGCGTTGAGCACCTCTGCCGCGTTCTCGTATATCTGCTGTGCAGAGAACGAGGCCTTGCCGATGGCGGTGTGTACAATACCGGTCTTGTCAACTTTGAAGTCGATTTTACCGCCCTTTGACGCCTTTACCGCTGCGCCGATCTCCATGGTCACGGTGCCGGTCTTAGGGTTAGGCATGAGTCCGCGAGGTCCGAGGATCTTACCGAGTGCTCCGACTTTTGCCATCACTGAAGGGGTGCAGACAATGACATCCACGTCAGTCCAGCCACCTTTGATCTTCTCGATATATTCCTCAAGTCCTACATAATCTGCGCCTGCTTCCTTTGCCTCGTTCTCCTTGTCAGGAGTACAGAGGGCGAGAACCCTTACAACCTTGCCGGTTCCGTGAGGGAGAGTGACCACGCCACGGATCATCTGGTTGGCCTTGCGCGGATCGACTCCGAGGTTTGCGTGGAGCTCCACGCTGGAGTCAAATTTTGTGAAAGTGATGTCTTTCACAACCTGGCACGCTTCATTGAGCGGGTACAGCTTCTGAGAATCGTACTTCTCTACGGCTGCCTTCTGATTCTTTGTCAACTTACTCATAATGCGCGTGTGTTTTAGATGTTCTCAGGAAATTCACCGCTGACGGTGATACCCATACTTCTTGCCGTGCCGGCAACCATCTTCATCGCTGCTGCGAGAGTGAAGCAGTTGAGATCCGGCATTTTGCCTTCAGCGATGGTCTTCACCTGATCCCAAGTGATGTTTGCGACCTTCTTCCTGTTAGGCTCTCCGGAGGCTGTGCTGATCTTGGCTGCCTCCTTGAGGGATACTGCAACTGGCGGCTGCTTTACCTCGAAGGTGTAGGATTTGTCTGAGTAGACGGTAATCACTACCGGGAGGATCTTGCCTGCCTGTCCCTGCGTGGCTGCATTGAAAGCCTTGCAGAAATCCATTATGTTCAAGCCCTTGGAACCAAGCGCAGGTCCCACTGGAGGTGCCGGATTGGCCGCACCACCCTTGATCTGCAGCTTGATGTATCCTGTAACTTCTTTTGCCATAATACTTTGTTATTCTTTAGTCACTTGTGTAAAGTTGAGCTCCACCTGCGTCTTGCGCCCGAAGATCTCGACTATAACTTTAATCTTGCTCCTGTCTTCCAGAATTTCATCCACAATTCCGCTGAATCCGCTGAACGGGCCGTCGGTAATCCTGACTGATTCTCCGACATTGTAGTCAACGAACGTGTCGGCGGCATTGTCTGCGTTCTCGTCCTGATTTCCGAGAATCCTGGCGGCCTCCTCGTCACGAAGCGGCACCGGAACTCTTTCGAACTGGGTTCCGTTAGTGGCTTTTTTCTCAGTAAGGAATCCCGACATTCCGGGCACAAGGTTGCGGATTATGTTCTCGAGCATCGGACTGAGCTCCGCCTGTATGAGGACGTATCCCGGATAAAGCAATTTATCCATCGCTTTCCTCTTGCCGTTCTTGGTGACGATCTCTTTTTTGACAGGGACAAGCACCTGAGCGACCTGATCCTGAAGCCCTACTCTCTCGATCTCTTTCTCGAGGTATTCTTTGGCTTTCTTTTCCTTACTTCCCGCTGTGCGCAGGACATACCATTTCATTTCACCCATCTGAATCAGCCGATAAAATTACAATGTGTAGATGCCTGTCATCAGAGATTGGAAAGCGAAGTCGATAACCCAGAGAAGAGCGGCCAGCAAGACAGTCGTCACAATGACCAGAAGTGCGGAGCTTTGCAACTTCGCCCAACTTGGCCAAGTCGTCTTCTTGGTCAACTCTACGAAAGACTCTTTGAAGTAATTGATAAACTTTCTCATCTTTACATTTAATGGATGCCGTTGTTGGAAGCAGTTTAGCGGCATCTGTTAAACAATTACCAAATCGTAACCTTTGATATTTGCAGGGGAAGCAGGAATCGAACCCACATGGACGGTTTTGGAGACCGCTGAACTACCATTGTTCTATTCCCCTGTGAAAGACGGATGTCATGACGGCATCCGTCCGGGATTTCTTTTTAGTCGAGGATCTTGGTTACCTGACCTGCGCCTACGGTACGGCCACCTTCGCGGATAGCGAAACGGAGGTTCTCGTTGAGGGCTACAGGAGTGATGAGCATAACATCGATCTCAACGTTGTCGCCTGGCATAACCATCTCTACGCCTGCAGGAAGAGTGATCTCTCCGGTAACGTCAAGCGTACGGATGAAGAACTGAGGACGATAGTGGTTGTGGAATGGTGTATGACGGCCACCCTCTTCCTTCTTGAGGACGTAGATCTGTCCGAGGAAGTGCTTATGAGGAGTGATGGTGCCTGGCTTTGCGATAACCTCGCCACGCCTTACATCCTTCTTGTCGATACCGCGGAGGAGAAGACCTACATTGTCTCCGGCCTCACCCTGATCGAGGAGTTTACGGAACATCTCGACACCAGTTACAACTGTGCTCTTAGGCTTGTCGCTGAAACCTACGATTTCAGCAGGATCGTTGACATGGATGGTACCGGTCTCGATACGTCCGGTAACTACAGTACCACGTCCGGTGATTGAGAAGATGTCCTCGATAGGCATGAGGAAAGGCTTCTCGTTCTCACGTACAGGAAGCGGAATGTAAGAGTCAACAGCGTCCATGAGCTCCATTACCTTCTCTTCCCACTTCGGCTCACCGTTAAGTGCACCAAGAGCAGAACCACGGATGATAGGAGCGTTGTCGCCATCGAAGTCATACTTGTTGAGGAGGTCGCGTACCTCCATCTCGACGAGATCAAGCATTTCCTCATCGTCAACAAGGTCAACCTTGTTGAGGAATACTACCATCTTAGGCACGTTAACCTGCTTTGCGAGGAGCACGTGCTCGTTGGTCTGCGGCATAGGGCCGTCAGTTGCAGCAACTACAAGGATGGCACCGTCCATCTGAGCGGCACCGGTAACCATGTTCTTCACGTAGTCAGCGTGGCCCGGGCAGTCGACATGCGCATAGTGACGATTCTGGGTCTGATACTCGACGTGTGCAGTGTTGATGGTGATACCACGCTCTTTCTCTTCTGGAGCGTTGTCAATCTGGTCGAATGACTTGACCTCACTCAAACCTTTCTCTGCCAGCACCTTAGTGATAGCAGCGGTGAGGGTGGTCTTGCCGTGGTCAACGTGGCCGATGGTGCCGATGTTGACATGGGGTTTGTCCCTCTTGAAAACTTCTTTTGCCATAATATTACGTATAAAAGTTGTTGCAAAAACAAGCCGGCTTTTAGACCGGCGTTTGAGCCGATGATGGGAATTGAACTCATGACCTCATCCTTACCAAGGATGCGCTCTACCCCTGAGCTACATCGGCGTTTGAGCGGGGTAGGAGAATCGAACTCCCATTTCCAGCTTGGAAGGCTGGCATAATAGCCATTATACGAACCCCGCTTTTGGAAGCGTCCTCCTCTTCCGTGAGTGGTGGGCAAGGATGGATTCGAACCACCGAAGGTAAAACCAGCAGATTTACAGTCTGCCCCATTTGGCCACTCTGGTACTTGCCCTTATATTACTGATGAGCCGATGGAGGGATTCGAACCCACGACCCCGAGATTACAAATCACGTGCTCTGGCCATCTGAGCTACATCGGCATTGCCTATTTCAAAGCCCCAACCGTACTTTGGGAATGCAAAGATAGGAATTATTTCTTATCTTCAAAATAAAATCTTAATCTTTTTTCTATCCCTTCCCTGTCCAGTCCGGATTCGTGCAGTTGGGAGGACTGCCGGGCCTGTGCTATGAATCTGTCCGGAACTCCTATACCCTCTGCGCTTATGCTGTATCCGTTGGCCTCCAGAAATTCGCAGACAGCCCCGTAGAGACCGCCTTTCAGGCTGCCGTCTTCGGCCGTTATGATATGCTGGTACTTCGTCGCTATCTTCTTAAGCAGTTCTTCGTCAAGGGGTTTTATGTATCGGAAGTTATACACTCCGACCCTGTCCGGGAATTCCGCCGCCGCTTCGAGTGCCCTGTTGACAACAGGGCCGGTGCATATCAGGGCGACCTCGTTTCCTTCCAGGAGCGTCTCCGCTTTTCCGACAGGCAGCTCCTCAAACGTCGCATCCTCCCAGGCTGCTCCTTCTCCCATGCCTCTGGGATACCTTATTATAAATGGGCCTTCTGTCCGTTTCCACGCCGTGTACATCAGCATCTTGAGTTCCCGCTCGTCTTTCGGGGCGCTGATCACCGTGTCGGGGACGCATCTGTAGGCTGCGATGTCAAGCACTCCGTGGTGGGTCGCACCGTCTTCTCCTACAAGCCCCGCCCGGTCCAGGCATAGTACAACCGGGAGTTTTTGTAGTGCGACATCGTGCACCACCTGGTCATAGGCTCTCTGGGCGAAAGATGAATAGATGTTGCAGAAAGGCTTGAGGCCGCCTGCCGCGAGTCCGGCGGAGAATGTCACCGCATGCTCTTCTTCGATGCCTACATCAAAAAACTGATTCGGTCTCTCCGTGGCCAGAAGGTTCATCCCGCAGCCTTGGGCCATCGCAGGGGTCACTCCTACAACTTTAGGGTCCATCGTGGCCAGTTCCAGAAGCACTTCGCCGAACACGTCCTGGTATCTTGGTCTCGGATGCTGGGCGGCGAGTCTTTTTCCTGTGGCCGGGTCGAATTTCCCCGGGGCATGCCAAGACACGGGATCTTTCTCCGCTGGGGCGTATCCTTTACCTTTTATGGTCATGCAGTGCAGGATGCGCGGCCCGCTGATATTCTTGAGTTTTCGGAGGGTGTCCACCACGTCCTCTATGTCGTTGCCGTCAATGGGGCCGAAGTACCTGAAGCCCAAGGCTTCGAAGAGGTCGCCTCCGGATTTTTTGACAAACCATGATTTGAGGCTGCGCACCCAGCGTTGCAGGAAATGCCTCAGCTCGTGGTCGCCGAGGAGATCCCAGATGCGTGCCTTGAAGCGGTTGTACGAATTGCTCGTGGAGATCTTGAGCAAGTATTCGTGCATCGCACCTATGTTGTTGTCGATGGACTGGTTGTTGTCGTTGAGCAGCACAAGAATATCGGCACCGCTGGCGCCGGCATTGTTGAGCCCCTCGTAGGCGAGACCTCCGGTCATGGCCCCGTCACCTATGAGGGCGATGGCCTTGCGCTTGAGTCCTTGCAGTCTTGCCGCCTCTGCGAATCCGAGCGCAGCCGAGATGGATGTCGATGAGTGGCCGACTCCGAAGCAGTCGTACTCGCTTTCGTCACGTCTGGGGAAACCGCCGAGACCTCCGTCGCTGCGAAGTGTAGAGAAATTTTCTCTCCGTCCGGTGATAAGCTTGTGGGCATAAGCCTGATGGCCCACATCAAAGACAAGCTTGTCGTCAGGAGTGTCGAATACGTAATGCGCGCCTACAATGAGTTCCACCGCTCCGAGGCTAGATGCCAGATGACCCGGGTGGTCTGCGCAGGTTTTGATGATGCAGTCCCGTATCTCAGAGCACAACTGTCTGAGCTGCGGGATGCTGAACTCTCTTATGTCAGCGGGAGAGGATATTTTGTCGAGCAGCTCGTACATCAGCTGCCGCAAGGTTTGTCCAGAGCAAGCTCCGGATGTTTTCGGGACGTGCAGGACAGGGCGAGAGCTACCGCTATGGCGAGAGCCCCGAGTGCGATGAATATGTATTCCGCGCGGCACGCAGCTTCCACGCCGTCTGAAATCTTGAATATGCGTCCGACGAATACAGGCACGATAAGCATGCCCATGTTCTGCACCCAATATATCAGGGAGTAAGCCGTGCCGAGGTTGCGCTCCGGCACTATCTTTGGTACTGACGGCCACATCGCTGACGGGACAAGGGAGTATCCTGTGCCTAAAATGGCAATGGAGAAATAGCCCCAGAACGGTACACCCTGCGGTGCGTATCTGAGGAGCAGGTGTGCAAGCAGGACGAGCCCGGCCCCGATGGTCATCCAAAGCGTCGCTTTGCCGGCTTTGTCAACGAGTGCTCCGAACAAGGGCGTGAAGATCACCGTGAAGAACGGTATCATGGTGATGACCCATTTTGCGCTGTCTACATCCATCCCGAAGCGCGGGATCACTATCGCGGTGCCGAATTTTTTGAATGATATGATGCAGCAGTAGAAAAAGACGCAAAGCAGGGCAATCATTATGAACCGCTTGTTGGTGAGGAGCCTGAGCAGATCCGAGAACTTGAACTTGTCCTCCTCCCTCACGCTGCCCCTGCCGCTTTGCACTCCGTGCTGCCTGTCGAAACGGGCATCCATCGCCACGAAAACGCCCCACAGCAGCACCCCGACCATGATAAGGCACAGCCCGAACAGGGCGGGCCTTGCTGTCTCGGCGAGAGAGTACATCTCGCCTTCCGCCTTTCGTGCCACGAGCACCGGAGCGAGGATGAACGCCGCAGCTGTGCCGAGTCTGGCGACCGCAACCTGTGCGCCCATGGCAAAAGCGACATTGCGGCCTTTGAACCACTTGGCTATGGACCGTGTCACCGCGACTCCTGCAATCTCGCTGCCGAGACCGAAAATCATGCAGCCTATATATGCTATCGGCAGGGAAGTGCCCGGGGCGAGTCCGGAGCGCAGGGCGAAAAGCACGATGGCCGCGCCAAGGGCCATCAGCCCGACGAATACCGAGCCGATGATCCTTACCCCGAAAATGTCAAGCAGGACTCCGCAGACGACCAGCCCGCCGCAGACGCATAGAAAACTGTAGCCTCCGGCGTAAAAACCGTAGTCCGCGCTGTCCCAGCCAAGCTCGAGGCTCTCCGGATGCTGGAATATCTGGGACAGTGTCGAGAACATGTCATCGAAGAAATACGATGCGAACATCGGCACCATCAGACAGATAAGCGCCACCCATCTGGCTGAGCCTGCTCCGGCTTTTTTCCCTGTCAGGACGGGCATGTCTTATTCTTGGATATTAGGGAGTTCGAGGCCGTAGCCCTTCTTTCTGTCCTCGGCCTTGAGGCAGAGGCTCAGGATGAATGCCAGGACTCCGAAGCTGGAGAACACGATCATCGGTACAAGATAACTGCCTGTGGACTCGCGGAGAGACCCTATGAGCATAGGAACCAGACAAAGACCGATGTTCTGCACCCAGAATATCAGGCAGTATGCGCTTCCGAGTATCTTCTCGTCGATAATTTTCGGCACGGACGGCCATAGCGCAGCCGGCACGAGAGAGAAGCTGACTCCGAGGACTACGATCAGCAGCAGGGCGAACCACTTCTGAGGGAAAGCCGGAAGCAGGAACGCGAAGCTCAGGTGGCAGGCGATCATTATCACGGAGCCGATCATGAGCATCGATGCCCCCTTGCCTTTACGGTCGAGGAAGATGCCCAGAAGAGGGGTCATCACCATGGCGAGTATCGGGAAGCAGCTGAACAATTTGGCCGCCTCTGCGGCACCTATGGACAGAGTCTCTTCGAGGAAGTTGGTCGCATAGCGCTGGAACGGGAAGATGGCGCTGTAGTAGAGCACGCACAGCAGGGATACGATCCAGAACATCTTGCTGGTGAAGATGGCCTTGAGGTCGCTGATGTGGAATTCGTCTTCCGGGGATTTCTCCGCAGTGGCCAGACCGGCTCCCACAAGCTGGGAGTCGAATTTGCGGTCCATCACTCCGAAGATGATGAAGTTGATGAGACCGATCATGAGGAGGGCGCCGCAGAATCCTACCGGTGCCATGATGGAGCCGCCGAACTTGTCGGAGATGAGCGGGGCGATCCACATGACGGCGAACACGCCGAGACGGGCGATGGCCATCTCAAGCCCCATAGCAAGTGCCATCTCCTTGCCTTTGAACCATTTGGCGAGAATCTTGGAGACATTGGTGCCTTCCATCTCGCAGCCGCAGCCGAAGATCATGAAGCCGAGGGATGCCATCTTGGCGCTTCCGGGCATCTCGATCCACCAGCTGTCGAGCCAATGGCAGAACGATGTGTCCTGAAACCAGTCGCTCACAGCGACAAACTTGAGCGAAGCGCCGAAGACCATCAGCCCGGCTGACAGGACTCCGGAGAAACGGACTCCGAGCTTGTCCAGAATGACGCCGGCGATTATCAGGAATCCGCAGACGTTGAGTATGTATTCAGAGGCGGCGTATTTGCCGAACACTCCGCTGTTCCAGCCCAACTTACCTTCAACAAGGGATTTGAGCGGGGACATCACGTCCACGAACATGTATGCGAAGAACATCATCAGTGCTACCAGGATGAGCACTGTCCACCTCGCCACAGGCGAGTCGTTCATCAGTTTGTGTATCTTTTCAGCCATTTTTTACTGTCTTTTTTAGAATGGGAGGTCGTCAGCCGGGTTGTCGTCTATGGCAGGGGCCTGCTGTACAGGCTGCTGTACGGGTTTCGGATATTGTGGCTGCGTGTAGGACGGCTGCGGGTAGCTGTTCTGCTGGTATCCGCCCTGCTGCGGGCCGGCTTGTGAGGTATAACCGCCCTGGTTTCCCTGGTAGGTGCCGTTGTCTGAGGAGTCCCTGCGGCCGAGGAGCTGGAGGTTGTCCACGTTGATTTCGGTCGTGTATCTCTTGTTTCCGCTCTGGTCGGTCCATGACCTCGTCCTGAGCCTGCCTTCTATGTAGAGCTGGGTGCCTTTCTTGACGAATTTCTCCACTACGTCCGCAGGCTGCCCCCATGCCGTGATGTTGTGCCACTCGGTGTTGTCCCTGGACTCTCCGTTACGGTCTCTGAACCTCTCCGTCGTCGCCAGCGTGAAGGTGGCGACTTTCCTTCCCTGCCCGCCCTGGGCATTTCCGTCAAGGTAACGTACTTCAGGGTCTTTCCCGACGTTACCGATAAGCATTACTTTATTAAGTGACATATAAACAAAATTTATCCCTGCAAGATACAGATTTTTTCGCTAAAAGCGATGGGAAATTCGCTATCTTTCGGACATGAAAAAAAGGATCATAGCCTTGACCGGTTTCATGGGTTGCGGCAAAAGCACTGTGGGGCGCGAGCTGGCCGCACTGACGGATGCGCATTTCGCGGATCTGGATTCGGTCATAGTCAGGCGTGAGGGCCGCACGATCCGGGACATATTCAGTGCCGGAGGAGAGTCGGCTTTCCGTCAGGCGGAACTTGAGGCCCTGGTGGCCTTTCTGGACAAGGCCGAGTCGATCTGGAAGCCATCCGTGCTCTCGCTTGGCGGAGGCACTTTCTGTTTCCCTGCCTCCCGGAAGATCCTTCTTGAGAGGACGGAAAGCGTCTATCTTAGGACTTCGCTTGAGGAGATACGCTCCCGTATAGGCGGAATCGATGCTTCCAGACCCCTCTTCAAGGATGCGGACAGGCTGTTCGCCATGAGGGAGCCGCTCTATTCCCAGGCTTCGCTGGTTGTGGACACTACCGGCAAGTCCGTGCGTGAAGTGGCGGAGCTGATCAGAGATACACTTTTCGCATAGCCTCGATGTCCGGGGCCTCCCCGCTCATTATCCCGTAGCCGAGCACTGCCTGCTGGAGATGCCAGGCCGTCCCCGGGATGTAGCCCTTGTGTCCCGAAAGGCAGGGGTTCTTGTAATTTGCCTCTATAAGATGCTGACAGTCAAGTTTGTCGATTCCGTCGACGGCTGACGGCAGAGTGTAGATGATGACATCGGCCTTTACTCCGTCAGCTATGCCGTCGTGGCGGTAGAGCCGCGTGTCGAATCCGAGATCTTCGGCAGCTGCAAGCGCTGCCTTGCCCGCTCCTCCGAACCCTATCACGGCGGCGCTGCCCCTGTCAAGCGGCTCAAGAAGGGCTTTGACCCCAAGGTAATCGGAATTCAAGGCCTTGACGCCTTCGGGTGTGCGCAGGCAGAGGTTGGTGGCCCCGACCCTCTCGCATTCAGGGCTTTTCCAGTCAGCCATGCGGAACGCGTCCCCCTTGAACGGGGCCGTGACATTGATTGCCTTATATTCTTTGAGGAAACGGTCCCATGCTTCGTTGAAATCGGGGGTCTCAATAAGGTCGTACTGGTATTTCCCGTTGTAGGCGGCGCTAAACAGGGCTGGGCTGAGTGAGTGGGCAATCGGATGCCCGATGAGTCCGAATTTATCCATTTTGGCGTTGTCTTACTGATTCGTAAAGAAGTATGGCGGCGGACACCGAGACGTTGAGGGAATCAACCTTGCCGAGCATAGGTATCATGATGTGTGCGTCTGCGGCCTCCCGCCATTGTGTGCTGAGACCGGTGGATTCGGTGCCCATCACGATGGCGGTGGGCCCGCGCATGTCGCAGTCGTAGTAGGCGGAGGAGTCCTGGAGCTGTGCGGTGAGTATCTGTATCCCTCTTGATTTGAGGTAATTGATGGCTTCCTTGCTGCTGCATGATGCGGTCTGTACCGTGAATGCTGCTCCGAGCGAGGCGCGGATCAAGTTGGGGTTGTCCAGATCGGCTCTGGGATCGCATACTATAAGGGCATCCGCCCCGGCTGCATCGCAGGTTCTGAGGACCGCGCCGATGTTGCCTGGCTTCTCGACGCTTTCAAGCACAGCTATGAGCGGTCTTGCACTGAGCCGGAGATTGTCCAGACTGTGGGGTCTGGCTTTGATCTCGGCGATTATTCCCTCGGTGCCTTCCCGGCAGGCTATCTTGGCGTATACTTCCCGGCTCACTTCGCAGATCCGGCATTCCGGCAGGGAGACGGGACCTGCGATCTCGGGACAGATGAATATCGTGTCCGGCTCGTACCCGGCTTCAAGGCAGCGGGAGAGTTCCCGGCGGCCTTCTACTGCGAATAAAGAACTTTCGCGCCGCTCAGAGGCTTTCTGCTGCAGCGCGATAAGTTTTTTTATCTTCGGATTGGAAGCTGATGTGAGGGTTTCTCTCACTTCTTGTCTTCTTTCTTGAGGGTCTTCTCCGGCTTCATCTGAGGGAAGAAGAGCACGTCCTGGATGGTGGTCTGGCCGGTCATGAACATGGTCAGACGGTCGATTCCCATGCCCATCCCGGATGTCGGCGGCATACCGTATTCGAGGGCGCGCACGAAGTCCATGTCGATGTACATGGCCTCGTCGTCACCCTTGCTCTTGAGCCTGGCCTGCTCCTCGAATCTCTGGAGCTGGTCGATAGGGTCGTTGAGTTCGGAGTAGGCGTTGGCCAGTTCCTTGCCGCAGACGAACAGTTCGAAGCGCTCAGTGAGCTCGGGGTTGTCGCGGTGGCGCTTGGTCAGAGGTGACATCTCGACAGGGTAGTCCGTGACGAATGTCGGCTGGATGAGTTTATCCTCGCAATATTCACCGAATATGGCATCGATGAGCTTGCCTTTGCCCATGGAAGGTTCGGTCTTGACGTTGAGGCGGGCGCAGGTCTCGCGGAGAGCGTCTTCATCCATGCCGCTGATGTCCACCCCGGCGTACTCTCTGATGGCTTCAAGCATAGGCAGGCGGCGGTAGCTGCCGCCGAAATCGACCTCATTGTCTCCGATCTTGACGACGGTGGTCCCGTTGACAGCTTCCGATACCTTGGCGAGCATCTTCTCGACGAACTTCATCATCCAGTTGTAGTCCTTGTAGGCCACATATATCTCCATGCAGGTGAACTCCGGGTTGTGGGTCTTGTCCATGCCCTCGTTGCGGAAATCCTTGGCGAACTCGTATACGCCGTTGTATCCGCCGACGATCAGCCTCTTGAGGTAGAGCTCGTTGGCGATCCTCAAGTACAGCGGGATGTCCAGCGCGTTGTGATGCGTGATGAACGGGCGTGCGGTCGCGCCTCCCGGGATGCTCTGCAGGATCGGGGTCTCGACTTCTAGGCATCCGGCCTCGTTGAAGTACTGCCTCATCGTGGCGATGATCTTGGCCCTCTTGACGAAGACTTCCCTTACCTGCGGGTTCACGATGAGATCCACATACCTCTGGCGGTAGCGGAGCTCCGGGTCGGTGAAGGCGTCGAATACCTGCCCGTCCTGCTCCTTGACGATAGGGAGAACCTTGAGGGACTTGCTCAGGAGGGTCAGCTCCTTGGCGTGTACGCTGAGCTGGCCTGTCTGGGTGATGAATGCGAAGCCCTTGATGCCGATGACGTCACCGATGTCGAGAAGCTTCTTCCAGACTGTGTTGTACATGGTCTTGTCTTCGCCCGGGCAGATCTCGTCGCGCTTAACGTAGATCTGGATCCTCCCCGTGCTGTCCTGCAGCTCGCCGAAGGAGGCGGCTCCCATTATGCGGCGGCTCATTAGCCTGCCGGCTATGCAGACTTCCTGATAATTGCTCTTCTCCGGGTCGTATCCGGCCGTGATCTCAGCGGCTGTGGCGTTGACCGGGTATTCGGCTGCCGGGTAAGGCTCGATTCCGAGCTCCCTGAGCTTGGAAAGAGACTCCCTGCGCAAAAGTTCCTGTTCACTATATTCCATGCTGCAAAAGTACTATAAAATTCTGAAATAAATGATTAACTTTGCTCTGATATGGCTAAGGACTGCAAGTGGATAGTAAAAGAGCCGGCCGACAGGGCGAAAGTGGACAGGCTCGCGACGGAAGTGGGTATCGACAAGGTGCTTGCCGGCCTGCTTGTGCAGCGGGGCGTGGAGACATTCGAGCAGGCCAGATCTTTTTTCCGCCCGAGTCTTGACAACCTCCATGACCCTTTCCTGATGAAGGACATGGATGTCGCCGTGGAGCGCCTTCGCGAGGCCGTGACCTCAGGGGAGAAGATTCTTGTGTATGGGGACTACGATGTGGACGGGACCACTGCCGTGGCGCTCGTGTATTCGTTTCTCAAGCGTTTTACCTCTTCGGTCGATTTTTATATACCTGACCGTTACGATGAGGGTTATGGCTTGTCGTTCAAGGGGATAGACTGGGCGGCCGACAACGGCTTCACCCTTCTGATTACCCTCGACTGCGGTATCAAGGCCATCGATAAGGTAGGATATGCCGCCACTAAAGGGGTGGATGTCATCATCTGCGACCACCATCTTCCCGAGTCCGAACTTCCTGCGGCTGTGGCGGTGCTCGATCCCAAGAGGGAGGATTGCAGTTATCCGTTTGACGATCTTTCCGGATGTGGGGTGGGATTCAAGCTTGTACAGGCTTATTCGCAGAGGTACGGGGTTCCGTTCGAGAGTCTGGTGCCCCTGCTCGACCTGCTGGTCGTGAGCATAGCCTCGGACCTTGTCACCATGGTGGGGGAGAACCGTATCCTTGCCCATTTCGGGCTTAAGCAGCTCAACGAGAACCCATGCCAAGGCCTGTTGGCCATGGTGTCCCTGTCCAACCTGGAACCGGGGCACATCACCGTGGACGACATCGTGTTCAAGATCGGCCCCCGGATCAACGCCGCAGGGCGGATGGAGTCCGGGCGCATGGCGGTGGAACTCCTCACTGCGGCGGATTCAGCCACAGCGATGGCAATAGGGCGGCAGATCAACGAGAGCAACAACGAACGCAAGAACATAGACAGGGAGATCACCCAGGAGGCGCTTGAAATGGTGCAGTCCGGTAAATGTCTGAGCGGCACCAACGCCACGATAGTCTACAATCCTAAGTGGAACAAGGGTGTGGTGGGGATCGTCGCTTCGCGGCTCGTGGAGGCCTATTACCGGCCGACCGTGGTGCTGACCAAGTCAAACGGCTTCGTCACCGGGTCGGCAAGGAGCATTTCCGGCTTCGATCTGTACGAGGCCATAGAGAGTTGTGCCGACCTGCTGGAGAATTTCGGCGGGCACATGTATGCGGCCGGGCTGACCCTTAAAGAAGAGAATCTCGGGGAGTTCGCCCGCAGGATGGACGCTTTCGTCGAGGGGCACATTGTCAAAGAGATGACGACTCCGGTGGTGGAGGTGGACGCAAAACTGGACTTTGCCCAGATCAACCCGAAGTTCTTCCGGATACTCAAGCAGTTCCAGCCGTTCGGGCCGGGCAACCACAACCCGGTCTTCGAGACGGAGAATGTCTACGATGCCGGAACGGGGCGCAAAGTCGGGGCCGGCGGGGTGCACATGAAGCTCGACCTCATCCAGGAGGCGCAGCCATACCATCAGATCCCGTCAATTGCATTCAATATGGCGGATTTCTATGATTACATCAAGGACGGCAATCCCTTCGATGTCTGCTACACGATAGTGGAGAACTACTATCGGGGAAATTCTTCAATCCAGCTGCGCATACGTGATCTGCGGGAGCGCGAAGACAGTTGCAGGATATGAGCGGGGCAATGCCGGTCAAGGCGTCAGAGCGCTACGCCATACTTGATATCCTGAGGGGATTCGCCCTGCTCGGGATCATCCTTGCCAATTTTCCCGAGTTTTCGCTCTATACTTTTTTGAGCTCTGAGGCAGCTGCTTCCATGCCTTCCGCCGGTGCTGACAGGGCGGTGCGCTGGCTTCAGGGTATTTTCGTTGACGGGAAGTTCTACACGATCTTCTCTCTGCTCTTCGGTGTCGGTTTCTCGATAATATTGTCCAACGCACATAAGCGCGGGGCTGACGGTTACAGGATTTTTTACCGCAGGATGCTGGTGCTGCTGATGATCGGCTTTCTGCACCTGATGTTCATCTGGAGCGGGGACATTCTTATGCTCTATGCCTTGATGGGCATGCTCCTGCCTCTTTTCAGCAGGCTTTCCGACAGGGCCATTCTTCGCTGCGCCGGGGTGCTGCTGCTTGTCCCGGTGGCGGTGGATACGTTGACCGATGCTCTTGGGGTAAGTCTTTCCGCGCCGGTGGTCAGGACCCAGCAGGATTATTGCGCCCGTTATGGGATAAATGACGAGAACTTCGCCTATTGGCTCAGGGATGCCAAGTCTTATAAGGAAGTTCTTGAGTTTCTTGTGCAGGGGGCTTTCGTGAGGATGCAGGAGTTTATTGACGGAAACAGGTATTTCAAGGTGCTCGGGCTGTTTCTGATCGGCTTCTGGGCTGGCCGGCGGCGCTTGTATGCGGATCTTGCCACGTATAGGCCTCAGTTGAGGAAGATTGCCCTCATCGGTCTGTGCGTCGGTCTTCCGTTCTCGGCTCTATATACTTGGAGCGGTCTTGCCGGCCATCCGTATGGGCTGGGCCTGCATGCTGCGCTCTATTGTCTGGGAGTGTATCCTCTCGGTTTCGCGTATGTGGCTCTGCTCTCGCTGCTGCATCTTCGACTTCCTGGATTGAGAGTTTTCCGTGTTCTTGCGGCTCCCGGCAGAATGGCTCTGACCAACTATATCTTCCAGTCTGTTTTCGGGATGCTGATTTTCTACGGCATCGGCTTCGGTCTGGGGGCTTCCATGGGCTTGTCTTGGGTGGCCTTGGTCGCTTTCGGCATCTATCTGATTCAAGCGGCGTTCAGTTCGTTCTGGATAGCCCGTTTCAACTTCGGCCCTCTTGAGTGGATCTGGCGTATGCTCACCTACGGGAAGATCTTCCCTCTTGTCAGAAGAGGGTAGGGGCTCGAAGGTTTCTTATTGATTTTGTCCAAAATAACTTGTGATATGAGCCTAATTCAACTTGACAGTGCAACACTGTCGAGTTGAATTAGGCCTTCTTATAGAGGCAAAAAATAGAAATTCACTTTTACAAAAGCAAATTTAGGCGCATTTTTCACTTTTGCAAAAGTCATTCTGGATTTCGGTACAAAAAACCGCCCTCTGCTGTACCAAAAGCTTTCGTGAGACACTTCCGTACAGAAATAGCCCCTGTTATGTACCGAAATGTTCAGCTCCTGACTTCGTCATTGCGTCACCCTAAATGCCAAGGTGGTCGAACAGGGGCTTTAGCGCCAGTTGCTCGGGTGTCAGCATCATGGTTTTTGCAATCACCTTGTCATTCAACGGCAGCTTGAGACGGATTGTTGTTATTGTCTTTGCTATCCTCATGACCGTGTCCACGCTCATCCCCAGGTTAAGCCCCGCTATGACGCGCTCAAGTTCCTTGTAGACCTTATATGCCACAAAGCATAGGCAGACATGAGCCTCGATCCGCTTTTCCGTAAAATGGAAGACAGGACGGGTCTCGATGGTTCCCTTTGATATGCGGAAAGCCCTTTCCACGACCCACAGCCCATGATATTGTGCCACGACCTCTTCCGGAGGGAGACTGGTGTTTGTGACATACCCTTTCAGGCCATCCCATTTTCCGTCTTCCCGGATCTTCTCCTCGCAGATGCTGACATTCACATCATTGTCGATCTTGAGGAACTTGCTGTATCCCCGCTTGTTTATCTTGTCCTTGGTGATCCTGCCCGATGCGAATGCCTTCCGCAGACGTTCAACCCCTTTGGTGCGATTTATGGC
>DJOT01000005.1:0-169 GCA_002439095.1 Bacteroidales bacterium UBA6431 | reverse complement strand
CACGCTCATGGTACTGTCCGTCCTCATGAGGCAGCGACATGATCCATTGCGCGGTGTCATTATCCACGTTCCTTATCCGTCCTCCTACAATGAACCTGTAGCCGCCGCTCCTGAGCATGCTGATGTTACGTTTTATCATGAACCCGGAGTCGGCCACGACAACGAAGTC
>DJOT01000038.1:353-58864 GCA_002439095.1 Bacteroidales bacterium UBA6431 | reverse complement strand
CGGCCTGCGCGCAACAATCTTCCGTCCGCGAGAGAACCCTATTCCGTACACAGGCTCAGACTCTGCCCCAAAACCCTTGGCCCGCCGCCCCGTGCGCACGAAACCAATCCCGTGCGTGGAAAGGCCTCTGGTGCGCACGGGACAGGAGGAAATTCAGCGCGGTGCGCACGAGGGGGTCTGGTGCGCACAGAATGGTCCGCGTGCGCACGGGAGAGAGCAACGAAATGGGAGAGCACGACGACACGGGCGATGACGACACGGCACAACACAGAAACGGCCGCGTGCGCACGGAACACGGGACACGGAACACGGAATAGGGAAAACTCCGACCCCTCTACGGCAAGTTCTTAGGATACATGATCGTAAAGCAGGCGCCGCCAAGCGAGAAGGAGCGGCTGTAGACGATGCTCGCCCCGCATCTCTCCAGAATGCTGCGGCTGATGGCCAGCCCCAAGCCGGAGCCTCCGTTCTTGGTGGTGAAATTCGGGGCGAAGAGCCTCCCGACATTCTCTTCCGACACGCCAGGCCCGTTGTCCTCGAAGACTATGTCATAGTAGCCGTCACGCATCGAGTTGCGCAGGGACACGATGATCATTCCGTCCGGACGGTCTCCGACAGCCTGCACAGCATTGTTGATCAGATTGACGAACACGCGGGTCAGCTGCGGCTTAGGCCCCGTCACGGTCACATCGCTGAGGCCAAGATAGTCAAAGCGCACGTTGTCCTTGCTGTCGAACATCGCGATCTCCTCCTGAAGCACGAGGTCAAGCGCAATGGCCGTAGGTTCCTCGGTATAGAGCTTGGCGAACGTCGAGAACTCGTTGGCCGTATCGGTCAGTATATCGATATGGTCCAGAAGCACTTTACTGGCCTCTTCAAACCTCGCCTGCCAAGAAGGATCTCCCTTCTGCTTGAGCCGGATAATCCTCTGTATCTGGAGTTTCATCGGAGTCAGAGGGTTCTTGATCTCATGCGCGACCTGCCGGGCCATCTCGCTCCAGGCCTTGTCACGCTCCGCCTGCGCCAGCTTCTTGGAACTCTCCGAGAGTTCGGTGACCATCCGGTTGTATGCCTGCACGATGGAACTTATCTCGTCATCACGGTCATAATTGATGTACTCCAAAGACTCAAGCCCGGCGCTGTTCATCTTCCGGCTCATCTCGCTGAGAGGCTTGAACATCTTGTCCACCATTCTGGACACCGTCAGCAGCGCCACCAGCAAAAGGACGATGAAAAGGGAGACGATGGTCATCGAGTGGGTGACGGCATCCTCCTCGAAATCATAATTGTCCTCATTGTACGGAGAACATATTATGGCTATCATCTCTCCTTCATCATTCATTATCGGGGCATACATGCTGTAGAATTTCACCCTGCCCACACTTTCCTTCTGGATGCAGTAGCGGCGGTGCTCATAGACTATCTGCCCGTAGGCACGCCCGTCGATGCGTTCGCCGAGCAACTGCCGTTCGAAGATCATCGGGACCGTGGAGACCAGCATCTTGCCGGACGGGGAATAGAGGGTGATGTCGGAATAGGTGTCATTCCCCACCTGCTCCACGAGTTTACGGACGGCCCTGCGGCTGATTCCCGAAGCGCTCCGCACATCGCGCGTCCCCGCCTCAATCATGGAGGTGACCGAACCTATCTTGTCCGACATCACCGTGTGCATGTTGCTGTCGTTGCGCGAGTACACAAAGAACACGCTCACCGAAGCCATGGCTACCAAAGTGAGCACCAGGGATATCAGCAGCACTCCGGAGATGCGGGAACGGAAATAAGTGTGTGCAAATATGGCCTCCTTGCGCCTGCCTGCCGTGACAAGAGACAGGACAAGAAAAGCGAGCAGACACACAAAGACAGCGGAAACCCCGTAAGTAAGCGGCGTCACACGCGGCCGGGAGAGTACGATAGCCTCCTTGTCCCCGATCACCGTAAAGAAATGCGTGTAGCCCTCCCCGTTCATGGTCCGCAACTTCCGGGAATAAATCTTCTCGCAACGGTCCGGGTCTATCTTTGTAGGATATGCATAGCTGCCCCGATAGGACTTCAGCACATCCCCCTCGTAACGGGCATAAGAGTAACCGGCCGGCAGAGTCACTTTGCCCGGAGGCGTGATGCCGAAAATGCCGGCGTAACCCTTGTTCCCTCTCGTGTCCTTGGACTCAAGCCTCACCAGAACCCTTGACACGCCGCTCCCCTCTATCAGATAGAGGAAGACCCCTACATAATAGGAATGTCCGCTGTCCCGCTTGACATACAGAAAGCGGGAATTATCCGCAATCGGAACCCCGTCCTTGATCAGGGCGTTGTACTGCGAGGCCGCCGCCTGACTGCTGTTGCTGTCATTGAAGACATAGGCTGTGACCGTGTAGTCCTGATCGTTGCGGGAGAAATAGTAATCAGTGATGCGGCTCTGGATTGTGGTCTCGGTATTGTTGAACACCGAAAGCGCCGAGATGACCATGTCATCGGCGATCTGAGCCTCTATGCTTTTGAGCCTCAACTCCAGAGAGATGTCCCGGTCAAAGGCTATCCGGTTGGCCAGAACCTCCATCCTGTCCCGCTCTTTGCGGAACCCTATCACTGAGGAGGAGCCGATCAGGAAAGCCGCTATGACGACGGAGAATACAAGCCTGTTGTTGAGAGAGAAGGCGTCGAAACTGAAGCCGAAAACCCTGCGCGCAAGCGGCTGGGAAGACTGGAGAAGCAGCGGAACGCTCACAAGCATCGTGATGAAAGACGCATAGATGAGCACCCCGAAAAACGAAAGTTCAGAGAACTTGTAAAGTTCCAGGGATATGCCGGAATTGAGCGTGATGCTGCGCAGCGTCGCCTGTGTATAAAAAAGTATGAGCGCCACGGACACAAGCGCCCCGGCAAGAGAGAGCCCGGCGGCAGCCTTGCCCCTGATACGGCAGGACAATGCCTCCCTGCACATATATATGCACAGCGCGGACACCATGATCCAGAGATTGATGATGATGACCGCCCCGAGGGAGTACAGGACAGGACCTCCGGCATATAGCACAGGCGAGAACATGGTCAAACGCCCGCGTATCGACCATCCCCAACAATAAAACGCAAACAGAGAGACGGACAGGCAAGAAAGCACAAGCACAAAACGCGGTAGAGACCGCTCCGCCGAGAGGAAAACTATGCCGGAAGATATCAACAGCAGCAACGAAAGCCAGAGCAGGACCGTATCTGCCACGGACGGAGAGCGGAAAGACTCGCGCAACAGCTCAAACTGAGGATGTCCGTCAAGCGACACCACCGCGCCGCCGCCCGATGAAAGGGGCAGTATGCTGAATTCCGGCTGTAGATGAAGAGCGGGGTTGATCCCGTTGCGGGACACGGAGTTCTGCATGTCCTGAATCTCCAGACCCGCAATGACCTTGACTTCCCCCCTGGTCACCGATTTGGCCAGATACCACTTCGTGCCCAGATTCACATAGCGCAGCGAATCCTCCACCTGCTGCAGGGGAGAAGTCATCATCCGCCTCGGGTTTGAGATGAACGGGACGTAGTAACGGTTGCGTATGTCGTCATTCGAAACCGGGAACTGATTGCACCACGACTGGAGAGTGTCCCGGCAATAACGGTACACCACCATATCCTGGGGCAGTTTCCCCAGATCCAGCCACTGGTCCGGGGCAGTGTCCAAGGCATCCGACATGAAGTCTTCAAGGCGGCCCATGCGATGCTCAAGCACGCGCGACAGCCTTCTGGCCACCGCATCAGCATCGGCACCGGCCCTTGACTCCCTGACTGAAAGCGCAAAGACGACAGCGCCGGCCAAAAGCAAGGCGGCACTTATGAATGTCCGTATCTTCTTCCCTATCTTCATTCGTGATGGTAAGGCTCCCCTCGTATTATGGTGAAAGCCCTGTACAGCTGTTCCGCAAAAATCGTTCTCACCATCTGATGGGAGAACGTCATCCGTGAAAGCGAGAGCTTCCTATCGGCCCTGTTATAGACAGCGGGACTGAACCCGTATGCCCCTCCTATCGCAAAGACCATGTCCTTGCCTCCCCTTGACATCATGGCGGACAGTTCGGAAGCGAATTCTACCGAACGCAACTCCCGCCCGTGCTCGTCCAGCAGCACCAGAGTGTCGGAAGGCCTCACGTTGCCGAGCAGGAGCTCCCCTTCCTTGATTTTGATGTTGTCTTTCGACAGGGCCGACACATTCTTGAGTTCCGGAATCTCCACAAGAGAGAAACGCACATAATGCTCAAGTCTGGAGACATAGGTCTGAAGACCCTCCCGGACCCAGGGGATGTCGGTTCTCCCCACAGTGAGAAGAGTTATCTTCATTGCTGATCCGCAGGCATATAGGGTTTTGCCCAATGCATGACCTCTATCGCATTGAGAAGCCACTGCGTAGTCGAAGGGGTATGGCGCTGCCAACCGGCCGTCTGCCCACGGAAATCAGGCTCCCCTACAGGCTTGACGATATATGGAGTGGCAACCTTAGTATCGATCGGGTGCGCGACGACCTTTGTGCCGTCACTCTCCGTTGCAGTGAACCCGTTGTCAAGCAGGTTCTTCCACGCAAGCGCACCCATCGCGGCATCCTTGCGGGAATCAGCCACCCACGCCGCAGCCCTCGGGCCGGTCATGTTTCCGCCCTTTGAAGATGAGACATCAGCGAGGAAGTTGTCCGCAAGTCTCCAGAATTCCGGCATGTCCACAGTCATCCGCATATCCGAAAGAAGTTCCGGAGAGCCGAAGAGCAGACCGAAAGTGTCGCCCCTTACATTTGAGAGCCTGTATCCGACTATCTTCTCCAGCTTCTTTCTGCTTAGGGTAGCCGCCGGCACGAAATCGCTCTTCGGAGCCTCAACGAAGCCCTTGTACGAAGGATCCTCCTTGAGATAGACCATGAAACGCCCGGTGTCAGTGTCGAAATAGTCAAACACAAGCCGTCCGCTCAGGCTTCCGAGCGCGACTATGTCCTTCATCGAGTTCAGAAGTTTGTCACGATAATATGTGTTGCCTGTACGCTCCCACTCGAGCATCCAGTTGCTGGCGTAATAAGCCCAGTCATTGAGGCTGCCCTTGAGGTATGTGCCGGAGACAGCGCCCCATGTGCTCACGCGGCGAGCATATTCGTAGGCTTTCTCCGAGCCGATCTGCTCGGTCATGCGCTCTCCCGTCAGGGCATCTCCTCCTGTGAGATAATAGAGGTAGCGCTTCATCGCAGCATACTCGATACGCGGCTGCTTGCACCCGTCGCCCCAATGCTTGACATTGTGGCGCGAGCCGAGCGGGGCGAAACGTCCGATATGGTGCACATCCACTTCGCTCGCATGCTTCTCCATGGCCTCGGCCATAGTCCAGATGTCCTCACGTCCCGTGCGCAGGAAACAGGTCCACAACAAGACGTTGGGAGCGAGCTCGATATTGTTCCATGCCCAACCTCCGATATCATAACGCCAGTCGTGACGCGTGAAATCATAGTTGTGCATCACGTCGCCATAGTTCCAGAACCCGTACCATGAACGCTCGTCCACCTGCTCCTTATAGAACTCAAGCATGTCATCGAGCTGCTTCTCTATGCCGGCCGTAACTGGATTGGAATAGTCAGGCAGACCCCAATATGTGCCGAACGCATTGACAGAGCTGAAATACTCCGGAGTGCAGCTGTACTGTACCGGCTTCTGCACGGCCTTGGCCACCGCAAGCAGATCTTCGCTGGACGGAATATCGCTGAAAAGCCTGATTTCCAAGGTGGAACGGTGACCTACACCGTAAGGTGACTCCCAGCCATCCTTGAAATCTTCATAATTGATCTTGAGGTCATGGCCCACAGTGTCGTAATGGCGCATATCCATCGCCTCTCCATCCGGGGACCACAGCCAAGCCGTAAGGCAGCCTCTGTCTTCTCCGGCCTTATCCACATGAAGGGCTGAAGGGCAGCTCTGCCAGAAATCCTTGACCCCGACAAACACACTGCCGCCGGTATCTCCAAGAAGCGCACCGCCGAGTGAACGTCCGCCGTCTGTGACATGCACCCAAGAGCTCTTGTCAGTAGTACGTTTATCTATTGAGAAACCGTTAGGCCCGGACTGCACCAGACGCATGTCGCCCCACACCGGACAGGTGAGAAGAGCACTCCGCTCCCTCTCTCCAAGCTCCTCAAGAGAGGGAAGCTTTTTGCCGCGCAGATAATCCGCATAATTGTCCGAGAACACCCTGCCGGCAGACGGACGGTATCCGGGAGCCAGACGTACAGGTTCGCACCAGAATCCCGCACCATCCTTGCCGTCTCCGGCAAACCTGACATGTCTGTTGTGTGCCTCATCACGGAAAGGCACGTCGAACCTGACCCCTATTCCCTTGATATAATCCTGCTTACCGTCACTGTCAAACAGGAAAGAATGCGTGAGGCTGATGGCGGGCACGCCCTTATACATCACGCAGAAAAGCTTGAACGGCAGCCACTCGCGGCTTCCTGTCAAAGACTTATGTCTACCTTCTATCTTGACCACTGCACGCAGCGGGCTGTTCTGGACAAGGCTAACCGAAGAGACAGCCCCCTCGAAATCTTCATATTCCACCGCCCTGCCTTCACGTGTCTCAAGTATGGCCACCAGACTTGCCCCGGACACTATGGTGCCGTCTCCAAGTTTCATATCTCTAATGAAGTTGACACCTGATGCCGGGAAAAGGCAAGACATTGCGCCGGTATTGACCCTGATGCCATCAGATGTCTGCTCCGCAATTCCTGGAACCATACTGGCAGACACCGTCCCGCGGCGTTTTTTCGGAGACTGCTTCACGCTCAGCGTGAGAGAATCCATCCCCGGCTCAGAAACGGTGGCGAGTCCGAGCCACTTCAGCGACCCGTCAGGCCAACAGGCTAAAGGCCAGGTTGACACGGGGACGGGGCTTCCGCCGGACGAAAGCTCAAATACAGCATCCGGGCGTGCCGCACCTTTCGCAAAAGGGACTCCCCACGAACTCCCCTGCCGGACAGCGGCATCACGTCCGGGCAAATTAACAATCTCTATCTGTTCTGCAGACAGATTGTGCAGCACAAATATGGCGGCCAAAAGGGTCAAAAACGGTTTCTTCATATAGAATGTCATTGTTTTCAGCGTATTGCAAATATAAACACGTGGCTTGATATTTGCAACACAGACGCTCCGTGCGAGTAATCACCAAAATAGCGGCAATGGTCCTGCCTGTCCTGCTCTGCACGCAGGTTCAGGCCCAGACGGAGCGGAATGATGTTTTCACCCCGATAGGCAAGTACATGGTCAAAGGAGACGCGGACTGCCTCTCGGCATGGTTCGACGACAACCTTGAGGTATGTGTATCTTCGCAGGAGAGCAACGCCAGCAGGGCTCAGGCCAGACAGATCCTGAAGACTTTCTTCGAGACCTATACTCCCCGCTCGTTCGACATCACCCATACGGCCGAAAGGGCGAACATGAAATACGCCCTCGGCAGTCTAAGCGCGGGAGGAGAGACTTTCTCGGTCACGATATTCGTCAGCGCAAAAGACGACGGCGGATACAGAATACAACAATTAAAAATAGAGCGTCTGTAACGACAGACGCTCTTTTCTTTTGGGACAAAGTTCCGATCCCTATACTCTCTGGCCGTATGAGCGGTCGGTGGTGTTGACGGTGATCTTCTCGCCCGTCTCGATGAAAAGCGGAACCATGATCTTGGCGCCGGTCTCAAGAGTCACCTCCTTGAGAGCTGAGGTGGATGCGGTGTTACCCTTGACAGCAGGCTCAGAATAAGTCACTTCGAGGGTCACATAGGTAGGAAGCTCGCAGGTGAGGCATTTCTCCTCTCCGACCACGAACATCATCTCCACATGCTGTCCTTCTTTCATCAGGTCGGCATTCTCAACGACATCCTTAGGGAGAAGGATCTGCTCGTAAGTCTCCTCATGCATGAAGTTGAACCCGTCCTCCTCCGCATAGAGGAACTGATATGGACGACGCTCCACATCGATCGTCTCGATCTTGGCGCCGGCGGTAAAAGTGTTCTCGAGAATACGTCCGTTCTCAAGATTGCGAAGCTTGGTCTTCACGAAAGCGGGACCCTTGCCCGGCTTCACGTGCTGAAACCACACGATCTGACAAGGCTTGTCGTTGAACTTGAGATAAAGGCCGTTTTTAAAATCAGCTGTTGTTGCCATAAATTATTGTAGTATTGTATTGATTTCGCGAATTGTGCGGCAAATTTAGTCAAATGCCGCAACTATTGCAAATTTTCCACCGCACGCGCAACATCCTCCAGCAGCCATTTGGGGGTTGAGGTCGCCCCGCACACACCGGCGCTTGCAGCACCCTTCAGCCACTCCGGCCTGAGGTCCGCGGCACAGCCGATATGATAAGAACGGGGGTTAACACTCCGGCAAAGTTCAAACAGGACTTTGCCGTTGGAGCTCGAGTTGCCCGAGACGAACAGTATCACATCATGACTCCCGGCAAAGCGGGAAAGTTCCCTGTGGCGTGACGCGACCTGCGAGCATATCGTGTCGTGTACATTCAGCCGCGCCCCTCCCTCCATGCGTGAAGAGAGAATCTCCGACGCACGCCGGTAATCGGACGGACTCATCGTAGTCTGGGAGAACAGTTCAATGTCGTGCCCCGTGCGGACCGCGCCGCAGGACATCAAGGCATCGATACTGTCAGGATCCTGAAACACAACCACATCGCCGCCTACCTGCCCCACAAGGCCGAGTACTTCCGGATGCCCGGACTTGCCGAAAAGAAGCAGCTGCCCGCCTTTGGAACGCACGGAAGAATAGGCGTCGCGTATCATCTTCTGGAGTCTGAGCACCACGGGGCAGGTGCAGTCAATCAAGCGCAGCCCGAGACGTTCAGCATCAGCATATACGGACGGGGGTTCCCCGTGAGCGCGAATCAGCAGAGGAGTGCCAGCCGGGCTGGATTCCATCTCCGCAATGCTTCCGACGGTCTCAAGCCCCATGAGACGAAGCCTCGAGAGTTCCTCCTCATTGTGGACTATGGCCCCGAGAGAGACAAGCGGAGCGCCGTGTTCCTTGAGGTAAGCCTCCGCAGTGCCTATGGCGCGGATCACACCGCCGCAGAAGCCCGAATGCGGATCAATCTCAACCCTGGTCATATATGGTGAATCTTCCCCTCATCAGGCCCTCAACCCAGACAAGCTCGTCCTCAAGGCTCATGAGCGAATTGTCCAGCTCAAATGAATCCTCCGCGCGGCGCAGAGGCGAAGCCTCACGGTGCGAATCTATATAGTCCCTCTCCTGCAGATTGCGCAGCACGTCCTCAAAAACAGGCTCCTGCCCTTTGGCCTTGAGTTCGTCAAAGCGGCGCTGCGCACGCACCTGAGCGCTGGCGGTCATGAAAATCTTCAGTTGAGCATGAGGGAACACAGTGGTGCCGATGTCCCGGCCGTCCATCACCACCCTGCCCTCAGACGCAAAAGAATGCAGACGGCCGTCGACATATTCACGCACATAAGGGACGGTCGCGATCGGACTCACCTGCGAGGAGACTTTCATCGTCCTGATCTCCTTTTCTATGCATCTCTCGCCTATGTATGTCCCGCCGACCCCGAAATGAAGGTCAAGAGTCTCCAGCGCATCGCGCAGCGAATCGGAGATGACGTTTTCCGGAGAGATCAGGCCCGCCTCCTGCGCATACAGGGTCACTCCCCTGTACATCGCACCGGAATCCAGATACTGGAAAGAGAACTTCTTCGCGACCAGTTTCGCGAAAGTGCTTTTGCCTGTGGACGAATAGCCGTCCACAGCTATGATTATGTCCGGAACTCTCATATTCTCACATCCTCCTCTTCAACGATTTTTGTACGGAGCATCGCTTCGTGCTCATCAAGGGCGCGCTGCACAGAGACAGAACGCTTGAGCACAAATCCCGAACCGAGGTACTTCGTTCGCACATCCTCATCTGCTGCAAGCTGCTGAGGGGTGCCCTCTTGGAGGATGGTGCCCTCATAGAGGAGGTAGGCCCGGTCGGTGATGGCAAGGGTCTCGCCGACATTGTGGTCGGTGATGATGACTCCGATATTTCGGTACTTGAGTTTGGCTATTATATACTGTATGTCTTCGACAGCGATGGGGTCAACACCGGCAAACGGCTCATCCAGAAGGATGAACTTCGGATCGATGGCGAGGGCGCGGGCAATCTCGCAGCGGCGGCGCTCGCCTCCGGAGAGCTGTATGCCCAATGACTTGCGCACCTTAGAAAGATTGAACTCATCGATAAGAGCTTCGGTCCGCTCCCGCCTCTCGGCTTTCGGGATGCCCTTCATCTCCATCACAGAGACTATGTTGTCCTCAACGGACATCTTACGGAACACGGATGCATCCTGAGGAAGATATCCGACCCCTTTCTGGGCCCGCTTATACATAGGAAGTCCAGTAATATCCTCATCATCAAGGAAAACCTTGCCTCCGTTAGGGACAATCTGCCCCGTGATCATATAGAAGCTCGTGGTCTTGCCGGCCCCGTTCGGGCCGAGAAATCCCACAATCTCTCCCTGGTTCACCTCCATGGACACGCCTTTGACGACTGTCCGGAGGCCATATTTCTTTACAAGATTCTCGCAGCGCAACTTCATGGCATATCACTTTACATCAAGAGAAAGGTCCATGACAAGATTCCTGACCTCCTCGTTCTTGCCCATCAGATCTTCAGCTTTCTCCGCGGGCATATACTTCACATCTTCTTTCTGCTCGTCCGGAAGCACCGATGGCGCAAGCCGGATGGCCGAACTTCCCACCAGCTCGCAATACCGCTTCTCAAGATCGCGAAGCACCTTCTCCTCTATCCATCTTTTCTGTGCCTCATTGGTCACTGTAAACTCCACAAGCTTACGGCCCTCTTCCTCCGAGATCTTCGGCACAGACTTGGAGAGCAGACTCGTCAGACGCGGCTTGTCCGCATAGAGGGTGGACAGTTCCGACCACTTGCTCCGCAGGAGTCCGTCTTCCGGCAGAGCGGCACTCCCGTCATCCTCTTTTTCCGGCTGGGGCTTCTGCTCCTCCCCGCTCATAAGAGAAGAAAAGGAGAGGCTCGAACCCGACTTCGCCGGACGGCGGCGGGTCTGGGTTTGGACTGGAGCATCTGCCGGCACTTCCGCCGGTGCCGGAGCAAGCGGCTCAGCTGCTGCGGCCACAGCAGGGGCCTCTGCCATTTTCGGCTGGGCGGCAGGCGGTGTGACAGGCTTTGCGACAGGCGTGGCGGCAGGGGCAGCGGCCGCTTTTGATGTCTGGGCCGGAGACGATACCGCTACAGAAGGAGCTGCATTCAGGAACGCGAGGCGCATCAGGGCGAACTCGATATGCAGGCGCTGGTTGGTGGATGCCCTGTATCCGGCATCGCACTGGGTGGTGATGCCAAGAGCATCATATATGAATTTCACGGAACAGCGTCCAGCCTGCTCCGCATAGCGTCTCTTGAGAGAATCAGGAAGGTCGAGCAGGCTGTCAAGCCCGCCCGTACGGCTGACGAGAAGATCCCGGAGGTGGGAACTCAAAGCCGCCACAAAATGCTGGGCGTTGAACCCTTTGGAAAGCACCTCGTCGAATATAAGCAGCGCCGTGGCATAGTCTCCGGCAAGGAATGCATCCACAAGACGGAAACTGTACTCATGATCAAGGACGTTGAGGTTGCGCATCACATCCTCGCACTTGACGTCCGTCCCGCAGAAAGCCACCGTCTGGTCGAATATTGTAAGCGCATCGCGCATCGCCCCGTCGGCCTTGTGCGCTATGATATGCAGGGACTCGTCATCTATGGTTATCCCCTCCTTGCCGGCAATGTCCTTGAGGTTGCGCACTATGTCAGGGATGCTTATGCGGTTAAAGTCATAAGTCTGGCAACGGCTCAAGATGGTTGGTATTATCTTGTGCTTCTCCGTGGTGGCAAGGATGAAAATCGCATGTGCCGGCGGTTCCTCGAGGGTCTTGAGGAAGGCGTTGAACGCCGACTGCGTCAGCATGTGGACCTCATCGATGATGTACACGGAGTATTTCCCGACCTGGGGAGGAATCTGCACCTGGTCCATCAGCGCCTTGATGTCATCCACGCCGTTGTTGGACGCCGCATCAAGCTCGTGTATGCAGTAGGACCTCCCTTCCTGAAAGGACCGGCATGAGTCACAGACACCGCATGGATCCATGTCCGGGCCCGGATTGGCGCAGTTTATGGTCTTCGCGAAAATCCTGGCGGCAGTCGTCTTGCCTACTCCCCTCGGTCCGCAGAACAAGTACGCATGCGCAAGCTGCCCCCTGCGGATGGAATTCTTGAGAGTGCGAGCTATATTGTCCTGCCCTATAAGCGACTCGAAACTGTCCGGCCTGTATTTGCGGGCTGATACGATATAATCTGACATAGAAGACAAAAATAGTAAAAATTCACAAGTCTCTCATCTTTTGCGGATGAGCGAAAGACCATCACGAATCGGCAGCATCACGACCTCCACGCGGGGATCTGCGGCAACAAGGTCATTGAACTCCAGCAGAGCCCGCGTCTGGGCATCCCCGGAGGGGACATCGGCATAGACCTTCCCGTCCCACAGCACGTCATCGGCCACAATCAAGCCTCCAGTCCTTGTAAGAGGAAGGACAAGCTCGTAATAATCAAGATATTGTCGCTTGTTGGCATCGATAAATACGAAGTCATACTCTCCGCGCAGCGTCTTCAACGTCTGGACAGCATCCCCGATATGCAAGGTGATCAGACCCTGCACTCCGGCACGCTCCCAGCCTTCACGCATCAAGTCCTCAAGTTCATCATTGAGTTCAAGAGCATCCAAATGGCCTCCCTCCGGCAGTCCGAGAGCCATGCATGTGCTTGAGTAACCCGTAAAAGAACCTATCTCCAGCACCCTGCGGGCTCCGGAAATCTCAACCAGCATCTTCAGGAGTTCGCCCTGCACCGGCCCGGAAAGCATCCTCGGGTAGTTGGTCCTGATATTCGTCTGCTTCTCTATCCAGGACAGGGCTTCTGACGGAAGAGAACTATGTTTCCTGATATACCGGTTGAGTGCTGACTCCATTTCTCTTGTTGATCTTTTTTATCTCCCTCTCTGAAAATTCCCTGTCACGGGGGCCGCTGTACTTCGAGGCTCTGAAATAGTAAAGTTCATGAGTATCCGCCGATATCACCATCTTGTAGCACTTGCTCCCGAAAGAGACCAGCGTCGGAGCGATACAGATGCCCACAAGAGCTCCCGTCTCCCCGGAGAAGTACTTCTCATCCACAAGATCCGGGTCATTCAGATAAATATGCTTGCCGGAAAATTTTCTGGAATTGTACCATTTAAGCCCGGAATAAGCGGCCTTGTCGGACACCATGGCATCCTCCACAAAAGCCTGAAGGACATCGACAAAAGCTCCCATGAACATCAGTTCCTTTCCGTTCGGGTCATCAATGCTCGCAATAGGGATGCGGATCACCTCAAACGGCTTCTTGAGGTTGTCCGTTTCATCCTCCCGTCCCCCCTTGGTCAGAAGCAGGAACGCCACACCCTCGTCAGAGACTATGTTAAGAAAATACAGGGAATTGTCGGACTTGAGAGATTCATATTCGGCGGGAGTGCAGAATTCATAAGGGGAAATCCTCCACCGGGTCGTGATCTCTTCGCGGAAAGACAGGTCAAGGAAGGAGTTTCCGCCGACGACGACCTTTACGGTCCTCGTCGGGAAATCCTCAAGCTTGGCCTTGCGGGTGTACAGCTTGCCCTGGGCCTGCAAGGAAAGGCAGAACGCTGCGGCGAGCATGAGGGACAACAGTGAGACTTTCAGCAATCTTCCCATACTACAGATTAACGTAATCACGGACATTCCTGGCGGAGATGACATCATCTCCAAGTATCAGAAGCCTGTCCACCACATTGTCAAGTTCACGGATGTTGCCCGGCCAACTCTTGTTGACGAGCAGGTCCACAGCCTCCGGCGAGAAGCTCCTGGCCTTGCCGCCGTCCGTATATTTCTCAAGGAAATGCTCTATCAGCATCGGGATGTCGTCTTTCCTCTCGTCAAGTGACGGCACCCTGATAAGGATGACACTGAGCCTGTGGTAGAGGTCCTCGCGGAAATTGCCTGCGGCAATCTCCTTCTGGAGATCTTTGTTGGTAGCCGCTATCACACGCACATTGACCTCTATGTCCTTGTCCGACCCAACACGGGAAAGTTTTCTCTCCTGTAGCACGCGGAGAACCTTGGCCTGGGCCGCCAGACTCATGTCCCCGATCTCATCAAGGAAGAGCGTGCCTCCGTCGGCCTGCTCAAACTTGCCCTTGTGCTGCTTGATGGCGGAAGTGAACGACCCCTTCTCGTGCCCGAACAGTTCACTCTCAATGAGTTCACCAGGGATGGCGGCGCAGTTGACCTCGACAAAAGGCATGGCGCTCCGGTTGCTCTGCTGGTGCAGGTTGCGCGCCACAAGTTCCTTGCCCGAACCGTTCGGCCCGGTGATCAGCACCCGTGCATCAGTCGGCGCCACCTTGTCTATCATCTCCCTGATGCGCTGCATCGGGGCGGACTCTCCTATCATGTCGGCACCGTAGACTTTCTTTTTGAGCACCTTGTTCTGGCTGGCGAGAGTCTGGCGCTCGGAAGCGTTCTTGACGGTGATCAGGATGCGATTGAGATCAAGCGGCTTCTGCACGAAGTCGAAAGCCCCTTTCTTGATGCACTCCACTGCCGTGTCTATGTCGCCATGGCCGGAGATCATCACCACGGCGGCATCGACCCCCATCTCCATGAATTTGTCAAGCACTTCGATGCCGTCCATTCCCGGCATCTTGATGTCGCAGAATATCACATCGAACTTTTCTTTCTCGACTTTGCGTATCGCATCCGCCCCGTCCTCAGCGGTGTCTGCATCATACCCCTCATCAGTGAGGATCTCTTTGAGAGAGTTGCGGATAGCTCTCTCGTCATCAACTATAAGTACTCTCATTTCTATATCATTACTTAACCTATCTCGGCCCCGTTGGAAAGGGCCTCCTGCGGAGTGATGAAACGCATCTTGCCGTCGCCCTGCCGGGCCATCAGTATCATGCCCTTGCTTTCTATTCCCTTGATGGTGCGGGGCTTGAGATTTGCAAGGATGCAGATCTGCTTGCCCACCATCTGCTCCGGGCTGTAATGCTCCGCTATCCCGGAGACTATCACACGGCGGTCGAGCCCAGTGTCTATGGTGAGTTTGAGGAGTTTGTCTGTCTTCGGGACTCTCTCGGCCTCAAGGACAGTGGCGGTACGTATATCCATCTTGTCAAAATCCTCGAAACTGCATTCGGCCTTCTGTGGGGCAAGCTGCTTCGCGGCTTCCGCCTTGGCAGCGGCCTCCCTCTCGGCGCGTATCTTGTCGAGTCTTGCAATTTGCTCATTGACAGCCTCGTCCTCAACTTTTGCAAAAAGCAGTTCCGGCTCTCCGATCTCATGTCCGGCCGGAAGTATCTGCGGGCGGCCGAGGACATCCCATCCAAGCATCAGAGTCCCGGCATCAACTGCGGACGAGCCGGAGAGAACTGTATGCAGGGCCGCCCCGTCCCTCTGCGGACGATGGTCGGTCCCGGCATCAAGACTGACGCCGAGCATACGGCGCAGGCGCTCCGCCGCAAACGGGGTGAACGGCTCGAATGCTATCGCGAGATCCGCACATATCTGCAGAGAGATGTTGAGGATAGTCGCAGTGCGGTCAAGATCCGTCTTGGCCACCTTCCACGGCTCGGTGTCTGAAATGTACTTGTTGCCCAGACGGGCTATAGACATGGCATCCTTGAGAGCCTCGCGGAAATGATATTCTTCGATGTTCTTCTCGATGGACGCCTTGAGCGCGGGTATCTGGGCGAGCACTTCCTTGTCCACATCCTGCAGAGAACCGCACACCGGCACCTTGCCGTCGAAATACTTGTGGGTCAAGACCACTGCGCGGTTGACGAAATTGCCGAAGACGGCCACGAGCTCGCTGTTGTTGCGCTGCTGGAAATCTTTCCAGCTGAAGTCGTTGTCCTTGGTCTCAGGGGCGTTGGCGGTCAGCACATAGCGGAGCACATCTTCCTTGCCGGGGAAGTCCTTGAGATACTCGTGAGCCCACACGGCCCAGTTGCGGGACGTGGAGATCTTGTCTCCCTCAAGGTTGAGGAACTCGTTGGCCGGCACGTTCTCCGGGAGGATGTACCCGTCTCCGTAGGCCTTGAGCATGGACGGGAAGACTATGCAATGGAAGACTATGTTGTCCTTGCCGATGAAGTGCACAAGCTTCGTGTCAGGGGACTTCCACCATGTCTCCCAACTGTCGGGGAGAAGTTCCTGCGTGTTGGAGATGTAGCCTATCGGAGCGTCAAACCAGACATACAGCACCTTGCCCTCGGCTCCTTTCAGCGGCACCGGCACGCCCCAGTCGAGGTCGCGCGTGACCGCCCGCGGCTGTAGCCCGCCGTCGAGCCAGCTCTTGACCTGTCCGTAGACATTGACACGCCATTCTTTGTGACCGTCAAGGATCCACTCCCTGAGCCACTGCTCATAATCCTGGAGAGGCAGGTACCAGTGGGTGGTCTTCTTCTTGATTGGAACCGCACCGCTGAGCTTGCTCTTCGGGTTGATCAGTTCCTCCGGGCTGAGAGTGCTGCCGCATTTCTCACACTGGTCGCCATAAGCCCCCTCGGCACCGCACTTCGGGCATGTCCCCACTATATAGCGGTCCGCAAGGAATGTCTTGGCTTCCGGGTCATAGTACTGCTCGCTCTCACGGGTGATGAACTTGCCGTCATTGTACAGCTTCAGGAAAAAATCAGATGCATTCTTCTCGTGCACCTTTGAGGTTGTACGGCCGTAGATGTCGAAATTGATTCCCAGCCCGGCAAACGAATCCTTTATGATCGCATTGTACTTGTCCACTATGTCCTGTGGGGAGCATCCGAGCTGACGCGCCTTGATTGTGATAGGCACACCGTGCTCGTCGGAGCCGCAGACGTACAGCACGTCCCTGCCCCTCATCCTGAGGTATCTCACATAAATGTCAGCCGGCACATAGACTCCGGCAAGATGTCCTATATGCACCGGGCCATTGGCGTATGGCAACGCGCATGTGACAAGCGTCCTCTTGAAATTCTTTTCCATTCTATATAATCATTTTTCTCTTCCAGTCTTTTTCTTTATGCGCAACTGCGCCTCCCTCAGCCTCTTCATCTCCAACAGCAGCGATGTCTGAGTCTGCTCGTCTGCATCGGCCAGAGACTTCCGTATGACGTTGATCCTGTCCTGGATGCGGCGCTCCGCGTATAGCATTATCGCCTTCGGCAACTGCGAGACAAGCCACGATGGAACCGTTGTCATCGCATCCTTGAGAGCACTGACGGATATCTTGTACTTCTCAGAGGAGAGGGCTGCGGCGACGGCGGCCACACGACGATCCTGCGAATCCAGCATGGTCTTCACAATCACATCCTGCGGAAGTCCGCGGTCGTAGAGAGCCGTGTAGGCATCATAAGCAGCCGCGTAGGCACTGTTTGCCATTTTCGTGCCGTCACTCTCAAGGGCGTCGCGGATGAAATCGCAGACAGTCGGTTTGCAGGATTCATCACCGCTGTAATACTCCGAGTCACTTTCAAAATCAAGTTCATCGCAGCCGTGTGTCAAAAGAAAGTAAAGGAGATCCCGCTCGGCAGGAGCGAGTGTCTTGTTCTCCTCTTCCCAAGCCTTCGCATCCTGTCTTTCCGATGCAGGCCGGGCGGGCGAGGCCGCAGAGGGATTGCCCTGTCCGCTCCGGCGGCTCTCCCGGAACTCCTCCCGGCTCTTTTCCTCAAGCATCTTGCGGCGAGTGGCCACGATGCGGTCGAAGAGTATGGAAGACTCCACCTTGAACCTGTCTGCGGTGGCGGCCACATAAGTGGAGCGCTTCACAGGATCAGGGATGGCAGCTATGGTGTCGGCTATGTCATTGATGAGATTGGCCCTCTTGAGCGGGTCTCCGCCGGCTTCCTTGAGCAGAAGTTCCGACTTGAATGATATGAAGTCCTGTTCGGAAGATGCCATGAAAGCCCGGACCTCCTCCAATGTATGCTTGCGGCAGAACGAATCGGGATCATCGCCGTCAGGCAGAAGCACCACCTTGACATTCATCCCCTCGGAAAGCACCATCGTGATGCCCCTCAAGGCTGCGTGTATGCCAGCGGAATCCCCATCATACATGATGGTCACGTTCTCCGTGAACTTGCGGATCAGCCGGATCTGCTCCACAGTGAGGGATGTACCACAAGACGCCACCACATTACGGATGCCCAGCTGGTGCATCATCACCATGTCGATGTTGCCCTCGACCAATATGCATTCGTCAAGACGCGAGATCTCGGCCTTGGCAAAGAAGATCCCGAGAAGGTTGCGGCTCTTTATGTAGATCTCCGTCTCCGGAGAATTGACATATTTGGCAGGGTTGTCAGAGCGCAGGGTGCGGCCGCTGAAAGCGATGACGCGCCCGCTCACGGAATGTATCGGGAACATCACCCGCTCGCGGAACTTGTCCGACACGCTGTTGTCCTCATGCTGGACAGCGACACCGGCGGCAAGCAGGTATTCCATCTTGTAGCCGGCAGCAAGTGCGGCATCCACAAGCGCCCTCCTCCCCGAAGGCGCCCATCCGAGACCGAACTTGCGGACTGTCTCGTCCTCAAGCCCGCGCTTGCGGAAATACGCCCGTCCGACTGAACGGCCCTCGTCCGTGTCGAGCTGGGAGACGAAGAACTTCTCCGCAAACTCTGAGGCCAGAAGCAGGCTCTCGCTGCGCTGGCGCTTGGCAATCTCCTCCGCGCTCTCCTCTTCCTCCTGTATCTCTATATGGTATTTTTTCGCAAGATAACGCAGGGCCTCCACATACGAGCAATGCTCCTCCTCCATCACGAAGCCCACGGCTGTACCGGACTTCCCGCAGCCGAAGCACTTGTAGATGCCCTTTGAGGGGGACACATAGAAAGACGGGGTCTTCTCGTTGTGGAAAGGGCAGCATGCCACATAGTTGGCCCCGCGGCGCTTAAGCGTCACATAATCTCCCACCACATCCTCTATCTTGGCGGTGTCCAGTATGAGGCTTACGGTCTCCTGTGGTATCACGATGCTATCTCACAAAGGAACTTTATGCGCACAAGGCGTATCTCGTTTTCGTAGTAGTCTGGGCCGAGCGCGTCCATGGCCGCCTGCACATCGTCGGAAGTGGCATCTTCCTTGAAATACCTATATATGTCCTCGACGATTTCAGGGTCAAGCGTCTCCTCTATATAATAGTCAAGATTCAGTTTCATGCCGCTGGCGACTATGGCCTCGATCTCACCCATGAGCTCCTCCATGTCCATATCACGGGCCTCGGCTATGTCCTCAAGCGACATTCTGCGGTCTATGCTCTGGATGATGAAAGGCTTGTCGGCCGATTTGCTCGGCGTGGTCTTGAGCACGAAGTCGTCAGGACGCACTATGTCGTTCTGCTCAACATATCTTTTGATAAGGCTGATGAACTCTTCCCCGAACTTGCGGGCCTTGCCCTCCCCTACACCTTGACAATTCTTGAGTTCCTCGAACGTCTCCGGGTAAAGGATCGACATGTCCTCAAGCGAAGGGTCGCTGAAGATGATCCACGGCTGAAGCTTGAGCCGGCGGGAAAGATCCTTACGAAGATCCTTTAGCATCGACAGCAGCACGGGGTCTCCGCCCCCGCCTGAACGCATGGCGGCAGATGCTGCGGCCGAGTCTTCACATTCGTCATCATCGGAATCACTCCCGCCCGAGAAAACCCTGTCCTCGACCAGTTCGATCTTCCATGGAGCCCGCGCGAATTCACGGCCCGAATCTGTGACGAAAATGAGCCCGTATGTCTCTATCTCCTTGCCCAGAAGCCTTGCTATCAGCCCCTGGTGGATCACGGCGCACCAGAACTTCTCGGAATGCTCCGCCCCCGCCCCGAAAAACTTCAGTTCATCGTGGCGGTAGGACTTGATGATGGAATTGGACACTCCGGCGAGTATATTCGCAAGATGATCAAGCTTGAAATGTTCCGGCAAAGACTCTATGAGGTCGATGACAAGTTTCATCTCCGCCCGGCCGTCAAAAGTAGGCTTCGGATGCAGGCAGTTGTCACAGCACCCGCAGTTGTCCGCCCCATAGTCCTCGCCGAAATAATTGAGCAGCAGTTTCCTGCGGCACTGGCCGGACTCCGCGTAAGCGACCACCTCAGAAAGCAGCTGGCGGCTTATCTCCTGCTCGGACACAGGCTTGCCCTGCATGAATTTCTCCAGTTTCTGTACATCCTTATAACTGTAGTATGCTATGCAGTTGCCCTCCTGCCCGTCACGACCCGCCCGGCCCGTCTCCTGATAGTAGCTCTCTATGCTCTTCGGAATGTCGTAATGTATCACGAAACGCACATCCGGCTTGTCGATGCCCATCCCGAACGCTATAGTGGCCACGATCACGTCCACATCCTCCATAAGGAAACGGTCCTGGTTCTCGGCCCGCGTCTTGGCATCAAGCCCGGCATGATAAGGCAAGGACTTGACCCCGTTGATGTTGAGCAGCTGCGAAAGTTCCTCGACCTTCTTGCGGCTGAGGCAATATATTATTCCGGACTTTCCCGGATTCTGCCGGATGTACTTGATGATGTCCTTCTCCGGCTCGACCTTGTCCCGCACCTCATAGTAGAGGTTGGGACGGTTGAACGAGGACTTGAACACCGTGGCGTCCGGAATCCCGAGATTCTTGAGTATGTCGCTCTGCACCTTCGGAGTGGCGGTAGCGGTGAGGGCGATTATCGGCGCCCTGCCGATCTGATCCACCAGAGTACGAATACGTCTGTACTCCGGGCGGAAATCATGGCCCCACTCGGATATGCAGTGCGCCTCGTCCACGGCATAGAAAGAAATCTTCACCTCACGCAGCAGCGCCACATTCTCTTCCTTGGTGAGAGACTCGGGAGCCACATAGAGAAGTTTTGTCCTCCCCGCGAGTAGGTCTTCCCGAACCACATCCATCTGCTGGCGGGAGAGGGAAGAATTAAGGAAATGCGCAATGCTGCCAGACCCGGCCTCAAACCCACGCAGCAGATCGACCTGGTTCTTCATCAGCGCGATCAGCGGAGATATCACAATGGCCGTCCCGTCCATAAGGATAGCCGGGAGCTGATAGCAGAGAGATTTTCCGCCACCGGTAGGCATGAGTACAAAGGAGTCTCCGCCACCAATCAGATGACGGATGACCGCTTCCTGGTCGCCCTTGAAAGTGTCGTAGCCGAAGAACTCCTTGAGAGTCTTGTGAATCTGCGCCGAGTCAGGTCTCATAATCGTCAGTCTAATGTATGTATGGCAAGTCCGGATCTGAGTTTAGGCTCGAACCAGGTGGTTTTAGGTGGCATTATCTTGCCGCTGTCGGCGATGTTGATCAGCTGCTTCATGGACACCGGATAAAGGGCGAACGCCACTTTCATCTCTCCGCTGTCCACTCTCCGCTTCAACTCTCCGAGGCCTCTGATGCCGCCCACGAAATCAATCCTCTTGTCTGTACGCAAATCCTTGATGCCCAAAAGCTTGTCAAGCACTAGACTTGAAAGCACAGTCACATCCAGCACCCCTATCGGATCCGAATCATCATAACGTCCCGGCTTGGCCGTGAGGGAATACCATCCGCCCCCGAGATACATGGAGAAATTGTGAAGCCCTGACGGGTGATACTCTTCCGTCCCCTTGAACTCCACGTCAAAATCCTCTGACAGCCTGTCCAGGAACTCCTCCGGAGTCATCCCGTTGAGATCCTTTACCACACGGTTGTAATCTATTATCTTGAGCTGGCTCTCCGGAAAACATACGGCCATGAAAAAATTGTATTCCTCATCTCCCGTATGGTTCGGGTTCTGAGCCTTCTTCTCAGCTCCCACACGGGCGGCGGCAGCCGTACGATGATGACCGTCAGCCACATAGAAAGCATCTATGTCTTTGGAGAATATCTCCGATATGCGGGCTATCGCCGCATCGTCGCTGATGACCCAGAACTCGTGTCCGAATCCGTTCTCATCCGTAAACTTGTATTCCGACGGTGCTTCCACAGCTTTGGCCACGATGGCGGCCAGCTCGGGATTGTCCTTATAGGAAAAGAAGACAGGCTCTATGTTGGCATTCTGGATGCGCACATGCACCATCCTGTCGTCCTCCTTGTCCTTGCGGGTGAGCTCATGTTTCTTGATCCGCCCGGAGGCATAGTCATCGGTATGCGCACAGAGCACAAGTCCGTACTGGGTACGGCCATCCATTGTCTGCGCGTACACATAATAGCAAGGCTTCGGGTCACGGACCAGCCAGCCCCGCTTCTGCCACTCCCGGAAATTCTTGACAGCCTCGTCGTAGACGCGGGGATCATGGTCCGGAAGGATCGGGTCGAAATCAATTTCAGGCTTTGTGATATGCAGCAGGGACTTCTCCCCGGCCATCTTTGCGGCCTCCTGAGAGTTGAGGACATCATACGGAGGGGCCGCCACCTGAGTGACGATGTTTTTTGGCGGGCGCAATGCCGCAAAAGGTTTAACGCGTACCATAAGCGATTTATTGAATATATTACCGAAGATAATAACATTTTGTCACAAAACCAAAACGGGAGCACTCCACGATTCCGAAAGATTACTATATTTGCCGCAAATTTTGAAATGCTATGAAACTGAAAGTTTTTGCCGCCATAGCTGCGGCAGCCTCTCTGCTTATGGCAGTCTCCTGCAACAAGGAGAACAATGCAGACAACAGCTGGAAAGAGCTTCCGGCCGGAGAAATCAGTCAAGAAAGCGGCAACGCCGCGCTGAGCGTCAACGGAGTCACGAGCTCCAGAGGTACGGTTCAGCTGACTGCCAGCGCCGCCGACAAGGCCAGCCTGAAACTCGACAACTTCATCCCGGGATACGAGGAAGTCACCCTCACTGTGGAGATGGCCAAGACGGAAGACGGGAAATCCTATGACTTCTACGGCACATCAGCCCTCACCGCACCGAAGATCAATCTCACCAAGAACAATCAAGTCCCGGCCGTATACTTCCTTAAAGCGGAAGGCAACGTCACGCTCGATGGAAAGATCACAGTCAATGTGGCCACTTCCGTAGCGGAAGAATACCGGGGAGGCCTTGCAGGCAAGTGGGACATCCTGCGCAAGGCGGACATCGCCGCAGACAAGACTCCTGCAAACTCGCCTCTCGTGCTGAAATGGACCGTTCCGGGGCAGGAGGAGAAAATCGCCCCTATTGAAAGCCTCGCGAAAATCTACGGCGGCTCGGCAATAGCCAACCTGCTCGACAGGATCTCCCTGCTCGAAGACGGCAACTTCACCGCAAAATACTACGCCGGAGATGAAGCACCGGAAATAAACGGCCCTGCAGTCGGCAAGGACGGTTATGAGTTCAATGCCAGCCACAACAACTGGGCGGAACTGCCGGCCATAGGCTGCGCCCTCTGGTATGCCTACGACGGATACCTGCACCTCGTTCCAGACCCTGCCACTATCGCCGCAGCCGCAGGCGATGACTCGGAAGTCGTAAGTCTTGAAGAGCTGATGCAGGATCTCACTGATCTCAAGGAATACGGAATCGACATCCAGAAACTTGCCGCCGTGCTGATTGACATTATGAACAGCGGTGTCACTCTCAAATACTCGGCAGCGGAAGGCGGCCTGTCAGTCACTGCCGACAAGACCATCCTCGATCCTTTGATGCAGGCGTTCATCCCGGCTCTCCCGACCCTTGACAAGGTAGTGGAAGGCATGCTTCAGGATCCGGAGCAAAAGGACACGGCAGAGATGATCTACACTGCCCTGAAGTACTTCGGCCTCAGCAAGCCTTCCGACCTCGGGACGCTCTGGAACACCACCACGGAGTTCAGCGTGACGCTCAATTTCACCGCTGGAAAGTAGCTGCAGCTTAATCACTTTATCCGCAGACGGTTTCTCCCGCCTGCGGATTTTTCGTTTTCAGACATCCGTTTTGGTAGTTTTTTTCATATATTTGCGCCAACCGCTAATAAAGTAGTGTATAATGAAAATCTCAGCGCTTAATCTGCGCCGCTGTCCGGTATTGCCGGGCATGCTGGCATTCCTTCTTGCAGGCTCCATCCTTGCCGGATGTGACAAAAAAGAGACCGATCCGGAGACGGAACTTCCTCTTGAGACAGTACTTTCCGACAACGGCTTCCTCTCCGCAGACGGGGAAAAAGTCGGGGCCAGAAGCTTCACCGCGGGCGATCAGGCCGGAGTGTTCCTGCTCCGGGACGGTCAGGCCGTGGCCGAGAACATCCCTCTGACATACGATGGACAGTCCTGGACCAGCGAGAAGACTGTCAAAGTGAACGGCGAGGAAATCTGCTTTGTCTACACCCCATATAGGCAGAACGCCTCCGCTGTGGTGGACTATTCCGCAGACAATGCCGCCGACTTCTTCCTCCCCCTGCTCGGCTCCGGCAAATATGTCCTCGACCAGAGCGACTATTCTTCTGTACGCAGGAACGACATCTGCTTCGCCGAGGTCAATCCTGTCAAGACTGATGCCGCGCTCAAAATCGACACGGCCCTCGACCACCTCCTCGCGATTGCAATGTGGGAATTGACCGACGGGACGCGCTACACCACCGCCGACGGCTTCAGCTACAATACTCCGTCAAGCTATACCGGCATCAAGGCCACTCTGGACGGACAGGAAGTGAAGCCGTGCGGAGTGTCATCATACAAGGCATTCTACTATGTTCCAAAAAGTGACGGCTCAAAAATCACAGTAAGTTACACCGATGCCGGCGAGAGCAAATCATTTGAAGTGGCCCTCGACGGGAAGAGCGGCACTGCAAGCCTCGTCAAGGCCGGCAAGGGTGCCGTGGACGGCGGCACACGCGAGCTGAGCATCGGCGACATAGTCTACAGCGACGGCAGCATACTCCCGGCAGAGGCAGCAGCAAGCCTTGAAGACGGCAAAGCCCCGGCAGGAGCCGCCGGCATCATATTCCAGACCGACAAATCACGCATCTCCGATGCTGAAAAAGCACTCCTGGGCAATGTGCACGCCCTCGTGCTCTCAGCCAAGATGCCGCGATACAAGAAATCTACCGACATGAAATGGTTCGATGACTACCCTGAGGGCAAGGACAACGGCAACCGCAACGAGAACGAAGAAGATCCCGCCTACCCGGGGATGACTCTCCCTTTCGTGGTGGACAAGGAGAGTTACGCCAACTCATTCAAACTCAACGATGCCGACATCAACGGATACCAGAACAATGTGGTAATCCGCACCCGCAGGGCCGAAGACATCAAGAAAGGCTGGTACCCGGCATTCGCCGCAACCGCAGACTTCGCCAACACGACAGCCCTGCCTTCATTCCCGAACTCAGGATGGTATCTTCCTTCTGTAGGGCAGCTGATGGATGTGTTCCGCAACCTCGGAAAGGCTGACATCACTGTGGAGAACGCCATTGACTTCCAGGGCGGCGGGGATTTTGAGGTCAGCATCGACCACTGCGGTGCCATGGTCGCCAACCTTGACGCGCTGCTTTCCAAACTGCCGGAGTCAGACAGGGACCTGCACGCCCCGACCAACAACGCCCTCTGGTCCTCATCTTTCAGCTGGGGATATTTCACAGACGGGACCATCTCCTACGCCGCAAGGCAGGTGCTGACATACGGAAGCTTCTCCGTAATCAGCTACAGCACTTTCGGCCTTTCAGACACCAGAGCGGTGTTCTGCTTCTAGAAACTTCAAACACAATATCATTATGAAGAAAACAGTTTATTCAGCACTGGCCGCTCTGGCTGTAGCCGCAGTATTCACCGGCTGCAGCAAAGAAGAGGCCGCCACAGAGGTAAGCGCCACCCTCGAGAGCGCGGAGAGCAAGTCTCTCACATTCACAATCAATCCTTCAAACGCCTACAAGTGCTCCTACGTCCTCTATGCTTCTGACGCGGAAGTCGCCACAGCTGAAGAGATTCTCCTCAACGGAACTCCGGCACACGCCAACGAAACCTCGACCGTGACGGTGAGCGGACTTGAGCCGAACACCGAGTACCAGTTCGCCGTAGCGGCCCAGGGCAACAACGGAGTGTCTCTCTTCGTGGAGAAGGCCACCACAGCCGACATCCCGGCAGTGCAGTTCGATGCCGACCGCGCATCAGGCCGTCAATATGGCGGAGCGACCCCTAACTTCAGCGTAACCTTGCGTACCGAAGAGAACGGTCAGGACTATGAGCTCTCTCTGGACATCTACGACTTTGTCAACACAACGGCTACATACCTCCAGCCGGGTACATACACCGTTACCGATGAGCAGGCAGGCCAGACCATCGGAAAGATGTACAGTTACTTCTACTACAACAACAAGACTAACAAACTCGTCTCCGGCAAGATGACTGTCGCCGTAAACGATGACAAGACCTACACCATCGATGTCCGTCTCAAAATCGATGACGGGACCGATTTCCACGGAGCCTTCACCGGAAAAATCGACGGGTTGGAAGTAAAGTAAACTGCCACCCGACTGGATAAAAAAATGTCCGGCAGAATGCTGTTCTGCCGGACATTTTTGCATTATCAAGCGTTTCATCCGGCAAAACGGCTTTTCACCGGACAAAAACCATCCCGTCACTCGGCATCCTGCTCCTGGACACAGCGGACAGCCCCGCCGTGGGCCCGGTACATCCCGTAGCTTGCATCGGCATAGGTGCCGCCGAGGGTGTAGAAACAGGCCGCATTGGTGCCGCACATGTTGGTGGTCCGCATCCAGCTGATCAACTGGCCGCCATTCTCGGCCTAATACACATAGCCGAGCCGGCCCGCATCCTTGTCTCCCCAGCGTGTACCGCACAGAGGCCACCAGAACACTTCACCGGCAGCGGTGGTGTGGGTCTTGCCACCGTCACCCTTATCAAAGATGTTGTAGTAGCCGGTACCCTCCCAGGCATCGTCATCAGGGACACGGTACCCCGCCGGACACGGGTCGTAGGCCGTCTTTGCCCCGGTACTCTTGGCTGACCACAAGTAACTGTTTCTCACCCACATCCAGTCGCGCACGTCTGCCTCGTCACCATAGATCTCGGGCGTGGTGTAGATAAATGCAGAAGGGTGTTTCACGGCATAATCCACAGTACCTGTCTGTGCACTGCAAAGCACCGTGGACCACTCACGGCCAAGAGAGGGGTTGAACACGGTATAACCTTTAGCCCTGTCGAATGCTTGGTAGATGAAATTTCCGCTATCATCCCTGTCCGTCTCGTTGGCGGCACCGCCATAGAAGGGATCCTTGCGGCCCCACTGGTACTTAAGTCCGTAGGTGGCAGCCCCGCCAGAAGGCCTGGAGGCCGTCGCCCCAAGATTGCGGTCCATGAAAACCGTGCCGTTGTCCATGGTCTGCAAAGACGGCTGCTCCGTCATCCAGATATGCCAGCTCCAGACTATCTCACCATCAGCATCAAGAGCGGCGATGAGGGCGTTGCCGCGTCCTGAAGAAGCCGTGAACCTGATACGTCCATCCGAATAAGAGACATCCTGCACAAGAGCCGCAGCTGCTGAACCGCCTTCAGACCAGAGCCAGTCCGCCGAGGCGATGCCGGAAACCTCCGTCCCGTCAGGACGGAAAGCCGCGAAATCATAAGTCCCGGCCTCTGAGACGATGAAACAGTTTGCATACTTCCCGTCAGCTGTCAAGTCAACAGCTTGGACAGGCGGCTCCGGAGGAGTCTCCGGTTCATCCTTACGTGAATCACATGAGCACAGGACGGCGAGCAACACGGCGGCCGCCCCGAAAAGTTTTTTTATACACATACCAACTTCAAAATGAGGCCGCCCGGACTGTCCGGACGGCCTCATAAAGGTACAAAGAATTTTTATTTGTTGAGCTGGAACTTGCGGACTCCGTCCTTGAGGAAGGAGACGATCTGCCGGGCGGCGGCGAGACCGGCATTGACATTGGCCTCGGCTGTCTGGGCCCCCATCTTCTTAGGTGTGGCAAAGACACGCAGGCCGAATTTTTCTTTGAGGACGGCGATATTGTCCGGAGCCACATCGGTGACGTATTTCAGATCCGGCCTTTCTTCTAGGGCCTTCTCAAGTCCCGCTTCATCAATGACTTCCTTGCGGGCCGTGTTGACGAGTGTCGCCCCTTTCGGCATGCGGCTGATGAGGTCATATCCGATGGAGCCGACAGTCTGCGGAGTGGCCGGAATGTGTACACTGACATAGTCGCAGCTCCCATAGAGTTCTTCGAGACTTGACACCGGTTCAGCACCGCCGGCTGCAATCTGCTCCGGGGTCATGAACGGATCCAAAGCCTTGACTTTCATCCCGAGAGCCGCCCCCTTGGCACCGACGAGCCTTCCGACATTGCCGAAAGCCTGGATGCCGAGAGTCTTGCCCGCTATCTCCGAGCCTGTCGCAGGGGTGAACTGGCAGCGTGCCATGTAGATCATCATCGCGATGGCGAGTTCCGCCACGGCGTTGGAGTTCTGGCCCGGCGTGTTCATCGCCACCACTCCATGTGCAGTGCACGCGGCAAGGTCAAGATTGTCATACCCCGCTCCAGCACGCACCACAATCTTGAGATTCTTCGCGGCCTCGACAACCTCAGCCGTCACCTTGTCGGAGCGGACGATAAGAGCATCCGCATCCGCCACAGTGGCGACCAGTTCCTGCTGGTCGGCATATTTCTCAAGCATAACGAGCTGACAGCCAGCCTCTTCAACTATCTCTCTGATACCCGCCACAGCTGCTGCGGCGAAAGGTTTCTGGGTTGCAAGAAGGACTTTCATGGCTATTTGTGCATGGTTTCAAACTCTTTCATGCAGGCCACAAGGGCTTCGACATCCTCTTGGGTGCAGGCATTGTAGATGGATGCGCGGAAGCCTCCCACGGAGCGGTGCCCCTTGATGCCGACAATATCATGGGCCTTGGAGAACTCAAGGAACTCATCCTGCAGGGCCTCGTAGCCAGGGGCCATCACGAAGCAGACGTTCATTATCGAGCGGTCCTCCTTGGCTGCTGTACCTACAAAGAGAGGGTTGCGGTCGATCTCGGCATAGAGGGTCTCGGCCTTCTTGACATCAAGTTCATGGATGGCATCGATGCCGCCCACGCTCTTGAGCCACTTGAGAGTCTCGTTCATAACGAAGATCGGGAACACAGGAGGAGTATTGAACATGGACTTCTTGTCGATATGCACACGGTAGTCGAGCATCGTAGGAATGTAACGGCTTACCTTACCGAGAGAATCCTTGCGGATGATGGCGAATGCGACCCCGGCAGGACCGGCGTTCTTCTGTGCTCCGCCATAGATGAGGGCATACTTGCTGACATCCACCCTGCGGGTGAGGATGTCGGAAGACATGTCCGCAATCAGCGGCACAGGGCAGTCGATATCCTCCTTGATTTCGGTGCCGTAGATGGTATTGTTGGTCGTGATGTGGAAATAGTCCAGATCGGAAGGAATCTCGTATCCCTTAGGGATATAGGAATAGTTCTTGTCTGCGGAGCAGGCCACCGCTACGGCGTTGCCGAGGCCCTGAGCCTCCTTGAGCGCCTTGTGGGCCCAGACACCGGTATCAAGATAGCCGGCCTTATGTTCGAGATAGTTCATCGCCACATAGAGGAACTCCATGCTGGCTCCGCCGCCGAGGAAGACGACCTCATGCGTGTCCGGTATTCCGAGGAGCTCCTTCCACAGGGCGCGGCACTCATCCATGGTCTCTTCCCAGCCCTTGGTGCGGTGGGAGATTGATATAAGGGAGACACCTGTACCCTTGAAATCCTTGAGAGCCTCGATAGCGTTGTCGATGGCCACCTGCGGAAGCAGGCAAGGACCGGCGTTGAAGATATGCAATTTGCTCATAGCTGATATTAGTTATTAATGTTCGTCAAATATATCCATTTTTTTGATTCTTTCGCAATAGTCGGGCAAAAGGGACAGGCGGACGAATACCTCCAGCGAGCACCGCTCCATAAATGACTGCTTACGCTGAGGCAAGTCAAGGTCCTTGACTATCTTCATGACTGCCGGAAGTGACGAGTACGGGAACTGAAGAGTATGCCATTCGCCTGCGATTTTCTCTTTCACGACGGCGGAAGCGAGAGCCTCGGCCGTGGAAGTCTTATATGCCCTGATAAGCCCTGGGATGCCAAGTTTGATGCCGCCGAAATACCTGACCACCACGACCAGCACATCACTAAGCCCGGCCGAATCAATCTGCCCGAGAATAGGCCGTCCTGCAGAGCCGGATGGTTCCCCGTCATCGTTGGAGCGCCACTGCCGCCCGTCCATGCCGATACGGTAGGCATAGCAGTGATGCCGCGCATCGTGATACTCTTTTTTCAGGGAAGAGACTATCTGTTTGACATCGTCCTCGCTTTCCACCGGGAATGCGAAAGCCAGGAAGCGGCTGCCGTTGTCCCGGAACAACCCCCGGGACGGCTCAGAGATGCTTTTGTATGTATCATTTGCCGGCACGACAAACCAAATTTAGCGATTATTTAGTATCTTCGCAACATGGTTTACAAATATAGAATCACCCTGCAGGGGATCAAGGGATTTTACCGGGTTTATCTGGTCAACGGTGAGAATTCTCTCTACACCTTCCACAAACAGATACGCTCCGATCTGGAGTTTCCGGTAGACCAGCCCATCCTCTTCAAGGCACTGGACAACGAGGGGCAGGTGGTGGCCAGATATGCCCTGGTTGACATCGGATACGGAGCCGTGGACGCTGTCACCATTGCCGACACGATAAAGGCAGGCGCCACAAGTTTTGTATATTTCTACGACATACAGGCCAAGAAGAGCGTAATAATCACTCTCGAAGGCGAGGAAAAGGACGCGCAGGCGCAGCTTCCGAAACTTATCGACACGAAAGGTCCTATACCGCAAGAATTCGAGAACGGCTATGTGGCTTTCGAAGATCTCCCGGCGGAGCGGCGAAGACTCCCTGGCGAGTCACTCCCGGACGATGAAGATGATGAGGACGACGATGATGACGAGAGTGATGATGAGGATGACGACAAGGACGAAGAGGAGATAGTATACGAAGAAGAGGAGGCTTAAGGCCTCCTCCTTTCTTTTTGTATTCAAGATCCTGTTATTTCTCCGGAGCCTCGGCAGGAGCGGCCTTGCCGACCTTGCTGAGCTTCACGTCAAACACGAGGGTGGAGTACGGAGGGATGCCATTGTTGCCCTGTTCGCCGTATCCGAGGGCAGAAGGGACATAGAGTTTGATGTGTCCGCCCTCGCCCACGAGCTGCAGACCCTCTCTCCATCCGGAAACAACCCCGGAAAGAGGGAAACTGATAGGGTCAACATCTTCTGACACCTCATCGAAGACCTTGCCATCAGTGAATGTGCCCTTGTAGTGCACCCACACGGTATCAGCCTCGCCCGGCTTCACATCGTTGCCGGCTTCGATGATTTCATACTGGAGACCTGACTCCGTCTGCTGCACACCGGCTTTCTTGGCGTTGGCAGCAAGGAACTTCTCCTCTTTCTCCTTGTTCACGAGAGTCGTGTACTGGTTCCTGTTCTCAAGATATGTGTTGAACACCGTGTTCATGGTATTCGGGTCATACTTGAACTGCTTGACAAAATCTTCTGAGCGCATGTCGCCCTCTGACTTCATGAAATCCTTCATACCCTTGACGATGGCGTTGTAGTCGAGATCATCGCCGAAGTTGTAGTTCTTCATGAAGCTGCCGAAATTGATACCGAGAAGGTAGCTTACGGAATCCTTCTGGGCCTTGGACGGAAGATAATCCTTGGCTGTCTTCACGGCCGGAACCCCGTCCTCAGTCTTTGCTGCGGGTGCTGAACCGTTGCAGGCCACAACCGCACCGCCCAGAACGAGGGCGGCAAAAAGTTTGTACATTTTCATCTTATTACACTAAAAACTTGAAATTTCACTACAATTCCCAAGCTAGTGCCGATGCGCCGAGTATAGCCGCATCAGACTCCTTGAGCTGGGAGAAAACTATCTTTATCTTACCGCGCCAATGCGGCATCAGGTTCGACTCCATCGCCTCCTGCATCGGATCGTAAAGGAACTCCTTTGCCCTGGCCAGGCCTCCGAAAAGCACAATAGCCTCAGGAGAGCTGAAAGCCGCAAAATCAGCCAGACTGTGCCCGAGCATCCTCCCGGTATATTCAAGCACCCTGCGGGCAAGTGCATCCCCCTCCTTGGCAGCCTCATAGACAGCCTTGGAGCTTATGTCATCGATCAGACGCAGCGACGATGGTTCGGAACTTGCCTCAAGCCACTCACGCGCCGTCCGGGCCACACCTGTAGCGGAACAATATGTCTCCAGGCAGCCTGTCTTGCCGCAGCCGCACGGGCGTCCGTTATAACGAACGGCGCATGTATGCCCGAGCTCGCCGGCATTGCCGTCATGTCCGTAGACCACCTTGCCGTCAATTACAATTCCGCTGCCGACTCCGGTGCCGAGAGTAATCATGATGAAATCTTTCATCCCCCGGGCAGCCCCGTAAGTCATCTCTCCCACGGCCGCCGCGTTGGCATCGTTGGTCAGGGAGACAGGAATCCCGCCGAGACACTCGCTCAGGAGTTTGGCGAAATCAACTTCGCGCTTCGCAGCCCACATGATATTGGGCGCATACGCGATCTGTCCTGTATAGTAGTTGCCGTTAGGCGCACCGACGCCGATGCCGCGGATCTCCCCGCTCTTGCCGCATTCCTCAACGCAGGCGCGGATGGCCTGGGCAAGAGCATAGATATACGCTGCGTAATCCTCGCCGAACGTGTCTGTCCGGATCACGGACTGGGAGAGAACATCTCCTCGGGCGTTGACAACTCCTATCTTTGACGTCTGGCCGCCCACATCGACACCGACCACAAACTGCTTGTCCATGATTAAATTTCTTAGTCTACAGAAATTTCAGGGTTGACATTCTTGCAGCCTGCAAGAGCATAATAAAGGATGTAGCAGAGCATCGCGATCACAAGCCAGTAGCTGGCCATGTAACCGACGTTCTTCGCAATCACATCCTGGATGAGAGGCATGATGCCGCCGCCGACAACCATCATCATGAAGATGCCGGAAGCCTGCTCGGTATACTTTCCGAGGCCCTCGGTGGAGAGGTTGAAGATACCGCCCCACATCACTGACGTGCAGAGGCCGCAGAGAACTATGAAGAGGGCGCTTGCCGGAACCTGAAACATCTCGAAACCGTTGGCCGCGCTGTAGCCAGGCATGGAGATGGTGATGGACTTCGGCAGGAATATGGCAATGAGCAGGAACACGATTGCAGCTGCGCTCACGACGATGATCTGTGTGCGGGTGCTGACCTTGCCGGAAATGGCTGAACTCAAAGCGCGTCCAACCATCATGAGCAGCCAGTATACTGCGGCGATGGCCCCGCCGATGGCAGCTCCGCCGATAGCGATGCCGGCCCCCTTGGCAGAAGCGTCGGAGAGGTAGAAATTGAGCTGGGCCGGGATGCCGATCTCCACACCGACATAGAAGAATATGGCCACAACTCCAAGTGCGCAGTGGCGGAACATCCAAGCGCTTGACTCAAGCTTGGTGCTCTTGCGGGAAGCGGCAGGCTCAGGAATCTTCACAAAAGATATGATGACAAAAGCCACCGCAAACACTGCCATGGCGATATAGAGAAGAGGCTCCACATCGACCATCTTGGTGTCCTCGGTCACCGTGCCGATCAGCACACCGACAAGGAGAGGGGTGAGAGTGGCGGTCAGGGAATTCATGGTGCCGCCGATCTGTATGTACTGGTTGCCCTTGTTGCCGCCTCCCCCGAGGATGTTGAGCATCGGATTGACGACAGTGTTGAGCATGCAGACGCAGAAACCGCAGATGAATGCTCCGAGCAGGTAGACATAAATTGCCGAGCCTCCGAGGAAGGTGCGGCTGGAAAGCCACTGGACAACGATGCCTAAGAAACCGACAGCCAGCGCGACCAGAGTGGTCTTCTTGTAGCCGATCTTGACCAGCATCTTGCCGGCGGGTATGCCCATGAAGAGGTATGCGGCAAAATTCATCATATTGCCCATCATGCCGGCCCAGCTGTAGTTGTGTTTCCAGATGTTGCCGAACGGTGCGGCCATGTTCGTGACGAAAGAAATCATTGCAAATATGAAGCACATCGTCACAATGGCCACCATATTACGTTTTTTTTCCATAATAGAAGATGAATGATAAAAAGGTTATAAGTTTTACTCTTTTGTGTTATTCAAGTGATTTGAGGTTCCTGTCATTGAAGAGCTGTTTGCCCTCCGGGGTCATGGCATACTCGATGCGGTCGGCATAGAATTTCTCCACCTTGCCACGCACCATCTTGGCCGTGGTGTTGAGCATGCCGTTCTGCTCCGTGAACGGAGTGTCGCAGACTATGATGGCAGCCGGAAGCCACTTCTCCGGGAAAAGGCCGGCATGGCGTCCGCCCGGGCGGTATGAATCGACCTCGCCCTGAAGAATCTGAAGCTGTGCTTTACGGCCCTCGACGCTCTGGGGGTCAAGGCCCTGCTTCTGTACGGCATCGGCAAGAGCGGGTTTGTTCGGCACTACCATCACTACCGTATAAGGACTCTGGTTGTTGTACAGGACAGATGCCTCTATATACTTGGAGCCGTCGGCAAGACTGTCCTCAAACCCTTCAGGGGAATATTTCTCGCCGTCCGAGGAGATGAGGAGACTCTTGAATCGTCCAGTCACATAAAGATACCTCGGATCCTCCTTGCAGAGGTAGCCACGGTCTCCGGTGTGAAGCCACCCGTCCACTATGGTCTTGGCTGTGGACTCCGGATTCTTCCAGTACCCGGCCATCACGTTCTCACCACGGATGACGATCTCGCCTGTCTCACCCACTGGGAGGGAATTGCCTTCCTCATCGCAGATCTTGAGGTCCAGAGGCTCGACTATACGGCCAGATGACCCGAAGCGAGCGTGCCCCATGGAGTTGGCGCAGATGACAGGAGTGGCCTCAGAGAGACCGTAACCTTGGAAAATCGGCATGCCGATGGCGCAGAAATATCTCTGAAGCTCGATGTCAAGCAGGGCGCCTCCGCCCACGAAGAATTTCAGCCTGCCACCGAAGCCTTCGCGTATCTTGGAGAAGACAAGCTTGTCCAGGACGGACTTTATCGGCTTGCGCCACCAGAGTTTCCAGCATGGTTTGCCGGCATTGTAATACTCGCGGTTATAGGCTATCGCGTTCTTGAGACCGAATTCGTAGAGTTTCTCAACGGTCGGGCCCTTTTTCTTGATTGCAGCCTCAAAACTCTTGCGGAAGCTTCTCGAAAGAGCCGGCACGGAAAGCATGACTTCCGGACGAACCTCATTGATGGCTATCGGGATATTCTTGAGCATGGTGACGGCATTCTTGCCGCCTGGCACTGTGGCTATGCTTCCGCCATAGCTCATCATGACATAGAAACCGGCCACATGGGCGAAGCAATGGTCGAGCGGAAGGATGATGAGCATCGTCCAGCCCTCCCCGATCTTGACCACGGAGCGGCACTGCTCGACATTGGCCGTGTAGTTGCGGTGAGTGAGAAGGATGCCCTTAGGGTCTGCGGTAGTGCCTGAGGTGTAGCTGATGTTGGCATAATCATCAGGTCCTACCGAGGCTATGCGCTCTTCGAGTTCGGCGGAGCGGCTCTTGAGGAACTCGTCCCCCATCGCATATATGTCCTTGAGGTGCATTTCATTGCCCTGCAACTCAATATCGTCTATGACTATTACTTTCTCCACGGCAGGGCACCTGTCAATGACCCTGCGCACCTTGGCGATCTGGCTTTCGGAGGCTATGACAAAGCGGGAGTCGGAGTGGTTGATGCGGAAAAGCAGGTCCTGGTCGGATTCCAGCTTGAACGAGAGCGGAACATTGACAGCGCCTGCATGAAGGATTCCCAGTTCGCAGAAAATCCACTCATTCCGGCCTTCCGATATAAGAGCCACCTTGTCCCCCTTGCCGAGGCCCATGGCCATAAAGCCGGCCGCAAGCCTGCGTCCACGCTCACGGGTAGCGGAGAATGACGTCTCTGTCCACACTCCGTCCACCTTCTCGCGAAGGAAAGTCGAATCCGCATACTTTGATGCGTAGGTGTTGACAAAATCAATGATTGTCGGTCTTTTGTTGTCTGCTGCCATAATTGATCGTGATTATTCGTTTGATGGTGAGAAAAGGCCATAGAGCTGAGCATCTATCATGTCTGTGACCTTGTCGAAGTCTTCCGGACGGCCTGCGAAATCTAGGCTGTCGGCATCGATGACCAGAAGGTTGCCCTTGTAGTCCTTGATCCAGTTTTCATACTTGTCGTTCAGTCCCGTGAGATAGTCGATACGGATGCTCTTCTCGTAGTCGCGTCCCCGCTTCTGGATCTTGGAAATCAGCGCCGGCACCGAAGACTTGAGATATATCAGGAGATCCGGCGTGCCCACAAGCGACATCATCAGATCGAAGAGGTCGGAGTAGTTCTCGAAGTCACGGGTGCTCATCAAGCCCATGTCGTGAAGATTGGGCGCGAATATGCGCGCGTCCTCATAGATGGTGCGGTCCTGCACTATGACCGCATCGCCCTTGGCAATCTCAACCACGTCCTTGAAGCGCTTGTTGAGGAAGTAGATCTGGAGATTGAACGACCATCTGGCCATGTCCTCGTAGAAATCCGCAAGATACGGATTGAAATCAACCGACTCGTACTTGGGAGTCCAGCCGTAATGGGCGGCAAGCATCTTTGTGAGAGTAGTCTTGCCGCTGCCTATGTTTCCTGCTATAGCGATATGCATATTATTCTGACTAACAACCTACAAATTTAGCAATTATTTGAAGAGTCCATAGAGACGGGAGTCAATCTTGTCTGTAACAATCTCAAAATCCTCCGGGCGGCCTGCGAAATCGAGGCTGTCGGCATCGATGACCAGAAGGTTGCCGCTGTACCCCGCGATCCACTGCTCATACTTCTCGTTGAGCCTGCTGAGATACTCCAGACTCATGGTCTGCTCGTAGTCACGGCCCCGCTTCTGAATCTGCGATACAAGGTGGGGCACAGAACATTTGAGATATATCAGCAGGTCCGGCGGGCGGACCATTGACATCATCAGGCGGAAAAGCTGCATATAGGTGTCGTAGTCACGGGCCGAGAGGTTGCCCATCTCAAGGTTGTTGGTCACGAAGATATGCACGCCCTCCAGTATGGTGCGGTCCTGGACTATCACCTCCTTGGAACGCGCTATCTCCAGTACATCCTTGAAACGCTGGGCAAGGAAGTAGGTCTCCAGATTGTAGGACCAGCGCGGTATATCTTTGTAATAATCTTCGAGATAAGGATTAAATGTGACAGACTCGTATTTCGGAGTCCATCCATAATGCTCGGCAAGCATCCCGGTGAGAGTGGTCTTGCCGCTGCCTATGTTTCCTGCTATTCCTATATGCATGGAGCAAAATTAGCCATTATTTCGTACTTTTGGTGGTTATTCTACGAAGAAATGCTCAACATACTTCAATTCGCCTTCAACCTTTTCGAGGAGAAGGCCTACATAGTCTGGAAAAACGAGGGCCGCTGCGTCATCGTGGATCCGGGATTCTGCTGCGAAGAGGAGAAGAAAGCGGTGCTCGACACCCTTACGGAAAAATCCCTCAAGCCGGAGGCGATCCTGCTGACCCACGCACACTTCGACCACATCTACGGGGTCAAGGCCCTGCAGGACATCTACGGGATGCCCGTATACATGCACCCCGCCGACAAGGTTATACTTGAATACGACAAGGAGATGACATCCCGTTTCGGCCTGCCGGCCCCCGATTGCAGCTTCACCACGACGGACATCTCGGACGGGGAGAAGATCAGTGCCGCCGGGCTTGAGTTTGATGTCATCACCACCCCGGGCCACACCCCTGGAGGAGTATGCTATCTGGACAGAGAAGACGGAGCCATGTTCACCGGGGACACTCTGTTCGCAGGAGCCATAGGCCGCACGGACTTCAAGTACGGGGAATACGATGACGAGATCCGGTCAATAATGGAGAAGCTCATCTTCCTCGACCCGTCAATAAGAGTCCTGCCGGGACACGGCCCGGACACGACCATAGGCAAGGAAAGGACGGGCAACCCTTTCCTGGAGCCTTTCAACGAGCCGGAGGAAACAGGCTCTGAGGCCGAGCCGGTATCAATCAAGCCTTCAAATAATTAAACGATAACGTGCGTTGAATGCAAAAATGCTTAGTTCTTCAAATAATAGGTGACGGAGGTCACGACGCGAACCTTCTTGATGTACGGGGTGTTGCTGTCGCGGTTCTCGATGGAGAACACGCCCTGGCTGGCGGTCTTGATCTTGCCGAGGCGGCTGCCGGAATCGCTTGCGAACTTCTGTGCGACCTCGCGTGCGTTCTTGGTGGCTTCCTCAACCATCTCGGGCTTCAGAGCGTTGAGAGCTTCATAACGGAACTCCACAGGGTTCTCCCAATTGCTGCCGACTACGACGACTCCTTTGCGCAGGAGTTCGGACTGCCGGTTCATCAGGGCAAGGACGCTGTCCACCTTGTCAGTGCAGACGGTGACGACATTGGTGGCTATGTAGCGGTAAGTGCGGTCGTTGCTGCCGTATTCGTTGGCATACTTATCTGAAATCTGCGGCACGGACACGCTTATCTCGCCCTCCGGGATGCCGCCCGACTTGAGGAACTCCAGGATCTTGGCGTTGCCGCTGTCCGTCATGTCGTAGATAGACTGGACATCGTTGGCCACAACCTTGTAGGAGATCGGCCAGATGACCTTGTCGGCTTTGACCTCCCTTTCACAAAGGCCCTTGACATTGACAGTACGGTCGAAGGAGCGGAACTCCCTGACTGCCTTCGGGAACATCGCCCCGAGGATGATGAGGCCCGCCATTATGGCAAGGCCTGAATAGAATCTGCTTTTATCCATAGTATTATAAAGTTTGTCCACCGATGAATTCACGCATGATCGAAGTCGGAGGTATGGCCGCTATCTCCGCCGGCTTGAGCGGGGTGACCATGGCCACGAACTCCAGAAGTTCCTGCGCCTTGGCGTAAGCCGGGGAGGACTCGCTTATGCCGCAGAGAAGCGGCTCGGCGTAGTATTTAAGAAGCGGCAGGTCGTAGAGAGTGGAGGAGTTGAAGACGAGGTTGGCGTTCTCCTCGAAAGGGAAGATGTACTTCACCTCGCCGCGACGCACTGACGGCCAGCGGAGGATGTTCTGCTCCGGAGAGATGCCGCGTGTTCGGTTGTCCCTGACGATGCGGCGCAGAAGCCGCTTGTCGGTGGTGGAATTGTGGTCCTTGGTACCTCCTGGCAGAGCGGAAAGCGCCGAGATGTAGATGCGGAATATCTTGTCCTGCGGAATGGCCGGGGTCAGGGCCGGGTTGAGGGCATGTATACCCTCCATGAACAGGATGTCGTTGTCCTGAAGAGAGAGACGGTGGCCTGACGGCTTGCGGCAACCTGCAGCGAAGTCGAACTTCGGAATCTCTATCTCCTCTCCCCGAAGCAGAGCGGTGAGCTGTTCGTTAAGATACTTCACATCCATGGCTTCAAGGGCCTCGAAATCGTATTCCCCGTTCTCGTCCCGCGGAGTTTTGTCCCTGTCCACGAAGTAGTTGTCCAGTTCTATGACTTTCGGGTTGAGCCCGAGGACTCTGGCCTGCTGCGCTATGCGCAGGGAGGAACTCGTCTTGCCGCTGGAAGACGGGCCCGACATCATCACGATGCGGCAGCTGTGCCGGTTCCAGAATATCTGGTCGGCGGCGTCGGCGTATTTGCGCTCCTGACGCGCCTCGCAGAGGTTGATGAGTTCTATCCCCTTCCCCAGGAAGAGGGCTTCGTTGAGTTTCTCGATTGTGTCGATGCCCACTGCGTGGCACCAGTCCATGTATTCCTGCCTTGCGGCTTCGATTTTTGTCATAATATTTCTTTAAGATATTGTCCTGTCACGGATGACGGGTTGCAGGCGAGCTGCTCCGGGGTGCCTTCTGCAATAATCCTGCCGCCCCGCGCGCCCCCGTCGGGGCCCATGTCGATGATGTAGTCCATGCTCTTGAGCACATCGAGGTTGTGCTCTATGACCATGACTGTGTTGCCCTGGTCAACGAGGCGTTCCAGTACTCCCAATAGAACCTTGATGTCTTCGGGATGCAGGCCGGTGGTGGGTTCATCGAGCATGTAGAGCGTGCTACCCGTGGCTTTGCGGGACAGTTCGGTGGCAAGCTTCATCCTCTGGCTCTCGCCCCCAGAAAGGGTCACGGCGGACTGGCCGAGGCGGACATACCCGAGCCCCACGTCCACGAGGGCCTTGAGCTTGGGGGCGATCTTCGGGAAAGGCTTGAAGAACTCATAAGCTTCACTGATGGACATGTCCAGCACCTGGCTGATGTCCTTGCCACGGTATTTGACGGCCAGGGTGTCCTCTTTGTAACGGCGGCCGCCGCAGGCATCGCAGACCACGTTGACCGAAGGCAGGAAGTTCATCTCTATCACCTTGATACCGGCACCCTTGCACTCTTCGCAGCGGCCGCCGGAGACGTTGAACGAGAACCTGCCGGCCTTGAACCCGCGCACCTTGGCGTCCGGGGTGTCCTCGAAGAGCTTGCGGATATCATCGAACACTCCGGTGTATGTGGCCGGGTTGGAGCGCGGCGTACGGCCTATCGGGCTCTGGTCTATCTCGATCACCTTGTCGATGTTCTCCACCCCATCCAGTGACTTGTACGGCAACGGCTTCTGTTTCAGACGGGTAAACTTCCCCTTGAGGGCAGGCATCAGGGTCTCGTTGACAAGGGTTGACTTGCCGCTGCCGCTCACACCGCTGATACCAACCAACATCCCGAGCGGGATGGTGACATCTATGTCCTTGAGGTTGTTGCCGCTGGCCCCGTGTATCGTGAGGAACTTGCCGCTCCCGGCTCGTCGCGTCTGAGGGGTCATGTTGGGGTTGTGCAGGGGGCGGGCCGGGCCGCTGTAGATGATGTTTCCCCCGTTCTCCCCCGCCCCGGGCCCGACTTCCACGGTCCAGTCGGCGGAGTTGACCATTTCCTCGTCGTGCTCCACGACCATCACGGTGTTGCCCTCATCGCGGAGTTTCTTGAGGGAAGCTATCAGTTTGCGGTTGTCCCTCTGGTGCAGGCCGATGCTCGGTTCGTCGAGTATGTATATGACATTGACCAGCTTGGAACCGATCTGGGTGGCAAGGCGGATGCGTTGGCCCTCGCCCCCGGAAAGGGTCGCGGAGGGGCGGTCCAGACTGAGGTAGTCAAGTCCCACGTCGAGCAGGAACTGCACCCTGTCCCCGAGTTCGCGGATGATGTCCCGGGCTATGGCCTGTTCTCTGGGGCCGAGTTTGGAGGGAAGTGTCTTGAGCCACTCCGACAAGGCGGAAATCTCCATGGCGCTGACTTCGGAAATATCTTTGCCATCGATACGGAAACACTTCGTCTGCTCATTGAGGCGAGTACCGTGGCACACAGGACAGACGATCCTGTCATCGATGTCGCCGACCACGCCGGGCCAGTTGACCATCTCGGCCATCGCCCCCTCCCCTATCCGGAAGAACTCGTCCGAGCCGTAGATGAGCAGCGACACCACTTCATCCGGAAGGGTGCCGACAGGGTCATAGAGAGAGAATGAGTGCTTGCGTGCAATGGCCTTGACAATATCATATTTGCGGCCGTTGCGGACCGGCCCCAAAGGAACTATGGCCCCGTCGGCTATCGACCGGCTGCGGTCCGGAATGATAGCATCCGGGGTGATGTCCACGACAGTACCCAGTCCTTTGCAATGAGGGCAGTATCCTTCGGGGGAGTTGAAAGAGAAAGTATGCGGAGCCGGCTCCTGGAGAGAAATCCCGGTCTCCGGGTCAACCAGATGACGGGAATAATGGTGCAGGCTGCCGCTCTGCACGTCCAGCACGGCAAGTGAGCCTTTGCCCAGTGAAAGGGCGGTCTGAACGGATGTCCTGATCCGTCTGTCGTCACCATCTTCGGGCTTGAGCTTGTCCACGACAAGTTCTATGAAATGGGCCTTGTAGCGGTCGAGAGCATCGGCTTCCTGAAGAGAGGTCATCTCCCCGTCTATGCGGATCTCTGTATAGCCCTTTTTGCGCATCTGCTCGAAGAGTTCCTTGTAGCTGCCCTTGCGGCCACGTACCAGAGGAGCGAGCAGGAGACATTTCTTGCCATGGTATTCTTTCATTATCAGATCCACGATGGCGGCATCGGTGTAGCGGACCATAGGCTTGCCGGTCACCGGAGAATATGCCGTCGAGGCTCGGGCGAAGAGAAGACGGAGAAAATCGGAGATTTCGGTTATGGTGCCCACTGTGGAACGGGGATTGTTGCCGGTGGTCTTCTGCTCGATCGCTATGACCGGACTCAGGCCCGTGATGCTCTCCACCGCCGGTTTTTCAAGAACTCCCACAAAGTGCTTGGCGTATGGGGAAAGCGTGTTCATATAACGGCGCTGGCCCTCGGCATAGATGGTGTCGAAGGCGAGAGAGGACTTGCCGCTGCCGCTCAATCCCGTGATTACGACCAGTTTGCCGCGCGGTATGTCTACATCGACATTTTTCAGGTTGTTGGCCCGTGCTCCGCGCACTTCAATGAATCTGTCCTTATCCATAAGCGGCGGCAAAGTTACGAAATTATTGTATCTTTGGCCCCGGTTTTTAGACTTGTATATCCTTATGTGGGTTTGGTTATCCGTATGTTCCGCCGTCCTGCTCGGCATCTACGATGTGGAGAAGAAGCTGGCTCTCAAAAAGAACAGCGTCCTGTGGGTACTGCTGGGAGCCACTGCCATGTCGGCGCTGTTTCTCTGCCCGTTTCTGTCAAGCGGTCCGATTGAGGATCACTTGAGCCTGGTGCTGAAAACTTTTCTGGTGACATCTTCCTGGGTCTCGGGACTGGTCGCGCTCAAGCTCCTGCCGCTTACGACGGCAAGCACAATCAAGGCGTCGCGGCCGATGTTCGTGGTGATTTTTTCCATAATCCTGTTCGGCGAGAGGCTGAGCCTGCTTCAGTGGGCCGGAGTAGCGCTTGTGATGGCGGCCCTGTTGCTCTTGGCGCGCTCCAGCAAGAAGGAGGGTATCTCGTTCACCTCGGACAAGGGCATCGCATGGATGGTGGTGTCTGTGCTCACCGGGGCGGCCAGCGCACTGTACGACAAGCATATACTGGGGCATCTCCAGCCGATGTTCGTGCAGAGCTGGACCAATGTCTATATAACGATTGTCTTGGCACTGCTGATTTTGGTACAATATCTTAAGGCACGGAAGGGGCAGGCGGCTGCTTCGGGGGTAGCCAAGGGCGCTGCGGACGGTTCGGGGGTCAGGCCTGCTTCGGGGATTGCCGCAGGTGCGGCCCCGGGCTTCCAGAGGTTCCGCTGGGACTGGAGGCTGGTGTTCATAGCGGTGCTGATCACCATATCCGATGCGTTCTACTTTTACGCGGTCAAGGACGAGGGGGCGCTGCTCTCCGTCATCTCGATGATACGGCGCAGCAGTGTCGTCATCACCTTCATCTTCGGGGCGCTGCTCTTCAAGGAAAACCACATCAAAGACAAGGCCGTGGACCTCGCGATATTGCTCGCCGGTCTGGCTCTGCTGCTCTTCGCTTCGCGGTAGGGACGGATTGCGCCCCGGGCTGCCGTTCCCAGATTGCCTGGGCATCGCCGCGGCCGTGCGGCCGGCCCTGTCATAAGTTCCGGCTCCGGCCTCGTGCCAGTCTCCCGTGCCAGTCTCCCGTGCCAGTCTCCCGTCCCAGTCTCCCGTCCCAGTCTCCCGTCTCCGGCCTCGTGCCCGTGCGCACGCGGACCATTCTGTGCGCACCAGACCGCTTTGTGCGCACGGAAATGACTTCGTGCGCACGGGAAAAGAGCAGCTCATTTTCCTCTTTGCGCAGAAAGAGGGAATGCGGCATCAACTTCAAATTGAGCCAAATTCAAAAGTCTGGATATCTGGCTGTTTGATGAGCGGTATTCGTAACGCAACTTTCTGGCAAGATCAAGCTTCTGCGGCTTTGAGAGCCCTTTTAGATCTGGGCTGCCATATCTGTCATTGACAATCCCCGCAAGTATGGAGAACAACTCGTTGTCCGTCAAAAAAGCTCCGCCACCAATCTCCACGGCAACGTCTCCATACGCCTCAACGTTCTTGTTCAGAAGCGAATAGTAATGATGAGCTTCCCTGAACATGGACATGCCCAGATTGAGCGCACAGTATGATGACGGCGACACATAGCCGTCCACAACATGATAGTCGCCCGGAAGCTTGGGGCTTCGACTTCTGAACATCAACCTTAATTCAGAGTCTTTCAGATCCGCCAAGGTGACAGAAGATTTGGGCTTACAATAATAGAATGGGCCTGTCCCCCACGGATATGAGAAAGGTGTCTGGCGCGGATCCGCCACATATCCGTTCCGATGTATATATACTATAGTGTTCCTCAACGCCCGGATATCGCCGACAGCCTTAAGCGAGGGAGAAAAGCGCAATGGAAGCCCTCCGATCCCGCGTGCTATCCTCCTCCGTAAGACCGTGAAATACATGAAGCAACGCGACTGCTGTCCACTGAGAAGAAAGTGAATATGGTTCCCCATCACCTCAAACGCGATGATACGGACATCCTGAAATTCGAAAGCACCCTTCGCGATGACGTTCATCACGAACTTGAACTCATCGTCATTTCTGAAAAGCAAGGGCATGTCCTTGCCGGAAGTGTAGAGGTGCCAAAACGGGGCATTCTCCCGGAAAGCATTGTCACAGTAGTTTTCCTGATCTTTAAAAGTCTTCATAGTCAAGTATTTGTTTTATTCTATGCCGGAGCATACTTTGCGAAGATAATGAATTTGCTCCGAAAACAAAAACCTTTCCTTATATTCGCGATGCCGAATCATATACCCGGGCCTCAATGCAAGTTTCCTGTAAACTGACAAGGCGTGGGACATTTCAAAAATGAGGGCAATGAGCAAATCGAAGAAATTCAACCGATACAAGGCCGACAACGAGGCTTTTCTGGCAAGAAAAGCCGCAAAAGAAGGTGTACTCGCGCTGGACAACGGCGTGGTTATTCAGAAATTGGAACATGGACGCGGCAAGGTTCACCCGGCGCCCGGCAGTGTTGTTTATGTCAACTACACAGGACGGCTGCTGGACGGGACCGTGTTCGATTCCACAGAGGGGCAGCCTCTACCGGCGCTGTTCAGGGTGCGGGACCTGATAATGGGGTGGCAGATCGCCCTTGTCAGGATGTATGAGGGGGACAAGTTCCGTATATGGATCCCAGCCAGATATGCCTACGGTTCCGTCAAGATGGACAGGATACCGGCGTGGTCAACTCTTGAGTTTGATATTGAACTTGTCAAGATAGCACAGATATGATGAAAAGGAAACACATAAGGCCGGTCAGAGCATTCTTGACGCTTCTGTCGATGGTCTTTATCACTTCTTGCGGGACAGTGGATTACGCGCAACTGACAGGAGGATTCAGCAGACCGGCAAGGCTTACTGATGAAGACATGGCTGTCTTCAGGGAAGCGGTGGACTCCGGACTCGGGCTCAGGCCACGCAAGGTTGCCAGACAGGTCGTGGCCGGAACGAACTATCGTTTTGAATGCCGGAACAAGGACAGGCGCTCTGTGGAAGTCGTCATATTCGAACCTCTCCCAGGACGTGGAGACGCCAGAGTCACGCATATTGACGGCAAAGAGGTGGAGCCGCCGGCATTCAGGTTCATTGTCTACTATGAAGACGGGGCAGCTCTGGAGAACCTGCTGAAAACAGCGAAAGATAGAGGCGACGAAATATTGTATGAGTATCAGAATTTCAAGGCCATCGCCATCAGTGTCACTTCCTGCTCCACAAAAGAACGCGCCGAGAAAGCCTATTCGGAGTTGCCGGGAGTGTTGCATGTGATTGAAGACGGCATCGTCAACCTGGACTGATGCCGTGACGTGGAACAATGCCGTGCCGTGGAATAATGCCGTGCGCACGACACTGATTCGGTGCGCACCTGGCCACCTCGTGCGCACGGGAGCTCTCGGAATTTTGTGCCGTGCGCACCAGGGCGCTTTGTGCGCACGGAAATGACTTCGTGCGCACGGGAACAGAGGTGGGAAGCTGGAGCAAGGAACAGAGGCACGGGGAGCAGAGGCAGAACCGGAGAACAGAACCGGAGAACAGAGGCAGGAACTGAAATCTTACATTTCACGGCCAGAGGCGGGACGGCAAGAAAATGCCACCACCGGCTTCTGCTCTGCGTAAACGGACTTCAGAGCCAAAGTTCGCGCAGGACAGCAAATGAACGCGTGTTGAGCCGACAGTCGGAACAGAGCCTCAGCGCCAAAGTTCGCGCAGGACAGCAAGGGAGCGGATGTTGAGCCGGCAATCGGAGTGATAGCCGATATATTGCAGGAGAATCTCCGCTATCTCGTTGCGGGCCAGCCCGTTGAGCGGAATGAGCATGAACTGTCCGAAATCACTCTCAAGCAGGGCGCGGACCTCGGAGAGATGCTCTCCGGCAAACGGAGCGAGGTCGGAGAGCGACGGGGAGAAGCCAAGCGCGACGGCAAACTCCAGAAGAAAACGCAGATGAAAGTTGCTGAAGTCCCCCTGCATGGCATCAAGCGTCAAGACAGACCGTTTGCACCAGTCGAAAAGTCCTTCTTCCAAAGCCCCGTCGCGCACAGTCCGGTAGAGGACTTCGCTCATGAAGAGGGTCATTGTGTTTTTGCTGACGCTGGAGCGGATGCCGCCAAGCGGGCTGACAGCCGAAAGCCGGCGTACGCGCCACAGGTCGGAGCGTGGGTTCTCACTGACTTCCCCCTCCAGGATGTTGAGCGGCAGGAACAGGGCCATCCCCCCTCCTGACGGAACGGATGCAATGAAACTCCGCCGCCCCAAAGAAGGTGTCAAACAATGCACGACCAGACTCTTCTCTCCGAGTTTGGTCGTGCTCAGAACTATAAGCTCCGTACTGAATGTCATTTATATCCTCGGGCTGCGCAAAGCCTCCTTGAGGGCATCATCGTAGCGGATGCGGATTTTGACACCGGCCTGCTGGAAATAATAGCGGACCACTATCTCCTCCTCTATGAAAGGGACGATCTCGTCTTTCTTGAGACGCAAGAACTCCTCCTTCTCCATGTCGATGGCCTTGTCGAGTGCTTCTATCTGAGGTGCTAGAGTTTCCTTAAGTCCGTCTTTTTCAAGCTCTTCCTTGACCTTGTCGAAATATGTCTTGGCTGAGGAGCGGTAGTCGAACTCTTTGCCGCAGGCGAATTTCACGAAATCATCATAATCCGCATCGCTGAGGTGGAACTCATCCACCGGGGGTATGCTGTCGTGTGCCCTGACATATTCCAGAGCATAGTACTCCATTATCCCGTATGCCACAAGGGCATAGGTCAGGCGGCTGTAGTTCTTCTCTGCGAGTTTGACATCGGGGGTGATGCCGCCGCCGTCGCGCACCGTGCGCCCGTGGGCGGTCTTGAACTCGCGGGTAAGTGAATCAGGTATCTGGCTGACGCTTCCGTCCTCGTTGCGGTGGCTGTAGTCAAGCGCCTGGACGCAACGTCCGGAAGGGGTGTAGTATTTGGCCGTCGTGACCTTGAGTTCTCCCCCGTAAGGGAGGGATTTGATGCTCTGCACCAGACCTTTGCCAAAGGTGCGCTGCCCCATTATGGTGGCTCTGTCCATGTCCTGGAGCGCACCCGACACTATCTCGGAAGAAGATGCCGAGCCGGAATCGACGAGCACGATCAGCGGCATCTCGGTATCTACAGGATCGCGCCGGGTACGGAGTTCGTAGTTAGAGTCCGCCTCGCGACCTTTGGCCGACACGACAAGGGAGCCTTTCGGGACGAAGATCGACACGATCTCGGCCGCTTCGTTCATCAGGCCGCCACCGTTGCCACGAAGATCCAGGACAAGGGTCTGCATGCCCTCTTTCTTGAGCCTGATGACAGCCTCCCTCATCTCCTTGCCGACGCCCTCGGTGAACCCGGTCTGGGAGATGTACCCCACTCCGTCACCGATCAGCCCCGCGAACTCGATGTCCGGGATGCGTATCTTCTCGCGAAGCACCGTCACCTCGGTAATCTCGCCGCCGCGGATTTTCTTGACCTTGAACTTGACCGTCGTTCCCGGGTCGCCGCGCATCTTCTCGCTGCATTGCTGGGATGTGAGCCCGACCACGGTCTGCCCGTCTATTTCCATTATCTCGTCCCCGCACACAAGCCCGCTCTTCGAGGCGGGGCTTCCCTCATACGGTTCGTTGATGATGACGTTGCCAGAGGTCTCAGGTTTGTAGATCACTGCCCCCACGCCTCCATAAGTTTTGTGGATGAGCATCTGGAGGTCTTCATTCTCCTCTTCGGGAATATAGACCGTATACGGATCGAGCCCGGAGAGCATGGCATCGACCCCGCGGCGCTCGATCTTGTCTACGGGAAGAGAGTCCACGTAGGATCTGGAAAGTTCTTTGAGGAGTGCGGCGTGGATCTCGGTCCACTTACCGAGTGTGAAGTTGCCGGATTGCGCCCCCGCCCCGATGCAGAGGCAGAGGAGGGATATGAATAATGAGGTTCGTTTCATAGATGCAAATATAGCATTCATTCCGACAAACGGACAAATTTCATTCCACATATAGCAGACGGCGGCGGAACACCAAGGCACCACGATGCACTCTTGCCCGGTTGGAGACTTGCATGTGAGCCGGGATTTTCATAGTTTTGCATAATCGGCAATATCTTGGAAAACGCCGCACTAATGACCATTTTCACTACTATTATTATACCATGACAGGCAAGGAACTTCATCAGCGATACCTTGCGACCTCCCCCGCGCAGGCCGCCTCTTTTATCAATGCCATCTGGAACGCCCCTATTCCCTCGCTGGAACTTATATCTGCACTCGGCAACATCCTCGACTCCGAGGCCCAGAAGCGCAGAGCCGCCGCCCGCAAAGGACGCGGGATGAGCGGCGACGAACGGGCCTCCCTTGAGTTCTCCGCCAAACTCACCGCCTGTCTGCTCATCCTGCTGTGCGACACACGCTCTTACAGGGAAGCCAGCACCCGGGCACTGCTCTTCCTCGAATACGCCTCATACCTGAGCCGCTCCAACTATGACATAGTCAAACTGGCCGTGGACTGCGGTTCATATCCCATGACCGCCCCAGGATTCACCCGCTCCATGGTAGAAAAGGCCATCGGCACAGACCTCCTTGTCTTCAAAATGCTGGAAGGCGCCACATTCGACAGGGGCGCCCCATTCGCCGCCTCCGACTGTCACAGCCTGAGACTTGGAGGAGGCAAGCTCACCGTCCGCTCATCAGTCTCCGCAGAAACCAAAGCATTCGATGCTCACCAAGGAAGACTCGAAGTGCTGAGCCGGAACCTTAAAAACGAAAAGCTCAAGGAGGGAAGGGCAGACGACTGCGAATCACTGGAATCATTTGCCGAAGCATTTATAGAAGCACAATCCGATGATTCAAGCCAGGATGCATCAGTGAGGGACAGGACATACACCATAGAATACAAAGAAGGCGATGAAGGCTACATAAGCTGCTCACCGCTCAAAGCATTCTATGACGGGCGGGGAGAGATTGACGACGAAGAACTCTTGAAAGGCCTCACCACCGGCGAACTGGCCCGTTTCCTCTATGACGGGGACTGCATCGAGGGAGCAGTGCTCGAGGACGAAAGCGAACCGCCACTGTTCTCCATCAAGAAAGCCTATCTGGACTTCGCCCTCCCGCCGGCAAAGGATGACAAACGCACCCACAGGCTTCACGAATCACTGGTGCTCAGCATTTTCCATGGCCCCACCCCGGACAAGGACAGGCTCAGGCTCATCTCCGACAAAGGCTACGCCGGCCTCATGCGGGACTCGGGGCAATACAAACCGGGGGACATCATCGTCACATATACGCACTCCATCAATACCATAAACGGGGACACCTATATCAACATGGACGAACCGTCCTTCTGCAGCGAAGCGGTCGGAAAATTCGATGCGGAGCACGTCCTGGACGGGTTCATCCTGAGCCGGGAGGATGCACTCGCCCGGCTCGGCAGGCCCGCATCGCGCACGGAAAACTCTCGTGAAGAAATTTTCCGGAGTCTTGGAGTGATGCTTTCCCGTTCCAGAGATAAAAGTTCAACCGGGAGGCTGCGGGACCTATTGACATCGGCGTTCATCTTCAACGCCCTCGGGGACGATGAATCCAGGGATGAGGTTCTCTCCGGGGCACGCTTTCTCATGGAATGTCTGCGGCTGGCAGAGGGGCACAAGGTTCGCGCCTGCTCCGGGCCGGGATTGATGCGGGAACGCGAACAGCGCATCATCGAAGCGCTCGCAAATCCCGATCAGATGAGAGTCACGGCTGACCTCGACCCGGAGGAGAAGGAGATTCTGGATCTGCTCGATGCGTGTGCGCTCGCAAAAAAATACCCCGACGAGATCTCGGCATCCCCTGCCGTCATACGCCGTCGGATCTGCCGCATACTCGGAGTAGAAGACCATTTCCGGGAGACGGAAGATCGTGGAGGAGGAAAATACGGACTCGGAGAACTCGCCGACGTGGAGTTCAAGTCCTCGTATGTATTCAGCAACCATGACAGCAAGCCAGACATCTACCAACAGGGGCGGGGCCAAGTGTGGGAGGCAGTCTGCGGCTTCCTCAACCGTGACGGCGGGACGGTTTATCTGGGCGTCAACGACCACGGAGACCCTATCTTGAACGAATCCTACGGACTGGGGGCCGACCTGTCCTGGTTCCGCAGCAACTACACCACGCTCGCGAACGAACGCCTGAAGCAGCTCGGCCACCCCGTCCCGCAGCCAAAGGACTTGGACAGCTACTGCCGCTTCCTCAACGATGAGATGGAACTGTATTTCAAGCCGGCAATCAGAAGATGCATTACGGTCACCCCGACAAAAGATCAGGACGCAATCATGATAATCGCGAAGCCGTCCGAATTTGAAATCGCAAAACTCTACACCGGCAACGACTGGAAAGACGGGACCGTCTATATCCGCAATGGCGAGGAGACCGTCCCGATGAGCATACATGCCCAAGAGCAGAGGCTCATGGAGCTCCGTTCCGTCGGGAAAGTGGAAAAATTCATCATCGCCCTGGAGGAAGCCATCGACAAGCAGAGAAAAGTCATGCTGAAAGGCTATGCCAGCTCCAACAGCAACGAGATCCGGGACCGCCTTGTAGTCCCGGTCAATCTCGTCTGCGACAATGAGAATCTCTGGGCATACGACCTGCAAGACAAGGCATTGAAAGAATTCAGGCTGGCACGTATCGGCAGCATCGAGACGAATATCGACGATCCGGAATATCCGCACGCCTTCCCGAAAGGCGAGGCCGACGTCTTCAGATGGATCAACCCCAAAGTCAACTTGCACATCAGACTGGAGATGACCATCGCAGCCCTCAACAGTCTACGCGAGGAATACCATGACGCCTGCAAACTTCCTCCGGAAGAACTATACCAGACAGAAGCCGGAACATGGATTCTGGACACCCGGCTCCATGGTCTCGGTGCCGCACGGCGCTTCTGCATCGGTCTTGCCGATCAGGTCAAAATCCTCGATTCGGAAAACGCTGATGCCTTGAGGGATGACATCCGGAAGTTCGTCACAATGCATCTAGGGGGGCAGGCGATGAGGGGAAGCGGCGGAGATGAGAGATGACGGTGGCGGATGGTGAGCAGTGGCGGGCGGTGGCAGGCGGCGAGCGATGACGATGCGAGCGACGACGGTGGCGGTGGCAGGCAGCGACGGTGGCGGATAACATTCTGATAATCAAGCAAAAGAGCTTTTAGCCTACCTGAATATTGGCGGAAGCCTTTATGCGAACAATCTGACCATCAAGGCATTATCCGCCACCTCATCTCAACCATCTCAAAGATATAGCCCAACCTGTTCGGCGACACAGTTCACCGTTTCGAAGGCACACCCTTTCCCTCTACCCCAAACCAGCGGCTTTGCCGTTAGAATTATTCTGCGTATTTTCACAGCTATTTCAACCAATTTGCGGACACAGAGGACAAAATGAATGATAACATGAGGGCAAAATTTACAGACAAGGCCTGCACAGGTGGGAGAATAGTAAAAGTGTCGGATGCCGAATGGGGCATCAGGGGGATGTTGTACGTTCCCGGGCGCTATAAGGAACCGGCTTGTCGGGCAAGCGGTTTATTAGACGACTTCTCCCGTCTGGCGGACAAGTATGATTACGCCTACGATTCCGAGATTTTGAATCTTCGGTACATTGCGGAGGAAATATTACACGACAACGAAAAATGCTTCTATAACTTGCCGAATTTCCATAGACAGCGGCGGAAATGGGCCGAATTCTATATGAGAATCTGGGAGACATTCGACACTGGCAGACCGTGGCCGGAATACGGTGCTATTCTTGTCCCGGATTTTGAGGAAAGTGACCTGATCTTCGAGTTCAGCAATTCATCGGCTGAAGACTGGATAGCCGGATTCGATGAAATGTTGAAGGAAGAGACAGAATTACACTCGGAGACAACCAGCCGTCAAGAGCTGGATGTTTTTTATACTTGCTTCAGTGGAGAAAACTACACAATTGACCTCTGTAGAAGAGATCACCAGAAAGAAGACCCACAGGAATTTGCCGATAAAGAGTTCCGCTCTGAAGTCCGCAGGCTCACCGCTGAAATCGAGGACAGAGTCAAGAAGCTTCGGGCATACGGCCTGGATGAGACGATTATAGAGTCTCTCTTCCAACAGAAACCGGAATTGAGCCGGCTTGTGGTGACGGAAGACTTCAGCATCCTGCTCCCGGACTACAACGGACTGGAAATCAAGATGGAACCGCTGCAGAAAGCGGTGTATCTGCTGTTCCTGCGCCACCCGGAGGGAATAATGTTCAAGCACCTGCCGGGGTACAGAACTGAGTTCGATTCCATCTACATGGCTATTACCAAGCGGGGAGACGGCATCGCGATACAGCAGAGCATCGACAGGGTGCTTGACCCGACCAATAACTCCATCAACGAGAAATGCGCACGCATCCGCGCCGCTTTCATCTCACGCTTCGATGACAGGTTGGCGAAAGAATACTACATCACAGGTTATGCCGGCAATCCCAAGAGAATAGAGCTCGACCGGAGCCTTGTCAGAATGGAATGTATCATCCCCTACGATGATCGGAATCTTTGACCCGCCCGGGGCGGTTTCGATGGGAATCATCCTGTCCATTTTGTAGCCACTAATCGAGAGAAACGGAAACAGGACATGACTCCACATAGGAGGTCAGCCTGTCGATTTCTTCCGGGCGGATGTACGCCCCCTGGAGGCGAGTCTCTTCTCCGCCGGTCTGGAAGATCATATCTCCGCCGCCGATAAGTTTTTCCGTGCCAGGAGTGTCAAGGATTGCCAGAGAGTCGGTTTTGGACGCGGTTCTGACGGCGATTCTGGTCGGGAAATTTGTCTTGATGAGTCCTGTGATAACCGCCGTGGATGGTCTCTGTGTGACCAAAATGACATGAATGCCGACGGCTCTTCCACACTGCGACAAGCGGATGATGGATTCTGTGATGTTACGCGACATATTCCTGGACTCCTTGTCGCGGCATACAGGAATGGCCAGATCGGCATATTCATCAATGATGGCGACAATGTAAGGCAAGGTCTCGGAGATTCGTTTATTGTAAGTGCAAATGTTGCGGACATGGGCTTCCGCAAACAGTTCATAGCGGTGTTCCATTTCCAGACATAAAGCCGCCAAGGTCTTGTCTGCATGAGCTGCCGTCTGCACAATAGGTGTCTCTCCGGGCATAGAGGCAATATAGTGTCCGGAAAGGCGCTCGTAGGCAGTGAACTCACAGCCCTTGGGATCGATGAAAACGAACTTCAGATCTGACGGGCGCTTTGAATATAGCAGAGAAGCGACTATGGCGTGGATCGCCTCCGACTTGCCTTGCTTTGTGGCTCCGGCGATAAGCAAGTCAGGAGCCCTGACCAAATCAAAGACCACAGCTTTGTTCCCGAATGTCCGCCCGAGAGCCACCGGCAGTTCTGCCTTGCAGTTCCGGAACGCATCGTCACTCAGAACCGAGCGCATAGGCACTTTCTCACGATGGCCATTGGCTATCTCGATGCCGATGGAGTCCTCCAAGTTCACGACACGTACGCCCTTCAGATGAAGGTCAAGTACAGCGTTTTCCAAAAGCAATCTGACCTTTGAGACTTTGGCGTCCCGTTCCGGATAAACCTTGTAAAGCGTCACCGCCGGCCCCGGCATTGGTTTAATGTCCTTGACACGCACTTTCCCGCTTTCAAGAACATTCCTGATCGCCTCTACCCTACCGGTGATTTCATCTTCAGGCGCATTGCTTTCGGGGATATATTCATCCAGCAAATCCAAAGAAGGCAGTTGGTAGTCAGTTGTGGTCATTTCTTTTTCCATATAATTCATTATCAATATTTTACAAAATAAACCATCTCAAAATCGGAGGACTCCGCTTTTCCTATTCCGGAGCATATCAGACAGTCAAGACGTGGATATCCCTGTCTGTCAGATCATAGCCTTCCCCCAAGACAGCCCCATTGGAGAACACCGTCCCATTCCGCTCCTCCACCCCAGCGGCTTTATGAATGTGTCCGAACAGATGGTATTTAGGGCAAACCTGCATAACGCGCTGCCACAAAACAGAATCTCCGTAGTGAATCTCATCCGAGAGGTCAAGAATATCCTCAGGCGGCTGATGGGTGACAAGGACATCCGTGTCCGCAGGTATATTCATAAAATCATTTTCCGAACGCCCCGTCACGGCATCCTCGAAAAACATCGGCACGCCATAGAACCTGATGCCCTCTATCATGACTCCCGAATTGCAGAGGTAGTGGCAGTTATCGTCAAGCCCATCCAGCCCCGCGCCACGAAGGCAGAAGTCATGATTGCCCGCGATGAAGACCTTGTGCCGGTACGGAAGATCGCAGAACCATTCCATAAAGTCCAAAGCCTCCGCCTCAGTTCCAGCCATCGTGAAGTCCCCCGAATGTACGATCACATCGCCCTCCGGCAGCCTCTTCAGCTGCCGGTGTCTATTGTGAGTGTCCGAAATGTGAACGAGTCTCATATCTCTTGGCCTAATAGTTTATTTCCGCAAAGATAGGCCACAGCACCGCCATTTTATGGCAGTTATGGAGTTCAACTCAACCTCAATTCTACATCCCATTCCGAAGGAGACCAATCAATGTCATTAATTCAGTGACAATATCCTCATATATCTCGTATGAATCATCCAGTTAGAGCCGGATGTTTTTTATACTTGCTTCAGTGGATCCGCAGGCTCACCGCTGAAATCGAGGACAGAGTCAAGAAGCTTCGGGCATACGGCCTGGAAGAAAAAATCATAGAATCTATTTTCCTCCAGAAACCGGAATTGAGCAGGCTCGTGGTGACGGAAGACTTCCGCATCCTGCTTCCGGACTACAACGGGCTGGAAATCAAGATGGAACCGATCCAGAAAGCGGTGTATCTGCTGTTCCTGCGCCACCCGGAGGGAATAATGTTCAAGCACCTGCCGGGGTACAGAACTGAGTTCGAATCCATCTACAAGGCTATTACCAAGCGGGGAGACGACATCGCGATACAGCAGAGCATCGACAGGGTGCTTGACCCGACCAACAACTCCATCAACGAGAAATGCGCACGCATCCGCGCCGCTTTCATCTCACGCTTCGATGACAGGTTGGCGAAAGAATACTACATCACAGGTTATGCCGGCAATCCCAAGGAAATAGAACTTGACCAGAGCCTTGTCAGAATTGAATGCTGAATTACTTGCCAATCAGCAATTCCACAACTGTAACTTTCTATAATACAGCAAATACAGATTCACCATTCCGGCAAACGGCCAAATTTCATTCCGGCAAACGACCAATTATGCCATAGCTTGTGTGGGGCAGAATATACGTTGACGGCGGTTTGTGCCGTGGATGCAGGTGCCATGGTGGCAGGTGCCGTTTAGGTTATAGCAAATCCTTGCGGTTATACTATAACCCGTCTTCAAAACGGGCCTAAAACGGGCTTTTCATGCATAGGTTATAGCTTAATTCCATAGATTGTCTCTAACCTGACAAGGCCCTTCTCCGCAACAAGCTCACGACTGATCTAGAGAAAGCATTCTCCATAGATGGCACTTGGGAATGTGGGAAATGTGTAACTTTGTTTCCATAGTTGACGAATATTGATGCGTATGAAAGAGAAACTCTCGACACAGTATAGCGAGGCGGTCAAGCAGATAAAAACCGCTATCTTACAAAGCCAGACGAAAGCTTTGAAGAGTATAAACCAGGAGCAACTAGCTTTGTACTATGGCATCGGAAGATACATATCCCAAAACAGTCGTGAAGGTTTTTGGGGAAAGGATGCGATTTCAACAATAAGCCGTCAACTCAGTATTGAAATGCCTGGACTTAAGGGATTTTCACCTCGAAACCTTCGCAATATGAGGCTTTTCTACGAGGAGTGGAGATGCTTCGACACTAATTTGGCAGACACGTCTGCCAAATTACATTCCAGAGAAGAGTTGGCAGATACATCTGCCAAAAAAGAGACTTGTTCTGGCATGATACCTTTGATGCTAGAAGACATTCCTGTTGTCGCCTTTTTCAGCATTGGTTTTTCACACCATATTCTGATTTTGTCAAAAGTAAAATCAATGGACGAGCGTAAGTTTTACATCCAACTTTGTGCTGATCTTAGCTTGTCCGTTGATGCTCTGGAGAGAAAGATTTCCGAGGATGCCTACCATAATCAAGGCAGAATGCCGAATAACTTTAGTGTGGCCATTCCGGACTATAAGCGAGCATTTCAGGCAATACAGATGTTCAAGGACGAATATCTGCTTGACTACATCAATGTCGAGCAGTTGGGCGAAAGGGATGAAGACATTGACGAGCGTGTGGTAGAGAACGAGATAGTCCACAATATCAAGAATTTTATCATGACATTCGGGCGCGGATTCTCATATCTTGGCAATCAGGTTCATTACGATAAACTTGGACACGACCATTGGATTGACCTTCTATTCTTTAATCGAGTCTTGAGGTCACTGGTTGTCATTGAACTCAAAAAAGGTTATTTCAAGCCGGCGTACCTCGGCCAACTGGCCGCCTATCTCCGTGTCCTCGATGATGAAGAACGCATTGAAGGAGAAAACCCATCCGTTGGAATTGTCCTATGCAAGGATGCCGACCGCGCTTACGTTGAATATGTTCTTCAAGATTACACCAAACCAATGGGTGTCGCCACCTATAAGCCAAGCCAAGAACAGCTGAAAGACGTTCTGCCGGACGAGGAGGAGATGAAAAAGCTCCTATGATGTGTATGGGCACCTCCGAGCATCTGTAATCCCATAGGTATCATATCTAACCTGACAAGGCCCTTCTCCGCAAGGCTTGCGGAAATTCGGCCCGCCTGCTCCGGATGGAGTAACTTGCGCGATGCAAAGACAGGACAGAGCCTGCCCTGTCACGAAAATACAGTTCGCCAACACGGCATAACTTTGTGAACATGAACATAAAAGCACAATACCCCACCGAATGTGGAAAAAACTTTCTATATTTGTGCCGTTCCCATGAGGGGGCGCTACATAATTTTGATGAAAGTGTAAAGCTTTTATCCTCGGATAGGAATCTAGCAAATTCAGACACACGGAGGAAAGGCAATCTGCACTCATCACTCTTTTGGCTTGACGCGCGTACCCCGTGCTCATACCATAGGGTGTGGGGTATTGTTTATTTCGTGTCAGGTTTTGCTAGAACCTCTATCCGGATAAGCTTTGGCCTCACACTTTCTGCGTTAAGCTAACTCCATGAGGCCGGGGAAACGGAAAACGAAACAAAAAACTTCGTAAATGAAAAAACTGAAATTTTTGATTTTAGCGATGCTTGCCATCATCGCAGGAGGGTGTGAAAAAGGCCCACAATCGACACCTGTAGCCGGTATCAAACTCGACAAGTACCAGCTGACCATCACCGAGGGCGACAAGGCAACCCTCACCGCCACCGTCCTTCCGGACAACGCGACAAACAAGAACGTCAGTTGGACTTCAAGCAACGAGAAGGTCGCGACAGTCTCCAATACCGGTGAGGTGACCGCCGTTGCTCCGGGCAAGGCCACCATCACCGTCACCGCTGAAGACGGGGCCAAGACAGCCAAGTGCGAGGTCACCATTGAAAAACGAATCTATCAGGTTGAAACTATCACACTTGACAAAACTTCATTGGAAATTGTCGAAGGAGACAAGGCAACATTGACGGCAACTGTAAAGCCCGATAACGCCACCTATAAGGGGATCATTTGGAGCAGCAGCGATGAAAAAGTCGCTACCATAAAAGACGGCGAGATAACTGCCATCGCCCCGGGGACAGCGACAATCACCGCCAAGGCCGAGAAAGACGACCGCTCCGCACTCTGCGTCGTGACAGTGTCCAAGCGCGTCTACCCAGTTGAGTCCGTATC
>DJOT01000038.1:0-270 GCA_002439095.1 Bacteroidales bacterium UBA6431 | reverse complement strand
AGGGCGACAAGGCAACCCTCACCGCCACCGTCCTTCCGGACAACGCGACGAACAAGAACGTAAGTTGGTCATCGAGTGACGAGAAGGTCGCAACAGTCTCTACGACCGGCGAGGTGACCGCCGTAGCGCCTGGAAAAGCAGCGATTACAGTGACGACCGAGGATGGGGCCAAGACCGCCAAGTGCGAGGTCACGGTCAATAAGAGGATCTACCCAGTTGAGTCCGTATCTCTTGACAAGACATCCCTTGAACTCACCGAGGGCGACAAGG
>DJOT01000049.1 GCA_002439095.1 Bacteroidales bacterium UBA6431 | reverse complement strand
ATAGCTACAAAGATAAGGAATTTATTTGACAAAAAAAGAGGCCTCAGGCCTCTCCAGTGAAAATATCGGGAAAATCAGGTGTCAAACTTCCGAGGGGGAAGATTTCTGTATTGCTCCGGCTTGACGCGTCCGAGTTCGATATTCTTGAGTTTCCTGTCTGACACGCGGCAAAGGTACTGAAATAATCATTATATTTGCCCCCGTTCAAACACTAAAATATGAAACAGGACATCCAAATAATCGACCTTATCAAGAAGGAGAGGGAACGTCAGGAGTCAGGGCTTGAGCTCATCGCTTCCGAAAACTACGTCACCGAAGAGGTACTGAAGGCCATGGGCTCCATCTGCACCAACAAATACGCGGAAGGCTATCCGGGCAAGCGCTACTACGGCGGCTGCGAAGTGGTGGATCAGATTGAGCAGCTTGCAATCGACCGCCTCAAGACCCTGTACAATGCCGAATGGGCAAATGTGCAGCCGCACTCCGGCGCCCAAGCCAACATGGCAGTGATAATGGCAATCCTCCACCCGGGAGACACCTTCATGGGGCTGGACCTCAGCCAGGGAGGGCATCTGACCCACGGCTCTCCAGTCAACGCCTCTGGCATCCTTTATCATGCCGTAGCATACGGGCTTGACCCCGAGACTGGGCTCGTCGATTATGACAAGATGGAACAGACGGCGCTCGAATGCAAGCCGAAGCTCATCATCGGCGGTGCTTCAGCCTACTCAAGAGAGTGGGACTACGCCAGAATGAGGGAGATCGCAGACAAGGTCGGGGCAATCCTCTGGATTGACATGGCCCATACAGCCGGGCTCATCGCCGCCGGTCTCCTGAAAAACCCTGTAGAATACGCCCATATCGTCACTTCCACCACCCACAAGACACTGCGCGGTCCACGTGGAGGGGTCATCCTCATCGGCAAAGACTTTGATGATCCTCAGGGCAGGACGACCCCCAAGGGAGTGGTCAAGAAGATGAGCCAGATTCTGGACTCTTCCGTATTCCCGGGAGTGCAGGGCGGTCCGCTGGAGCACGTCATCGCAGCCAAGGCGGTAGCCTTCTTCGAGGCTCTCCAGCCGGAGTTCAAGGAATATCAAAAGCAGGTAATAGCCAATGCCAAGGCCATGAGCGATGAATTCCTCAAGCGCGGCTATAAGATTGTAAGCGGTGGCACGGACAACCACCTCATGCTCGTTGACCTGAGGGGCAAGTTCGAGCAGCTCACCGGCCGCATAGCCGAGACCCAGCTTGAAAGGGCGGGAATCACAGTCAACAAGAACATGGTACCGTTCGACACCCGCTCGCCGTTTCAGACCTCCGGCATCCGCGTCGGTACGCCGGCCATCACCTCAAGAGGGTACGTAGAGAAAGACATGGTGGAGATCGTCGGGCTCATCGATGAGGCGCTCACCTCCTGCGCGGAGCATGTGGGGGCACTCAGCCTGAAGAAAGGCGAAGTCCCGACTGCCGAGCAGCAGGCTGAACTCGATGCCCACACCAAGACCCTCGAGGGCATCAAACGCCGCGTCAACCAGATGACGGCAGGTGTGCCGCTCAACAAGTATTAGAGGTCATTTTGACAGATGAGGAAGGCCAGAGGAAATCTGGTCTTCTTTTTTTGTATATTGCCCTTAACATTCGCGGGACTTGTCCGTCTATTATATGACGCGTCAAGAAAACGACAATAAAAACATACGAAATGAAAAAGAAACTGATATTGATAATGCTCATCCTGACTGCCGGTATGGCTCTTTGCCAGGCACAGGACAGCGGGAAGAAAGTCCCACGCAAAGAGATAAATGCCCTCGTCAATGATTTCAGACACTACGACGAGTTCGAGAGCATCAATCTGGGACGGTTCATGACATCGATCATAAGGAAGGCGGGAGCAATGAGCGCCTACGATGATGACATGGACAGGCAGGAAAGGGAACAGACAAAAGCCGCTTTCGATGCCATGAAATCCATCAACGGGATGACAATAGTTGACTATGAAGACTGCAGTCTCAAAGTCAAGGAGAAGTTCAACCGCAGGATGAACAAGCTGCTTGAGGGAGTGGAGTTGTTGATGTCCGCCAAAGATGACGAGGATTCGGTTTATATCTACGGATACGTCACCGGTGACGGAAGCAAAGTCAAGGATCTTGTTCTGTTCTCTCCGGATGACGGAACCCTGCTCTGCCTGTACGGTACAATCGACATGGACAAGATCGGACAGATTGTCGCCACCGCAGAATGACCCCCGAAAGATTCACACAGGACTACCTGCCGCTCAAGGACGACTTGTACAAAGTGGCTTTCTATATCCTGGAATCCGGGGTCGATGCGGAAGACGCAGTGCAGGATCTGTATCTAAAACTGTGGGACGCGGGGGATGCTCTCGACACGATAAGGGCTCCAAAAGCATACTGCATCAGCCTGTTGCGCAACATCTGCATCGACCGCCTCCGCAGATACCGACCGGAGGGAGAGGAGAAGATACCTCAGCAGGCGGCGGACGACAGCCTTCAGGATGAAAGGATGAGCGAACGCCAGAAAATAGACGCCGCCATAAAGCAGATGTCCTCACTCAGCGACAGCGAACGTATCGTTCTGAAGCTGAAAGTCTTTGATGACCTCAACTACGAAGAAATCCAGAAACGCACAGGCCTCAGCCAGCTCAGCATGAGGGTTCATCTCAGCAACGCGAGAAGAAAAATCAGAAAAGCCATAGAAAGAATATGAAACGCATAGAAGACATAGAAAAACTTGGCCCGGAAGAATTTGAGAAGATTCTGTCTGACAGTTCAGTAAAAGTGCCGGAGAATCTCGGAAAACGGATTGAGGACGCGCTCACCGCTGCCCAGACTGTAAAATCCACACGCAGAAGCCCAAGCTGGAAATTCGCCATAGCCCCCGCCGCAGCGGCCGTAGCCGCAGCCCTGATAGTCGGAGTCAACTATCAGAATGCCAACCGGATGCCGGCCGACACCTTCGACGACCCGGCAGCTGCTTATGCGGAACTGGAGAGAACATTCGGATATATTTCAAGCAAAATCGGAACAGGCAGGGAACTGACAGATGCCGCCCTGTCCCAGACCAGCAAGGCATCTCAAATAATAGAAAACATCAACAAGAAATAAAAAATCATCATGAAAAAGATAAGCATAATCGCAACTCTGCTCCTCATCAGCATCGCAGCACTTGCCCAGGACGGAAAATCAATCTACAACAAATACTCTGACGAGAAGAACGTAAGCGCCGTATACATCTCCCCTTCAATGTTCAGGCTCATGGGAAGTATTCCGGACATAGACATGCCTGACGGGGACATAAACCTCTCCCCTTATATCAAGGAAATGTCGGGGATGTATCTGATCGACAGCGAAAATCCTAAAATCAACGAAGCCCTTGCAGCAGATGCACAGAAGATGATAAGCAAAGGCAAGTATGAACTTCTCATGGAAGCAAAAGATGACGGTGAACGTGTCCGCATCTACATCGTCCCTGAGGGGGAGTTTATAACCAGTTTCGTGATGACCGCCACAGAACCGGATGAATGCGTCTTCATCTCCATCGAAGGCAAACTGCTCAAAAAAGATCTGGAAAAGCTCCTTGCAGACGCGATGAATTAATGAGCAACAGCACTCACCCATAAAACAGAAGAGGATGGCCCGGCAAAAGGTCATCCTCTCTGCATTATATTGAAATCACTCGCTAGCTCTGCGCAATGGCGGCCTGCGCCGCTGCGAGGCGGGCGATAGGCACACGGAACGGAGAGCAGCTCACATAATCGATACCGATCTTGCTGAAGAACTTGATGGAATCAGGATCTCCGCCATGCTCGCCGCAGACGCCGCACTTGAGATCAGCACGCCTTGCACGGCCTGACTGCACACCATACTCGACGAGCTTGCCGACACCCTTGGTGTCGATGGTCTGGAACGGGTCAGCATCAAGAATCTTGTGCCCGAGATAGTTGCCCATGAACGTCCCGACATCATCGCGTGAGAACCCGAGGGTCATCTGGGTCAAGTCATTGGTACCGAATGAGAAGAACTCTGCGGTACGGGCCATCCTCTCACCGGTCAGAGCCGCGCGCGGGATCTCGATCATCGTGCCGAAATGATAGTTGATGCTCTGCTCGTAATGGGCCTCAACTTCGGCCTTGATCCTGTCGCAGATAGCCTTCTGGAAACTGAGCTCGCGGGCGGAAACGGTCACCGGGATCATGATCTCCGGCTGAGGATGAAAGCCTTCCTTCTGGAGTTCAGCCACCGCAGTGAAAATAGCCCTGTACTGGGTCTCGGCGATAAGCGGATATGTCACATGCAGACGCACGCCGCGGAGTCCCATCATAGGATTCACCTCGTGGAGGCTTTCGCCTCTCTTGATAACCTCAGAGACACTGATGCCCAATTCTTTGGCAATCTCTTTCTCTTTTTCCTCAGTCTTAGGCACGAACTCGTGGAGCGGCGGGTCAAGAAGACGGAACACGACAGGCTTGCCGTCCATGACACGCAGAGTGCTCTTGACTGAAGCCTTGATGAACGGCTCAAGTTCTTCAAGAGCCGCCTTGCGCTCGGCATCCGTGTTGCAGAGTATCATCTTGCGGAGCTTCGCGAGCGGAGTCTCAGAATTCTTGCCATAGAACATGTGCTCGATACGGAACAGGCCGATGCCCTCCGCACCGAACTGCAAGGCTTTCTGAGCATCTTCAGGGGTGTCGGCATTGGCACGCACACCGAGACGGCGGTACTTGTCCACAATATTCATGAACTTGAGGAACACAGGGTTCTCGCTCGCATCCATCGTATCGACCTTGGAAGCATATACGACACCCTTGGAGCCGTTGAGGGAGAACCAGTCGCCCTCCTTGTAGGTCTTGGAGTCCTGACCGAACTTGACTGTCTTCTTGTCAAGGTCGATGATCATTGACTCACAGCCTACGATGCAGCACTTGCCCCAACCGCGGGCCACCAGAGCCGCGTGGGATGTCATACCTCCACGAGCGGTCAGAATACCGGCCGATGCACGCATGCCCTGAATGTCCTCCGGAGATGTCTCCTCGCGGACAAGAATCACTTTCTTGCCGGCCTCAGCAGCCGCCATGGCAGCCTCGGAAGAGAACACGAGCGTACCGACCGCTCCGCCCGGAGAGGCGGGAAGTCCGCGGGCCACCATCTTCGCGGCCTTTTCGGATGCGGCGTTGAGCACAGGATGGAGGATCTCGTCAAGCTGGGCAGGAGAAACCCTCATCACAGCTGTCTTCTCGTCGATCATGCCCTCGGAAAGCATGTCCATCGCCATCTGGAGAGCGGCGATACCTGTCCGCTTGCCGATACGGCACTGAAGCATCCAAAGCTTTCCTTCCTGGATGGTGAACTCGATGTCCTGCATATCATGGAAGTGCATCTCAAGCTTCTTGCGGATAGCATCAAGCTCAGCATAAACTTCTGGCATGGCCTTCTCCAGAGAAGGAAGATCCTTGTTGTGCTCATTCTTGGTAGCCTCGTTGAGAGGGTTAGGGGTGCGGATACCGGCAACCACGTCCTCGCCCTGAGCATTGATAAGCCATTCTCCATAGAACTTGTTGTCTCCGGTGGCAGGGTTGCGTGAGAAAGCCACACCTGTGGCGGAAGTCTCACCCATGTTGCCGAAGACCATGGACTGCACGTTCACGGCAGTACCCCAGTCATCAGGAATCTTCTCGATACGGCGGTAGGCAATGGCCCTCTTGCCGTTCCATGACTTGAACACGCCTCCGATGGAGCCCCAGAGCTGCGCCTTGGCACTGTCGGGGAACTCGACTCCAAGCACCTCTTTGACCTTGACCTTGAATTTCTCGCAGAGATCTTTGAGTTCATCGGCAGTTATCTCCGTATCTGAGGTGTAGCCCTTGGCTTCCTTGAGTTCGGCCATCATCCTGTCGAGCTGCTGGCGTATGCCCTGACCGTCGGCCGGCTCTATGCCTTCTGCCTTCTCCATCACGACATCGGAATACATCATTATAAGACGCCTGTAGGCATCATATACGAAACGAGGGTTGCCCGTCTTCGCAATCATTCCCGGGATAGTCTCGGAGCAGAGGCCGATATTGAGGATCGTGTCCATCATTCCCGGCATCGAACTCCTGGCACCCGAGCGGCAGCTCACGAGGAGCGGGTCTTTCGGGTCGCCGAATTTCTTTCCCATAAGTTTTTCGGTTGCATTCAAGGCGGCCCTGACCTCCATCTTGAGGTCTTCGGTGTAGCCGCCGCCCAGTTCATAGTACTCGGCACAACACTCTGTTGTGATGGTGAATCCTGCCGGGACCGGCATGCCGAGCTTGCTCATCTCGGCCAGGTTGGCTCCCTTTCCTCCCAGGAGCTCTCTCATCGAGCCGTCACCCTCAGCGGTCTTGCCGCCGAAGCAATAGACTCTTTTCTTCGTTTCAAACATACTTATATTATTCCTAAAAAACTGTTTCCAATTGATTATGCAAATTTATCACAAATTCGCGATTACAGCAATTTTGCCGCCAACTCCGAGAGGCGGCTTCTCTCCCCCTTGCGGAGGAAGACATGCTGGAATATCTTCTGCCCGGCCATCTTCTCGCCAAGATGCGTAAGGCCGTTGGACCACTGGTCCAGATATGGCTGGTCGATCTGGAAAATGTCTCCGGTGAAGACCATCTTGGTTCCTTCTCCGGCACGGGTGATGATGGTCTTGATTTCATGCGGGGTCAGGTTCTGTGCCTCGTCTATAATAAAGTAGCACTTGCCCAGGCTGCGGCCCCTGATATAGGCGAGAGGTTCGATGACCAATTTGTCCTGGCTGAGCATGCTCTCGATCCTGAGCGCCTCCCTTGAAGACGGGCGGAACTGGGCCTTGATGACATTGAGGTTGTCCATCAAAGGCTGGAGGAACGGGGTCATCTTGGCTTTCTGGTCACCGGGCAGGAAGCCGAGCTCCTGACTTCCAAGCACGACTGCCGGGCGGGAGATGATGATCTGCTCGTAATCTTTCTCCTGCTCGAGAGCGGCTGCGAGGGCAAGCAGGGTCTTGCCGGTACCGGCCCCTCCCGTAAGGGAGACAAGTTCCACTTTCCTGTTGAGAAGGGCGTCCAGAGCCATCATCTGCTCGTCGTTGCGCGGACGTATGCCGTACGCCTCCCGGGTCTTTATCAACAGCACCCTGTCACTTCCGGCATCATATCTTGCGCAGACCGGATTCCCAGCAGCGTTTTCCCAATTGAACTTGAACAACTGGTTCGGGGCCGGTTCACTTTTCTGCACCGCTTCGCGCGGCAGCGAGGTCTGCGGCCCGTAGCACAGCTCCTGCATCAGCCCGGCGGGGAGAGTCCTGGTCTGAACTTCCTTGAGGGAGTTTTCCAGCCGCTGCTCCTCGACCTTGTCGGTCAGATAGTCCTGTACCTCCATACCGGCCGCCTTGGCTTTGAGCCGGAGGTTGACGTCTTTGGTGACAAGAGCCACAAAAGTTCCCGGATGGTTGTCACGCACCCACATTGCTGTGGCAAGTATCCTGTGGTCGGGGATGTCGTCTACGAACATCTGCGAGTACTCCTCCCGGAACGGGTGGTTGGGCTCCACCTTGACAAGGCCAAGTCCCCTCCCGATAGGCAGGCCCTCGCGTCCGAAGCTTCTGCCCTCCGTAATACGGTCAATCTCACGCATAAAGCCGCGCGCGTTGAATGCAAGGGCGTCGTTGCCCTTCTTGAACTTGTCAAGTTCCTCCACCACCGCGACCGGGATGACGATATTGTTGTCCTGAAAATGCCGCAGAGCACGATAGTCGTGCAGGATGACATTGGTATCCAAGACGAATATTTTCGGTTTGCCCATAGTGTTATTATGTTTTAGTCTTCCCCCTCCGCGTTGCGCATCAGGGATTCCAATATAGTCTGTATTCCCGATTTCTCGGAGCATTTCACCTCAACCCCGTGGACTTCGACAGAAGGATGGCCCAAAGGGAAATAGGCGACATCTTGAAGCAGAAGCTCGGCATCGAGATAATCAAAATCCGAATCCCGGATCTGCACGATGACCCCGGGAACTTCCGAGAAGAGCGGCCGCAAGGAATGTTTCTCCTGATAAGAATGCATCAAAGCCGATATGTCAGCCTCAAGCCCGCATTCTTCAGAAGTCATCTTGTCAAGGGTCGTCAACAAGCCGCCTTCACCGACAGATTCCCCGCTGAGCAGCAGGCCGTCTTCGACAAACTCCCGCACGACTTCAAAGCAGTCAATAAAGCAGTCCGCATCGCTGATGTCCGCAGGAACGCCTCCGATCCCGGCAGCTTGGGAAAGGAGGGAACCGCCAAGACGGAAATCGGCAGTGTCAAACGGAATGTATATCACCCAGCTCTCCGGATCGGGGACAAGGCTCTGCCGGCATGCGCGTGACCGGGACAACTTAGGATTCTCGGTTCGGAAAGGCTCTTGTATGAACACCTCCTCATCCGAAGCCGGTTCGTCTATGCCTACCCGGACAGACAAGCTGCACGGACTTCCTCTCCGGAGAGATGCCTTGGAAAAACTTATTCCAAGCGAATCAGCATAGTCGGCAGCCGCCCGCACTGAAGCATAAAAAGAGGCCATCCGCCCCACATGGTCATCGTTCCATTGCCAAGAGACGGAAAGTTCCAAATCCCCCAGACGGAAATGTCCGCGATGCCAGAGCGCATCCTCAAGAGAAAGAGCCAGGCGGAAACGGGTGTACGAGTCCATATACTCGAACGGCACAGTACGCTCCGCACGACGCACGAGGGCAAGACAATCCCGGATATCCGCAGAATCAAGGTCGAATCCGCCCACTGGAGGATCGACGGTCTCATCGATTATACATAGGCCCGGCTCGCCGGCCCCGGCCGGCAGGACATTCGCGCAGAGCGGCCGGAGAAGCTGGAACGGAGTACATTCCTGCCTCACTCCATCGATGACATATTGAGAATACAGAGCCTCAGCCGTTTTCGACATCGCCAGTTCAGATTAGTATTAGTGCGTAAATTTAGTTAATTTTGGTGAAAAAGAAAATCATGGAATTCGATAAGGCAGGATATGACAGGCTCATCGCTGAGCTCTTCGAAAAACATCCCTCCGTCCAGAAAGACGGATTCACACCGGGGGCATATAAGCCGGGGCTGGCCGGGATGGAAAGATTCGACAATGCGCTCGGACAACCTTGGCGGAAATACCCGACCATCCATATAGCCGGCACCAACGGCAAGGGCTCCGTGAGTTCCATGCTGGCAGCGGCGCTCGCGGCATCGGGCCTCAAAGTCGGCCTGTACACCTCTCCGCACCTGATCGATTTCAGAGAGAGGATGAAAGTGATAAAAGACGGCAGCTGGTCAATGGTGAGCGAGCAATATGTGTGGGATTTCCTCCAGAGCGCGCCGATGGACGGCCTGTCGTTTTTCGAAATCACTACCGGTATGGCTTTCAGCTGGTTCGCACATGAAAAAGTGGACATCGCAGTGATCGAGACCGGTCTCGGCGGCAGGCTGGACAGCACCAACATAATCATCCCGGAGCTCAGCATCATCACCAGCATAGGCCTTGACCACTGCGCCATGCTCGGGGACACACGCGCCAAGATAGCCGCAGAGAAGGCCGGCATCTTCAAGAGCGGAGTCCCGGCCCTTGTCGCCTCCCGTGACACGGAGACCGCCCCGGTATTCGAGGCGAAAGCCGCAGAGGTGCACTGTCCGCTGTTCTTTGCGGACGACTTCCCCGAAGAAGATTTCGGACTTGACCTGCACGGCCCGTATCAGGAGCAGAACCTGCACACCACACTCGCGGCCCTTGAGATACTCGGGGTCGAAGCCGACAAGGCGGCCATCTCGCAGAGCGGAAAGATCACCGGATTCCGCGGACGCTGGGAAAAGCTCTGCGATGACCCGGAGACAATCTGCGACATCGGACATAACCCGGATGCGCTGCGCATGAATTTCAGTCGCCTGCAGGACAGTGGACGGCCTCTTTTCATAGTATACGGGATAATGGCCGACAAGGACATACAAGCAATCAGACCTCTCATGCCACCACAGGCCAAATACTACCTCGTCGCCCCGGCAATCAGCCGTTCACTCCCCGTGGATGAACTGTACCGCATGACGGAGGGGCTTGACAGGCAGACATTCAGCAGCGTGGCGGAAGGTGTCGAGGCTGCGCTGCACGATGCCGAAGAAATCCCGGGAAGCCTGGTCTACGTGGGCGGAAGCAACTTTGTAGTCTCCGAATGCATCTCTCACATAGAAAAAGGAACGGAATGAAACACATAATCTACACCCTCTTACTTGCTATGACAACAATCATGACCTCCGAAGCCAGAGACATGGACGATCACAGGCTGACTTCATTATGGGCGGAATACCGGATCGCCGCCAATGCCGACAGACCCCGGCAACAGGCGGAAATCCTCGAAAAGATCAAAACCCGGGCGGAGGCGGAGCACCTCGTCTGGGACTACTACGATGCCTGCAAAAAATACGTGCAAGTACGCGCGCAGAGCAACTGGAAATTGCGTGAAGAGCTCAAAGAGCAGATGGACCGTGATCTTGACAGGTTCGGAGAACCGGTAGCCATAATATATGACGGCCGACACGACCAGACCGACAGTCTCATTTCGTACATCAGAGCAAACGAGTCCAAACTCAAATCTTCCTCAAACCCGGAGTTTTGGACCAATGATTACCGCATCTCCCAATACCCGTATGGGAGTGTGCTTCCGCAGCTTCTGTCCAGCGACTATGACTATGCGCTATGGCGCCTTTTCGCACGGAATGTGGACAACTCGGCAGTCTCGGCGCTCATGCATCAGACATACGGCGGGACATATCCGCTCGGTGCTCTTGTGCGCTATACGGAACTGGAATCAAGAGAAGAAGAAGATCAGATGGGAGGCTTGGCCTCAGAGCACGACGGCGATGCCGTGGGAGTCATGGCAGAAAGCTGGCTGCTCTACAGGCGGTTCAGAAAGATGGAAGACGAGGGCACGGGCAAATCTGAAGATTTCCGCCGGCTGTATGACGACTGCCGGGAAACAAGCAGAAAAGCCACATCCCTGAAGGGTACGGACAAACTGCTCGCCAGTTGCTGCCTCTGGCCGGACATCATCATAAAGAACTTGACAGCCAAAGAAATAAGTTCGTCAATAGAGGATGGAGAAGCCATAATCACGCTCAGCAACCTGAGCAGCGCGACACTGAAGATCAGCAACGGCAAGAAGACAGTGTTCAAGACACGTGTCGATAATCCAGTACAGAGTTTCCATATCTTCGACACTGTCCGGGTAGCGCTCCCGAAGATGGATGACGGGGATTATGAGATCAGCTGCTACTCAGGTAAAACAAGTTACAGCGGTGAGTTCACCAAATACACCCTGTCCATCGCAAGCCGCAGCAACTCGGACGGACTCGGAATCTATGTGGCGGACTACATGAGCGGCAAGCCGCTGGAGCACTACACTCTCACCCTCCTGTGGAATGACAGTTCCATAGGTCTTGCCGAAATCAGCCAGGACGGATTCACCGCCATTCCAAAAGAACTCTCGGACAAGATCGGCAACAAAAGGATAGGCTACAGCGTGCAGGCAAGTTATCGGGACAGCGATGGCCGCCTGCACAAAAGCGACAAACACCGGATAACGGCTGAGAGCATCTTCGACAGCGACTTCGATGACGAAGACGAAATCCATGAAGAGGAAACGCACTGCATGATCCTCACTGACCGCTCAGCTTTCAGGCCGGATGAGACGGTGCAGTTCAAGACCATCCTGTACAACGGGACACATGAATACAAAGCCGCCGATGCCGGGATGCAGCTGACAGCAGTACTCGAAGATGCCGAAGGCAAGGAAATCAGCCGACAGAGCCTTGTGACCGGAGAATACGGCAGCGCCGCCGGGGAATTCATCCTTGAAAAGAGGGCCCGGGGCGGACTATATTCCATATCCATACTCCAAGGCACCAAGCACCTGTGCAGCACATCCATACTGGTGGACGAATTCGTGACACCGAGTTTCACCCTCAGCTGGGACAAGGACAGCAGGATATACCTCCCTGGAGACGGGGTCAGCATCAAAGGCTGCATCAAAGCCTATTCGGGCCACAAACTCGGGGAAGTCAAGGCCAGCTACACCATAAGCCGCTACGGCTCCATTGTCGAAAAAGGCACGCTCGCCCCTGACCGGGACGGGAGATTCGAGATAAAATTCAGAGCTGACGCCGAGAGCTGGTCAAACTATGCCATTACCGTCAAGGTCAGCGATGCCACGGGCGAGACCCTTGAATTCACCCGCAGCCTCACCGTAAGATCTTCCCTCAATGCCACTGCAAGCATAAACGGGATATCCAAGGGAAACTTCACCATCAAGGGCCAGGAAATGGACGGCAGCATCATAAGTACGGACAAGCTCAGTTTCAGCATCAAATGTGACGGCAAGGATGGAGAAATCACCCATCCGTCAATGGATTGCGGCTATACCCTGACCCGTGACGGCAAGACCGTATCATCCGGGCCCGTACTGGCCGGGCAGGCAGTCGATGTGAAACTGGACGAACCCGGTCTCTACCTCCTCGACACACGCTGCAGTGCAGTATCGGACAACGGCAAAAAAGTCGAGGGTCTCGACCACACCATAATCCTTTATGCCCCGGACTCCGACAATGCCCTCCATGATGAGCTCACCAGCTTCTTCAAGGAGCCGTCTACGGATTCTCTTGACCTGCAGATCGGTTCAACCTGCGGCCCGGTCTGGGCTATAGCGGAGCTGTATGGCAACGGCCGCACACTTCTCGACAGACAGGCAGTGAAGTTTGAAGGCATCAAAGGAGAGGAAGGTTCACTAAAGACAATCCATTTTGCACGAAAGAAAGAGTACCCTTCGGAACTCAGCATCAAGGTGCTGTGGTTCAAGGACAAGACCAGCTACAGTTATAGCCGGGACATCAGGCAGGAAAAACAGGAGCACAGTTTCCCTCTGAGTTTCAGCCGTTTCCTTGACACCACAGCCCCGGGCACAAAGTACACATTTGAAATCACCACCCTGCCGGGAGTGGAGTGCGCGGCCACCATCTTCGATGCCGCCACAGAGACGCTGCGCGCAAACAGGTGGAATCCTGTAAGAGCGACCGTCCGGCATACGCAGGACATCGTTTTCAGAATCACCCCGGGCAACTATGGCGACAGCTTCGGGTATATGGTGCGCGGATACGGAAGAAGAGGCGGGGCAATGAACTACGAGATGGCAGCCGCTCCCATAATGTCCAAGGCCATGAGCGCCAACGCAGCCGATGACTTGGCGGAAGAGGCAGCCTCAACAGACGGAGAAGCCGTCACAGTACGCGAAGATTTCGCAAACACCGTGGCATGGAAGCCGTTCCTGCGTTCGGATAATGACGGGAAGATCGAGTTCAGCTTCCGCAACTCCGACAAGCTCTCGACATATTATGTGCAGCTGTTCGCCCACGACAGACAGATGCACAACAACGCGCTGCGAGCCGAGATGACGGTGACCATCCCGGTAAAGGTCTCCCTGGTGGAGCCGCTTTTCCTGTACGACGGGGACCGCTATGTGGCCAGAGTGAGCGTATCCAACAGCAGTGATTCATGTTTCAAGGGAAAGATCTCAATCAAACTATTTGACAGCAAGGATTACCGGAACGGGAAGGAGATCGCTTCACGAAGCGGTTCTCTGGAGATTCTAGCAGGAGGAAGCGCCAGCTTCGAGTGTCCTGTCAACATCCGAGGTCTGGAGAATCTGGGGATTCTGGCAAGTTTCACCCCCGACTCTGCCGGATCAGGTTCGGACGCGGTGTTCGTCAGCACTCCGGTCTACCCGGCCGTGCAGACCATCACCGAGACACACTCGGCCCTCCTGAAGGCCGGGGCTGACAGAGACTCTCTCATCCGTTCTCTCCGTAAGGAATTTGTCAACTCTGACGGTTCAGCCGCTTCCTTGTCGGAAATCAGCATTCTCCAGATGCTGCGGGATGCCATCCCGGCTCTTGCCGCACCATCATCTGATGATGTCCTGAGCCTGAGCGAAGCCCTGTATGCCGACCATCTGCTGACAAAGCTCCCGGACACGATCCGTCTAGAGGACAGCGCGAGAGAAGAAATTGCCGGCAAGATCCTCGCGGCGCGCAATCCTGACGGTGGCTTCGGCTGGTTCAAGGGGATGAGTTCTTCACCAGTAGTCACCGCCACCCTGCTCGAAAGGCTCTCCGGGATGGAAGACGGATGTCCGGAAGAGTTGAGGCAGACCCTGTCGGGAGCGGTCAGGTTTCTCGACAGGTCGTACCTCACAGACAATTTCCGGCCGCTGTGGTGCGGCGGTCTGAGTCTGGAACAATACCTGTATGTAAGGTCGCTCTTCCCCGAGGTGAAACCGGATACGGACGGAGCGATGGACTTGAAAGAGTTCCAAAAAGCTGCAAAAGACTATCTTGTCCCTTCAAGGGAACGCGGACTGAACGGATTCATCCTCGCCAAAGCACGCAGAATCAAGACTTTGAAATCCCTGCTTGACAGGAATGGTGGAGACAGTCTTGCAGATTTCTTCGGAGTCAAGGCCTTCACTTCCATCAGACTGCGCAAGTCTCTGGAAAAAGACATCCTGTCCCTGACAGAATACGCCGAACCGCACCAGAGCGGCGGCATGTACTACCCTAACGCCGTGATGCCTTGGCGGGGCCTGCTCGAGAGCGAACTGTACGCCCACTCACTGCTCTGCGACCTTCTCACAGAATGCGGACAGGGCAGCATCGCCGAGGGCATCAGACTATGGATCATGGTGCAGAAAGAGACACAGCAATGGGATAACGACCCTGCATACATTGAAGCGCTCGCGTCCGTGCTCAAAGGAAGCGGAGAAACACTCCAGACCAAAGTCATAGCCCTGAATCTCAGCATCAGCCGGCCTTTCGCCAAAGTCAAGGGCACAGGCAACGGATTCACTGTCAGCAGAGAATACAGGCGCGACGGCAAACCGCTCAAGGAAGGAGATGCACTTCACGTCGGAGACAAGATAAGCGCCATATATAATATATGGAATGAAGAGAACCGCAGTTTTGTCAAGTTGACAGCCCCGAGATGCGCTGCATTCCGGCCGGTGGAGCAGAAATCCGGACACTACGGCTGGGCGGCACGGCCTCTGAGCATCGAGGGATGGGTCAACTTCATCCCGCAAGGCTACCGCAGCGTGCTCGCCGACAGGACGGAATACTGGTTCGACAGTTATCCGGAAGAGAAGACAAGCGTCACTGAAGACTTCTTCGTGACGCAGGAAGGCATATTCCAGACTCCGTCAGTGGAGATCGAATCCCTCTATGCTCCGCACTACAGGGCCAACAGCAAGGCTTCGGAACCGCTTCAGATCAACTCAACGTCTGAAGCGGCTATCCAGCCCTGACGGCCGTCAGGGAGTTCGATATTGCGCCAGTCTCCGACGGAATCGATAAGTTTGACCTTGGTGCCCTCATGCAAGATGAAGAGATCCTTTGACGAATCTGACGACGGGGAACTCTTGACCGGACTCACGGCGCGCACGACTATGGCACTGTCCTCACGGAAGTAGTCCGCGCGCTGACGGGCCGCCATCGATATTGAAAATATGCAAAGAAGCAGAGACACGACACCGCAGACAAAGCCTGACATGCGGGCCGCCCTGCTGTGCCCAAGCAGGAAGAGCAAAGCGAGGGCAAGAGCCAAGGCGAAAAGTCCGATCCCTATCCCAGCCCACACATCAGAAGGCATGAGCCGGCTGAGATTTCTCATCCACACGCTCAAGAAAAACTCGGGGACACTCTCAATCTTGTCTTGAAGCATGGAGCGGGTAAACTCAAGGTTGAAACGGGCGTCAGAATGGGACGGGTCCAGACGCAGAGCGCGCTCATAATTGAGAATGGAATGCGCCAAGTCGTCCTGCCGGAAGCAGGCGTTGCCGATATTGAAATACAGGTCAGCCGATTCGAGCCCCATATCCGCAATCCCCTCCCAGGCCTTTTCTGCTCCAGCCCAGTCTTCCTCTCCATACGCAGCGGCACCGGCTGTCCACAAAGAGTCAGCCACAGCATTGTCAGAAGCCGCCCGAGCCGTTCCGGCCGGCATGATCGCGAGAAGCAGGGCGACAGCCGCAGCTCCGGCACCGAGTCCTTTACGCTTGTTTCTGTTCATACAACCATCTATTTCTGATATCACCCTCACCGCCTTGTCATACTGCGACTGCACCTCCTGGACTTGGTCTGCAGGAGCATAACGGGCATATTCACATGCATCGAGCAGAGACATATAATCAGCGGCAAGCGCTTCGGACACTCCGTTCTCAACCAGCTTTGCGGAGATGTTCTCCTTGCTCATGTCGGAGATGTCCATATTGAGTTTGTCTGAGACATAGCCGAAAAGCGCCTTGTGCAGCTCCTCGTAAAAAGCCGTATAGAGATTCTTTTTGAGGAATTCTTCACATTGGGCCAAGCGCTTGCGTGCCATCTTGTTCGCTGCGCGGTTCTTGCTGCCCGCGACATCCGCCTTCAAAGCCGCATGGCGGCGCATCATGAAATACAGACCGGCACAGGCCAGAACAAGGACTGCAAGGATGGCAAAAAACGCCAGAGTGCCCACAAAGAAAGTCCCGGCCCGACGGAATGACGGGCGTCGGGTGGAAATATATCGTATGTCACTGCCGATATTTCGGACATCCTTGCCCGAAGGCGCACGCACGATCTGTCCGGAAGATTCACCCGAAGCAGACTGCGCATTGCCTTTCGCCACCTTGACAGGCAGAGCCTGAGTCTTGAGCGTCACATATTTGCCGGAAGACATGTCATAGTAGCTATACTCCACCGGCGCTATCGTGAAATCGCCATAACTGCGCGGAATGAAAGGATACTCGAACTGCTTGCCTCCCTGCACATCGGAAGTCTTCACGTCATAAACCTCAAAATCCGGAGGGAAATTCACTTTCGGAGCTTCAAGCAGAGCGACATTGCCCTTGCCCGTCACGGTGATGACCAGAGACGCTGCGTCATGAGTCTGGAGAGAATCGCGCGAAAGGGCCGCGGAGATACGGAACTGACCGACCCCGCCGCCGAAGGAGGCGGGCGCTCCCGCCGGGAGCGCGCTGACCGTGACGGTCAGCGGGTCGGTCGTCACCCTCTTGCGGATAGTCTGATAGTCATCCATGAAGAAATCGTCGAAAATACTCCCGGTGGGCTGCCTCTGCGCCCTCACGTTGACAAGACATACAAGCTCCGCAGGGGAGATCTTTATTTCCCCGGCTTTCTGCGGAATGAGAGTCCAGCTGCGGAGCACCGCCGAATTGTAGATCTTGTCGTCAAGACTCTCGCGTTTGAACTCAATATTGGACGGAGCCTGCACCTCCTGGCTCCAAAAACCGTTGAAATCAGGGAACTTGGCATTCTCAAAGCCCGTAATATTCACTCGCTGATAGAGTTTCAAAGTGGCTGTCACAGGCTCTCCCACCATGAGCCTGCGCTTGCTGAGCGTAAGGCGCAGGAACATGTCGTCCGGGCTGACACTGCCGGATGACTGCGCAGCCCCACTATCCTGTCCACCGGAAGACGCGGAACCGCTGCCTTGCGGCTTCGCCCCGTCAGAGACCACCTCAACCTCCGGCATGTCAGAAGTATAGTTCTTGCCTTTGACTTTCACCGTGGCCGCCTGAAGCCGGAAATGTCCGGTCTTTTTCGGCATGAGGATATATGTGTAAGTGGTTTGGGATGTCTTGCTCTTGTGTCCGTTTACTATGGACACTGACGAAGAGCGACCTTTCTGCGGCCCCCATACCAGCTGGAAATCATCCCCCGCGCTCCATTCGAAATCCGACGGGGCATCCTCGCCGGAAATCACAAAGATCACATTGAACTGCTCATTGACCCCCACAAGGTTCGGGGCCTGCACCTTGACAGTAGTCTGAGCGACTGCAATAAACGCCGACAGCAATACGCCCGCAACTGATATCAATCTTCTCATCATCACCAATTCTTCTCCTTTTGTTTTGACTGCAGCAAAGCGGCCTTTTCCTTCTCGACCTTGCTGCGGGTCTCATCTTCTTTTGCCTGGACCGCCTTCAGCATCTGTTGCGCCTGCTGAGGAGATATTCCACCCTGAGGCTGCTGTCCGCCGTTGTCTTGAGGCCTGTTGTCGTTCTGATTCTGATTATCTTGATTATTCTGGTTGTCCTGCTTGTTCTTGTCGTCTTGAGGAGGCTGCCTCTGATCCTGCTTGTCATCGTTCTGTCCCCCGCCGCCATTCTGCTGATTCTGAAGCATCTTTTTCGCGTAAATATAGTTTTCCTTGGCATCCAGATCATCCGGATCGAGCAAGAGGGCATTCCTGAATGACTGCACAGCAGCCGCATAGTCCTTTTTCTTCAAGGCGACATCCCCGGAATTGAAATGGACACTTGCCGGAGCACCTTCCTCCGGAATTGCCGACAGCACCTTCCCGGCAGCCTCATAATCATCCTGCTTGTAGAGAGACGACGCCAGATTATACTGCGCCTTCAGCGAGGTCGAATCCTTCATGACTGCCTTCCGATAGTCGACCTCAGCCTGCTTGAACTCCCCTTTGCGGAACTTCCGGTTACCGGCCCGGACATCGTGCCGGTCAGCCTGCCCATAAGCAGCAAAAGCAAGGGACAAAAAGAAAAGTATCGCAAATATCTTATGTCTAATCATCAGAACCATCTCCTTTTAGGCTTTCTCTCACCCACGAGCATCTCAAGCACAAACAGAACGAGCGCCGCAGCGAAGAAATACATATATTGCTCATCATATTCCTCAAATACAACTGAGTTGAACCTCTCATCCTCAAGTTTGTTGATGTCCTCTATTATCGGATTGAGACCGAACTCCTCATTGCCCGCATGCACATAGGCTCCGCCGCCAGCCGCCGCGATCTTCTTCAATGCCGGCTCGTCAAGGCGCGACACCACTATCTGCCCGTTTTTGTCCTTGAGGAGTTCCCCGTCAATCTTAAGCGGTTGCCCGTCAACGGTCCCCACACCGATAGTGTAGACCCTTATCCCGGTCTCGGCAGCCTCCCTCGCAGCTCCTACAGCATCATCCTCATGGTTCTCTCCGTCCGTTATGACGATGATGGCACGGCTCTTCTCGCTCTGCGCACTGAAACTCTTTGCGGCAGTGCGGATGGCATCTCCTATCGCAGTTCCCTGGACAGGCACTGAATGCGTGTCAATAGACCCGAGGAACATCTTGGCTGACACGTAATCCGTAGTGACAGGCAGTTGCACGAATGAAGTTCCGGCAAAAATCACCAGACCTATCCTGTCACCCTGCAAACGGTCCACGAGCTTCGAGATCGCGAGTTTGGCACGCGAAAGCCTGTCGGGCGAATAGTCCTGCGCAAGCATGGAGTTGGACACGTCCAGGCATATCACGATCTCAGCCCCCCTGGTCTCTCTCTCCACGAGTTTCGCCCCCAGAAGCGGGCGGGCCATTCCTATGGAAAAACAGGCAAAACCAAGGCTGAACAGCACTGTGCGCCACCATCCTTTAGCTCCGGACCATGAAGGCATCATCTCAAGCACAAGAGACTCATCTCCGAAAGAGCGGAGTCTCCGGCGCCGGAAAAACCTCGCCAGAGCATACAATATCGGAAACACCGGCACAAGCAGCAGAAGCCACAGATATCCGGGATTGGCAAAATACAACATTATGGCAACCTCCTCAACATAAGTCCTACAAGCAATTCAACGACAAGGCACAGAAGGGCCGCAAGAGCATAAGCACCAAAAAGTTCCTTATAGACAGGGAAACTGTCCACAGTCGTGCGGGCTGTCTCCATCTTGTTGATTTCAGAATAGATTTCAGCAAGTTTAGTGTTGTCAGTAGCCCTAAAATAGCGGCCTCCGGTAGTCTGCGCGACCTGTTTCAGCAACTCCTCATCTATCTCCACCTGCATGTTCCGGACCTCAACCCCCCATGGTGTCATGACAGGATAAGGAGCAGTGCCATTTGCACCGACACCTATAGTATAGACGCGTATGCCATAGGTCTTTGCTATCTCGGCAGCAGTCATCGGAGCTATCTCTCCCCTGTTGTTGACTCCATCCGTAAGCAGAATCACAACACGGCTCGGAGCATCAGAGTCCATCATCCTAGCCACGGCTGTGGCAAGCCCGTTGCCTATTGCCGTGCCGTCCTCTATGAGATCGGTCTGGACCTCTTTCATCAGATTGATCAAGGTGGCACGGTCAGTTGTCAGAGGACACTGGGTGTAACTTTCCCCGGCAAACACAACTATGCCCATACGGTCGGAAGGCCTCTGGGATATGAATTCTATGGCTATGTCCTTTGCGGCGGAAAGCCTGTCCGGAGTGAAATCCCGAGCAAGCATACTCGTGGACACATCCATGGCAAGCACTATGTCAATACCCTCTGTATCACGCTTCTCAACCTCAGTGGAGGAACGCGGGCGCGCTATGGCCACGATTATCAGTGACAATGCAGCTGCCCGGAGCGCAAAAGGCACATGCCTGACCAGAGAGAGCACAGTCCCGCCGCCACTCAACCACGGCTCAGCCTTGGACACCCTCAGGTGAGGCCGGCGTTCCTTAAGCTCGATATAGACATATCGCGCCACAAGCAACACCGGCAGCAGGAGCAGCCAGAGAAGATAGGGATACTCAAAGTTCATCTTCTTTCCGCCCCTCCTCAGGCTCCGTGCGGTACGTGCCGGTGACAAAGCGCACAGCCACAGGCAACGCAGCGGCATTCTGCTCATCTGTGGCTATAAGTTTGGCGAACTTGACGAAATCAGCACGCTCAAACAGCTGCAGCATATCCGAATACAGTTCCGGGCTTATGTCTTTTTCTTTTTTCAATGCGGAGAAAAGCTCCGATGTCGTCATCTCCGGAGCATCCACCCCGAAGCGTTCCTCTATGTAATCCTTCAAGGCATCGGTTATGCCGGAATAAAAGGCCTTCTGCTTCTCTGGAGCCCAGTATACATTACCCCTGAACTTGTCCAGCCGGCGCAGAGCCACGATATGAGGGGGATCATCGCTATGCTGCAGTTCCCCTGATGAGCGGGAACGCCTCATCTTGACAAGGCATACCACGAGGATGACAAGCACTGCCAAAAGCCAGAATGCGGCGATCCATGGTGCAATCTCCTTGAATGTCAATGGATACCCCATCTGGCCTTTAATGTCATGAGGCACAAAAGAGGCGGTATCCACAGGCATCGTACAGACTTCCAAAGACGGAGCGTCAAACAAAAGGGTGTCCACCCTGCCGGTGGCGTCCTCCCGGCGTACGGCAATCTGAGGAAGAGTATACTCCCCCTCTTCGAAAGGAGCGATTATTATGTTGCCCCGGATCTGCATTCCGGAGCCGGACTTCTTGAGAGTATCTATCTTCCAATTCCTTACAAGAGTGAGCGTGTCATTGGATGCCATGCTGAAATCCTGAAGGGCAAGAGAAGTCCCCGGTCTCACGGAGTCAAGCTGGAAACCATATTCAAGCTGGTCGGCGACAAGGATGGAATCCCTCGGTGTCAAAGGCTTGAGATAAGCCTGCCCGGAAGGAACCACGTCCAGCATAAGCGCCAATATCAGAATCAACGACCTCATCTGCGAGAAAACAATGCCATCAGCCCCTTGACATAGTCAGAGTCCGTGGCGATATCTACATTGTCTATACCATACTTGTTGAACAGGGCAGTCTCATTACGCGCGAGCGCGGAGAACCATGAGGAATAAGCCTCACGCACCTTGCGGCTGTCCGTGTTTATCCATGCGACCTTTCCTGTCTCGCTGTCTTTAACATGCACCAGTCCCATGGCAGGGATGGTCCGTTCCCTGGGGTCATGGACCTTGATCACGCTCAGGTCATGGCGCCCGGCGGCCACTTTCAGGCCTTCTTCATATCGCGGTGCGGCGTTCCCGTCCACGTCAAGCAAATCACTCAGGAGGAATGCCGTACACTTCTTCTTCAGAGCGTTGGTCAGATAGCGCAGGGCACCTGTGATGTCAGTCCCGTCCGAAGAAGGCTGAAGCTCAAGCATCTCACGTATCACGCGCAGCAGGTGTGTCCGCCCCTTGCGTGGAGGAATGAACTTCTCGACCTTGTCAGAAAAGAACAGCACTCCGACCTTGTCATTGTTGAGAAGCGCGCTGTATGTCAGCACGGCTGCAATCTCCGCTATCATGTCACGTTTCGTCTGGACCGCAGTCCCGAAAAGCCCAGAGCGGCTGACATCGACAAGCAGCACGACAGTCAGTTCCCGCTCCTCCTCGAACACCTTGACATAAGGAGCACGGAGACGGGCGGTGACATTCCAGTCCATCGAGCGGACATCGTCTCCCCACTGATACTCACGCACTTCACTGAACGCCATTCCGCGTCCTTTGAAGGCAGAATGGTATTCACCGGCGAAAATCTGATGGGAGAGAGCCTTTGTCCGGATCTCGATTTTCCTGACCTTCTTGAGCAGATCAGAAGTTGCGCTATGGGACGATGACGGCATTTATGATCTTTTCGATTATCTGCTCAGGCACGACATTTTCAGCCTCCGCCTCATACGTCAAGCCTATCCTGTGACGGAGCACATCCGGGCACACCGCACGCACATCCTCCGGTATCACATACCCGCGCCTCTTGATGAAAGCATAGGCCTTGGACGCCATTGACAGGCTGATGCTGGCACGCGGCGAAGCCCCGTAAGAAATCAAGCCTTTCAATTCCGAAAGGCCGTAATCCTCCGGCCTGCGGGTGGCATACACGATATCCACGATATACCGCTCTATCTTTTCATCCATGTAGACCTCACGCACAACTTCCCTGGCCTTGATGATATCCTGCGGCCCCACAACCTTGGACGGCTGCGGAAAGTCGCCGCTGTTGTTCATGCGCACGATAAGCCTCTCCTCGTCGCGGCTCGGATAATCGACCACGACCTTGAGCATGAACCGATCCACCTGCGCCTCAGGGAGAGGATATGTCCCCTCCTGCTCTATAGGGTTCTGGGTAGCCATCACAAGAAACGGCTCCGGAAGCGGATATGTGCTGTCACCGATGGTCACCTGACGCTCCTGCATCGCTTCAAGCAGTGCGGCCTGAACCTTGGCCGGAGCCCTGTTGATTTCATCCGCGAGCACGAAATTGGCGAACACCGGGCCTTTGTGAACCTCGAAAGCCTCCGCTTTCTGGGAATAGATCAATGTGCCGGTCACATCGGCCGGAAGCAGATCCGGGGTAAACTGGATACGGTTGAACTTGGCATCCACCGCCTTTGCAAGGGTACTGATGGCCAACGTCTTGGCAAGTCCCGGCACTCCCTCAAGCAGAATATGTCCGTCAGCCAGAAGAGCGATGAGCAGGTCTTCCACCAGATGCTTCTGCCCCACAATCACCTTGCCCATCTCCAGGGAGAGCATGTCCACGAATCCGCTCTCCTGCTGGATGCGGTCGTTGAGTTCCCTGATATTTACACTTTCCATATTATTTATCTATTTTTGCAAACATTATGCGTTACATGATCATGTTGTCCTACTGCGGCAAAGCCTTCCACGGATGGCAGATCCAACCTTCCGCCCCGAGCATCCAGGAGGCTCTCGAAACCGCCTTGCGGACACTCCTCCGGCACGACATCGCCGTCACCGGCGCAGGACGCACGGATGCCGGAGTCAACGCAGTGGGATACATCGCCCACTTCGACGCCCCGGAAGCGCTTGACGCGAAGCGTTTGGTCTGCAAATTAAATGCCATCCTGCCAGACGGAATAGCCGTCATATCAATACGTCCGTCGGACGGGGAATTCCACGCCAGATTCGATGCCTCACAACGCGAATACACTTATTTTCTGCATCGCACAAAGGATCCTTTTGTGGCGGGGTTTTCATATCTGTACACCTATCCGCATCTGGATTTCGACAGGATGAACCGCGCCGCAGCCCTGCTCAAAGGCACGCACGACTTCAGTTGCTTCGAGAAGACCGGTTCCGACGTCAAGACATCCGTCTGCACCGTAAGCCGGGCTTTGTGGAAGCCTTACACCCCGGTGATATCCACCTTCGGCATCGAGACGGGCGGAGAGAACCTCTATTGGGAGTTCCAGATCAGCGCGGACAGGTTCTTGAGGAACATGGTACGCGCAGTAGTCGGCACCCTGCTTGAAGTAGGCAGGGGAAAGAGAAGCGAGGACGACTTCGCATCACTCATCCTCGCCCCGGACTCCGGACGTGAAAGATGCAGCCGGAGATGTTCGGCGGGAGAGAGCGTGCCTGGGCACGCGCTGTTCTTGTCAAGTGTCGATTATGAATAAAACATCTTCCAATCCGATTTTTTGAGTATCTTTGTATTAAATTCAGATACATATGCTTTTCAATTTGCTCCAGACAGACATCGCGGAAGCGGTTCCCGCACCGCAGGAGATGTCTTACTCTCTTATCGAGATGGCCGCCAAGGGCGGTCCGCTCATGTGGGTGCTGCTCGCCCTTTCCATCATAGCCATCTACATATTCGGAAAGAAATGGTGGCAGATACGCCAGGCGGGCAAACTGGACAAGGATTTCATGAACGACATCCGTGACTACATCCATGAGGGCAAGATAAAATCCGCAAGGACCCTCTGCACCAAATACGACACACCTGTGGCAAGGATGGTCGAGAACGGCCTCGCGCACATCGGCAAGCCCATGGCAGACATCCAGTCCGCCGTGGAGAACACCGGCAACATGGAAGTGGCCAAGCTTGAAGCGAGCCTCCCTTACCTCGCCACCATCTCCGGAGGCGCCCCGATGATAGGATTTCTCGGCACCGTGCTTGGCATGGTGCAGGCGTTCTTTAACATGTCCAACGCCGGCAACAACATAGACATCACCCTGCTCTCAGGAGGCATCTACACGGCCATGATCACCACAGTCGGCGGACTTATCGTGGGAATCCTCGCCTACTTCGGCTACAACTTCCTCTCCGCCAAGGTATCAAGCCTCGTGTTCAATATGGAGAACGCCACCATCCAGCTGATGGATGCTCTCGAAGAGCCGGCAGCCGCCAACAAGGAGGTAAGATAATGGCACTAAGGAGAATCACAAAAGCGGATCCGAACTTCTCGATGTCCTCCATGACGGACATCGTGTTCCTCCTGCTGATATTCTTCCTCGTGACCTCGACTCTGGTCAACCCCAACGCACTGAAACTGCTGCTCCCGAAGAGCACCGGACAGGTAGGGGCAAAGGCCACCGCGAGCGTATCCATAAAGGATTGGGGAGATGACCGTTACACTTTCCATGTCAACGGCAGCCAGACACCCGTGCCCCTGACGGAAGTCGAGGACGAGCTGGTGGGCCTGCTCCAGAACGAAGAAGACCCCACCTTCGCCATATACTCCGATGAAAGCGTCCCGGTAGGAGAAATAGTGCAGGTGATGAACATAGCGAAGCGCAACCACTATAAAGTGATATTGGCAACTCAGGCGGAATAATGCAGGACAAAAGAGACAGCAGACCAGGAGATGGCCGCATCGCCACCCTCACAGGCGTATGCCTGACGGTGGTTGTCCATGCGGCTGCGCTCACGCTTGTCTCAGTCACAGGCCTGAAATACATATATCCGCCGCCTGAAGAGAAGACGATGCTCATCGATTTCTCGGATGATATGGAAGTGCCGGTACAGGAATACAAGGGTTCAGCCCCGAGAGCGGAAGACCCCGACAGGACAAATCCGGTGAATCTCGTACAGAAGAGCGAGTCTCCGGATGTCGCTGACAGGCAGAACCTCACCCCACAGACGAAACCGGACAACTTCGGGGATGTACCCGCAGACACACCGGACACCCCGAAAGAACCCGAACTCGATCCGAGAGCGGCATTTCCGGGGATGGCAAAAAAAGACACCACGCTCACCGCAGCCCACGCCGCAGACAAAAGCTCGGACAGGCACAAGGCTGGGCAGAGCGACGGAAACACGGGAAACGGAAGGACAGACGGCAAGCCGAACGCGCATCTGCGCGGCCGCAATACAGTCGGGAACATACCGAGACCGACTTATAATGTGCAGGAAAGCGGCACAGTCGTTGTAGATATATGGGTGGATAACTACGGCAACGTGGTTAAAGCCGTGCCGGGAGGCGACGGCACCACTGTTTTAAACAAGGCCCTCCACGCAGCCGCAAGAAACGCGGCGATGCAGACTCATTTCAACATGAGCACAGACGCGCCTGCCATGCAGGAGGGCAAAATAACTTATTATTTTAATCTTAAGTAGTGATGGACCAGTTTACAAAGGAAGGCCGGAAACTTAGACCAAGGAAAGCTGCTGTACAGAACCAGGACCGTTCAAATTTCGAGAAAGTCGAGTTCAATTTCAGCGAGCGCAGTGACAATGCCGGAGAAGCTCAGCGCAGCTTCGGAGAGCGCAGGCCGCGCCAGTACGGCGAGAACAGAGGCTATGGTGAGAACCGTGGCGGACATTATGACAATCGTGGCGGATATTCCGACCGCAAACCACGCCAATATGGCGAGAATCGCGGAGGATACGGAGAGAACCGTGGAAACTACGGGGACAGGCCGTCCGGCGAAAGAAGAAGTTACGGCGAGAACCGTGGAGGTTACTCTGACCGCAGGCCACGCCAATATGGCGAGAACCGCGGAGGATACGGAGAGAACCGTGGAAACTACGGAGACAGGCCGTCCGGCGAAAGAAGAAGCTACGGTGAGAACCGTGGAGGCTACTCCGACCGCAGGCCGCGCCAATATGGCGAGAACCGCGGAGGATACGGAGAGAACCGTCAGGAAGGCGGAAGGCCGTCATTCGGAGGAGACCGCAGACCGCGTCCGGCAGGTGGCAGACCTTCATTCGGAGGGCAGGACCGCTTCGGCAAGAAGCCGTTCGGCGCAAAGAAGGGCGGAAAGAAAGGCCCGAAGCCAGTATCACATTTCAACAAGGAAACGAGCGAGGGCATCAACAGGATGCTGGAGCGCCGCCCTATAGTCAACGGCAACGAAGCCACGGAAGCATTCGATTCTCCGGTAAAGGATGTTGTACGTCTCAACAAGTTCATCGCCAATTCAGGCGTATGCTCACGCCGTGAGGCTGACACCCTCATACAGGCTGGAGTCGTGACCGTCAACGGAGAAGTGGTCACCGAACTCGGAACCAAAGTCAATGTCCAGACAGACGACATCCGTTTCAACGGTGAAAGGCTCAAGGGAGAAGAGAAGGTCTACATCATAATGAACAAGCCGAAAGGGTTTGTCACCACAGCCAGCGACCCTCACGCAGAGAAGACCGTAATCGATCTCATCAAGGGATGCTCATCCCGCGTATACCCGGTAGGCCGTCTGGACAAGAACACCACCGGTGTTCTCCTCCTCACCAATGACGGGGAGATTGCGGAGCGCCTGACCCATCCGGCCTATGACAAGAAGAAGATCTACCAGGTCGCCCTCGACAGGGAACTCTCCCAGGAAGACTTCGACAAGATTCTCAGCGGAGTGACCCTCACAGACGGAGAGGTCAATGCTGACGAACTCGAATATATCGACCCTAACGACAAGCGCAAACTCGGCATCGAGATCCATTCTGGCAAAAACAGGGTGGTACGCCGTATCTTCGAGTCCCTCGGCTATACGGTGAAAGCCCTCGACCGCGTATACTTCGCGGGGCTCACCAAGAAAGGCCTCAAGAAAGGCGAATGGAGGTATCTCACCGAAGGTGAAGCCAACATCCTGAAAATGGGAGCTTACGTATAATGGCTCACCGCTCGGGATTCGTAAATATAATAGGTAATCCTAATGTCGGGAAGTCGACGCTGATGAACGCCCTGGTGGGAGAGAAACTCTCCATCGTGACGGCAAAGGCGCAGACGACCCGGCACAGGATTATGGGTATAGTCAACGGAGAGGACTGGCAGATCGTCTACTCCGACACCCCCGGCATACTCAAGCCCGGCTACAGGCTTCAGGAAAACATGATGAAGTTTGTGGACGGGGCTTTGGGCGATGCCGACATCATCCTCTATGTCACGGACACGGTGGAGACCGCCGACAAGAACGCGGAATACATAGAGAAGCTCGGCCGTATTGACTGCCCTGTCATCGTGGTGCTCAATAAGATAGACCTGAGTTCACAGGCCAAGGTCCTGGAACTGATGGACTATTGGAAAAAACAGCTCCCCGGGGCGATTGTCATACCCGTCTCGGCGCAGGAGCGGTTCAACCTCGACAGTGTGCTTGAAGCGGTCAAGGAAAGGCTGCCGGAGTGCCCTCCATGGTTTGACAAGGACGCTTTCACCGACAAGAATCTCCGTTTCTTCGCCTCGGAAATCATAAGGGAGAAGATCCTGCTCAACTACAAGGAGGAGATCCCATACAGTTGCGAGGTGGAGATTGAGAGCTTCAAGGAGGGAGCCGAGCGCTACGACATCAGCGCCGTGATATATGTGATGAGGGAATCCCAAAAGGGCATCATCATAGGCAAGAAGGGCGCCGCCCTCAAACGCACAGGCACCCAGGCACGCATCGAGATGGAGGACTTCTTCCAGAAGAAAGTCTTCCTGAGCATGTATGTCAAGACGGACCCGGACTGGAGGGAGAGCAGGAAAGAACTGAGAAAATTCGGATACGAGGAGTAAAAATACAATGGAAGACGAGAACATCACAACGGAAGAGGAAATCATCGAGGAAGAAGGGGCACCGGTTGAAGACAACGGAGCAGAAAGCGGCAGGTACGACCGGCTGCTGGAGAGGGACGCGCATAAGTTCAAACTCTCCGGGATGTTCAAGGACTGGTATCTTGACTATGCCTCCTACGTAATCCTGCACCGCGCTGTGCCCCATATCATAGACGGGCTGAAGCCGGTACAGAGGCGTGTCCTGCACGCGATGTACAAGATGGATGACGGGGCCTATACCAAGGTGGCCAACATCGTCGGTCAGGCCATGCAGTACCATCCCCACGGCGACCAGTCCATCCTCGGTGCACTCGTCCAACTCGGGCAGAAGGGATTCACCGTTGACTGTCAAGGAAACTGGGGAAACATCCTCACCGGCGACTCCAACGCCGCACCTCGATACATCGAGGCCAGGCTGAGCAAGTTTGCCAAGGAAGTCGTGTTCGACCCGAAGGTTACCCGGTGGATGAACTCTTACGACGGGCGCAATCAGGAGCCGACCGAACTCCCGGTACGATTCCCTCTCCTGCTCGCCCAGGGCACGGAGGGCATCGGAGTCGGACTCGCTTCCAAGATACTACCCCACAACTTCAACGAACTTCTGGACGCTTCCGTGGCAATTCTGGAAGGACGTGAGTATGAACTGTATCCGGACTTCCCTACCGGCGGTTTCGCCGACTGCAGCAAGTATATGCAGGGCAAGCGCGGCGGCAATGTCAAGGTGCGCGCCCGCATCGAGAAGATCGACAAGAACACCATCGCCATCACCGAGATCCCTTACGGGAAATACACCCGCGACCTGATAGACTCCATCCTCAAGGCCAAGGACAAGGGGAAGATCAAGATACGCAAGATTGAGGACATGACCACAGACAAGGTGGACATAGTCATCCATCTCCCGAACGACGTATCTCCGGACAAGACCATAGACGCGCTCTACGCTTTCACAGACTGCGAGTACAACATCGCCCCCAATGCCTGCGTCATCAAGGACAACAAGCCGCAGTTCCTCACAGTCCACGACATCTTGGAATACAGCACTTTCCACACCCGGGACATCCTCCTGCAGGAGCTCCGCATAAGGATGGGAGAACTGGAGAACGACTGGCATTACACCTCCCTTGAAAGGATATTCTTTGAGAACCGCATCTACAAGGTTCTCGAGCAGGATCAGAAGGACTGGGAGACCCAGATCGGGGACGTGTTCGCCAAGATGAAAGAATATCAGGAACTCCTGCGCCGTGAGATCCAGATGGAGGACATCCTGCGTCTCGTGGAGAAACCGGTCAGGAAGATCTCCAAGTTCGACACCAAGGTGATAGACGAGAAGATCCGCAGCATCGAGGAGGAGATGTCCTCAGTGCAGGAAAACATCGACCACATCGACCGCTACACCATCGACTGGTTCACCGCCCTCAAGAAAAAATACGGCAAGGACTTCCCCCGCCGCACCGAACTCGCCGGATTCGAGACCATCACCGCCACCAAGGTGGTCAACAACAACGCACGTCTCCAGGCCAACCTCGCGGAAGGCTTCGTGGGCATCGGTCTCAAGAAAGACGACGGGGGCGAATACATCTGCGACTGTTCCGACCTCTCCGAGGTGATCGTCATCAGCAAGGACGGCAAATACCGCATCACCAAGGTGGAGGACAAAGCCTTCTTCGGCAAGGACCTCCTGTATGTCAACGTCTTCAACCGCGGTGACAACCGTACCATCTACAATGTCATCTACCGCGAGGGCAAGACATCGATCTACTACGCCAAGCGCTTCGCCGTCACATCCGTGACGCGCGACAAGGAGTACGACATCACCACAGGCGAACCGGGATCCCAGATAGTCTGGTTCTCCGCCAACCACAACGGGGAGGCCGAGACCGTCCGCGTGCAGCTGCGCCCGCGTCCGAAGCTCAAGAAGACCAGTTTCGAGTACGACTTCTCCACCCTTGCCATCAAGAGCAAGACCGCCCGCGGCAACCTGGTCAGCAAGAACGTCATACAGAAGATCTCTCTCCGCAGCAAGGGCATCAGCACCATAGAAGGAAAGGACATCTGGTTCGATCCTGACATCCAGAAGCTCAACGACGATGCCCACGGCCTGTACCTCGGCAAGTTCGAGGCGGACAGCAAGGTACTCGCGGTGTTCCGTAACGGCACTTTCTATACGACTTCCTACGAGCTGGTCAACCGCTACCAGGGTGACCTTCTCCGCATCGAGAAGTTCGACCCTGACAAGACTTTCACCGCCCTGTACTGGGACGGGGAGAGCAAGAGCTTCTATGTCAAGCGGTTCTCATTCGTTGTCAGCGACAACACTCCGCTGAGTTTCATCTCCGACAATCCGAAGTCATATCTGGTCGAGCTGAGCGATGATCTTCATCCTCAGTACGAGATCAGCTGGAAGATGGAGGACAAGCAGCCGGAAGATGTCGATGCGGAAGAGTGGATCGGCAAGAAAGGCTATGCCGCCAAGGGCAAGAAATGCGCCGCCAAGGGCGAGGTCAAATCAGTCCGCTTCATAGAGCCGCTTGTCAAGGAGGACGACAACAAGCCGGAAGAAGACGGACAGGATACTCCGATAGAGCTCGAGATGCCGGACGACTCAGACCTCGGCACCGACGCCCTCCCGGATCTCCCGGACGATGACGAGACCTTCGAGGAACCAACCCTCTTCTGACGGAAAGGATATATCGAATAAGGGCTTCTGCCTTTTTGGCAGAGGCCTTTGTTGATGATGTATTGATTTTTTGACATTTACGCCTTATCTTTGCAGCTATTACATAAAACATGTAACATAATACATGTAACACATGATATGGAAAGGCTGAAGAACCCATTCACAATATATGGCTACAAGGGCGCGGAGTATTTCTGTGACAGGAAAAAAGAGACAGAAACGCTCATGAAAGCATTGGCAAATGAACGCAATGTCGTACTCATATCGCCGCGACGCATCGGAAAGACAGGACTCATCCATCATGTTTTTGAACAGATTGGGAAAAACGAGCCAGACACGAGATGCTTCTACATGGACATAAGCGCGACGAGGAACATGAGCCAGTTCATCCAGCTGATGGCAAAAACGGCTGTTGGGCAAGTCGATACATTCTCCCAAGCGGCATTAAGAAAAATCACGTCATTCTTTTCCAACTTCCGGCCCACAGTTTCATTCGACGAACTGACCGGAATCCCGACTTTCTCCATAGCAGTTGCCCCCGACAGGCAGGAAGAGTCCCTGAAACACATATTTGAATATCTAAAACAGTCTGGAAAGCGGATATATATCGCAATCGATGAATTTCAGCAGATCGCGGAATATCCAGAAAAAGGTGCCGAGGCACTTCTCCGCTCTTACATTCAGTTCCTGCCGAACATCTATTTCATATTCGCCGGCAGCAGCCAGCATCTTATGTCCGAAATGTTTCTGTCCGCAAAGCGTCCGTTTTATCAGAGTTCCCAGATAATGAGCCTTCCCCTCATAGATGTCAAGGAATATAAGGCTTTTGCGAATAAATGGCTGAAACAGGAAGGGATTGAGATAGGTGATGGAGACTTCAGATATCTTTATGACATGGTCGATGGCCAGACATGGTATGTCCAGAGCATACTCAACCGCCTATATGAGAATGGTGCGAGCATTGACAAGTCCGTCATAGCAGAGGTGGTCGAGGACATCATCAACGAGCAGGAGGACGCCTTCATCAATTACTGCAAGTCGCTCACAACCAATCAAGCAGCTCTTCTGTCCGCAATCGCCAAGGAGAAAGGAGTATCGTCAGTGATGTCGCAGGAGTTCATCCGCAAATACAGCCTGCCGGCAGCCAGCAGCGTGGGCATCGCACTCAAAGCCCTGCAGAAGCGCGACTTCGTGCATGAATTCAACGGTAAAATCATCGTATATGACCGGTTCTTCGCCATCTGGTTGCGTCGGGAAACGGCTGGAATCATTGCGTAAATTTGAGTTCTGACTTTACCATGAGATTTTTGCAATTATAGGAAACATACGTTATATTAGGGGAATATGAACAAGGACTATATATACGCACATCCTACGACCAGAGCAAACGTCAGTAGCGCCATTTCCGAATATTTCAAGACTCAACCGGTATTGAGAGCATGGTTATTCGGCTCATTCGCAAGAGGCGAGGAGACCCCTTTGAGCGATGTCGACATAATCGTTTCCATTGACCGCTCACAACCCGTCGGCTTGAAATTCTTCAGTATGTGGAACGACCTTGAAGAGATTCTTGGCCGGAGTGTAGATCTTGTTGAGGAAGGCACACTTGCCCCTTTTGCTGTGGACAGCGCAAACAAAGACAAACTATTGATATATGAGAGAAGCGCTTAAAGACAGAGCAAGGCTCGAACATATTCTTGAAGCAATAGACAATGTCTCAAGTTATACTGACGGCCAGACATTGACCTCGCTAGAAAATGATAAAATGAGGTATTACGCTGTCGTGAAGAATCTTGAAATCATTGGCGAGGCGGCGTACAAACTCACCAAGTCTTTCCGGCAAAAATATCCCGAAACCCATTGGAATGACATCACACGGCTTCGTCATGTTCTCGTGCATGACTATTACCGAATATCTCTCCCAACTGTCTGGGAAATAATCAACCACGACCTTACTCCTCTTCGTAGTCAAGTGGTTCGTTACATTGAGGAGACTGATTGGGTGGAATGGGAGAAAAACGTGGAGGCCGTTGTGGAATCAGCTGTGCACAAGAGCCTCGTCCAGACAGCAAGACGGATGAAATCATCTGGCTATGAGGTGGATGAAATCATCAATATCACAGGCTTGACCATGGATGAGATTGATGAACTCTGATTCCGTGCCATAGCGGACTCAGGTTCATCACACATTTCCAAAAATGCATCTCAGGGAAGATCAGTACCGAAATGTTCATTGTCAGGATGACTTTTGCAAAAGTAATTGCGTAAATTTGAGTTCTTATGACCAAACGTTTTATATTTTTATTGATTGGCTTCATTACTTGCATAAGTCTGTCTGCCCAGCCTGCCCAGTTTATTCTTAGCCAAGAAGACGGGCGCATTACATTTACTGTAGACGAAGTAGACACTCCGAAAGACCATTGCGGTTGGGAGATGACAGGAGACCGATTGGCCTCCGAACTGAACATAAATACAGACGGCGATTTGTTCTCTGACTGGACGTCGAAAATCCTGACCAACAGTTTTACCGATGTTGATAACCTATATTATTTCGGAGAGGATGTCGTATTTCAGATGCTGCTGAAGGCGTGGTGCCAACATCGCCCCGTTGTCTTGACTCCGGATGCCATCTGGCTGATTATCTGCCAACAGTTCAGCCATATTGTGAATGAGAAACCGGAGCAGTACCGAAGCGTGTTGGTGAATCATGAAGGAAAGGAAGAACTGAAGGTCAAGTCGAATGACCTGTTCTCCGAGCAGGCCGATTGGGAAAGAGTCATAGGCCGGTTCACCGCCGAGATCGACAAGTATACCAACCCAGGTCTGGCAACGACCCTAGTCGCCGATTTCTCCACTACCGGAACGGATGAGCGCATCGCCTCGGAGGTCACGCTGATGAATGTGGTAAAGCCCTATTTTGAGTATTTGGCTATCTATGTGGTCTGTGGCATACCCTCCATCACACTGACCGGTACGCCGGACGACTGGCGCAAGGTCTTGGAGAAAACGCGTGCACTGGAGGCATTTGGCATGGGTTGGTGGACCTCGGAACTGGAGCCCATCCTGCAGGAGTTCGTAAAGGCTGCCGAAGGGCGGCCGGACTACTGGTTTTGGAAAGACATCGTCTGCAAGAGCCGCCCCAGGAAAATCAAAGGGCCTGTCTGTGCAAGACGCCAGCCTAAGCTGACCAAGTTCGACGGATGGTTTCTCAAATTCTTCCCTTACGACAATAAAGGAAAGACACCAAAGAAAGTGGACATCACGCAGACCATGTTGCCGGAAACGGTAGTGGTTCCATTTAAATATCAGGTTGTTGCATTGGATGGCACCGTGTTGGAAGAGACACCGCTGGAACTCGTTGCCGGCATTGTCGGCGTTCTTGAGGATCCGGATGATTTCACAATGACCCCGAAGATCGGCTGGTTCGTTAGGACGGCCAAGGTGAATAGTCAAAGCCAAAGCACCCGAAAGTAGTGTATCGTCAACACATGCCTATTTCCCGACTTCGTCGATTTTTGA
>DJOT01000013.1 GCA_002439095.1 Bacteroidales bacterium UBA6431 | reverse complement strand
GCTTCCTAGAGACTGTTTTGATGCTCTTAAGAATTCGACGAAAAAAGACTTGAGGATTTTCTTTCAGCCTTTGCTTTTTTGCGACCGACCGACATATCCGGAGAATATTTTGCCTGTGTATTATGTGGACACGATACATATTGACTCCCCGAGAGTAGTGGAGAAAGATGGAAAGATGTATGTGACAAAGCCAATGCCAACGGACTCCATCAGAAGTGCCGATATGGATTCGGACAGTTTGTTTTTTCGCATTCTTGATCCCGAAAGCCGCTATTTAACGGTTGTTTTTGAAAACAGGAGAGCCTTGCGTAGAATGCGCAAGTATGGCTGGTATCGTGGGTTGGATGGCTTTATCACTCCTAAACCTGTTTATAAAGACAATTATGCTACCCTTTATGGCGACAATTATGCTACCCTTAAGAAGGAATATAGTATTGACAGCATAAACGTATACCGCTTCCGGTATGAGCCGGAAGCCTTTCTGGTGATGTTGTGCGCTGATACGGTATATTATAACTTTGTCGATTATGATTTATACTATAATACGTATTCGAAACTCTACTCGATCAGGCTGATGCCTATATATAGTTGGCGAAACAGGTTGAGAGTAAACAAGACATACTATCATGTTATTGAATCTTTAACATGATAGTATGAACTACGGTGGGAGAGGGATTTTACCGGTAGGGGCAAATCCTCTCGGGCCTTTACAGCCCTTTGCGGAAAGTGTCTATCACATCGGCCGTGAGGCCTGTGGTGGAGAAACCTCCGTCGTGGTAGAGGGTCTGCATCGTGACATGTCTGGTAAGGTCAGAGAACAGTGTCACAAGGTAGTCGGCACAGTCGGAGGCGCTGGCGTTGCCCAGAGGGGACATCTTGTCGGCGTATGCGAACATGTCCTGCATGCCCGCGATGCCGCTGCCGGCTGTCGTCAGGGTTGGGGACTGGGACACCGTGTTGATGCGCACGTGCCTGCGTTTGCCGTATATGACACCGAAACTCCTTGCTATGGACTCAAGCAGGGCCTTGGCATCCGCCATATCGTTGTACCCCTCGAATGTGCGCTGAGCCGCGATGTATGTCAGAGCGGCCACGGAACCCCACTCCTTGAGCGCATCCTTGCGGTAAAGCACGTTGAGCAGCTTGTGGAAGGAGAGGGCTGAAATATCCAGGGTCTTGCCGAAGAAGTCGTAGTTGGTGTCTTCGTAGGCTTTGCCTTTACGTATGTTGGGAGACATTCCTACAGAGTGGAGAACGAAGTCGAACTGTCCTCCGAAGTGCTCCATGGACTGGTCTACGAGGGTATTGAGGTCTTCAAGCGAAGTCGCATCTGCCGGTACCACGAGAGCCTCGCACTGCTCCGCAAGTTCGTTGATGGTGCCGAGGCGGATGGACACGGGGGTGTTGGTGAGTACTAGCTCCGCTCCCTCTTCTTTGGCTTTAAGTGCTGCCTTCCAGGCGATTGACTGATCATTGAGGGCTCCGAAGATGATGCCCTTCTTGCCTTTGAGTAATCCGTATGCCATGACTATTGTTTCTTGAGATTTTCGTTCGGTACGAGCATGAATGTGAGCTTGCCCATGCAGCAGACTTTGTCGTTGACGGTAGCCTTCGCTTCCACGAAGACTGCCGGGCCCTTGCGGCCTATGAGGCGTGCACGGGTGCAGACGGTGTCTCCCGGGAATACTGAATGTTTGAACTTGACCCCGTCAAGTCCGGCGTAAAATGCCGTGTTCGTCTTGAGTTCTTCGGCCGGGATCAGCAGGAAACTGGCCTGGGCCATCATCTCGCACAGGATGACTCCCGGCACTACAGGATAGCCCGGAAAATGCCCGGTAGTGAAAAACTCGTTGTCACGGATGGTGTATTTGGAGCAGACGTACTCTCCGTCCCATTCGGATTCGTCCACGAGGAGCATCGGTTCCCTGTGTGGCAGGATCTGCTTGATTTCTTCTCTGTTCATTTGTTGAATTTTCTTAAGGCTACACAAACATTATGCCCTCCGAAGCCGAGAGAGTTGGAGATGGCGATGTCAAGATTCCGTTCCCGGGCTGTGAGCGGGGTGTAGTCCAGATCGCATTCCGGATCCGGGTTTGTAAGTCCGAGAGTCGGAGGAACCACTCCGTCTCTGAGGGCCAGGGCGGAGGCTATGAGTTCGGCCGCACCTGTGGCCCCGAACATGTGCCCGGTCATTGATTTGGTGGAACTTATTGATGCGCGATGCGCGTCCTCTTCTCCCAGTGCGAGTTTGACGGCCTTGGTCTCGGCCGCATCGTTGAGGTGGGTGCCGGTGCCGTGGGCGTTGATGTAGAGGTTCTCCCCCTCCTTATATCCCGCCTGCGAGAGGGCGTCCTTGATGGCCCTGGAAGCCGGGATGCCGTCCTGGCGCGGGGCTGTGTAGTGATAGGCGTCGCAGGTGCAGCCGTAGCCGCACACTTCAGCGATTATCTCAGCGCCGCGGGCCATGGCGTGCCCATATTCTTCGAGCATCAGGAAGGCTGCGCCTTCTGCCATGACGAAACCACCGCGGTCCTTGTCGAACGGGCGGCAGGCTTTGGACGGATCTTCCTCCGTGGTGAGGGCCTTGCAGTTGGCGAATCCCCCTATTGCCAACGGGTTGAGCACGGCTTCACTGCCGCCTGTCAGGATTGCATCTGCCCTGCCATAACTTACGGCCAAGTATGCTTCGCCGATGGAGTTGGTGCTGGTGGCGCAGGCTGACACATGGGTCAGACACGGCCCCTGAGCGTTGTATTTGATGGCGATGTTGCCTCCGGCGATATTGGGGATCATCATCGGGATGAAGAGAGGGGAAATCCTGTCCGCGCCTTCTTCCAGAAGCACTTTGGTCTGGGAGACGAAGGTGTTCATACCTCCGATCCCGGTGCCGGCGTAGACTCCGAACCTCTCCGGCTCAATGTTTTCTCCTGACACGAGACCGCTGGACTTCATGACCTGCGATGCTGCTGCGAGGGCGTACTGGCTGTAGAGGTCGTTGCGCCTTTTGTCCGCTCCGCTCAGACCGAAGGCCGAAGGGTCGAAATCTTTGATGTTGCCGGCCACATGTATCGGGAGCCCGTGCAGGTCCATACCGGTAAGCGGCCCTATGCCGCAGCGGCCGGACTTGAGGCTGTCCCAGAATGTGGCGATGTCATTGCCGACCGGGGAGATGACTCCCAGGCCGGTGATGACAACTCTTTTTCCATTATTCATACATGAACCTCCTGATGCTTCCCTTAGGGGTTTTGGCGAACGGCTCGAAACGGAGCTCGTATGAGCTGACCTGCGAGTATGCTGGGATTTTCTTGTTGAGTGCCACGAGGTTGGCATCCATCACGCTCTTGAGCGCTGTGGCGTCAAGGTCGCCGGTGAGGTTGGCATCCGGGACGATGAGGGCCACGAGTTTGCCGCCGCGTGAGACGATGAGTGATTCGCCTACGTAAGGGAGAGCATTGAGCACCACCTCGATTTCCTCCGGAAAGATGTTCTGCCCGTTGGAGGAGAGGATCATGCTCTTGCAGCGGCCAACGATGAATACGCTATTGTCCGCATCGATGGTGGCGAGGTCGCCTGTCCTGAACCAGCCGTCCTCGGTGAATACGGCCTTGGTGGCTGCTTCATTTTTGTAGTAGCCTTTGAATACGACATTGCCCTTGATGAGGATTTCTCCCGGGATATGCGCCGGATCAGATGAATTGATCTTGAGCTCAACTCCCTCTTCGGCTACCTCTCCGCATTCCTTGAGTTTGTAGGTGCCGAGGTGCCCCAGACAGATGGTAGGAGCCGCTTCGGTCATGCCGTAGCCGGTGACGAACGGGAGGCCGAGTTTTTCAACCATGAGTTTTTCCAGATGCTCCGGAATGGCTGCGCCGCCTGTTACGAATACTTCGATGTTGCCTCCAAGAGCCTTGATGAAGATTGTCGTGAGGGCTTCGCAGAAGTCGGGATTGTTTTTGTAGTCCTCAAGCTTCGCCGCACCGCTCTTGCTGTGGATGAATTCTCCGATAGAGTCTTCCAGAAGTTTGGTGAGGATCAGCGGAACGGCGAAGAATACATGCGGTCTGTATTTTCTGAGGGCGGGTTTGAGGTTTGCCGGTACCGGCGGTATGCAGAGCACGATGAGGTGCATCCCGAAGCAGAGCGGGGCCAGCATGTCGTAGACCATTCCGAAGATGTGCGCATAAGGGAGCACACTGACGTAGTTGTCTCCTCTTCTGTAAGGGAAGTGGATCGGAATGAGGTGGATGTTGGCCGAGAGGTTGCGGTTGGTCAGCATCACTCCCTTAGGGTTGCCGGTGGAACCGGAGGTGTACATGATGGCGGCGAGGTCGTCCAGTGAGCCGGTCTCGTAGTGGATGTCTTCCGGCTTGAGCCCGTCCGGGTGGGCTTCGTTGAAGAGGACTTCGCGCTTGTTATAGATGTCTGCGAACCCGTCGCGGGAGGCGAGCAGTTCCCAGTTCTTGTTGTCGATGGCGCCGAGAAGATTCGTGAGGGCGTCGAAGTTCATCTTGTCGAAGATCGCTTTCTCTGTATAGAGGAGACGCGCGTCGGAGTGGTTGACAAGGGCTGTGGTGTCGTCAGGGGTGAAGCCGTTGAAGATCTGCACGGCCACGAAGCCCCCGATCTGGGAAGCCAGAAAAACCTTGGCCCAGTTGGAACTGCTCCTTGCGTTGATGACAATCTTGTCGCCTTTTTTGAGCCCGGCTGCTTTCCAGCAGAGCACGAGCCTTTCGATATCGGCAGCGAGTTCGCCGTAGGTGACGCTGCTGCTGTTGTAGTCATCGAGAGCCGGTTTGTCCCAGCATTCCTTGACTGAATTTTCAAATGTAAGAATGAAATTGTCTTTCTGTTTGAGTTCGTACATCGTCAAAAAACTTTTAAAGATTAACTAACGGCGGCGAATGTAGGAACATTACTTTTTATGGCGTTCTTCTTGTGGGCGCCTTTGTGGTCAAAATACCTTTATCCGTGGCGAGGATTGGGTTTTGTGGCGAGTTTGGGGGATTTGACGATTTCGCCACAATCGCCTTTCTGTGGGCCTGTGGAGGGGTATGAAAAGTCAAAACCTGTCTTGACGGGCATCAATCAAAGGTAGAAATCTTGCGTCAGCAGACGGTATTCCGCTGTCTTTTCACCTGCCGTTGAAAGAGTCAGGAAGTCTTCTTTTTCCGCGATTTTCATGGTGGAGAACTCCGCTATGACGCGGCGCGGAGGTTTGTTGGGCGTGGTGCTGATATGCAGCAGCCTGAAAGGATGCAGCCCGAACGAAACTGCGCATCTCCGCAGACTGTGCAGGGACTCTGCAGGCAGGATGAGGGACAGGCGACCTGCTGCCGTAAGGTTGTCGGCGGCGAAAGCGAGGATGTCCCGGTGCGAAAGCGATCCCGTGTGCCTTGCAGCCGCTTCGCGGCGATCCGGATTTTCCAGAGAGGAGTCGTAATAGGGAGGGTTCGAGAAGATGAGATCGAATTTGTCTTCCGGCTTGAATCCGGAGAGTGGAGTGCATATGGCGGTGAGGCGGTCCGCCCATGAGGAGTTCTTGAAGTTGACGGCAGCCTCGTCCGCTGAAGCCTGATCTATGTCTATGCCGGTAATCTTGCAATCCCCGCTGCGTTGTGCCGCCATCAAGGCGATCACCCCTGTGCCTGTGCCTATATCGAGGGCGGTCCGGTCAGACGGGAGGATTGTCATTGCCGCACCGAGCAGCACGGCATCTGTCCCTACTTTGAGGGCCGAGTCCCGGTTGCGGACTTCGAACTGGCGGAATCTGAAAGTGGATTCACCCATTATACGAACATCCCGTCTTTCATCTCAAGCCTGCGGTCGCATAGAGATGCGAGTTGCGGGTCGTGGGTCACGATTACGATAGTCTGCCCTATGGTGTCCCGTAAGTTGAGGAATATCTTGTGTATCTCCTGTTTTGTGACGGAGTCGAGGTTGCCTGTCGGCTCATCGGCGAAAAGGACGGAGGGACGGTTGATGATGGCTCTCGCTATGGCTGTGCGTTGCTGTTCTCCGCCGGAGAGTTCCGAGGGCTTGTGCTCTGCTCTGTCTTCTAGACCGAGGTTTTGGAGCAGTCCAAGTGCTTCCGCCTTGGCTGTGGATGCCGGTGTACCGGCTATCAGTGCGGGGATCATCACGTTTTCCAGAGCGGTGAATTCGGGCAGCAGGTGATGCGCCTGGAATACGAATCCTATTTTGCGTCCCCGAAATGCTGCCAACTCATCGCTTCGGAGTTTAAGTACGTCTTCTCCGTCTATCTTGAGACTTCCCTTGTCAGGGGTGGACAGAGTGCCGAGTATCTGGAGCAGGGTTGACTTGCCGGTGCCGGATGCCCCCATTATTGAGACGGTTTCGGCCTCGTCCGCGCTGAAATCAATCCCCTTCAGTACTTCAAGCTGTCCGAAACTCTTGTGTATGTCGTGTGCTTCGATGATCATTACTCAAAGATAGATTCAGTTTGTAAATTATCCAAAAACTGGCGGATTATTTTGTTTTTTCGCAAAAGGTCTTTATATTTCCATCTTTGACACT
>DJOT01000012.1 GCA_002439095.1 Bacteroidales bacterium UBA6431 | reverse complement strand
CGGAGGTGAGCCGGAAGGGCCTGGACTATACGGGGCTGAAGGTGCTGATCTCTAAACTGGAGGTGCTATGCTGAGCGTGACGGGTCTGAACAAGTTCTACTACATAAAGAACTTCACGGACAGGTGCTGCCAATAAATGAGGATGTTATTTTGCGTGAAACGATTTGAACTTATGAAAGTATATTTTAAGACAATACCGACATTGAGCGGGGAAGCGGCGGAGAGATTTATCCGGCAAGCTGACGAGAATGTAGCCAAATACAAAGAGTCTATAGATTTCAGCGAACAAGTCCGTAAAGCAAGGCAAATTCTCGCCAGATCTTCCAAGTGATAACTTATCATTAAGTAAAGAAAAAGTCGTATCTTTGCATATTATATGATAGGTTGGATGAGATATGGCAAAGGATACAATGGGGACTAAACTTCCCCGGAAATTGGAACAGAAGATGTCGGTTGTGGGAGAGCAGATTAAACTGGCTCGCCTGCGGAGGAATTTGACTGTTGCCCAGGTGGCGGAACGGGCCACCTGTTCGCCCCTTACCGTATCAAGGATAGAGAGAGGTGCCCCTACAGTAGCGATAGGAATCTATTTGCGCGTACTTTATGCTCTGCAACTTGATGATGACATCCTTTGGTTGGCGAAAGAAGACAAATTGGGGCGGATGTTGCAGGATCTGAGCCTGAAAACAAGGGAACGGGCCTCAAAAAAGGAATAGGCTATGAAGAAATTGTATGTATATGCTGATTTCGAATGGCTTAAGGAAGTGGAACTCATAGGAGAGTTGGGCTATGAGTCACTCCGGGGTGCGGACAGTTACAGTTTCCAATTCAATGATGGATGGTTGAAGCGGCACGTGGATTTGTTCTTGAGTGATGATTTGAATAACTATCCAGGCCGGCAATACACACAACCGGGGAAGGATATATTCGGATGTTTTTCGGATGCCTTGCCGGATCGTTGGGGGAGGACTTTGCTGCTGCGTCGTGAGCAGATCGCGGCAAGGGATGAAAATCGTCCTGTCCGGAGGTTGTCGTCATTTGATTTCTTGACAGGAATTGATGATTTTTCGCGAATGGGAGGGTTCCGGTTTAAAGAGGATCTTGGCGGGGAGTTTATAAACGTAAGAGAGTCGTTGAGAATCCCTCCTATTGCAGATATTCGGGAACTGATTGCCGCCAGTACTGAAATAGAAAAAAGCGAGGAAGACGATGTGCTTCCTGAAAGAAAATGGATAACTCAACTTGTGCAGCCAGGTTCTTCATTGGGTGGCGCAAGGCCAAAGGCTAATGTGGTAGATGCGGACAAAACGCTTTATATCGCCAAATTTCCATCGCGTAAGGATGATTATGATGTAGGACTCTGGGAGTATTTCAGTCATTTGCTTGCTGTGAAAGCCGGGGTTGATGCATCGAAGACAAAAGTTCTGGCAGCTGGATATAAATACCATGTTTTGCTTTCACAACGCTTTGACAGGACACAAGAAGGACGGCGGATTCATTTTGCGTCAGCCATGACTTTGCTGGGGCTTAATGATGGAGATGATGCGACTACGGGACATGGTTATCTGGATATAGTTGATTTCATTATTCAGAACTGCACAGCTGTCGAGCGCAATTTGCAGGAACTCTATCGTCGTGTGGCTTTTAATATCTGCATCGGCAACAGTGACGACCATTTCCGCAACCATGGTTTTCTTTTGACTGCAAAGGGGTGGACATTGTCTCCGGCATACGACATAAACCCGACCTTAAACGAATGTCAGAGCCTGCTTGTCTCATCATCCTCCAATAAGGCGGACTTGAGCATTTTGCTTGATGCCCATGAGGATTATATGCTCAATCGAAAAACAGCGGAGAAGATTATCCAGGAGGTGGTAGGAGCTGTCAAAGAATGGCGCGGACTTGCAATACGGTCAGGAATTTCAAAAAAAGAGATGGACATGTTTGCCGGAGTGCTGGATAAGCGACGCTAACTGGACATTTTTCACTGAAACTACATAGATATTCAGGCGCTGGGACGTAGTGGGTTCCGGCGTCTTTTCCCTTTACTCCCTATGCAAAACCAGATGTTTTTTGCCGCCTCCCTCGGGGCGGTGGTGGCCTTTGTTGCTGTCAACTGGGCCTATTTCAAGGTGTTGCGCATTGCGCTTGACAAGAATCTCGTTGACAATCCCGATGCGCGCAAACTTCAGAAGAGGCCCGTGCCGGTGATGGGCGGCATCGCCGTGTATTTCGGGGTGCTTGCCGGTGTGCTTTGCGGTGCCGTTCTTCATGCTTTGACCGGGGCTGCGGTACCGACTCGGCTGCTGCCTGTGATGTGCGCGATGAGTGTGATGCTGTATGTGGGTGCGCTTGATGACATCCTTGGGCTGAGCCCGCGAAGCCGTATGGTCATAGAGGTGCTGACGGTGCTTGCTCTGGTGTTTGCCAGCGGAAAATGCATCGATTCTCTCCACGGGCTATGGGGCGTGGAGGCGTTCTCATGGTGGGTGGCGGTGCCGCTGACGGTGTTCGCCGGGGTCGGCATCATCAACGCCGTTAACATGATAGACGGGGTGAACGGGCTGTCGAGCGGACTATGTATCACCTGCTGCGCTGTATTCGGGGTGTCGTTCGTTATGGTGGGGGATGTCCCGAATGCTGTATTGGCTTTCAGTACGGTGGGTGCACTGATCCCGTTCTTCGTGCACAATGTGTTCGGGAACCACTCCCGTATGTTCATCGGTGATGCAGGGACGATGGTGATGGGTATCTTGTTGACCTGGTTCTCGATATGTACTCTGGATGCGCGGAGCAGTGCTGATTTCGTGATAGGGGGCAGGGTTCTGAACCCGGTGGCGCTGGTGCTGGCGGTGATGAGTGTGCCGGTGTTTGACACCATCCGTGTGATGGGTATGAGGATGCTGCGTCACAAGAGCCCGTTCCTGCCGGACAAGACGCACCTGCACCATGTCTTCGTGAGTGTGGGTATCAGTCATTTCATCACCACGGTGAGCGAGATTCTGATCGGGGTGGTGGTGGTCGCTGCTCTGGTGGTGAGTGCCCTGTGCGGGGCCGGGGCTGACATCCAGCTGTATGCGGTCATCGTGGCGGCGGTGCTATTCGTATGGGGGACTTATTTTATCCTGAAGTTCAACGCTGACCGCCATACGGCGTTCCTGCATTTCCTGACAGGGTTCAGTGTGAGGACGCATCTGGGGCGGAGCGAGTGGTGGCGGAAGCTGACCGCGTTGCTTGACGGGCCGTGCAAGGCTTTTGCCGAGGAGGACGCTGAGCCGCAGGAGGCACCGGCATCTGACCTCAAGGAGCACGACAGGCGGCTGGTGCTGGGTTTCATGAAAGGCAGGGCCGAGGTGCTGGTGTCTGATATTATGGAGAATTCCGGGGCGGAGCGGCTGCGGGTGTATGCCATACTCTTTGAGGAGGTGCAGCATGGGAGAGTGGCTGTTACGAAGGAGGACGGCTTCGGCGGACCGGAGATAGTGATGTTGGTAAATCAATAGTTTATAGATATGCAAGAGATTGATTATAAGGAGCGTGACAGGAAACTGCTGCTCGAATATCTTTCCGGGAGGGGAGATGTGGATGTGGACAGGCTGGCTTCGGAGAGCGGGATCGAGCCGCTGAGGGTGTTTCCGCTGCTGTTTGAACTGATGCGGGACGGCAAGGTTGAGGTGGTGTCGGAGAGCAAGCTCGGGGCACCTGCAGTAGTGAGGCTGGTGCGATGAGGATCGATGAGGGACTGCTTGACGGCTTGAGTGCCCGGGCGGCAGCTTCACCCCGGCTGCGTGTGCACTTTGATCTGCGTGACAGTGAGGAGGACGGCTCGATGCGGATGCTGAATGCCCTTGAGCCCGGGACCGTGATCCCGGTGCACCGGCACTGCGACACTTCTGAGGATGTTGTCTGCTTGCGGGGTTGTGTGGAGGAGGTGGTCTATGATGATGATGGCCGGGAACTGGAGCGTTGGAGGCTGTCCCCGCGTTCCGGGGTGATGGCCTGCCATGTCCCGAAGGGGCAGTATCATACCTGCGTCCCGCTGGAGAGCGGCTCGGTGATACTTGAGTTCAAAAACGGGAAATATGATCCTCGCAGCACTGAGGATCTGCTTTAGGCTCCGCTTCGGCGGGGCCTTTTTTGTGCTTAAATTTGTTTTTATTTCTGGTTATCGCTAAATTGGGGCGTGAGAATTTTTACTACATACCCGCAAGAAAGGGGTAAGTGCAAAGTCAATCCGGCGTTGCTTTGGGACTACCGTATGGACAAGTTCGATTGGCAGAAGTACCGTCGAATCGTTGTTGAACGTGTGATTTCAATGGGGCGGATATCCGATTGGTATGGGGCATTCGATTTATATGGCGGCATACGTGGTTTCCGGAGGATAGCAAGGGATGAGGTTGTGGATCTGTCTCCGCGTAATCTGGATTTCATGTGCCGGGCATTGAATCTCAAAAAAGAGGATACGAAATGTTACAAACAGCAACAGTTGCGCCAAGCACACTTGAACTCTTGAGCAAACTTCAGTCGGAGACGGTGTTGGGCAGTACTCGTCTTGTTGGCGGCACTGCACTTAGCCTTCAGATCGGCCACAGAAAAAGCGATGATCTGGATCTTTTCAGCACCGAAACCTTGGATGGCTTGGCTGTGCAGGAGTTGCTTGTGGGCAAGTATGGATTCATCCCCTCTGTCATTACAGAGAACACCTTGATCGGGTTTATCCATGGAGTGAAGATAGATGTCATATTCCACCCTTTCCCGTGGTTGGAAGAAGCGTTGGAGGAAGACGGTTTCAGAATAGCTGCGAAGGCTGACATTGCTGCAATGAAAATGCAGGCTATAATAAATTCCGGAAAGCGCCCTAAGGATTTCGTGGACATTGCATTCTTGTCAATGTATTTCTCATACAATGAGATAAAACAGCTTCTCCTCAAGCGTTATCCTGCTTATGACCCGTTGATGGCCGACCGGGCAATGGTTTATTTTGGAGATATCGATGAGAACTTGATTCCGGAAATAAACATGGTTGGCTATGAGTTTGACTTTGGCCGGATTATGAAGCGTATTATCAAGATGACTGACAATCCGGATAAAGTATACGTTACGGCACCGCTCAAAATGCAAAAGTAGCACCCACGTTCCGCCGGAGAGCGGCACTGTTTTTGTAGCAAATTGATATTGAATTATTTATAACCTATAAAAACACTAAGACGATGGAACGCATTTCTAAGATGTTGGTGGCGATGTCCGTTGCGGCATTCCTCCCTTTGTGCTTATGTGCAGGTGAAGTGGACAACACTCCCGTTGGTTCTTTGGATCTTCCGCGCTACCTCGGCAGGTGGTACGAGATCGCCAGGTTCGACCATTCTTTCGAGCGCGGCATGAGCCGTGTCTCAGCCGAGTACCGTCTGCGCGATGACGGCAAGGTCGAAGTCGTCAATTCCGGATGGAAGGACGGCAAGTTCAAGCAGGCCCTCGGCAAGGCCAAGCAGCCCGATCCGGAGAAGAATCCGGCGCTGCTCAAGGTGTCATTCTTCCTCTTTTTCTATTCCGACTACAGGGTGCTGATGCTTTCTGATGATTACAGCGTGGCTCTGGTCGGAAGTTCATCGGACAAATATCTCTGGATCCTTTCGCGCACTCCTGTACTGCCGCAGGAGACTCTGGACGCCGTGCTCGCTGAGGCGCGACGTCGAGGATACGACACCTCGAAACTGATCTGGGTGGACCAGAAGGACTGAATTGTGTCGGATGGCCGCCGACGAGGTGGCGGATAAATGGCTGAGCATCAACTGATTGATTGTTTGTTCTCCCTGGATTTTATGGGAGGACATTCTGTTATAATATTGATATACAATAATATATCTGCCACCGCTCTAAGCTAAATGAAACTGGCGAAGATGGAGGCACCGATGACGGTCAGGATGCCGCTGACGACGATCGAGAGACTGCTCATCGCGCCCTCTATCTCGCCCATTTCCATGGCTTTCGCTGTGCCGACAGCGTGCGAGGCCGTGCCGACGGCGATACCCTTGGCGATGGGCTCTTCAATATGCATGAGGCGCAGGAACTGCTCTGCGAAGATGTTGCCGAGGACTCCGGTGATTATGATGGAGACCACAGTGACGGCCACATAGCCGCCGAGTTGCTCCGAGACGCCGATGCCGATGGCTGTGGTGATGCTTTTGGGAAGGAAGGTGGCGTACGCGGCATGGTCGAAACCGAATATCAGCGCGAATGCGAGAATCGAACACAGGCTGGACAACACTCCGGACGCGACGCCGGCGATGACTGCCCTCCAGTGCTTCTTGAGCAGTTCGAACTGCTGGTACAGCGGTACTGCGAGGCAGACCGTGGCCGGGGTGAGGAAATAACTGATGATATCCGCCCCTCGGGCATAGTCCTCATAACTGATGCCGAGAAGCCAGAGGACTGCAATCACCAAGATGATGGCTATGAGCAACGGGTTCATCAGTGCCCGTCCGGTCTTTTTCTTGAGCCACATCCCTACAGCGTATGCCCCGAGACTCAGGAGTACTCCGAAAAACACGGAGCCGGAAAACAAGTCCTTATCCATTTCTGACGTTTTTGCTTCGCCTGATGGCACGCTGCGTAACCCTTCCAGATACGCCCATCACGATGAAAGTGCTGAGCACGATGACCAGCAGGTACTCGATGAGTGAGCCTTTGACCGCACCCCAGCTTTCCATCAGACCCACAGCCGCGGGGATGAACATGATCGGCATCGTGTTGATGAGGAACGTGCTCGTCTCCCGCACATCGCTGACCTTGACCCACTTGAGTTTGAGACAGGCAAACAGGAGCACGATACCGTAAATGCTGGGCGGTATCGGGAGGGGAATGAGCCTGCCGAGAACCTCACCGGCGAACGAGAACGCGGCGATTATCAGGAACTGTATGACGTATTTCATCTTATCGTCACTATTAAGGTGCCGGGGCCGTAGTTGTCCGCGGTGCCGGAAGTGTAACTGCATGAGAGGGCGAACGCTTCATCGAGTTCGCGCTGCAGCGCTTCTTTGAGGATGCCGTCACCGAAGCCGTGGATGAAGACGATGCGGCGGCCCTTGTGTTTCAGGTTCTCCCGGAGCACACGGCGGAACCAGTCCAGCTGGCAGTCCAGAGCTGCCCATTGCGGTATGCCGTCCGCGCCCGGAATCTTGTCGAGATGCAGGTCCACGGTCATCGCCCCGGACTCCGCAGGGGTGAGGGTTGCGCGAGAAGGGCGTTTCTTTTCCGGGGAAGTGCTGACGGAGCGCAGCATCGCAAGGTCTTCATCACGGTTGATTACGTAAAACTCGCTTTTGGAGACTGTCGCGACAAGCCCGCCCGGAAATTCAAGCTGGACCCCCTTCTCGCTGAAGCCGATGATGACAGCCTCGTCACTTGTGTCCATCATCCTGACCCTCTGGCCTTTGGCGAGTCCTTCGTTGCGTGCGTGCGCCTCGTGGATGGAGGGGTGCACTACAGTCTTGCTTTTGCGCTCAGGCTTCTGGGGGCTGGATTCCGCGTCGAGTTCTTTTTTCAGGGCCTTGAGCTGGGTGAAATCTGCAAACTGTTTCACAATTCGTCTGAAGCGTACAGGTAGCCGAGAAGCGGAGTGTCGTAGGTGAAATAATCCTCAGGGGAGAAGAACCTGTCCAGTTCGACGGCGGCCGTCTCCAGGGAATCGGAGGCGTGTATGATGTTTTCCTGGTGGCTCATGCAGTAGTCTCCGCGCACTGTACCCGGAAGGGCGTCGCGTCCGTTGGTCGAGCCTGTCATCTCGCGTACCACTTTCACCGCATCTATGCCCTCCCAGCAGCAGAGAATCACCGGAGCCGCCATCATCGAGGCTTCTATGATGGGGTAGAACGGCTTCCCGACAAGGTGCGCGTAATGTTCAGCGCATTTCTCTTTGGTGAAGCGGTACATCTTGAGGGCCGTCAGGTGCAGGCCCTTCTTCTCGAATCTGGAGATGATCTCCCCACACAGGCCTCTCTGTAGGGTGCAGGGCTTGAGTATAACAAGGGTGCGTTCCATCTTATTCGCAGATATAGTCGCATGCCACCCTGGTCTCGCGCACTTTCTTGCAGTATTCGGATACAGCCACGTGGGCAGGGTTGTGCTTGTATTTTTCGAGGTCTTCGAGGGAGTCGAAAGTGGCTATGAGGCAGGCGTCGTAGTTGCCGGGAGCCACATTTACTCCGACTTCGCAGCTGCGCAGTTCCGGCACCACTCCCATCAGCGCCTCCAGATGCTCTTTCATCCACTGCGCGTTCTGCGCCGCGCTCTTGCCTTCCGCCTCCGGAAGGAGTTTCCACATCACGATATGCTTTATCATAATAAAAATTTTTCAAAATTACTGATTCCCCTTGAATTATGCAAATCCGTATGATTGCCATGGGATTTTGCTGTTGATAAAGTTGCATCTTGTATACTTTTTAGTTAACTTTGTGCCGTGAAGAGGGAATATGTCAGACGGGTCGTGGTCTATGGGGATCATTTTAAAGAGTTCAGAAGGACTCTGGATAGAAATGTTTTAAGGAAATTATATCAGGTATTTACCTTGATTATGGTCATGGAGGCCGTGCCGACCAAGTTCCTGAAAGCAATTGAAGGGAGATCCGGTCTGTATGAAATCCGGATGGAGTGCAGTGGAGATGCTTTCAGGGTGTTCTGTTGTTTTGATGAAGGGAATCTTGTTGTGCTTTTCAATGGTTTTCAGAAAAAAACACGTAAGACACCGTCAGAACAGTTGGACAAGGCGGAGAGGCTTATGAAGGAATACTTTATGCAGAAGCAAAACAAGCAATGGAATGATGGATAAAGAAAGGAAAATATCAGTGTTGACTCCGGTTGAGGAGTTGATCTCGGAGGATTTCGGCTTACCAGGTACAGAAGAACGGGAGCGTTTTGATATGGAGTGTGACGCTTTTATTATAGGTGAGCAGCTCAAGGAAGAGCGCAAACGCGCAGGTTTGACTCAAGAACAATTGGCTGACAGGGTAGGAACGAAGAAAAGTTTCATATCGCGCGTGGAGAGGGGACGCGCCGACATCCAGCTCTCCACGCTTGTGAAACTCTTCCGCGGTCTCGGTAGGAGAGTGTATGTAAGGGTGCTGTAGATGTTGTTTGAAAACCACGGGGGAATTGCTAAATTTGCGTGGCGCAGCCGCAGGGCGGGCCGTTGTGGGTCCGGAGGCGGGTGCATGCCGCGATAATAATTATTAAGGACAATGAAAAAGACAATAGCATCACCAAAGGCGCCGGCAGCGGTCGGGCCTTACTCCCAGGCAGTTGAACTCAATGGCGCGCTCTTCATCTCCGGGCAGCTCCCTGTGGACCCGGTGAGCGGGGAGATGCCGGAAGGCATAGAGGCGCAGACCCGCCGCAGCCTGGACAACCTCGGTTATATCCTTGAGGAAGCCGGTCTGGGGTACGACGACATCGTCAAGACCACCGTGCTGCTGGATGACATAGCCGATTTCGGGGCGATGAACGCCGTGTATGCCGAGTACTTCAAGGGCGACAAGCCTGCGCGTGTATGCTACCAGGTGGCTGCCCTTCCGAAGGGTGCCAAGGTCGAGATTGACGCCGTAGCCGGCAAATAATCACGGAGATGGACAAATATCTCCAGAGGACGACCCTCCTCGTGGGTGAGAATGCGCAGGCGGAGATTTCCCGTGTGCGCATAATCCTTTTCGGGGTAGGGGGCGTGGGTAGTTGGTGCGCCGAGGCATTGGTGCGCTCCGGCGTGCGGCATCTGACGATAGTGGATTTCGACACTGTCAGCGAGAGCAATGTCAACCGCCAACTGATGGCCACTCCAACTACTGTAGGTGAAGTCAAGGTTGAGGTGCTTCGCCGAAGACTTCTGGAAATCAGCCCTGAGGCGCAAATCATCGCCTGCAATGAGCATTACTCTGCGCAGACGGCGGAGAATTTTGCCTTGGCCGGCTACGACTATATAATAGATGCGATCGATTCCCTCAAGGACAAGGCCGACCTTATCAAAAGGGGAATGGCTGCACCGGGAGTGTTCTTCTCTTCGCTCGGGGCTGCGCTGAAGATAGATCCCACCCGTATCAAGGTCGGGAATTTCTGGAAAGTGAGGGACTGCCCGCTCGGGGCTGCGCTCCGTAAGAAGCTGCGTCGTGAGGGCGGGGTGCAGGAGCACTCTTTCCTCTGCGTATACGGGGACGAGGTGCTCCCGAATCTCGGGGTGGCGGCCGTGGGTGAGGATGCTCTCGGGGCGGAGGCTCTCTCCGCCGGCAAGGCCACCATCAACGGCACCATGGCCCATATCACCGGCATCTTCGGCTTTACACTGGCCGGTCTGGTTTTGAAGGACATTTATAACAGGGCCAATGGCTGACGAGAAACTCTGGAACTCCAATTATATAAAGGTGTGGACGGGCAATTTTCTGCTCAACTTCGCCTTTATGCTTATTGTGCCCCTTCTTCCGCTGTATCTGAGTGAGACATTCGGGGCCGGGAAGGATACCATCGGTGCCGTGCTGGCCGCCTACACTGTGATGGTCCTGCTGACCAGAGCTTTGAGCGGCTATATCGTGGACAGTTTCCCGAGGAAACTGGTGCTGATGGTGTGCTATACTGTCTTCTCGCTGCTGTTTTTCGGCTATCTGATCGCCGGTTCTTTGCTTGTGTTCGCACTCTTCAGGACTTTGCACGGTGCGCCGTTCGGAGCCACCACTGTGGCCGCAAGCACTGTGGCTATAGATGTGCTCCCGTCCAGCAGAAGAGGTGAGGGCATCGGGTATTACGGGCTTAGCAACAACCTCGCCACGGCCCTTGGGCCTGCGATTGCCGTCTATGTGCTGCAGGCTTTCGGAGGCAATTTCCAGGCTCTGTTCTGGATGTCCATCATCGTCTCCGTGGCAGGTCTTGCCATTGATTCGACGATAAGGCTTCCGCGCAAAGAGTTCCCGCGGAGGGGTGGGGTTCTGTCATGGGACAGGTTCTTCCTGCTTAAAGGCTGGCGGGAGGCGTTGACACTGGCCTGCTATGCGTTCAGCTACGGGGTGGTGTCTACATATCTTGCCATATACGGCAAGGAGGAGCTCGGCATCACAAGCGGCACAGGTATGTTCTTCACTCTCTTCGCATTGGGTTTGATCGTCTCCCGTCTTACCGGAGCGCGGTCGCTGAGGCGGAATCTCGTCTCGCGCAACGCGGCGCTCGGAGGCTGCGTCGCAGCTTTGGGGTATCTGGTCTTCGCTGCTCTGCATGACAGCATCGGCTATTATCTCTCGGCGTTCATAATAGGTCTTGGTAACGGGCACATGTTCCCGGCCTTCCAGAACATGTTCATTAACCTCGCTCCGCATGACAGGCGCGGCACGGCCAATTCTTCAGTGTTGAGTTCGTGGGATGCCGGAGTGGGGCTCGGGGTGCTTCTGGGCGGCGTGCTGTCGGAGCATTTCGGTTACCATGTTGCATTCTGGGTGGCATTCGGAATCAACTTGGCTGGACTTGCCTTCTATTTCGTACGGACGCGGGCGCACTTCGAGGCGGAGAAACTGAGATAAATTTCTATATTTACGCAAAATTTGCAAATATGGTAACTAAACTAACACCTTCCGTCAGCTATATCGGCTGCGACGATTTGGGACTGGATCTCTTTGAGAATCAATACAGAGTCCCGGAGGGAATGTCCTATAATTCATATATTGTTGATGATGAAAAGCTTGCCGTGCTGGATACCTGCGATGTCCGTACAGGACAGGAGTGGCTGTCAAACTTGAAGAGCGCTCTCGGCAAGAGGAAGCCGGATTATCTGGTGGTGCATCACATGGAGCCTGACCACTCTGCCATGATTGCAAGGATGATGGCCGATTATCCCGAAATGAAGATAGTTGCTTCGGCCATTGCCGTGAGGATGCTTCCGCAGTTTTTCGACGGTGTGGACTTCAGCGGGAGGACCATTGCCGTAGCGGAAGGTGACACTCTGGACTTGGGTTCACGTAAACTCCAGTTCATCATGGCGCCGATGATACATTGGCCTGAGGTGATGATGAGTTATGATGCGGCTGACGGGATCCTCTTCTCGGCCGACGCTTTCGGCAAGTTCGGGGCGCTCTCAAGGACAGGCGGTCTGCTGGGAGTGTCCCTTCAGATGTGGAGGTCAGAGGCCCGGAGGTACTATTTCAACATCTGCGGCAAATACGGACCTCAGGTGCAGAAACTTTTAGGTAAGGCAGCCGTTCTGGACATAAGGATGATTTGCCCTCTTCATGGACCTGTGCTCGACTCTGATCCGGCCGGGGCCGTGAAACTTTATGATGTGTGGAGTGCGTATGTGCCTGAAACTTCAGGAGTTCTGATAGCGCATGCCTCGATCCACGGAGGAACGGCTCTTGCCGCAGAGCGTCTTGCGCGAATGCTGGAGGAGTCAGGAGTCAAGGTGTCGGTGCGTGACCTTTGCCGCTGCGGAATCTCGTATGCGGTGAGCGATGCTTTCCGATATGACAGGGTGGTGCTTGCGGCTTCGTCCTACGATGCGGGGCTGTTCCCGCCTATGTATGACTTCCTGCACCACCTGCAGATAAAGAACTGGCAGAAACGCAAGGTCGCTCTGATCGAGAACGGCAGCTGGGCGCCGACAGCGGGAAAGGTGATGGCTGACATGCTCTCAACGATGAAAGAGATAGAATTGACAGGGAGCAAGGTCACGATCCGCAGCCGTCTGCACGAGTCTGATATCCCGGCGCTCGAAGCGCTTGCTGAAGCTATTCGAGGTATCTGAGTCTTAAGGTCTGGCGTTCCTCCTTGCCGATCCCGAGCCTGCTTGCGAGGAACTCGTCCATGGAGCCGGAGATTTCGTCTATACGGTCAAGTGCGGCGGCGAAGTATCGTTTGTTGGCACCGATGAACGTCTTGACGACTTCCACTTCCTCGTCTCCGCCGCCGTTGGCACGTACAATGGCGGTCATCTTTGCAACGTCTTCGCGGTAGAATTCGTTGGAGATGTTGTAGTCTTCAAGGATCGTCTCCCTGTCAGCTCCGAGGGCAGAGAGGATGAACGCTGATGCCAGGCCGGTGCGGTCCTTGCCTTGGGTGCAGTGCCAGTAGATGGCTCCGTCTGTCGTATCAAGCACTCCCCGCATGAACTTGGCGTATTGATCCTGGGTGTAGCTGCTCTCGACGAGGGACGTGTAGAGTGTGCGTGCGGCCTGCTTGACGGAGGGGAAAGTGCAGCCCCTCTGTACCACGTCTTCGATGCCGGTGAATCCGCCTTCGGCAATATAGCTGTTGAAACTTTCGCATGTCTGCGGATCCATGGCGGGCAGCCAGCAGTATTCAGCTCCGTCCACTCCTCTGTCCGGTGCCTGAAGGACTTCAGACTCCATCCTGAAGTCGAAGATTCTGCGCAGTTTATATACTTCGCTGAGCCTTTGCAGGTCGGCATCGCTGGCTTCGCTGAGTCTGGCGCCGCGCAGGAGCAGGCCGTGGCGGATCTTGTGCCCGTCAGCAGTTTCGAATCCTCCGAGCTCGCGGGCGTTGATCACATTCTCGAGGGATATTGTCTGGGATTTGAAATCTTTCATTCTGCAAAAATAACTATTTTTGTCCTTATGAAGATTGTATACCTTGACGCGTCCACGCTGGGGGATACCCCATTGGACGAGATCCGCTCCCTCGGGGAGCTTGTCACCTATCATACCAGCACCAGGGAAGAATCTCTGGAGAGGGTGGGTGACTGTGATGTTCTGATGGTCAACAAGGTCACGGTGGACGATGAACTGATGTCCCGGGCCCCGAAGCTCAGGCTCATCTGCGAGTCCGCTACCGGGGTCAACAATATTGATTTGGAGGCTGCTGCCCACAGAGGGATTATAGTCCGCAATGTGGCCGGTTATTCCACCGATGCTGTGGTACAGGCCACTTTTACTCATTTGCTTTCGCTCCTTGGCAATGCCCCGTATCTTGATGAATGCGTGCGCAGCGGGCGTTATTCAGCTTCCGGCATATTCACTGATGTGACCCGCCCTTCAGTGGAGCTGTGCGGGCGCACGATGGGAATAGTGGGGATGGGCACCATCGGCTCGAAGGTGGCTTCCATCGCCACCGCTTTCGGGATGAGGGTGGTATATTATTCAACTTCGGGTACTTCTCATAATCACGACTATCCAAGTCTTCCGCTCGATGAAATGCTCTCCTGCGCGGATGTGGTGAGCATCCATGCTCCGCTCAATGACCGTACCCGCGGCCTTATCGCTGAGGAGCAGCTCCGTAAGATGAAGAGCAGCGCTGTTCTGCTCAATCTCGGGCGTGGAGGGATAGTGGACGAGGCGGCTCTCGCCAGAGCTCTGGATGAGGGGGTGATTGCCGGAGCTGCTCTGGATGTGTTTGAGACCGAACCGCTGCCTGCTGACAGTCCACTTCTGCATCTGTCTCATCCTGAGAGGATACGCTTCTCTCCGCACAGCGCCTGGGCCAGCACGACCTCGCTTCCGAGGCTTGTCTCCATGGTGGCGGACAATATCCGCAAGGGTTGGTAAGCGGCTCAGAACAGGTAGCCGCTGTTGATATAGAATGCCCCGTTGCCGTCCTGCTTGTAGAGTGGGCTGGTGGCGGGGTAAAATCTGCTCAGCGGCACTCCACCCTCGAATGCGAGGATGAAGTTCTCGTTGAGGATGATCCTGAATCCGGCTCCGGCGGTGATGTGCGGCCTGTCGTGCAAGCTGCCCTTGCCCATGTAGGCTTCGTATGAGGCGCGGTATTCTTCTTTTCCCTTGAAACTCATGTCCCTGCCGCGGGTGACCATCGTCCCGTCGCTGAAGATGCTGAGACCGAGGGACAGGTCCTGGCCGAAGACGGAGAAATCATAGAATCTCCAGCGCAACTCGGCCACGTAGCTTGCCATGTCAAGGCCCACGACCCTGTTGCGCATGATGCCGCGCACGGTGCGGTAGCCTCCCATCCCGTCGCGGTCGCAGCTTTCTCCCATCAAGGTGATGAAAGGCAGGACGTAGTAGGGGGCGGAGTTGCCGAAGTTCCCTTCGTAGTTGAGCCTGTAGGCAAACGTGAGCTTGTTGCCTCCGATGAGAGGGAAGTACTGCCTCATGGTCAGAGAGTAGCGGTAGAAGGGGTTGGTGGTCCCGAGCCAGCGCGGTGCGAGCATCAGGTGTCCTTCGGCCCAGATGCCCCGTGTCGGAGCGCCCTCCTTGTCGCGGCTGTCATAGACGAGGCCGAGCCTAAGGCTGCTGTAGAATCCGCCGTCGGCTTCATCGTCGCCTATCAGCCCCCAGCGCCGGTAGTTCTCGAAGAGGGTCGGCTCACTGTCGGGGAAGTGGTTGTAGTCGGCCTTGCCTTTGTTGAGGCTGGCGCGGTCGATCACTCCTTCGTCTATCCATCTGAAGTGGTAACCTGCCTCCCAGCTGAGGTGCTCGCCGAGGGGTCCTATCATGTCTGTCTTGCCGATCAGCTGGCTTCGATCCGCCTTGTAGTATGGGCTGTAGAGGTGCTGCGATGGATCCTGCGGTCCTTTGGAGTTGGCTTTGCCGAGAGCTACCCTTTCGTGGTCGTACCAGGAAGCGTATCCGTTGAAGCCGTAGAAGTCGAGGGCTTTGTCGAGGGACAGTACGAAGGATGTGGACCATCGGACTCCAGGGATGAGCTTCTTGTTGTCATACATCAGGAAGTATTGCTGGGAGCCTTTGGAGAACAGGGACGCTTCGAAGTAGGTCTTGGAGGCGTAGTTGGGGTAGAGGCTGCCGTCTCCGTAGTCGAAGAGGTTGGCGAACGCCCCGTATTGTATGCCCTTGTCGGCGTCGAAGGCGGCAAGCGGCAGGGCGAGGAAGCTGTAGCCCCGCTTTGTGCCGGTGGAGTCCGGCTGCTCCGTCCCTGTCCCGGCGGCTGCGGTAGAGCTTGTGAAGAGGCAGGCCGTCAGAGCTGCCAGAAGTGATGCGGATCTTGATGTGAATCTCATATCTACTGCAAAGATAAGCATTTGCGCGGATTGTTCCCGTACGTGTGATTTTGGCTTTACTCAAAATTTTGCTTATTTCTAAAGGCTTGATTTTCAGGGAGGCAAAAAAATATTAAAAATTTTTCAAAAAAATTTTGGAGAATAAAATAAAAGTACTACCTTTGCATTCGGGTTGAGCAAGTGACCGTTCTGGCCCGTCAACCTATTGGTTATTAGTTTTAGTGTTATTAATTATGTGGTTAGTATGAGTTGTTGCCGTGACGGTCACAACTCATTTCTTTTTTAACGATTACTTATGTCCAGTCCGCTGCGGAATGTGACTTCTTCCCCTGTCGCAGGATGCTTGAGAGTGATGCTTTCGGCGTGAAGCCAGAGGCGTCCGTGCTCCGGGCTGCCGTAGAGCTTGTCTCCGCGTATCGGGCGGCCCAGGCCAGAAGGGTGGGCGCAGTGGACACGCAGCTGGTGTGTCCGGCCGGTCTTGGGACGAAGAAGGATTTCGGTCTCTCCGTCAGGGAGTTCGGAGCAGACTTCGTATTCTGTTATCGCAAGTTTGCCCTTGTCATAATCGACCATCTGTCTCGGCCTGTCGTACCAGTCGGTGATCAGCGGCAGGGCTATCGTGCCCTTGCGTGCGCGGGGGAAAGGGCCTTGGCCTGCGGAGAGTCTGGCCCTGTAGGTCTTGCGGACCTGTCTTGCGGCGAACTGGGCTTCGATGGCGGATTTTGTGCCTGCGTCTCTGGCAAAGATGATGACTCCCGAGGTGTCCATGTCCAGGCGGTGGCAGGAATGGACTTCGCCGTATCTTTCCTGCAACCATTCAAGAAGTGATTTCGAGCGTGTGCGTCCCGGTACGGACAGCATGCCGGAGGGCTTGTCCGCCACTACGATGCGGGAGTCCTCGTAGATGACCGAAGGTGCTTCCCGGGTGAACTCGGCATCGAGCGGATTGGGCTCGACATCAAGGCCTTCCATCATGAAGCTGAGCAGCGGGCCGCATTTTCCGGTGCATGAGGGGTAGAAGCGTCCCTGCTGCCGGACCTCGCCGCGCGGAGAATCGCCGTACCAGAACTCGCCCATGGCTATCGGCCGCATGGAGTGCGAGTATGCGTATTGGAGGAGCTTCGGGGCGGCGCAGTCGCCGGTTCCTCCCGGAGGGATGAGGCCTCGGCGGGCAAATATTTTCTTGATGCTGAGGTGTTCTCCGCGTGCGTTCGAGACTATGTACCGGCTGAAGAGCCAGTCCTGAAGTTCTGCCGAGGCACGGCTTTTCTCTTCGCCCGGTGGCATCGCGCTGATCTCGGCTTCACGTATCTTGAAATGTCCGGTCGGGTCTGTGATATCGAATATCGGCGGGACGAAGCCTTCGACGAGAGCCTGTCCGCCGGCAAGTCCGCTGAATGCGTAGAGAAAGCCTCCGTCTGTCTGCAGGACACCCATCATCTTGCCGCAGCGGAACAGACTGTCCAGCTGCTGAGATGCTTGTATTCTGGAAATCAGTTCTTTGGATGCCTCGACAATCTGTGGGGCGGGGACGTAACGGAAAGGATATGTGAACATCCCTCAGCGGAGGAAATCCTGCAGGGCCGCCGCGACTTTGTGTACGGGGAGTCCCATGACGTTGTAGAAAGAGCCGCAGATGCCGGATATGCCCACATAGCCTATCCATTCCTGCACGCCGTAGGCGCCGGCCTTGTCGAATGGCTTGTAGTTGTCTATATAATAGTCTATCTGCTCCTGGCTCAGAGGCAGGAAATCGACTCTGGTGGAGTCCGTGAAACTGACTTCATGTCCGGCATCGCGGATGACTACGGCCGTCACGACCTCGTGGCTGCGTCCCGACAGAAGGTGCAGCATCCTGTCTGCCTCCTGCCGCGAGTGCGGCTTGCCGAGCACTTCGCCGTCCACTATGACGACAGTATCGGCGGTCAGCAGGACCTCATCCGGTCCGAGCGGACGGTGGAAACCGCGGGACTTGCCGAGAGCCATGTCGAGTGGGATGCGGTGCGCTTCAACGCCCGGTTCCGGACCCTCGTCGAAAGTGTTTTCCTTGTCGACGGTGAATTCGAGGTTGAGTCCGGCGAGCAGTTCCTTGCGTCTCGGGGAGCCGCTTCCGAGTATAAGATGCTTCATCTCAATAGATCTGATCGTATTTGTCCTCGTCGAAGTGCCATTTGTCCTGTGCCTTGAGGATCATCTCGATTCCCTCGCGCAGACAGCCGTGGCCTCCGCTGCGGCGGGTGACGAAGTCAGCCGCCTGCCGTGCCTCCGGCACGGCATCTGCGGGGGCGAAGCCCGCCCCGCAGCAGCGGAGTACCTGAGTGTCGGGGATGTCGTCGCCGAAATACGCGACCTCCTCCGCTTTCAGTCCGTTGTCGGAGAGGAACTGATTGAATACTTTGAGTTTGCCGCGCACTCCGAGGTGGAGGTTCTGCTCGCTGGCCCCCATGTGCAGGCAGCGGCTGTGCAGCGCCGGAGTGTCTCCTCCGGAGATGACTCCGATGATGAATCCCTTTGCAGCCGCGACTCTGGAGGCGAAGGAATCTTTGGCGTCCACTATCCGCACGAGATCCTCCGGATTGGGGCCGACGGGGATTATGCAGCCGTCGGTGAGCACACCGTCGATGTCGTAGACGATGGCCTTGATCTGCTTAAGATTTGGTGCCATTAGGATTGAGATCGGCGATGTTGAACGTGTTTCCGGCCTGCCTCTGGCCCTCCATTGCGATAGGGCCGAACTGAGCCTCGTATTTGCTGATGTTGTCCACAAGTGCGTTGAGCAGCCGCTTGCAGTGTTCCGGGGCCATCACGATGCGGCTCTGCACCTCCGGCTTCGGGAGTCCCGGCAGAATCGTCGCGAAGTCGAGTATGAACTCGCTTCTGGAGTGGGTGATTATCGCCAGATTGGAGTACGAGCCGCGGGCCACTTCCGGCTTGAGCTCTATGTTTATCTGCTTTTCTTCTTTGTCCATTGTCGATATGTTTTACAGTCCGCAAAGTTACGAATTCTATTGAAAAATTGCCTATCTTTGCGTTCTATGGAACTTGAAGCAAAATACAACCCGTCCTCGGTCGAGGACAAGTGGTACGCATATTGGACGGAACACAAGTGCTTCCATTCGGAGCCGGACAGCCGTGAACCATATACAGTAGTCATCCCGCCGCCTAACGTGACGGGAATTCTCCACATGGGCCATGTGCTCAACAACACCATCAACGATGTGCTTGTCCGCAAGGCGCGCATGGACGGCAAGAACGCCTGCTGGGTGCCGGGCACGGATCACGCCAGCATCGCCACCGAGTCCAAGGTCGTGGCCAGGCTCAAGGAGAGGGGAATCAGCAAGGAGGACATCAGCCGCGAGGAATTCCTCAAGTATGCGTGGGAGTGGAAAGAGGAGCACGGGGGCATCATCCTTCAGCAGCTCCGTAAGCTCGGCGCTTCCTGCGACTGGGACCGTACCCGCTTCACTATGGAGCCGGAACTCTCCAAGGCGGTTATAGCCACATTCTGCCATTTCTATAATAAAGGTATGATCTACCGCGGAGTCCGCATGGTCAACTGGGATCCTGTGGCTCTCACCGCCATCAGTGACGATGAGGTGATTCACCGCGACACCAAGAGCCACTTCTATCACCTGCGCTACTATATATCAGACGGGGCCGGCAATCCTACGGACCAGTATCTTGTGATCGCCACCACCCGTCCGGAGACCATCATGGCTGATGCGGCCATCTGTGTCAACCCTGCCGATGAACGCTATCACTGGCTGCGTGGCAAGAAAGTCCTCATTCCTCTAATAAACAGGGAGATACCTGTAATTGAGGATAGCTACGTGGAGATGGATTTCGGTACGGGCTGCCTCAAGGTGACCCCGGCCCATGACGCCCACGACTATGAGATAGGCCTGCGGCACAACCTCCCGGTGCTGGAAATCATAGACGACCACGGGCGTCTCAATGACAAGGCGCAGATCCTGGTCGGAGAGGACCGCTTCGTGGCAAGAAAAAAGATAGTGAAGATGCTCGAAGAGGCCGGAAACCTCGTCAAGATAGAGGAATATACCTCGCCTGTCGGCTACTCGGAGCGCACGGACGCTGTGATCGAGCCGAAACTCTCCGCGCAGTGGTTCCTCAAGATGGAGAGCCTTGCCGCAAAGGCGCTTGACAGCGTGGAGTCCGGCAGGATCAAGTTCATCCCGGACAAATACCGCAACACCTACCGCCACTGGATGGAGAACGCCCACGACTGGTGCATCTCCCGTCAGCTCTGGTGGGGGCAGCGTATCCCGGCATACTATCTCCCCGACGGGAGCGTGGTCGTGGAGGAGACTGCCGAAAAGGCTCTGGAAGCGGCGCGCAAGCTCAACCCGTCCTTGACGGCAGCTGACCTCAGGCAGGACGATGATGTGCTTGACACCTGGTTCTCAAGCTGGCTCTGGCCGATCTCTGTGTTCGACCCGGAGCGTCCGGGCCATCCGGAGCACAAGCCGAATGCGGATCTGAGCTACTATTATCCTACCAATGACCTTGTTACAGGTCCGGACATCATATTCTTCTGGGTCGCAAGGATGATAATGGCCGGAGACGAGTTCATGTCCGATGTGCCTTTCCGGAATGTGTATTTTACAGGCATAGTCCGTGACAAACTGGGCCGCAAGATGAGCAAGACCCTCGGCAACAGTCCGAATCCGTTGGATCTGATAGCCAAATATGGCGCTGATGCCGTCCGCCTCGGTATGCTCCTCTGCTCTTCGGCGGGCAACGACATCCTTTATGATGAGTCCCAGGTGGAGCAGGGCCGCAATTTCTGCGGAAAGATCTGGAATTCATGGAGACTCGTCAGCGGCTGGAAGGTGGACAATGCAGCTGCACAGCCGCAGGAGGCCGCCGTGGCCGTGAAGTGGTTTGACAGCCTGCTCTCCCGCACCATAGAGACGGTGGAGGACCATTACAGGAAATTCCGCATCAGCGACGCCCTTATGTCCATATACAAGCTTTTCTGGGATGACTATTGCAGCTGGTATCTTGAACTGGTCAAGCCGGCCTACGGCTCTGCCGTGGACGTGGCCACATACAAGGCTACGCTCGGATTCTTCGAGAAACTGCTCAAGCTTATACACCCTGTGATGCCTTTCATCACCGAGGAGCTGTGGCAGGCTATGGAGGAGCGCTCTGATGGGGAGACGATAATGTTCCAGCGCACTCCGGTGGCCGGACCGTACGATCCGGCATTCCTTGAGGCGTTTGATCTTGTCCGCGATGCGGTCGTATCAGTCCGCGGTATCCGGGCACAGAAACAGATTTCCCCTAAGCAGAGTCTCGAACTCTTCATTGACGGTCTCCTGCCTGAGGAACTCTTGCCTGTCCTTATGAAAGCGGCCAACCTGTCGGCTGTAAAGTCCGGCAAGGCCGAAGGTGCAGCGGTGTCATTCATCTGCGGAACTCTCGGATTCAGCGTACCGCTTGCGGGCTTTATCGATGCTGAAGGCGAGAAGACCAAACTGCTTGCAGAACTGGAACATCAGAAGAAGTTCCTTGCGGGGGTGAGGGCCAAGTTGTCAAATGAAAAATTTGCCGCGCACGCGCCGGCTGCCGTGATAGAGACCGAGAGGAAGAAGGAATCTGACTGCCTGGCCCGTATCGAGTCCATCGAGTCCGCGCTCGCGGCCATTAAATAGTGCTGCTTATGTTGACTTATCCTTTGATGATCGGTTGGTGGGAAGTTGTCGTAATCGCGTTCGTGGTTCTTCTGCTCTTCGGAGGGAAAAAAGTTCCGGAGCTGATGAAGGGCCTCGGCAAGGGTGTCAGGAGTTTCAAGGATGCCCTTGACGGCAAAGAAGATGACGGACAGAAGAAGATAGACGACGGCTCTTCAAACAAGCCTGAATAAGAGGGGTGGCCGGGGAGAAGGAAATGTCCTTCTGGGACCATCTTGACGAGCTGAGGGGGACGTTGTTCCGCTCGGCTCTGTTTCTGTGCGCCTTTTCCTGTCTGGGGCTTTGTTTCCGGAGTTTCCTTTTTGACGGAATCATACTAGCGCCCTCCCGTCCGGATTTCTGGCTGTACCGGCTGCTGGGCTGGAACATAAAGATCGACCTTGTCAACATCGAACTGAGCGCCCAGTTCTTTGTGCATCTCCGGGCCAGTATGGCGGTCGGGTTCATCCTCTCTTTTCCGTTTATAATCAGCGAAATATGGAGATTTGTGGCCCCGGCTTTATACGTGGGAGAAAAGCGTGTCCTGCGGAGAGCGTTCCTGCTTTCGACAGTGCTTTTCTATATCGGCGTGCTGGTGGGATATTTCCTTGTCCTGCCGCTCTGTCTCCAGTTTTTCATCAATTACACTGTCTCGGCTGAAGTGGTGAACACAATCAGCCTCGGGTCGTATATGTCAATGTTCACATCTATGGTTCTGCTCAACGGGGTGGTGTTCGAGTTTCCGACAGCGGTCATGGCACTCTCCCGACTGGGGGTGATAGACAGGGCGGATCTTCGGAAATGGCGCAAGTACGCTTTTGTGGCAATACTTATAGTGGCGGCTGTGATAACTCCGGCCGATCCGGTCTCGATGTTCGTGCTCGCCATACCTATGTACCTTCTTTATGAATTTTCGATTCTGCTATGCTCATCTCAGAAAAAAACTGCACTTGGGGAATAAACTGCGTCAATTGGCCTGACCTGTGGCCGGCACGGCCTGAAGTGTCAGTGGCGGCGCATCATGACGGGGATAATCTGTACCTGCATTACAAGGTGAAAGAAGATTCTGTCCTCGCTGTGGCCGCTGCCGACCGTGAGCCTGTCTGGAAGGATTCATGCGTGGAGTTTTTCTTCGCTCCGGGTGATGACGGACTGTACTATAATATAGAGTGCAGCTGCATAGGCAAGATCTATATGTGCTGCGGCAGGGATCGGAATGACAGGGAGTTTCTTCCCGAAAGCGCCTACGCGGGCATAATCCGGGAGGGAAGTCTCGGCAGTGAGCCTTTCGGTTTGAGGGAAGGCCAGCAGGAGTGGGAGATGAGGCTTGTGATTCCCGCTTCGACATTCAAACTCAAGAGTTTCAGCGGCCTTCAGGCCCGGGGCAATTTCTACAAGTGCGGGGACGGCCTGCCGCAGCGGCATTACCTGAGCCTTTTTCCGATCGGCACTCCGAAGCCTGATTTTCACAGACCGGAGTATTTTGACAAGATAATTTTTAGCAAATGATTTCTGTAGAGGATGTTACGGTGTCTTACGGCGGCTTTGTGCTGCTGGACAAGATAAATTTCCATATAAGCGAGACTGACAAGATAGGTCTTGTCGGCAAGAACGGGGCCGGCAAGTCCACTATACTCAAGCTTATCTGTGGTCTTCAGAGTCCGACCTCCGGGCGCATCGACAAGCCCAACGACGTGACCATAGGATACCTGCCCCAGATAATGGAGCACCATAAGGGGCTTTCCGTCCTTAAGGAGACGATGAGCGCTTTTGATGATGTCTCGAAGATTGAGGCGGAAATCGAGGCCGTGACCCATGAACTCGAGACACGCACTGACTATGAGTCGGACTCATATTCCAAACTCATCGAGCATCTCAACAATCTCAACGACCGCCTTGAGATCAGCCACAGCGAACCTCCTGAGGTTCAGGCACGTCGGACTCTGCTCGGACTGGGCTTCCGGGACAACGAACTTGAGCGCAATACGGAGACGTTTTCGCAGGGCTGGAACATGCGCATCGAGCTTGCGAAGATTCTGCTTCAGAAGCCTCAGGTACTGCTGCTTGACGAGCCGACCAACCATCTGGACATCGAGTCTATCGAGTGGCTGGAGGACTACCTCAAATCCATACGCTGTTCTGTGCTTCTGGTCAGCCATGACAGGCGTTTCCTTGACAATGTGACCAACCGTACCGTGGAGGTGATGCTCGGGCATATCAACGACTATAAGGTGCCATATAGCCGTTATCTGGAACTTCGCGCAGAACGCCTGCAGCAGCAGACGGCGGCCTACGAGAACCAGCAGAAGATGATCCAGAAGACGGAAGAGTTCATACAGGCATTCCGGTACAAGCCGACCAAGTCCAATCAGGTGCAGTCACGTATCAAGGCTCTTGAAAAACTGGAGAGGATAGAGATAGACGAGACGGATAATGTCCGTCTGAATGTGAAATTTCCTCCTGCGCCGCGCTCCGGGGACGTTGTCTTCAAGGGGACGGACCTGACGGTGGGCTATCCCGGCAAGGTCGTGTTCCGCAACGCTGACATTGAAATCAAGCGTGGTGAGAAGGTCGCTTTCATCGGGCGTAACGGTGAAGGCAAGACAACGATGATGAGGGTGATAATGGGGGAGTTGGAGCCTATAAGCGGGGAAGCCCGGGTCGGGCACAACGTGCAGATAGGCTACTATGCTCAGAATCAGGAGGATGTGCTGGACAAGAACGAAACCGTGTTCTCAACCCTTGACCGGATAGCGGTGGGGGAGATACGCACCAAGTTGAGGGATCTGCTCGCGCAGTTCCTGTTCCGGGGTGAAGATATCGACAAGCGGGTCTCTGTGCTGTCCGGAGGGGAGCGTGCCAGGCTTGGAATGGCCAAACTGATGCTCCAGAGCTATAACCTGCTGGCACTCGATGAACCCACCAACCACATGGATGTCAAGTCCAAGGACATACTCAAGCAGGCTCTGGCCGCCTATGACGGCACGCTGATCGTGGTTTCCCACGACAGGGATTTTCTGGACGGGCTGGTGAACAAGATGTATGAGTTCCGCGACGGCAAAGTGACGGAGCATCTCGGCAGTGTGTCCGATTTTCTCGAGAAGCGCAAGATTGAGAATCTTCAGGAACTGGAGCGCAAGTGCGCCCCGGTCGCAGCGGCTCCTGTGCAGGTGGCTTCCCAGAAAAAGGCCTTTGAGGAGAACCGGCAGGCTGTGCGCGAGGACCGCAAGCGGAAGAACCGTATCGCATGGCTGGAGAAAGAGATTGCCGGGCTGGAGGATAAGATGAAACAGATTGAGACGGTGTTGCAGTCACCTGGGAAAGGAGATGACATTATGGAGTTGACCCGCGAATATCTTGAACTTAAGCGCGACCTTGATTCCAAGACTGAGGAGTGGGGAGAATTGATAGATTAGCTTATGTGGAATTTGGTATTCAGACGGATTTTGCCATTTGCGCTCATGTGTGCGTTTACCCTGCCTTCCCATGCCCAGCTCAGGCATATTGATTTGAACCCGGGGGCTTTTGAAGGCGTGTCGGTTTCCGGTGATTTTGTTCTCAGTGTGTTCGAGGGGGACTCGTGCTCGGTCTCGCTTGACGTCAGCGAGGAGTTTACGGAATTCATGTCTGCCCAAGTCATTGACAGCGTGCTCGTGCTGAGTCTGGATGAGAAAAATGACCTTGGTGAGATATGGAAGAAATTCAGAGGCAGGAATGCGCCTGCTGCCGTATTCAGAGCCTCCGTTACGATGCCCCGTGGGCTGAAGTCCATCTCCATAGGCGGCAATGCGGTCCTGGATAGTCTGGGAAATGTGGTTGACTCCTCATCTTTCAGTCTAAGCGTCAAGGACAATGCTTCTGTTTCCGGCGTGTCGTTGTGTGCCCGCGATGTATCCCTTATGCTTTCCAAAAAGGGGAAAGCTGATGTAAGCATAGCATGCGATACGGCTCGGGTCACGGCTGTGGGGAGTTCTGAACTCAATCTTGGCTGCAGCGCTTCGTCTTTGGCAGAACTTGACCTCGGGTCAAACGCCAGCATGGTTTTTGACGGAGATTGCGGGCGGATATCCATGGTCTCCAACGGCACGTCCAAGGCAATCCTCAACGGCAGTTCTCCGTATGTCAGTTACAGGCTCGGCGGATCGAGCAGCGTCAACGCCCTGAACCTCCGTGTCAATGAGGCAAATATCGACATGAGCGGTATCTGCAGCTTGAAGCAGGCGGCGAGCGAGTGGCTTTTTATAAGCATAAGAAATGGCGCGTCTTTGACTTATGACGGTTCTCCGCAGATCAAGATAGCCAACATTAAGAATGCGAGCGTGCTGAGGTATCAGGAGGAGGGACGATGACAGTATTGGATGCACATTGTGATGCGCCTTCCCAGATGCTCAGGCTGCGCGACTTCGGGAAGGATAATGATCATGCGCAGGTGGACTTCCCGAAGATGTTGCGGGGTGGGGTGAACGCATCGTTTTTTGCCGCTTATGTGCCTGCCTCGCTTTCCGGAATGGAGGCTTCGCGCTATGCGGACCGCCTGCTGGATGAGGCGGAGCGGCAGGTGCTTGAGTATCCTTCAATGGCGGCTCTGACCACATCCGCCTCGGCTGTGTCGCGTAATGCCGGCAGGGGAATTGTCAGTGTCCTGCTCGGTATTGAGAACGCCACGGCACTGGACGGTGAAGACGATCCTGCCGTGCTGCTGGAGCATTTCTACAAAAGGGGAGTCCGTTATATAACTTTGACCCACAGTGCAGACAACCGTTATGCGGACAGCTGTACCGGGGATGGACGTTGGGGCGGATTGAGCCCTCTGGGAAGGCGGCTTGTAGCCGAGATGAATGATATGGGCATGCTCATAGACCTTGCACATGCTTCCGATGCGACGATGAGGGATGTTCTGGAGGCGAGCCGTGTCCCTGTTGCGTATACTCACGGGTGCTGTCGCGCTCTCGCTACCCACAAGAGGAACATTACAGATGAACTGATGCGCGGAATAGCTGACGGAGGCGGGGTAGTCTGCATGAGCATATACCCGTGCTTTCTTGATGATGGCTTTGTGCGCATCCTGTCGGAGTCCGGGCGCGGGCAGAAATATGGTGTAGAGGATGAGTTCATCAAGGATCCTTCAGATCCTGCCAAGCGTGCCGCCTGGTATGAGTTGCTGGATGAACTCTCCGCTTTGCCAAGGCCCTCCGTGTCCAGGGTTGTGGACCATATCGAGCATGCGGTGGAGGTGGCGGGAGTAGAGCATGTGGGGATCGGAACCGACTACGACGGGATAGAAGTGACGGCCTGCGGCCTTGAGGACATATCAAAATTTTCCTTGGTTTTTGAGGAGATGCGCCGCAGGGGATTCGGACACCGTGAGATCAGCATGATTGCCGGCGAGAACTTCCTGAGGGTGCTTGAAGAGGTGAAAAACGCGCATAATCGGGCGTTATCGTTTACAAAATCAGTCTAACAAAAATGTTATAGACTAAAACAAATTTGTTTCAGCCTATAACATTCAGTGATTTGTCTTTTCAATTATGTAACTCTCCAAAGTTTCCAATGCAACACGCGCAAATCGGCGAATGTTGGCCTTTCTGCCCAAGTCGCAGTGGTAGATTCTAGTCTTTGTGCCGCTCGGGCCGCTGACTCCTATCCATACCGTACCTTCCGGGTAGTGCTCGTCGCCTCCTTCTGCGAGACCCGTCGTTGCGACTGCCCACGTGCTCCCGGTGAGGGCCTTGACTCCTTCTGCCATCGCTGCGGCGACCTCGCTGCTGACCACGCCGTTCTTTTCGATCACCTCAGACGGAATGCCGAGCACGCTCTCTTTGATCTTGATTGCATAAGAAGTGACGGAGCCGAGGTAGTATGAGGATGAACCTGAGACCATGGTTATCATGTGTGATATGTAACCGCCCGTGCATGATTCGGCAGCGCTCAGCGTGTCGCCGCTGTTTTTGAGAAGTTCGGCTATTCTATATTGTACCGGCTTTTTCATTCTTTAGATATTTTAAGGTTCTTTTTACGATATCCGGTCCCTCTTTCAGTAGACCTGTGCGTATTTCGACCAGGGAAGCCCCGGCCTTCAAGGATTCTGCCGCCTGTTCCGGGGTGTCGATGTGGCAGTTGGCTATGACAGGGAGGCGGCCTGCGGTGTGTGTGGCGACCTGACGGACTTGACTGTTGGAGCGGAGCTCTATGCCATCGATGCTGTTCATCATGCAGAAGTCCGCTATTTTGTCAAGTTCGGGTCCGTTTATGTAGTCGGGAAGTTTGATTATGATCGGCTTGTATTCCTGTTCCGTGATTCTAGACTCAAGCAGTGCATTCGTCTCTTCAGTGGCCGGGTCTTCAGACAGGTCGATTATGAACATGTCGAAGAAGTCGTAGGCGAGAGTGAAGCAGGTCAGGTAGTCCTTTGATATGCAGGCGGCGATTATGTCGTCCGGAGCGTCTCTCTGGATATGGCTGATGGCCTTGCGTGTTCCGTTGACACCCATCGGGCCGACCTCCGTGAAACTGAATCCCAAATTGTTGAGGTCGTTGTACAGTTCGCCGTTCAGATCGAGTCCTGCACCGAGTCCGATGGGATTGTAGAACTTGAGGCCGAAGACTTCGCGTTGCAGGCCTTCCTGCCTGTTGGAGTGTATCAGGCGGTTGAACTTGCGTGCGAACGGAATCTTGCCTATGAGCTGGAAATACTTCAAGCCCAGACGCGATGCACGTTCTGTGTCCATGTTTCGGGCCAGAGGCTTGATTATGATGTCGTATAAGCACATAGGCCGCAAATTTAGGACTTTATTTCAATTCTTGATAGGTGTTATCATCAAAAAAAATAATAATTTTGGATATATTCCGTTGATTATCTGTCTGTTGAATCTGTATATCTAAAGTAGCGGCTTTAGGTTCTGCCTTTTCGTTGGCCGTTTTGCCTACCGGTTGGCTGGCATTTGCGTTTTCTCCTGCCGTTGTAGTTTTGGCTGCTTCTGGCGGATTCTCATCGTCGAACAGGGTAGCCGGGGCTGCTGTACTTGAAAACATTTTGCCTTTGCCGGTGATCAGCCATTCGAGGTTCAGCGTGGGGTACTGCTTGGCCATGCTCTGGATAAAGTCAAAGCCTGGCTTGTTGCGTCCGGCCAGAATATGGGAAACGCTGGCCCGGGCGACCCCGATGCTGTCCGCGAACTGGGACTGGCTGATGTTCTCGGCCTTGAGAAACTGCTCCAAACGCTTGTTCATAATGTAACACTTGTTTTTACAAAAATAAACAACACTTTTCAATAAAACAAGTTTTACACATGTTAACAAACGGAGGTGTTGATAAGTTGTTAATAAGTAAAGATGAATTGATAGTATAGATAAAGGTGGTAATCATTTGATATATAGAATATAAAAGCATTGCATTGTAGTGAAAGATTGATTATGTGGCCAAGGAGGGCCCAGAGTGTGGGGACCGAAGTTAATCAAAAGTAAAGGTAATTAAAGTAAATAGCTGATTTTCAGTAGATAAACGAATGATAATAGATAATAATAAGTTCAACTTATAGTATAAATGTAAACAATGTTCCATACATGTTGTTAACTCGCCAATATTTACATTTGTTTGCATTGGATTTACAAAACTTAATCAGTGAGGCTCGATTTTAATCACTATATTTGCACCCATGATACCAGAGATCAGAATAGAAGATTACAACTATCCTCTGCCGGACGAGCGGGTGGCCAAGTATCCGCTTGCGCAGCGGGATTCTTCAAAATTGCTCGTGTATAGAGATGGTGAGATCAGCGAGCGGGTTTTCCGTGAGATTCCCGATTGTCTCCCCTCTGATGCCATTATGGTGTTTAATGAGACTAAGGTTGTACCTGCCCGTCTCTTTTTCCGGAGGGATTCGGGTGCTCATATAGAGGTCTTTTGCCTTGAGCCTTATGAACCTGCTGACTATAATATCAATTTTGCATCGACTCAGTCTTGCTGCTGGACGTGCGTTATCGGCAATGCTAAGCGTTGGAAGGACGACGTGCTCTCGCTTGACGTAAATGACGGAGAACTGTCCCGTATGGCGCTCAAGGCGCGTCTGATCTCGCGTGAAGGCCAGACCGGTGTCGTGGAATTCAGCTGGCAGGGCGGAATGCCATTCTCGAGGGTGCTTGAACTTTGCGGTCAGGTTCCGATTCCGCCATATCTCAATAGGGAAACGGAAGATATTGATATTGAACGATATCAGACTCTTTACGCGAAAATCAGAGGTTCAGTGGCGGCACCGACTGCCGGACTGCATTTTACGGAAGATGTGCTGGAGCGCATTCGGAACAAGGGTATAGATGTCGAGAAGGTATGTCTCCATGTAGGCGCTGGGACATTTCTGCCGGTAAAGAGCTCGCTTATTTCCGGGCATACGATGCATCGGGAGCCTTTTGCCGTCAGTCTGGATTTTTTGCGTGATCTGCATGCCGGCGGCAGAAAAGTCATAGCGGTCGGTACGACATCTGTCCGTACACTGGAGTCTCTCTATTATATAGGTGTATCTTGTATCGAGAACGGTGAGCCGCGTGATGTAGGCCAATGGGATCCTTATACCAGAGAGTATCAGTATTCTCCGGAAGAGGCTCTTGATGCTATAATAAAGTACCTTGAAGAAAATTCTCTTACGGAACTGAAGGCTGGCACGAGGATAATAATAGTGCCTGGATTCAAGTTCAGGGCCGTGGATATGATGGTGACCAATTTTCATCAGCCGCAGAGCACGCTGCTTCTGTTGATTTCCGCCTTTGTGGGCGGTGATTGGCAGAGGATCTACAATTATGCTCTCGGCCATGGTTTCCGATTTCTCAGTTATGGGGACAGTTCACTTCTTTTCAGAGCAGGGCAGTGATGGAAGATAAGCGTTTTGATGAGATAAGGCCGTTTCCGGAGGACAAGGCCGTCCGGACATTGCACAGGCTTTCATATAACCCGCTTCTGGCTGTTGCATCCAAGTTCGTTTTCCCCGGGAAACCGTTTTTCAGTTTGGGGCGGATGTTCCGCGGAGTCGAGTCTGTGGATGATTTTCAGTGTAATGTGCTGGCACCTGCAATCGACGCTCTTCTTGAGCGTACCTCTTCCGGGTTTGTCTGCGAAGGTATTGAGAATGTGCAGCGTGGGCGGACTTTTCTTGCGATATCGAATCATCGTGATATAACCCTTGATGCGGCGCTTGCACAACTTGCCCTATATAGGCATGGTATTCCGTTGATGGAGTTGTGTATCGGGAGCAATCTCATGGATGACAATAGGATGGCTTCAGATCTGCTGCGTTCGGTGAAGATGATCCGGGTTATACGCGGTCTGCCCGCGCGCGAGGCTTATGCCGCATCGCGCCTGCTCTCGGAGTATATCAGGGAGAGTGTCGCCCAAGGCAGGAGTTCCATCTGGATAGCACAGAAAGAGGGCCGGGCCAAGAACGGGCTTGACAGAACTGCGCACGGAATCGTCAAGATGCTGGATATGAGCGGGATGAAGGGATTCTATGAGGATTTTTACGAACTGGACATCACCCCGATGAGCATATCATACGAGTATGAGCCTTGCGACATCAATAAGGCCCGGGAGACAATGATTGCTTCCAGGCAACGTTATGTCAAGAAAAAAGGGGAGGATACACGCAGCATACTTGACGGTATCAAGATGTGGAAAGGAGGCATCCATCTTTCCGTGTGCCGACCGCTTTCTGCTGATGAGTTGAAGCTGGCTTCGGCCTGCGAGCGTGCTCAGCGCTATCAGATGGTGCGCGACATGATCGACAGCCGCATAGTCGAGGGCTATAAATTGTGGAATACCAATTATATAGCCTATGACATACTGAACGGGAGCGAGAAATATGCCGCGCTGTACAGTTCTTCGGAGCGTGAGTCTTTCGTTGATTATGCGGAGCGGCGTCTGGATATGGTTGAGCCTGAACTTGACCGTGATGAGCTGCGCAGGTATTTCTACAGTCTGTATGCCAATCCTGTCGTATCGAAGGAGCATATTCTTTGAGCGGAGACTCAGAAGTTGTTTTGATTAAGGACGGGGTGGTGTTGGCAATATAGCCACCTTAACATAATATCAATTGTGTAACAAACGGCGGGAAGCGGGGGAGTTGCCATATTTGCGGCGCGCCCTAGACGCCGAACGCGAAACTTGTATAAGAAGTTGTTTTGATTTATGTTGAAAATCCTTTTACTTGCTTTTTCGCCATAGTTCTCCCTGGCTTTTTCGGTCAGATAGTTCTACTATCTTTCTCAAAATCCAGAAAAAACTCTGACAGAAAAATCTTCATAAAATTTATGACAAATAAATTCAAAACAACTTCTTATATTTGTGCCCGTATGGCAAAACGTGATAAAGAAGTACAGATTATTGAGAATCTTACTATAGAGCATATTGCCGCTGAAGGCAAATGCATCGCCCACACAGATGACGGAGTTGTAGTGTTCGTGGAATATGCGGTACCTGGAGATGTTGTGAATGTCCGCGTGCTCCGGAAGAAGAAATCTTTCATAGATGCACGGATCTCAGAGATTGTCAAGCCTTCAAAGTACAGGCTTGAGCCTTTCTGCGAACATTTCGGCATCTGCGGAGGCTGCCGTTGGCAGCTTATCCCTTATCCTATGCAGCTGGAGTCAAAGCGCCGTCAGGTTGCTGACCAGTTCAAGAGAATAGGTCACCTGGAGTTCCCGGAGGTCTCCCCTACGATCGGTTCTGACAAGACGGTGCTGTACCGTAACAAATTGGAATTCACTGCATCAAACAAGAGGTGGATACTTCCAGATGAGGATCCTGACAATATTCCGCAGGAGCAGCGGCAGGGCCTCGGTTTCCATGTGGGCAAATTTTTCGACAAAGTCCTGGATATCAAGCGCTGCTATCTTCAGAAAGAGCCTTCCAATGCTCTGCGCCTCTTCATAAAGGATTATGCCATAAGCCATGGAATCCCATTCTATGACATCCGTGAAAATACTGGCGTATTCCGTAATATGTTTGTCCGTACGACCGATGACGGTCAGGTGATGCTCATCATCTGTTTCGCGACAGAATTTGACGGACGCGAGGCTATGCTTGATGCCATAGCGGAGGCTTTTCCTGAGATAACTTCTCTTTATTATGTCATCAATTCCAAGTTGAACGACAGCATAGCCGATCAGGAGTGCATACTATATCGCGGGGATGAGGCTATTTACGAGAGAATGGAAGATCTGCGCTTCCGTATTGGTCCGAAATCCTTTTACCAGACCAACAACGCTCAGGCTCTTAAACTTTATACCGTGGCCAGGGACTTTGCATCTCTTACAGGTGAGGAGACTGTTTACGATCTCTATACGGGTACAGGCACAATAGCCCAGTTCGTCAGTTCCAAGGCGGCGAAAGTCATAGGCATAGAGTACGTGCCCGAAGCTATTGAAGATGCAAAAGTCAATGCCCGGGACAACGGCATAGGCAACTGCGAGTTTTTTGCCGGTGACATGAAAGATATCCTGACGGAGACTTTCATTGCGGAACATGGCCGTCCGGATGTGATCATTGCCGATCCTCCTCGGGCTGGAATGCATCCGGATGTGGTTGAGACTATTTTGCGTGCTGAGCCGAAAAGGATTGTGTATGTGAGCTGCAATCCCGCCTCGCAGGCACGCGACCTTGAAGTGCTCTGCCGAAAATACCGGATCACGGATGTCCAGCCGGTGGATATGTTTCCACATACCCAGCATGTCGAGAACGTCTGCCGTCTTGAACTTCTTAAACTCTCATAACAATGGGTATAGATATTCTTCTTCTGATTGTCGGGCTTGCGCTGATTGTGTTCGGGGCTGACTGGCTTGTTGACGGAGCTTCGGCTGTGGCCCGCAAGGCCGGAATCAGTGAATTCGTCATCGGACTTACAATTGTCGGCTTCGGAACCAGCTGCCCGGAGCTTGTCGTGAGCCTCACCGGGGCTTTTCAGGGAAATGCCGATATCGCTATCGGTAACGTCGTGGGCTCCAACATTTTCAACGTCCTTATGATTCTTGGCATTACGGCAGTCATAGCTCCTGTGGCGATGACGCGGGCCAATGCGCGTGTCGATATTCCAATGACTTTGGGGGTCACGATACTGTTCATGGTCCTGAGTCTTACAGGGGGTGGTGTCAACCGTATTGAAGGCATTGTGATGCTGTTGGTTTTCGCTGCTTATATCTACTATTGCTTTAAGTTTGACAAGCCTTCTGAAGATGCAGAAAAGAGTCAGCAGAAAGAGCGCAGCGTGTGGGTTGCCGTTCTGTTGATTGCAGCCGGGCTGGCAGGACTTGTTTTCGGTGGACAACTGTTCGTCGGGCATGCCACCAATATTGCACACGCGATCGGGGTCTCTGACAAGGTCATCGCACTCACCCTGCTTGCCGGGGGCACTTCCTTGCCGGAACTTGCCACTTGCATTGCTGCGGCTGCAAAGCACAAGGATCAGTTGGCCATGGGTAATGTTCTGGGTTCCAATGTGTTCAATATTCTGCTTATACTCGGCGGCTCTGCTGTCATCACTCCCCTCTCGACCGCTGCCATGACCACGGTGGATTTTGCCGTCTTGCTGTTCAGCATACTGATCCTTCTGTTCTGCGCATATACAGGACATAGGGACAGGGTAGACCGCTGGGAAGGGATCGTGATGATACTTGTTTATGTCGCGTACATGGTGCTCCTCTTTATGAAGTAAAATTCAGAAAGACAGGGCTATAGACAGATTTATGCTATAGAATTCCGCCACATTGTGGCGGATATTTTCTTTTTGTACTATCCCCGGACCTTCCGGGTTCATGATGAGAGGGCTGTCGAAAGCTGCCCGCAGGCTCAGCATTACATCCAGACAGAATGTCGGGGCCAGCCATAGCCTGTATCCTTCCCCGCCGTCGAAAACCGGCAGTACCGGCCGGCTATATGCCTCGACTTCACTTCTTAATCCTATTCCCCCGTCCATATAGGTAAAGAACCCTTCATTGCAGAGTCCTTTTGGGGCGAAGCAGATCCGCACCAGTACAGGGTACGTCTGGCAGCCTTCCGCGATGCCGATCCAGCCGGCGCAGATGCTGAGGTTGACTTTCTCATGCAGGTCATATCCTACCTTGGCGAGAATCTCTCCGGTGGGATTACCCCCTATCTTGTGTGTGGCTTCGTTGATGCGGTAGCCTTCCTGGCTTATGATGTTTATATGGGAATAGCTGTAGATGCCCTGCCCGTATCCCCACTCGATTCCGAAGTGGAGCCTCTCCGGGGCGTATCCGTCCCGGGCGGCGGCAGCGATGGACAGCAGGGATAACAAGGCGGATGCCAGCAGAAATCGTCTCATGGCTCAGAATCTGTAATACAGGCACAACTGCGGCGTCAGGCAGTAATACAGCCCGCGTTTGTAGAGAGAAAGGAGAACCGCCCCCGAATCCCTGTCCTTGCGGATATGGAGCCCCGGGTTTACGCTGAAACTGATGTCAATGCCCAGGCGGTGGGCGAAGAAATCGGCAGACAGGCCAATGTTTCCCGCAAGTGCGGCGACAAACCCCATGGCCTTGTATGTCTGTCCTTCTGAACTGAAGAAATGCCGCTCATAGTCGTGCACGTATCCGGTGAAAAATCCCGGGCCGGCGTGCAGCGAGAGATAGGAGTATCCGTAGTCCGCGTATGCGATCACGTAATCCTTTGTCAGACTCGCGGCTATGCCGACATCGCGGGTCCGTCCGGAGAGGACTCCGAACATGTCGGCGTAGATGTTGACGAAAGAAATCGAACTTCCGTCCGAGGATTTGACAGCCGTGCCGATGCCGAATCCTTTGAGCGAGTTGTAGATCCCGATATAGTGTCCGCTTGCGGCGGCTTCACGCCCGCAGAGAGACATGAGGGCGGCCAAGGCCAAAGATATTGCGGCTTTTGCTTTCATCGTGGCGAAGATAGGCAATTCTTTGATTATTTCATATTATCGCTTATCTTCGCAGACCTTTGGACGATACTTATGTGCACAGTTTCTATTATTGTTCCGATATACAATGCGGAGAGGTATCTTCGCCGCTGCCTTGACAGCCTTGAGGGGCAGACATTCACTGACTGGGAGGCCGTCTGTGTCGATGACGGGAGTACTGACGCTTCTTCCGGGATATTGTCGGAATATTCGGTGAAGGACTCGCGTTTTAAAGTCATCAGCAAGCCTAATGGCGGTGTGGCTGATGCCCGCAATGCCGGCCTTGATGCGGCCCGCGGGGAGTATCTGGTCTTTGTGGATCCGGATGATTTCATCCATCCGCAGACACTTGAACTGGCCGTTGGAATGTCTAGAACTGATTCTACGGACATTGTCTGTTGGACTTATGATCGTGCGTACCGTTCAGAGTTGATTTCAAGAATGAAGTCTAGTCTTGTCCTTGACGATTTCATGCCTGCCGGCATGTCGGCCCGATATGTCTTGGCGGAGGTGAAGCGTAAGGTCTCCTACGATATGGTGGCTCATTTGACGGAGATGGAAAATCCTAGGGGGCTGGAGTGGCCGATAAGGCATTTCTACCTTTGGCAGTTCCTTTTCCGCGCCGATCTGGTGAGGGATCTGAGATTCATGACGGAATTAAAGATTTATGAGGATTTCCCGTGGTTGTGCGAACTTGCGTTGCGCAACCCGTCCGTGACCATTACACAACTGCCGCTTTACTACTATTATATGAATACATCCTCGCTGGACATGAGCACCGGAGGTGGAAGTTTGAGGGCACGCTGCCTGATTGCCGGATTGCTGCATTGCACCCGTCTGTACAAGGAAGCCGATGCATTCCAGGAGCGGGCCTGGTCACGGCTCTGCCGTTGGCCTATGATCCGTTTCCAGCTCAGGCGTAATCTTGAACTGTCTCCGCCCTCCGACAGGAAGGAACTGCGCTCATCGCTGATTAAACTCAGGCGCGAGGGCGGTTTTGACTCTCCCCCTGCTCTTGGATACTGGATATGCCGTATGAAGATATACCGTTTCATCAATGCCGAATGAAGAACATGCCTGCTGTTTCAATAATAATACCCGTATATAATGTCGAGAAATATTTGAGGCGTTGCCTCGATTCCGTTCTGGGCCAGACATTCCCGGACTGGGAGGCAATATGTGTCAATGACGGCAGTCCTGATGGCAGCCGGGCCATTGTCGAGGAATACGCCAAGGCGGATCCGCGCTTCATCCTTTATGACAAACCGAACGGCGGCCTTTCCGATGCCCGTAATTTCGGCTTGTCAAAGGCCGGCGGCGAATATGTCGTCTTTCTTGATTCGGATGACTTCATCCATCCTCAGACTTTTGAGATTGCGCTCGGCCTTGCCGCCCGGAACAATACGGACATCGTATCATGGTATAAAGACCCTAATTATCGTAATCTGACGATGCTCCGGCACTTTCTGCGTCTTGACACGCTCCGCTACCGTCCCGCTGGCTTCCGCAGGCGTTTCAGTATTGACAAGGTCAGGTGCTGCCGGACAGAGGACATAATGTCCCATGTCACTGAATGTTCGCATCCCAAGGGTATAAAATGGCCTCTCAAGCATTTTTATGTCTGGCGTCATCTTATCCGCCGGGAGGTGCTTGACGGGGTGAGTTTCATAAAGGGCATAACGTTTGAGGATTTCCCGTGGTGGAGCGAGGTGCTTCTCAAAAATCCTTCGGTGACGATAACATATCTCCCATTCTATTATTACTATCCTAATTTCAAGTCAATAGACCTTGGTTCGTCGCGGGTCAAGAAGATGAAGAACTGGTGTGCCGGACTTGAGTATTCTTTTGCGCTTTATGCGGCCGAAGCGGACAGCAGGCAGATGGATCTCTGGTCTGCCAACTGCAAGTGGCCTGTCATAAACGTGATGATAGGACGCTGGCTGCCGAAGTTTGATTCCTCATCTGCCGAATGCTCCGAGCTTGTCCTCGGACTGGAGCGGCTCTGGAATGCGGGAGCCTTTGAGGATGTGAGAGATGAGCGCGGGCGGAGAAGCCGGGAAGCGGTGGCGCGGTTTATCAGAAAGTGAAAAAAAAGTCTTATATTCGCAGCGCGTATACTAAAGAACTAGACAATGTCAGTAGAAATCAAAGAAGTGCAGTCTCGCAAGGAGCTGCGTGAATTTGTCAATTTTCCGGAGAAACTATATAGACACAATCCATATTATGTCCCGCCTCTTGAGTTTGACCAGATGGACACTCTGGATCAGAAGAAGGGGGCGGCTCAGGAGTTCTGTGACTCGAAACTTTACCTTGCGTACAAGGACGGGAAACTTGCCGGAAGGGTCGCGGCAATCGTCAACCGGCTTGCCAACAAGCAGTGGAACCACAAGGAGGTCCGTTTCGGCTGGTATGATTTCATTGATGACCGGGAGGTGTCCAAAGCCTTGATGGACAAGGTCGAGGAATTCGGGCGCAAGTATGGCATGGAGTCTGTTGTTGGCCCGCTCGGGTTTACTGACTTCGACCCGGAGGGGCTTCTCATTGAGGGTTTTGACCAGCTCAGCACCATGGCTCTCATATACAACTATCCTTATTATGTGGATCATATTGATGCCATGGGCTTTCAGAAAGATGCCGACTGGATAGAGTATAAGATATATGTGCCAGAGGCTCTTCCCGAGCGTGTCGCCCGGATGGCAAACATCATTAAGCAGCGCGCCAATGTGCATATCACTCCTCTCACCCGCAAATTGATCAGGGAGAAAGACTATGCGCACAAGATTTTCAAGATAATCAACGATTGCTATAAGAATCTTTATAACTTCACGGTCCTTCCTGAGAAGATGGCCGACAAATATATCGGTTTCTATCTGAAGGTTCTTGACCTTAATTATGTCAGCCTTGTCGAGAATGAGCGCGATGAGATTGTGGCTTTCGGCATCACTATGCCTTCAATTGCGCGTGCGCTGCAGCGAAGCCGCGGCAAACTCTTCCCTTTCGGATGGTGGTATCTTGCAAAATCGCTTTTCTTCAAGAGGGAGGAAGGTGTCGAGATGCTGCTTGTCGGGGTGAATCCGGATTACCAGAACTCTGGCGTGAACACCCTTGTGCAGGCCGACATGTTCCGCAAATATACGGAGGCTGGCGTGAAATGGGCCGAGACCAACGCCATTCTCGAGACGAACATCAAGAATCAGGGGCAGTTTAAGGAATTCGATCATGAGTGTAAGAAGCGTCGCCGTTCTTATATCAAAAAGCTTGATTAATAAGTCTTAAAACAAAAGTGTCAGATTCGATAACAAAAATGTTGCCGCCACTTCCGGAGCGGATGAGGCCAAAAAATCTCTCGGAATATGTCGGGCAGCGCCATCTTGTCGGTGATGGCTGTATCCTCCGGAAGATGATAGATTCCGGCAATCTGACTTCTTTTATTCTATGGGGGCCGCCAGGCGTCGGCAAGACGACTCTCGCGAGGATTATCTCCACTACGCTTGACAGGGAGTTCTATACACTTTCTGCCATAAGTTCCGGGGTCAAGGATGTCCGGGATGTCATTGACAAGGCCAAGTCAAAGTCGCTTTTTTCGAGTGCGGCCGCTCCGATACTGTTCATAGATGAGATCCACAGGTTCAACAAGGCACAGCAGGATGCTCTGCTTGGAGCCGTGGAAGCCGGGACTGTGGTACTTGTCGGGGCCACTACAGAGAATCCGTCCTTTGAGGTGATCACTCCCCTCCTGTCTCGGTGTCAAGTCTTTGTCCTCAAGAGTCTTGAAGTGGAAGATCTTCAGCGGCTCCTTGATCGTGCACTGTCTGAAGATGAAGTTCTGAAGCATAAGGATATCGAGGTGCGCGAAACTGAAGCCCTCTTCAGGCACAGCGGCGGGGATGCCCGTAAGCTGCTGAACATCCTTGAACTGGTGACTGATGTGTCCGATGGCGGTAAAATTGTGATAGACAACGCCAAAGTGACTGCTTGTCTTCAGAACAATGTGGCTATCTACGACAAGGGTGGGGAGATGCACTACGACATCATCTCAGCGTTCATAAAGAGTGTTCGCGGTTCTGATCCCAACGCAGCTGTCTATTGGATGGCGCGGATGCTGGATGGAGGAGAGGATCCTCTTTTTATTGCCAGGCGCATGTGCATCCTTGCGGCGGAGGATATCGGACTCGCGAACCCGAATGCCCTGCTGCTTGCGGATGCCACTTTCCGCATTGTACACAATATAGGCATGCCTGAAGCTCGTATCCCATTGAGTGAATGCGCTATATATCTTGCGAGCTCCCCCAAGAGCAATTCTGCCTATCTGGCGATTGATGAAGCTCTTGCTGCGGCGAAAAGTGATTCTTTAGCCGCAGTTCCCCTGTACCTGCGCAACGCTCCGACAAAATTGATGTCAGAGCTCGGATACTCAGACGGGTATAAGTATGCTCATGATTTCCCCGGGCATTTTGCCGATCAGGAATATATGCCGGATGCGTTTGCCGGGCGTGTGTTCTACCAGCCGCAGGAGAACCGTCATGAGGACTCCCTCAAATCCTACCTGAAGTCCTGCTGGCCGAAGTATTATTCAAAATGATGACGATCCCTCAGACGGTATCCGCTCAGCGTGAGTACTTCAGCAGCGGAGTAACGCTTGACCTTGACTTCCGGCGCAGGATGCTCAAGGCCTTGGACGCATCCGTTGACAAGTGGGAAAATGCATTGTATGAAGCTCTCCAGACGGACTTGCACAAGTCGAGAGAAGAGGCTTATATGACGGAAATCAGTATTGTCAAGGGTGAAATCAAGGCTTGTCTTGGGAATCTTGGCAAATGGGCCTCACGGAAGCGTTGCCCTACTCCCCTGTCCGGCTTCCCGTCAAGGAGTTATACGGTTACGGAGCCGTTGGGCAGTGTGCTGATATTGTCTCCGTGGAATTATCCGGTACAGCTTGCGCTGAATCCTCTCATCGGGGCGATAGCTGCCGGCTGTACGGCTGTGCTTAAGCTTTCTCCGTTGGCACCATCGGTGAGCGCCGTCCTCTCACAGCTGTTGAGCGAGTGTTTTGAGCCGGAGTATGTCGCTGTGTTTCAAGGGCACAGGGATGTCAATGAGGCTCTGTTTGAGGAGCGTTTTGACTTGATTTTCCTGACTGGCAGTCCCGCTCTTGGAAAAGTGGCCATGTCGGCGGCGGCGAAGAATCTTACACCTGTGATTCTCGAACTTGGGGGCAAGAGCCCGTGTGTCATTGACAAGGGCGCCGATCTGGCCCTTGCTGCAAGACGGGTGGCATGGGGCAAGATACTGAATGCCGGACAGACCTGCATTGCGCCTGACTATATCTTGGTGCAAAGGGATCTGAAAGATGCCTTTGTGAGGGAATTCAGGAGTGCCGTATCTGCTCTTCTGGGTGTGCATCCGGAAGAAAGCCCTTATTACGGGAGGATTGTCAGCGACCGGGCATTCCAACGCATAGTCTCTTATCTTTCAGAGGGCGAAGTCCTGGCTGGAGGACATTATGACGAGAATACACGTTTCATGGAGCCGACTCTTCTCGGGGATGTGAGTCTGGATTCAACTGTAATGCAGGACGAGATCTTCGGCCCAGTCTTCCCCGTACTTGTATATGATGATCTGGGCGAGGTGGAGGGCTTTGTCAATTCACGCCCCAAGCCGTTGGCATTGTATTATTTCGGTGAGGAGCGTACTGGATGGGAATTTGTCAGAAGGACGAGTTCCGGCGGAGCCTGCATCAACGATACCATAATGCATATAGCCAATCCGGCGCTCCCATTCGGTGGGGTCGGCAATTCAGGCATGGGACATTATCACGGCAAGGAAAGTTTTCTCGCCTTTTCACATACGCGTTCCGTTCTCTGCTCGCCGAGACGCTTTGATGTCCCGTTCAGATATATGCCCTATCGCCTTTTCGGGCTTGTCAAGAAACTTCTTGGCTGAGACACCCTATCGCTACTATGGCAGAGGAATCTTCAGCTTTTGCCCCGGACGGATGTTGTCGCTTTTCATGCCGTTGGCTTTCTTGATATTCTCTGCGCTCACACCTGGATATAGTTTCGCGATATTGTATAGCGAATCTCCCTGCCGTACAGTGTAAGTGCTTGTCCTGCTCGAAGAAGATGACGATTTGCCGGATGAGGTGGAGGATTTTCCAGACGGGTTTTTGGTCGCCCCGTAGATATAGAGTGTCTGTCCAGCTCTGATGTTGGCTGACTTGAGGTTGTTCCATTTCTTTATCTGGTTGACACTGACACCGTAGCGTGAGGCTATGCGTCCCAGATAGTCTCCGCTCTTGACTTTGTATGCTATCCGCTGTTGCCCGGAAGGGCGGCTGCCCTTTCTCTGCACGTCTTTGAGGACTTTCTGGCTCAGAAGAGAGTCCGCCTTGAAGTTGTAAAGGGAGTCCCTGTCAGCTTCAACAAAGGCTGTCGTCCATGTGTACGGGAGTTTTAGGACGTGGCTCCTGCTGTTCCCGGGAATTATCTCGTGTATATATTGAGGGTTGAGATTCTTGAGGACATCCATAGGCACCCCGACAACGGAGTTGATCTGGGCGAAGTGGAGGTTTTTGCGGATCTCGAATGTGTCGGTCTGCGCGGGCATGCCTACATTCTGCGGCACGATTCCATACTCTTTATGGTAGGTCATCGCGTACATGGCCCCCACAAACGCCGGCACATAGCCTCTTGTCTCCCGTGGAAGATACGGGTAGATGCTCCAGAAATCCCTGCTGCCGCCTGCCCGCCTGATGGCCTTGGAGACATTGCCGGCACCGCAGTTGTATGAACTTATGGCGAGTGCCCAGTCTCCGAATATCTTGTATGCGTCGCGCAGGTAACGTGCCGCGGCGTCCATGGCCTTTTCGACATCGAGCCTCTCGTCCACGAAAGAGTTGATTTCCAGTCCGTAGTTGCGGGCTGTGCGGTACATGAACTGCCAGATGCCCCTGGCTCCGGCACGTGAAGTGGCTACCGGGTTGAGCATGGATTCGATCACCGCCATGTATTTCAGCTCAAGCGGGAGGCCGTATCTGTTGAGCACATCCTCGAACATCGGGAAATAGTAGCTGCTCAAGCCCATTACGCGACTCATCCTTTCCGGCATCTTCTCGGAGTAGAGAATTATGTAGTTCTTGACATTGTCATTGAATGGCAATGTGATGAATGAATTCATGGCATTCAGCCTGTCGATCATCTCCTGGTCGGGGACGTTGGAGGAGAAACGCACAGAGTCCATGTCGAATTCTGAAACCGAACCCGCTTCGCCTGCGAACGAGTTTCTGTACCAGAGGTGCAGGAGGCTGTCGCTGACTTCGGCCGTGTATTCTATGCTGTCTTCGGCTTCTGCGGAACTGTTGCCCTCGATCACGGCCCTCAGTTCATTGTCTTCTATGTAGCGTCTCTCCTCAAGGCTGTCTACCAGGGCCTGAAGCGAGTCGAGACTGGCTTTCAGGGCGCTGTTCTCTGTTTGCAGAGCCTTGCGGCTGGGCCTTTTGAAAAGGTCGGAGAGGCTCTGCGCTTGCATTGTGAGTGTGGAGAGCAGAAGTCCTGTGAGAATTATGGTTGTCTGTCTGGTCATCTTCAAAAATTCATTCCGAGTTTCAGACCGAATGCCGGGCGTACGGAGCCTCCCGCAGACGCGAACTGGCAGTCCGGGGCCAACATTGTCGGGGAAACATTGAGCGAGATGTCGTCGTCCACCTCGAAGTTGTGCATGTAGGAGAATACGTTGGCATCCATTATCTGAAGCAGGTATACAGCAGCCGTGATAAGCAGGGCGTAGTCACGATACCGCCGGTACGTGTTGCGGTAGTACAACGCCTGATCGGCGGTTATCGGGCCTGTATATTCATGCTCCGTATCTGTGGCCTCTTTGTATATATTGCGGAAACGCTGGAAGTTACGTGAGAAATCAGAGTAGTAGTGGATCCCCGCTGCCATGGCTCCGAGATAAAGGGGAAGCTTCCAGTACTCGCGGTTGTAAATCTGTCCGAGTCCCGGAACCAGGACCGAATACATGGTCGCCTTTCCGGCATGAGGGTATTCTGCCGGGCTGTAATTGAGGACTCCGTCCATCATGGTACCCCAATATGCGATTCCTGCTCCGATAAAGCACCATTTGGCAGCATCGTGTCTGCCCTGTGTATTGAGGTAGATCCCGGCTCCGAGGCTTCCTCCTATGGTTCCGTATACTATGGGAAGTTTCCAGTACTGCCTGTTGTAGATCTGGCAGCCGCCTATCATTACGGCTGAACCCATGGCCATTGTCCCCATCTTGATCTGTCTCTGGTGCTTGAGTCCCCCGATGTATTCCTTGAACGAGAACAGCACGTCAGTAGTGTCTACCTTGTCTGCCGGGTCGGAGTTGTACTGCTGCGAGAAAGCTTCGTCCCTAAACTGGGCGCGCACGGAAAAAGCGGACAGCAATAATGCCGCCACAATCGCCATAATGAACTTTACCCTTGCCCTCGGAGTCATCAGAAATGTTTGTCTTCAAGTGCTTTGACGAAAGCCCGCACTTCCTCGTCGGAGTTGAAGCGGATTGTCATTGTGCCTTTCCCGCTGCTGTTTCTCTTCATGGATATGCTGCTGGAGAAGTACTTGCCCACATGCTCGAGGACCTTGTAATAGTCGTCAGTGAGATCCTGTTCTCTGGTCTTGGGGCGGGACGGGCCTGATTTGGGGTCAAGCACGACCTTCCTCGCAAGGGACTCGAGTTCACGGACAGAGAGCCCGTCCCTGATGACCAGATCGCAGAGCTTTTCCTGAAGTTCAGGCTCTTCGACTCCGAGGATCGCCTTGGCGTGTCCTGCGCTGAGCAGGCCTACCTTTATGTCGTGCTGGACTTTGGCAGGCAGTTTGAGCAGTCTTATCGTGTTGGCGATGGTCGCCCTCTTCTTCCCCACCCTGTCGGCAAGCATGTCTTGGGTGAGCGAGCATTCATCGATGAGCCTCTGGTAGCTCAGCGCCAGCTCTATAGGGTCGAGGTTCTCCCTCTGGACGTTCTCCACGATGGCCATTTCGAGCATCCCCTGGTCGTTGGCATCGCGGATATATGCCGGGATGGTCGTCATGCCTGCCAGACGGCACGCCTTGTAGCGTCGCTCTCCGCTTATTATCTGGTAACGGTTGTCTGTAACGCGTCTGACAGTCACGGGCTGGATCAAGCCAAGTGTCCGGATGGATGCTGCCAGTTCCTCCAATGCTGTCTGGTCGAAAGACATGCGTGGCTGATACGGGTTCGGCTCGATCATGTCCACCGGAATTCTGAGTATGTCGGCCGTGTTTTCCTGCCGGCCCCGTGTGCCTACGACTTCTTTGTTGACGTATCCGACCGGCTTGCGAAGGGCGTCTGCATTGGGAACTTCCCCAAGCAGCGCGCTCAATCCCTTGCCAAGCCCTCTTGGCTCTTTGCTCATATTTGTTCTCCGTTATGCTCCATGACCTCCTTTGCAAGATTGAGGTAGTTGTTGGAGCCGTTGCACATTATATCATAAAGGACTATCGGCTTTCCGTGAGAGGGGGCTTCGCTCAGGCGTATATTACGCTGTATGACAGTCTTGAAGACCATCTCCTTGAAATGCTCCCTGAGTTCGGCCAGCACCTGGGTGTGGACTTTCGTGCGCCCGTCGTACATGGTCACGACAAAGCCTTCTATCGACAGGTCGGGGTTGTATCCTCCCTGTACGAGGCGTATGGTCTGCAGAAGTTTACCCAGACCTTCAAGCGCAAAGAATTCCGGCTGCACGGGGATCATCACGGAGTCCGCTGCCGTAAGGGAGTTGATGGTGATGAGTCCGAGCGAAGGTGAACAGTCGATTATGATATAGTCATAGTTGTCTTTGACAGGGGCCAATACGGATTTCATCACGGATTCTCGTTGTCCGGTCTCGAGAAGCTCTATTTCTGCCCCGACGAGATTGATATGTGAGGGAATCATATGCAGACGCTCCATCTCTGTCTGTATCAGAGCATCTGAGATGTCTATCTTGCCAATCATCACTTCATACAATGTCCGTTTCTCGTCATTGTCCGGGTTGAAATTTAGCCCGGAGGTCGTGTTGGCTTGAGGATCGGCGTCGATTATGAGCACCTTCTTCTCAAGGACAGCGAGGGAAGCGGCAAGATTGATGGCGGTAGTGGTCTTGCCCACGCCGCCCTTCTGGTTTGCTATAGCGATGACTTTACCCATATTCCTATTCTCGAAGATTACAAAAGTAATAATTTATTCCTACATTTGCGGCATGTCTGAAACAAAAACCGACTGTTATTTCATCGTCAATCCCCGTGCCGGTTCTGGCAGGACGATGTGTGAATGGCTCCCCGCCGAGCATAGGCTGGAGCGTTCCGGCATTTCTTTCGTTACAGCTCTCACCGACTATAAGCGGCATGCCACAGCGTTGGCATACGAGGCGGCGGCAAGCGGATACAGACGGATATATGCGGTCGGCGGAGACGGCTCTGTACACGAGGTATTCAACGGAATCTGTTCCTGGTGCTTCGAGCATGCTGTTCCCACAGAGGAGTTTACAATCGGGGTGGTGCCGATAGGTTCCGGAAACGACTGGATAAAGTCTTTCAACGTGCCGAATGATGTGGATGAGGCTGTGGATCTGATATGTAAAGGGAGTGTCGTGCCGATGGACGTGATTGAGGTCAGCAGCTGTGCCGGGAGACGTCTTTACATGGCGAATATCGGCGGTGTCGGTTTTGACTCGCATGTCTGCCAGAGGGTCAATTCGCAGAAAGAAAGCGGCAAGAGAGGTAAACTTATATATCTCAATGCTTTGCGCTATACGATATTGAGCTTTAGATCAATTGACGTATGCCTCGTTGCGGACGGCCGGTCTGTTTTCAGCGGGCCATGTTATTCTTTGGCTTTCGGTAACGGGCGCTATTCAGGAAGCGGTATGCGTCAAGTCCCGTTGGCAAAGGTCGATGACGGTCTGCTCGATTACACGATAATTCCGAAATTGAGCCTCGGGAAGATTGTACGGGAAATGCCGAGGCTGTATCAGGGCAATCTCAATGAGTCCAAGTATATACTCGGCGGCAAGTGCAAGGTGCTTCAGGTCGTGCCAATGAGCGAGGGCTCAGATGACATATTTGAACTTGACGGGGAGATCGAGGGACGCCTGCCGTTGACTATGGAAGTTACTGGCAGTAAAATCAATGTTGTTGCAGGTTCAGTTTCCTTATAGCAAGCCTTGCCAGCGAGGCTATCCCCCAAGCGAACAGGCTCCCCACCACGAACCCTGTCAGCACATCGCCGAGGAAATGCTTTCCTACAAAAATGCGGCTGATACCCACTAGCAAGGCCCAAGCGAGGATACAATACTTGTACACTTCGTGCCGTGGCATGTTGATCTTGCGGGCATTGTTGAAACCTATGGTGGAACATACGGCGAAGCCGATCGCGTTGGCGGCATGAGCAGAATAAAACCCGTGCAGATTCCCCCTTCCCTCAAGCAGGTGCAGTCCCCTTCCGGCAGTGAATGAATCCCAACATGGGCGCAGTCTGCCGAAAAACTCCTTGGTGAAGTTGGCGAACTGGTCGCACGCCACGATGGTCAGGATGCATGAAACGGTGACGATCAGCGCCTTTTTCCATCCGAGCCTTATGAACAGGAAAATCAGCACAGCCAGATAGAGCGGATACCATATTTCCTTATCGGAAAATACTCTCCACATCGCGTCTGTAAAACTGCAGTGCAGCGAGTTGATGCCCATGGTTGCTACCCGGTCCGCGTTTTCGAGATGATCCCAAAGTGTCAGTCCTGCAATGCTTTCCATAATGCGTCTTTGAGTTTGTCCAGACCTTCTCCGGTGCTGGAAGATATGAATACGTATGGTATCCCTGCCGGGATTGATGGCCGCATCTGCTCCTCTATCTCCTTGTCGATCAGGTCGCACTTGGTGATGGCGAGCACCCGCTGCTTGGTTAGAAGCTCCGGGTTGTAGAGTTGGAGCTCGTTGAGGAGTGTGCGGTATCCTTTGGCGATGTCCTCTTCCTCCACGCTCACCATGAAGAGCAGCACTGAGTTGCGCTCGATGTGGCGCAGGAAACGCAGGCCTATGCCTTTTCCGTCGTGTGCTCCCTCGATGATGCCCGGGATGTCCGCCATCACGAAAGAGCGTCCGTCGTGGTATTTGACTATGCCGAGGTTCGGTTCAAGCGTCGTGAAAGCATAGGATGCGATTTTCGGTTTTGCTGCCGTGATCGTGCTCAGCAAGGTTGACTTGCCAGCGTTCGGGAATCCCACAAGCCCCACGTCTGCAAGGAGCTTGAGTTCAAGGATATAGACTCCTTCCTGCCCGTCTTCTCCCGGCTGGGCGAAACGTGGGGTCTGCATTGTCGGGGTCTTGAAATTGCTGTTGCCAAGGCCTCCGCGGCCACCCTTGCATAGGATTCTCTCCTCTCCAGCCTCCATCATCTCGAAAAGCGTCTCCCCTGTCTCGGCATCTTTGACTACGGTCCCTACGGGCACGTCCAGGAATATGTCGGCTCCGTTCTTGCCGCTGCGGTTGGCCGAGCCTCCTTTCTCCCCGTCATCGGCCTTGATGTGCTTGCGGTATTTGAGATGGATGAGGGTCCAGAACTGCGGGTTGGCCCGTAGGATGATGTGGCCTCCGCGTCCGCCGTCTCCCCCGTCCGGTCCGCCTTTCGGTATGTATTTGGCCCGGTGCAGATGCACCGAACCTGCGCCCCCGTGTCCGGATGCGCAGTATATCTTGACGTAGTCTATAAAGTTGCTGTCAGGCATAATTTTCTATCTTTTTTAATGACCCTCTTTGAGGTCAATAACCTTTTTGAAGCTGGAAAGCCCAACTTCAAAAGTGCAAAGATACTTAAAGCTCGTGAAAATTCACTATTTTTCCATCTTTGACACTTACTT
>DJOT01000029.1:24036-25222 GCA_002439095.1 Bacteroidales bacterium UBA6431 | reverse complement strand
CCCCTCTTAACCTTCCGGCACCGGGCAGGTGTCAGGCCATATTCGTCATCTTAACGATTTAGCATAGCCATGTGTTTTTGGTAAACAGTCGCCTGGGCCATTTCTCTGCGCCCTGCTCTCGCAGGGTCCCCTTCTCCCGAAGTTACGGGGTCAGTTTGCCTAGTTCCTTAGCCGTGATTCACTCGAGCACCTCAGGATACTCTCCTCGCCCACCTGTGTCGGTTTACGGTACGGGTCGCCGCGCTCTACGCGCTCCCTGGATTTTCTTGCCGGTATGGTTACCTGCGCTGTCCGCTCCGCCGAAGCCTCGCGGTACTGTCGGATTTCAGTCCCCCTACGTCCTTCAACCGTCTATTCCGTCAGACGGCGGCAGTGTCACTCCCGGGTCTCCAGATAGCCTGCGCGGCGAGTGCCGGAATCTTGACCGGCTCGCCATCGGGTGCGCCTCTCGGCTTCCCCTTAGTCCCCGACTTACCCTGATCCGTTTAACGTTGTTCAGGAATCCTTGGGCTTGCGGTGAGGGGGTTTCCTCCCCCTTTATCGTTACTTATGCCTACATTTTCTTTTCCAGTCGCTCCAGGAAGTCTCGCGGCTTCCCTTCGGCGCTGGCTGGAATGCTCCCCTACCACGCGTCTTCCGACGCGTCCTCAGCTTCGGCTGCAGTCTTGATGCCCGTTCATCATCCACGCATCGCCGCTCGACCAGTGAGCTGTTACGCACTCTTTGAATGAATAGCTGCTTCCGAGCTAACATCCTGGCTGTCTCTGCGGCGTCACTTCGTTTCGTCTCAACTTAGACTGCTATTGGGGGCCTTGGCTGGAGGTCTGGGCTCTTACCCTCTCGCCGACGGATATTAGCACCCGACGACTCACTCCCGGTCTCTGGACTGCGCGCATTCGGAGTTTGTCAGGAATTGACAGGCGGCGAAGCCCTCTCTTCCTATCAGTAGCTCTACCTCACGCAGACATGACCGAGGCTGTCCCTAAAGACATTTCGGGGAGTACGAGCTATCTCCCAGTTTGATTGGCCTTTCACTCCTACCCACAGCTCATCCGAGCACTTTTCAACGTAAACCGGTTCGGGCCTCCAGCGCCTGTTACGGCGCCTTCACCCTGGCCATGGGTAGATCACTAGGTTTCGCGTCTGCTCACGCCGACTGAACGCCCTGTTCAGACTCGCTCTCGCT
>DJOT01000029.1:0-23957 GCA_002439095.1 Bacteroidales bacterium UBA6431 | reverse complement strand
CGGCTGACGCCCCTTAAGGGCTTAACCTCGCCGGCGTGACGCAACTCGTAGGCTCATTATGCAAAAGGCACGCCGTCGCCTCTCGGCTCCGACCGCTTGTAGACGAACGGTTTCAGGTTCTCTTTCACTCCCCTGTTCGGGGTCCTTCCCACCTTTCCCTCACGGTACTGGTTCACTATCGGTCTTCCGGTAATATTCAGCCTTGCGGGATGGTCCCCGCGGATTCGGACAGGATTCCTCGTGCCCCGCCCTACTCAGGTGGTCCCCTCAAGCATGACACGTTACCCGTACGGGCCTCTCACCCTCTGCGGACCGACTTTCCAGACGGTTCCGGTTCCTGACATGCTCTTTATGGAAACTCCTACAACCCCGCATGCGCCTTGACGCACACGGTTTAGGCTCCTCCCCTTTCGCTCGCCACTACTCAGGGAATCGATATTTCTTTCTTCTCCTGCAGGTACTAAGATGTTTCAGTTCCCTGCGTTCGCCGCGCTCGCGCGCTGCACGCACTTCATGCGTGCGGGTTTCCCCATTCGGACACCTCCGGATCACTTCCCGTTTGCGGATCCCCGGAGCTTTTCGCAGCTTACCACGTCCTTCCTCGCTTCCGGAAGCCTAGGCATCCCCCGTTCGCCCTTCTCCTCTTTCTCTCGTGTGAATCGACATTTCTGTCTTTCTCGCCTATTCTTCTTTTCTGAAATTGTAGTCCCTCAATCCTTCGGAACCGATAAGACTCGATTCTTTCACAATTTACTCAGACTAATCTAATTTCTATCTTTCTTACCTCGTTTCTCTCTCAGTATTGTCAATGATCTTTTGTTCTCCCCCGAAAGGGATTGCAAAGGTAGTCATTAAAATTGAAAGTGCAAACTTTTTCTCGACTTTTTTAAAAAATCTTGACTCCACGCTCCACGCGGCGCTCTCCGGCCTCCGCAAGAGTGGCATTTCCGGCAAATTTGCTAAATTTACATGTTTGCAACGGAAAGACACAAACATCAAATATATGGAAAATATCAAAGACAGATTCCTGCGCTATGTCGCGATAGACACGCAGTCCAACGAAGAAAGTGAAAGCCAGCCGTCAGCCGAAAAAGAGCTCAACCTGCTCAGACTCCTCAGCGACGAGCTCAATGCTCTCGGAGTCAAGGCGGAGCTCGACGAATGGGGCTATGTCATGGCCTCCATCCCCTCAAATATCAGCAAGAAAGTGCCGGCCGTGGGCTTCATTGCCCATGTGGACACCGCCCCTGATGCATCCGGAGCAGACATCAAGCCTCAGATAATCAGCAACTATGACGGTTCGGACATCCCTCTCAAGGGAGTGGACGGGCTCAGCCTCAAAGTCTCTGACTTCCCGGAACTCCTCGCACACAAGGGGGAGACCATCATCACCACTGACGGCACGACCCTGCTCGGAGCGGACGACAAGGCCGGTGTGGCCGAGATAATGGACGCAGTGCAGTACATCGTGGAGCACCCGGAGTTCAAGCACGGTGACATCAAGATCGGCTTCACCCCAGACGAGGAAATCGGACGCGGCGTAGTCAAGTTCGACGTCAAGAAGTTCGGTGCGGACTACGGATATACCATGGACGGGGGCGAGGTCGGAGAACTCGAGTTCGAGAACTTCAACGCCGCATCTGCCGTCGTGCACATCCAGGGCCGCAATGTCCATCCCGGATACGCCAAAGGCAAGATGCTCAACTCCATCATCATAGCCAACGAGTTCATCTCCCTTCTCCCACAGGACCAGAGGCCGGAGTGCACCCAGGACTACGAGGGCTTCTTCCATATCGTCGCCTGCAAGGGCAGCGTGGAAGAGACCACCCTCACCTATATAATAAGGGACCATGACAGGGCCAAATTCGAGCGCAAGAAGGAAGTCATCAACGAGTGCGCAGCCTTCATCAACCTCCGATACGGCAAAGACTGCGTGACCGTGACCCTCAAGGACCAGTATTACAACATGCGCGAGCAGGTGGAGCCGCACTACCACGTGGTGGAGAAGGCGGTGAAAGCCATGGAGATGGCCGGAATCAAGCCGCACATCCAGCCGATACGCGGCGGCACCGACGGGGCGAACCTCTCATTCAGAGGTCTCCCGTGCCCGAACATCTTCGCCGGAGGGCTGAACTTCCACGGACGCTACGAGTGGGTGCCGGTGGAGAGCATGGAGAAAGCATCCAAGGTCATCCTCAACATCATCAGCCTCTACGCCGAATAAAGGCGGTAGAATAACGGTGGCGGATAACATCCTGAAACACAATGCTAAAAGCACTTTCCCTTGCCCTGATTAGGGATAGGAGAAAGTGCTTTCTTACTGCAAATGAGGCACTTGGCCGCCACCACTATTTTTTACCGCCGCGAAGCGTAGCGCAAATCATGTAGGCACAGATGGCGATGAGAGGAACGATAGCGATGAGTTCGGCCCCGGAAGCCCCTGACGCGCCAGGAGTGTTCCAACCATAGAGATACCAATCTACTTTAGCGAACTTCAGCACGGCGGACACGACACCCATCAACGCTCCGCCGGCTATGAATCCGCTGGCGATGAGCGTGCCTTTCTCCTGACGGGCCGCATTGACGGCTTTGTCCTTGCTGCGCGAGCTGACAAACCATGAGATGGCTCCACCCAAAAGCAACGGGAGATTGAGGTCAATAGGGATGAACATTCCGAGACAGAAAGCCAGGGCAGGCACCTTGAACACGGTGAGAAGTATGGCGATAAGCGCACCGATGCCATAAAGCAGCCAAGGAGCATTGCCGCCGTTCATCATAGGCTGGATGACGGCAGCCATGGCGTTGGCCTGAGGTGCAACGAGCGCTCCCTCGCCCGTGAAACCGTAGGTCTTGTTGAGTATGAGCATGACACCGCCCACAGTGGCGGCTGCCACAGCTACGCCGACAAACTTCCACGCTTCCTGCTTACGAGGAGTGGTACCGATCCAATAACCGATCTTGAAGTCTGTGATGAGTCCCCCGGCAGTCGAAAGCGCAGTGCACACCACTCCGCCGATAATCATCGCAGCGACCATGCCGGCATTGCCCTTAAGCCCCACAACGACAAGCACGAGGGCAGTGATTATCAATGTCATGATAGTCATCCCGCTGACAGGGTTGGTGCCGACTATGGCGATGGCATTGGCTGCCACTGTGGTGAAAAGAAATGAAATCACCGCCACAATCACCAGCCCGACAAGAGCCTGCCATACATTATTGACCACTCCGCCGAGGGCGAAGAAACAGAATACAGCAAGAAGAGCTATCGCAATGCCCCACACCACAGTCTTCATCGGGATGTCCTCCTGCGTGCGCTCCACCTTGGCCGCAGAAGCCGCTCCGTCCTTGCGGCGGAACTCGCCTGCGGCAAGCCCGACAGCACTTTTGATGACACCAGCGCTCTTGATGATGCCGATAATGCCGGCTGTAGCGATACCGCCTATGCCGATATGGCGGGCGTACTCCTTAAAAATCTGGTCGGCAGACATGTCAGAGATTGTGGAGGCGATACCGGTGCCCATGAGGTCAATGACCTGTCCTCCCCAGACAAGGTTCATCAGAGGGATTATCACCAGCCAAACCAGAAAAGAGCCGCAGCATATTATGAACGCATACTTGAGCCCTACAATGTACCCAAGACCAAGTACGGCAGCACCCGTATTGAGTTTGAGGACCACCTTGGCCTTGTCGGCAACCACCTGCCCCCAATGCATGACCGTAGTGCTGAGGGTCTCGGCCCAAGCCCCGAAAGTGGCGACCACAAAGTCGTACAAACCGCCCACGAGACCGGCCGCAAGAAGAGTCTTGGCGCTGTTGCCGCCGCTCTCTCCGCTGACAAGCACCTGCGCAGTAGCCGTGGCTTCCGGGAAAGGATATTTCCCGTGCATCTCCTTGACGAAATACTTACGGAACGGTATAAGGAAAAGTATACCCAGAAAACCTCCGAGCATAGAACTGAGGAACATCTGGAAGAAATTCACATCAAGTCCCAGAATGTAGATGGCCGGAAGCGTGAACACTGCCCCGGCAACGACCACACCGGAACAAGCCCCGATGCTCTGTATGATGACATTCTGTCCTAGACCGCCCTTCTTGCCAAGAGCCCCGGTAACTCCGACTGCAATGATTGCGATAGGGATAGCCGCTTCGAAGACCTGTCCGACCTTGAGGCCGAGGAAAGCCGCAGCGGCGGAAAAAAGAATAGTCATCAGCAAGCCCATCGTCACCGAATAAGGGGTGACTTCAAGCGGCTTTTCGTCAGGACTCAGCAGGGGTTTGTACACTTCCCCCGGTTTCAGCTCCCGATGTGCGTTCTCGGGCAGGCTCAGGTTTTTGTTTTCTTTCATCTCTTTCTTTCCGTTTTTCGTAATACTCTATATATTTCTGCAGCAAAGCCGCATCCTTAGCTTCCTCACGGGCTATGCGCGCGGCACGGCGCGCCTCACGCTTGAGTCGCTTCTCTTCGCGCTTCTTCTCCCTGGCGGCTTTACGAGCGGCATCGCGGGCATCAAGTTCAGCCCAACGGGCTTCGCGCCGTGCCTTGCGCAGAGCCCGGCGCAGTTCGGCCTTGCTCATGTACTGCTCCTCCACAGTTTCCGGTACGGACAGGGAATCGGCCACCGCTACGCTGTCCTTCGGCGCCAGCGATATGGAATCAATGACGGCTACAGAATCGGCCGGAGCGGCCAGACCTGCGGAATCCTCCACCTGCAGGCTGTCCGTACTCGGGGAGTTACGCCGCTGGCGGATGGAGTCTATCGCGGCATAGACCTCGGCCATATAGCCGGGATAGTAGACTTCGGTATGTGGGAATGCGGTTCGCGGACGGGCACGCAGGGCAGCGCGCTGAGAGCGCCTCAACGAAAGATCCGTGATGTCGGACTTTCCGCGTGGCCGGAGCTCCGGTTTCCACACGAAACCCTTGAGGCTACGGTCCACTTCGGAGAGCTGCGCCAGAGGATAGGCATCGTTCTTCGGGCTGTCGTAGTAATATATCCTGTCCACATCCCCGTCTTTGAGGTTGGCAGAAAGCATGCGGGCCTCGACTTTGTTTACAGTCGCAAGTGTCTCATTTTCCTTGAGGTAGAAAAGGGCTGTCACACCTCCAAGAGCATCGAAGCGCCGCAGCTGGGTGTCCTTGTCGAAATATGCCATGACCTCAGAGCTCCTGATCTGATCGAAGTGCAGACTGTCTTCATCCACCGCGATGAACGCGTTGGACATCAGGCTGGCCCTGTCCACTCCCGAACTTTTGACCAGCACGAAAAGACTGTCGGAGCTATACTGCCTGCGCCCTTCGTTCCATATTATCGGATCCTTATAGAACCGGGCTATTGAATCAAGTTCGCTGAACTGCACAGAATCGCAGCGCACCTGAATATCCGCGCGGAAGACCTTGACGTTGCCAAGTCCTGTGAGGAAGCCCACCCGCGAGGTATCCGGCGAGGGCACGGAAGCGAGACTGTCAGCCGCAACAGCAAGACTGTCGGCACCGGCAAGCGTATCACGCGGGGCAAGTCCGCCCGAAATGGCGGACGAATCTTTTTGAGAGGCGCTCTCAGACTTGCCCGATCCAGTCTCTGAGGCTGTGGTGAGACCCTCGGATGCTTTGGAGAGTCCTCCTGACTGGGGGTTCATCGGAAACTGGCCCGCCGCATTTTTCTTCGCGGCCTCTTCTTTTTCTTTGGCGGCCTGCTCGGCAGCTCTCCGACGGAATTCCGCTACAGGGTCGCCGTTGATTGTCTTGAGGCGCTCAGCGGCAGCAGCGACTTCAGCCTCCGGGATGTCGCAGCGACGTACCGTATTATATATCAGCGTATCAGCCCCGAAGTATGTCGTATCGATCTGGCCTTCTTTATCTTCTGACCACAGGGCCACGGCGGCGTTGTCCCGGAGTGTCACTTTCGACAGGGTGTCCTTATAGAAAAGGTAGTCAGAAACTGCGGCGGTGCTGCGTGTGCTGTCCTGTATCTGGACGTGTCCACGCATAAGCACATCATTGGTGCTGCGATAGAAGTAAAGAGTGTCGCTCCAGCTCTCCTGATCCCGAGTCAATCCGCGCACATCCCCGGAGAAAAAGAAAATGTTATCCGGACGACTATACCAACCCCCGGAAGCTGAAAGCATGTTGTCATCTTTCCAGAAATCTATCGGTGAGACGAACTCGGCCTTGTTGACATCAGAGAGATAGTGGAGGGAATCCGCCCTTACGAAGACGGAATCCGTGTACATGTTGACGTTGCCCTCGAAAGAGAAGAGATTGCGTGCATTGAAATAATGCCCTTCGTCACTCTCGATTATCTGCCCATCGGAGCTGCGCATTGACGCACCTCCACGGAATACGGCGACGCTGTCCTTGGTATTGTAGTCCAGAATCTTAGTGCGCAGCATGTTGTCCTGCTTGTCACGGAGTTGCACAAGAGCCCCACGGAACTGGGCAAGATCTTCATCCACAAGATAATCCAGTTTTTCACTGGTAAGCTCAGTGTCACCCTGAAGAAGACGGACATGCCCCATGCAGTTGATGATATTGGTGTTCTGGCTCCATACGGAGCTGTCTGCCATAAGGTATGTGCCGTTGTGCAGAAAAGTGGCTTCAACCGCCTTGCGGACAAAATCATCCCCCTGCTCCGCCTGCTCTATGTAACTTGCGCTGATGAGGCGCAACAGAGAATCTCTCTGCTCGCCCTGCACTTGGGCAAACAGAGAGACCGCTGCGGAAAACAGCGCCGCAACAATCAGGATCAGTCTTCTTTTCTGATTTTCTGAACCCATTCTTTGCGGGAGAAGTCACAATCCGAGAACATAGGATCTATGACTATGTACGTGCTCGCTATCTTGTCGTCGATGAACTTGTTCAAGGCATCCATCTGACGCCTGTTCCTCACCTGCGCAAGGAGTTCGGTATAGTCATTCTCAAAATTGGCCGTATGCGCCGGGACTATCTTGTCCAGCCTGATAATCTTGTAGACCACATTACCGTTCCGCCCCTCGTTATCCAAAGACGCCACCGGCTCGGAAACCTCTCCCGGCTTGAGATCCTTTATGGCCTCATAGTCCTGCGGCTTGAGTTCATCGATGTCGAAATATGAAGAGCCTGTGTTGGGATCCGCCATCAGTCCTCCGTTGGTGCGGGTGGCCGGATCTTCGGAATAGAAACGGGCCGCAAGTGCGAAAGTCATGACGCTGTCCTTGACTATGGCAGTACGTATACTGTCAAGCCGGGTGAACGCTTTTTCTTGATCCTCAACAGTATACTGAGGCCGGATGAGAATATGGCGGGCGTTGAACATATCGCCTTTTTTCTCAAGGACTTCGATAAGATGGTAGCCGTCCGGGGTCTCCACTATCTGGGAAATCACGCCAGGCTTGAGCGCCATCGCCGCATCTGAAAATGCCGGCCAGAATATGGACTTGGAGACCATGCCCAACTCCCCTCCTTTACGGGCGCTCTGTGTATCTTCAGAGTAAAGACGGGCAAGGGTGGCGAACTTCTCTCCATTGATGATACGCTCCCGGATGGAAAGCAATCTCTCTTTCACGGCGAGCGCAGCCGCCTCCCGGTCAGGATAGATGCAGATCTGGCTCATCTGATATTTTGTCGGGACCTGCGGGAGAGACGACACATCTGCCGTATCCAGATACTGCTTGACATCATACGGGGTGATCTCGGCGATGCCCTGAGCTATCTCCTGCTGCTCTTTCTGCGTGAGGCTCTGCTGCTCTATCTGCTGCTGCCACTCCTGACGGAGCTTGTAAAGAGGTTTGTTGAAATACGCCTCCACTTCCTCATCTCCGCCGAGAGCCGAGCGCACCTGATCCAGACGCTGGCTGAGTTCCGCAGAGACCATTTCAGAATCGACACTGAGAGAATCGATGCGCGCCTGCATCAAATACAGCTTGGACTCCATCATGCTCTCAAGAAGCTCGCACCGGATATTCCTGTCGGAGCCGTACCCTTGGGCGCGCATCATCTGAACCTGGGATTCAAGATCCGAGAGAGAGATCATCTCGTTGCCGACCACGGCCACGGATTTGTCCACAACTCCCTGATATTTTTGGGCCTGGGCCACGGCGCAAACGCTGAGCAGGGCCGCGAAGACTGCTGATTTCAAGCTGTTCATCTGTCAATAAATTACGAATTGTCTGTTTTCGAGTGCGGTCTCAAGCAAGTCCCGTTCCAAACCTTTGACCAGAGCATGTTTTCTTGCACTCAATATGATGTCCCGGATCTCCTGCGTGCAGAAGTCCAAAGGTGCGACACCGCTTCGCTGTATGTCGCAGACGTATGCAGCCAAGAGGTCACCACGCCCCTCGGGTTCTATCTTTATCATCTTGTCCTTCATGGCGGAAAGCATCTCGGGATAATCAACCCCGAACTCGGAAGCCAGATCACGCGCGTCCATCCAGACGTCGGAATTGTCAAAATACCTCAACGCAGAAGACACCGTGATGGAATCCGCCCGGTGGAACTCGTCATACTCCTCCGATGATATCATCTTCAGGACATGGTCCTTGTTGGGAGAATCCTTCATCACATCCACAAAGCGCACCTTGAGCACAGGCCGCTGCAGTACGAAATCATCCTGATGTGACATATAGTAATCCGAAATCTGCGCATCGGTGACAAGCGTGTCCAGACGGTCGCTGATATAACGCTGCTCGTAACGATATTTGACAAGGGACAGCCTGTACGCCTCAAGTTCCGCCGACACATCGATCTCCGACTTGGACAACTGTTCCTCCGCAACCTTGACATACAGCCTGTCGGTCGCCCAGGAATTGATGTACCTCGCAGCCAGGGCCGCACTGTCCTTCGGGCTGGAAGATGCCGGGATGAAGCGCTGCAATTCTGAACGGTACAGTTTATCCTTGCCGACCTTGGCCACCACCTCATCATCGTGCACAATGGAAGAGACGGCCGTACAGGAGCACAGCACGGTCAAGGCAAGCAGCAGAGGTGAGATGAGATTCCGCATAAATGCAAAAATAGAAATAATATGTCAATTCTCGGCAGCAAGAGCCTCGATTATCTTGTCTATCTGAGGACTTACCGCCCAAGATGAAGCCGTGCAGTTGTTGGTCAGTATCGAGAAGACCACAGCATCAGAGAGGTCTCCGTCCCGCGGCAGGATATAACCGCTATAGCAGAGTATCCCGTTCATCGACCCGCTCTTCATACGTATACGGCTGCGGAACGCGGCATCAGCGGAGTGGAATTTATACTCGAGAGTCCCTTTGCCGCCAGGCTGCGGAAGAGAGGCCAGATATGCCCCGGAGACATCAGTCCCGGCCATCACGGTCAAGAAATCGACAAAAAACGATGGCGAGACATAGTTCTTGCGTGACAGCCCGCTGCCGTCGAAGATGCGGCAACCGGACGCGGGGTTGAGTCCGAGTGCGGAAAGGGCAGATTCGGCCGCCATTATGCAGGAATCATAGTCAGCACCCCCGCCCTTGTTGACGGACAGTGTCTTGAGGAGAGTCTCCGCAAAGAAGTTGTCACTCTCACAGTTGGTCTCACGTGCTATTGACTTGAGCGCGGCAGAACGCGTGCTGCCTACGAGGCAAAGAGACCCGGCATCGGCAGCCTTCCCGCTCCCCGACATGTTCCCCGGCATCTGGCGGACATAGCCGGACGGGGTCACGTCCGCGGCACCTTCAGTTACGGATACACCATTAGTATTCAAATATTTACAAAAATAGTAAGCACAGGTATATGCCCCGAATCTGTTGGAACATTCAAGGGTATACCCGTTTCTGTCAACAGGGAAACTCCCGGCAAACTCGCCGCACGGGGAAAGGTGCGTATTGATGTAATATACCGTATTGCGGCTGCGTGCCCCGCCTGTCGTGGCATTGTTGACGAACGTCATCCACGGTGTCTCTGGATAACGGACTTGGATGTCCGGTTTTTGCCCGGGAGCCGAGCCCGGTTTTATTGAGAAATTCTGGGCGTTCTCAAAAAAATTCAGCCCGGTAGGCCCCGCCCCGTAATTGGTGCCAAGATCATCGTACGTCCATCCCAACCCCTCCGGGGTGACAGCACCGAGAAACCTCGGATCGCCTATGACCCGTCCTGAGATGGAACTGATCCCGGCAGCACGGAGCAGTTTGAGCCATGAGGAAAAGAGCGCATCCACAGGTTCGGCACACTGCGCTTTCGAGCCTGTGGTAGGGTCGCCTCCGCCTATAATATAAAGATCTCCCTTGAGGACACCATTTTCTATCACACCATTATAGCCCAGAGATGTCTCATAACGGAAATCCGCCCCAAGATTGACCAGAGCCAAGCCGGTGGTAATCAATTTCATGTTGGAGGCCGGAACGAACTTCACACGGGCGTTATGGCAGGCTAGAGTGTCGCCGCCCATACTCATGGCAAAAACGCCCACCGAAGATGAAGCGAGCGGAGGACGGGAGACCACAGCATCTACAACTTCCTGCGCACGGGTCTGCGGAATACCGGCAGTCGCGCTCCTTGCAGGAAGCAGAAGCGCGACTGATATGAAAAATGCAGCGTGGAGCCTCATTACTTGGTTGACTCCTTCACGGCTGCGCTCAACTTCTCGTAAAGAGCATTCGTTTTGGTAAGAATCTCTTTGCGAAGTGCGGTATAATACGCTTTGCTTGAGCCCTCGAATTTGGCGTTTACCTTGTCGCGGAGTTCGTTGTAAAGGTCAACGGCCTCTTCCATCAGCGAGCCGACCTTAGCCTGGGCAACATTGGAGTTGACAGTCGCCACGACAGAGCAATCCTCGATAAACGCGCCGAGAACATATTCGATGTCTTTTTTGATACCTCTTAAATTCATAATATCATGTATTTGTGATTAATCTGCGCAAATATAGTAAAAAGATGCGAAACGGGAGCGGTCCACATGACCGAGTATCCGCCGCACAGCAATCGGAGTGCGCCCGTAACTGTCAGCCTCTCCGGGGCGGAGCGAATTTACGCGCACCAGCTGAGAAGAGTGGATGATGCGTCCGTCTCCTATGTACATCGCCACATGGGTGACTGAGGCTATCTTTCCGTCTGAAGCCTTGCGTCCGAAGAAGACCAGGTCGCCTGGCCGCATTTGAGAAAAATCAAAGGGAATCTCTATTCCGCAATGTATCTGCTCGCGAGCGTTGCGCGGAAGCAGGATGCCGTTCATAAGATACACAAACTTGGTGAATCCGCTGCAGTCGAAATACTTTGGCGTACACCCGCCCCACATATATGGTGTTCCAAGAAAAGACTCAGCGAAAGAGACCAGAGTATCTTCTTCCGGACGGCGTGAAGACACCCATTCCTCAAGGGGTGCGACATCTGACGACCTTGCCCAGACCTCACGCCCGTCAGGGAGCAGTACCTGCGTCCATCCTGGCCGCCGCCCGGGAGCACATCGCACAATATCCCCCATTGCGAAGTCGCACACTATAGGAGCGCCTTCCCAAGCCGAAGAAAAAAGGGCGCTCTGGCGGGCAGTACAAATCATTTTCTGTGCTGCGACATAAGCCTCCTTGGCCGCCTCGTCCATAAGGGCGAGGGCCAGTTCATTGGTCCAGCAGCCTTTGTAGTCAGGGACATTGACTTTCCGCCAATAGCGGTCGGATCCCGTCACCTCCACGACCGTCCCCATGAGGCACTGGCTTTCGCAGGAAGACTCATAATCGGGAGCCGCCCGAAGGAAACATGAGGAAATGTTTACCACCGCCCATTGCTTTTCAGCACTCCAGGCAGACAACGGCAGCAGCAGGACTGCCAATATCAAAATATGCTTTTTCATCTTTCTGTCATCAGCGTCGGCTGCGGGCAAACTCCATCACAAGTGAGGGAGCCTGACCATCTTGCAGTCTCTCACGCATATAATCCATATAAGGCGCCACATGGGCAAAATACATCTTGAACCCCTCGCACAGGGAATTGCGCAGACTCCCGTCATCCGCCTTCTCGAAGCGGTGCTTCGGACATTCACCGTGGCAGGCAAAGAAATACCGGCACTTCAGGCACTCCGCAGGGAGAGCGTTGCGCTTGGCAAGGCCGAAACGGATGCGTTTTTCGGTGGAGTATATCTCCTTGAGAGTATGTTCTTTGATGTTGCCAAGCAGGTATTGCGGATACACGAAGTGATCGCAGGAATACACATCGCCGTTGTGCTCCACCACGAGCGCATCGCCGCAGGTCTCGGCCATGGTGCACACCCCGGGCTGCATGCCGCACCAGAGGGCGAGGGTCGAGTCGAACATCTGGACATAATAGTTTCCGACATCCCTGCGCACCCACTCGTCGAACACGTCGCAAAGAAATCGCCCGTAGCCCTCGGCAGATACGCTCCAGGGAGCAAGGGAAGCACCAGATGTCTCAGGAGAGACTATAAGAGGCCGGCGATAGTCTGCCTTCATGACAGTGTGCTCCACGGCGGGAAGGAACTGCATATAATGACTCCCTACGACATCTCTGAAAAACCTGTAGATCTCCGCCCCACGCTTCTCGCTGAGTTTATTCACCACACTCAAAGTATTGAACTCCACCCCGCTGCGTCGGAACATCCGGACGGTCTCCATCACCCGGTCGAAGGTCGGCTTGCGCATCCGGTTGCGCCGGAAAGCATCGTGGATATCTTTCGGTCCGTCCAGAGAAAGTCCGACCAGAAATCCGTTTGATGCGAAGAACTCGCACCACTTCTCATTGATAAGGGTCCCGTTGGTCTGGAGAGTGTTTTCTATTGTCTTGCCGGCGGCGTATTTATGCTGGAACTCAACGGCTTTCTTGTAATACTCCAAGCCGACAAGCGTCGGCTCACCTCCATGCCAGCAGAAAGTCACCTTGTCCACATCGTTAGCCTCAATGTACTGCCGGACATACTCTTCCAGCAATTCTTCGCTCATCAGAGCCTCTTTTCCTCCATACTGCACTGCCTTGTCCAGATAGTAGCAATAGGTACAGTCCAAATTGCAGGCCGAGCCGGCAGGCTTCAGCATGGTCATGAACGCAGCGGGAGCATTGAGCTTCTGCGCATCGGAGAGGGTGAATATCTGCTTCTCTTCCATTGGCTTACACAAATATGGCTTATACAAAAAATCCCGAGGCTCTTCAGCCCCGGGGACTCTGACTTTCTTCTGAAAGCGGCGTAGCGGGAGTGGGGCATGATCCCACGACCTCCGGATTATGAATCCGACGCTCTAACCAGCTGAGCTACCCCGCCTCATAACCCCCGAAGGGGCAGTTGAGATAGAAGGATTCGAACCCTCACTGACAGAGCCAGAATCTGTAGTGCTACCATTACACCATATCTCAATGATTGGCACCAAAACGCAAAACGGTTTTGGGACTGCAAATGTACAACAGTTTTACTTAAATGCAAAATAATTTATTTAAAATTCCGGAACATTGATATATTTGCACCTTGATGGCAAAGACAAAGACAGTATGGTACTGCACTGCCTGCGGCAATGAAAGTCCCAAATGGATGGGGCGCTGTCCGGCATGCGGAGAGTGGAACACGATGGTGGAGGCCCCTCAAGAGACACGGAAGTGCTCTTCCACATCCTCCGGGAAGAGCACTTCGGCAGGAGAGAGAAAGCCCCAGAGCCTCAAAGAGATAGACTATTCAGAAGAGGCCAGGCTCTCCCTCGGGATGGCAGAGGTGGACAGGCTCCTCGGCGGGGGAATAGTGCCCGGTTCGCTGGTGCTGATAGGGGGTGAGCCAGGGATAGGCAAATCCACCCTCAGCCTCCAGATTCCGCTGCACTGCAATGGACTGAAGACCCTCTATGTGACGGGAGAGGAAAGCGCCAAGCAGGTGAAGATGAGGGCCGAGAGACTCGGCGGCGAGGACTCTGACTGCCTCATATTCTGCGAAACCCGCATTGAGGATGTGATAGCCGAAGCCGAGAAGATACATCCCGACCTGATGATCGTGGATTCCGTGCAGACCATGTTCACCGATTCTGTGGAGTCAACCCCCGGATCAGTAAGCCAGATAAAGGAAGTCGCCGCCTCCCTGCTGCGCTTCGCAAAGGACAGCGGCGTGCCGGTGATACTCATCGGGCACATCACCAAGGACGGCTACATCGCCGGGCCGAAAATCCTGGAGCACATCGTGGATGTCGTCTTCCAGTTCGAGGGGGACAACAGGGGCTCTTACCGCGTGCTGCGCAGCATCAAAAACCGTTTCGGGTCAACCTCGGAACTGGCAGTGTTCGAAATGACTGGGACAGGGCTGAGAGAGGTAAGCAATCCGTCAGAATTGCTGATCCCGATGCACGAGCAGGGGCTGAGCGGCACAGCTATAGCGGCGACGCTCGATGGCACCAGACCCCTTCTCTTCGAGGTGCAGGCCCTTGTCAGCTCCGCCGTCTACGGCACCGCGCAGCGTTCCGCCACAGGCTTTGACACCCGGCGTCTGAATATGCTGCTTGCAGTGCTCGAGAAAAGGGCCGGCTTCCGCCTGAGCGCTAAAGATGTGTTTCTCAACATGGCCGGAGGGCTTAAAGTCAGCGATCCGGCCTGCGATCTGGCCGTGATTGCCGCCGTGCTCTCGTCCAACTTTGATTTTGCCGTCCCGTCAGATGTCTGTTTCGCCGGGGAGGTGGGCCTCAGCGGAGAGATCCGCCCCGTGTCGCAGTGCGACAGGAGGGTCGCCGAAGCGGCCAGGCTCGGATTCAGCAAGGTTTTCCTCTCATCCTATTCCAGTGTGGAAAACGCCCCGGCCGGAATCAAGGTAATCAAGGTGGCAGACGTACCTGCACTCGTAAAGGCCCTGTTCAAGCAGTAATATGGAACTTTTCTATTCTACAGACATCTCCTGCGGCCGCGTGCACCTCGACCAGGAAGAATCTGCGCACTGCGTCCGGGTGCTGCGGCACCGCTGCGGGGACACGATTTCTGTTATCAACGGGAAAGGCTCACTGTATCTGTGCCGGCTCACCTCGGCTGACGCAAAAAGAGCTGAAGCCGAAATACTTGAGGCGCATGAAGATTTCGGGACGCATCCTTATAATCTCACCATGGCCGTGTGCCCCACAAAAAATATTGACAGATACGAGTGGTTCGTGGAGAAAGCCACAGAAATCGGCATTGATGCCATAGCACCCGTGCTCGGAGACCACTCCGAACGCAAGGTCATCAAACCGGAACGTCTGGAGAGAATCGCCCTGTCAGCAGCCAAGCAGTCTCTCAAAGGGACAGTGCCTGAGATACTCCCGCTGCAAAGCATCAGGGAGTTCGTCGGCTCGGCAGCACCGGATGCCCTCAAGCTGATCGCCTACTGCGACGAGACTCTTGAGAGGGACAAGCGCCTGTCAATAAAAGACGCACTCCATTCCCGCCCCATAGGATGCCGGGACATCTGCATCCTGATCGGCCCGGAAGGAGATTTTTCACCTGAAGAAGTAGCTCTGGCTCTGGAAAGCGGCTGGATTCCTGTACATCTCGGAGAGAGCCGCCTCAGGACCGAGACCGCCGCCCTCACCGCCACCGCCACCGTGTATCTGGAGTTTCTTTAGTAAGCGGCAAGTTATTTTTTAACGATTACTTAGCCCCGGATTATCTCCACTTCGCCGCCGAGGCCGAGCTTGATGATCTGCGAGGCCTTGCCGGAAGAAGCCCGGTCATAGCACTTGGGCACAGTGTAGTCTACTGCGGATCGTATCTCCTCTGAGATTTCAGAAAAAGAAGCAGGAGAAGGCTCTCCGGAAATATTGGCCGATGTGCTGACAAGCGGACGGCGCAGACGACGCACAAGTTCACGGCAGAACGCGGCACCGCTGTTCTCCGGAGTCTGCCCCTCTTCCACGTACGGAACGCGGATACCCACAGAGCCGTCTTCTGCCACGGTATTCGGTGCGAGATACTGCCCTTCTGGATAAATGATAGTCATCGGGGCATCGTTGACCTCCACGAGGTCAATGGCAATCGAAGGAATCTCCTTGACATATTTGGCCACCATATCAAGATCCGAAGCCAAGAGCACCAATGATTTCGCGCCGGAGCGCCTCTTTATCTTGAAGACTTTCTCGACAGCCTCCTCGTTGCAGGCATCGCAGCCTATTCCCCAGATGGTGTCGGTAGGATAAAGAATCACACCGCCCTTGCGGAGTACTTCAACCGCCTCAGATATAACAGTTTTCGTATCCATTACCAAAGTCTGTTCTTTTCAAAGAGAATACCCTTCCTCCTCCACATCAATATCATAAGATAGCCGAAAAGCATCCCGCCGAGATGAGCGAAATGAGCCACTCCGGCGACAGTTCCCGTGACCCCGGTAAGAAGCTCGATGACGGCGAACACCACCACCATCCACTTGGCACTGAGCGTGACAGGAGGGAAGAGCAGGGTCATCTTGGACTCCGGGAAAAGCATCGCATATCCGATAAGCACACCGTAGATTGCCCCGGAAGCCCCGACAGTCGGAGTCAGCTTGATTTCGGATATGTTCTGCAGGGCCACGGCATTACCCACAGCCGCACCCGGCAGGAAAGACTGCATCTGGAGATACTCGACACCCAGATGGAGAGCCACAGCTCCGAAGCCGCAGAGGAAATAGAAAAGCAGGAATTTCTTCTGCCCCAGAATGTTCTCAACTACGCTACCGAATATCAGCAGAGTGTACATGTTGAAGAAAATGTGCCAGAATCCCCCGTGCATAAACATGTGGGTGACAATCTGCCACCAGTGGAAATACCTCGAAGTCGGATAGAAGAGAGCGAAAGTCTCGATCATGTATTCCTTGTTGACCAGACAGGCCAGAAACACAAGGCAGTTGATGATTATGAGGTTCTTTGTGACAGTCGGGACATTGGACATGAAACCTCGCCCGCTGCTGTTTCCGTAGTAGTAAGCCATCTTTTAAAAAAGTTTATCGATGTCCCCGATCTTGACGATATTGACTATGCGGCGTCCGTTCGAGGTCAATTCCGCGTTCTCACTTGCAAAAAGCGTGTCAATCAGAGCCTGCGCCTCTAGCGCGGAGTCAAGAGGGGTCGAATTGGACGCACCGCTGGCCGCAAGTTGCTCAGCTGTACGCTGCATGGCCATCTCCGGAAGCGCGGAACCGTCTTCTGACAAAATGTCCATCAGGTCTGCGACCATCTTCTGCACCTTGCCCGGCTCACAACTATAGCCCTCCGGTACCCCGCTGACCACCACGCTGTCAGCACCGGAAGGAGTGATGTCGAAGCCAAGTTTGGAGAGCATATCAGTGTGCCCCGCAAAAAGCTGCTGCTGAGCGGCCCCCACCTGCACCTCGACAGGGAAAAGGGCAGTCTGCGTGACATGGACATCGCTTCCGTTCAAGGCCTTCAAGGCCCGATCATATAATATCCGTTCCCGTGCCCGTGCAACATTGACAATCATCACACCTGAGGATACCGGAGTGAGTATGTATTTGCCCTGAACCACAAGCACCCGTGCGGCAGGAGCAGTCTGAGTCTCGAAAAGTTTACCATAATCATCCCTCTGATCCACATATTTGCCGTATCCGCCTCCTCCGTAGCTACCGGAAGGGGAGCTTGCCTGCCGTGGCTCAAAACTCCCGTCAAGCTCCGGATCAAAGGGATCAAAGGCCGGATCAATCTGGCACTGAGGCGGGGCGACTTCGCGATACTGCTCGAAACTGCGTCCGAGCTGCGGAAGTTCAACAGCCCCTTCGGTGTCGAAGTTGATCCCGGCACCGAAGCTGTTGCGTCCGAGAGTCTCCTTGACACAGGCATAGAGCACCTGGAAAATCACAGAGTCGTCTTCAAACTTCACCTCTGTTTTGGTAGGATGTATGTTGACATCCATATTGTGGGGGTCAACCTCAAGGAAGATGAAATAGGAGGGGGTGACCCCGTCAGGTATCATATCCTCATAGGCTTTCATGACAGCCTTATGGAGATAGGCACTGCGGAAATAGCGGCCGTTGACGAAGAAGAACTGGTTGCCGAGAGTCTTTCGGGCACTGTCAGGCCGGCCTACGAAGCCGCTCAGTTTCAAGACGGATGTCTCGGCGCTGATGTCAAGGACATCTCCGACCACATTGCTGCCAAGCAGATCAAGAATTCTGAATTTCAGCGACTTGGCCTCTTTGAGCACAAATATGTCGCGTCCTCCCGACTTGAGTGTAAAGCCCGTCTGCGGCCTGGTGATGGCGACTCGGGTAAATTCCTCTATGATGTGTTTGAGCTCGACGCTGTCGGACTTCAGGAATTTCCGGCGCGCCGGGGTGTTGTAGAAAAGATTGCGCACAGCGAAGTTGGAACCCACAGGTGCAGAGACTGAAGATGTGGACACTTCCCCGTTCTGTCCCGTGCGTACCTCTGTCGCCGTTTCATCCCCCTCACGACGTGTCCGCAATGTCACCTCTGCTACCGCCGCTATACTGGCCAAAGCCTCTCCACGGAAACCGTAAGTCTCTATGGCGTTGAGATCCTCGGCTGTGGCTATCTTGGAAGTGGCATGACGCTCAAAGCAGAGCACCGCATCCGCAGGGCTCATCCCGCAGCCGTTGTCTATCACCTGGATCAACGTCCGCCCGGCATCAGTCACGATGACCGTAATCTGGCTCGCCCCAGCATCCACTGCGTTTTCCATCAACTCCTTGACTACGGAGGACGGGCGCTGGACAACTTCTCCGGCAGCTATCATGTTGGCGATCTGAGCCGGAAGAACCTTAAGTCTGCCCATTACAGAAGAGAATAGAACTTGGCGATGAAGAAGAGCACCAGACAGATGAGAATCATGGTGATGATACCGATGATGGTCTGCGTACGCTTCATGTGGGCACGCGTGCGCTGATAGTGGCCGTCACGCAACGAACCCTTTATGTATGAGCCCGGCACATAGGCGCCCTCTTTCTTCTCTTGATCCATAGTCCCGTCCACGGCCCCGAATTTGCGCTTGCGCTCATCTTCTTCGCGGTTGTAGTAGATCGGGCGGTAGTTGAAGACCCTATGCTCGTTTTCGCCGAAAAAATTGAATAATCCCATAATCCACAAAATTAAGAAATTGTTTTCGGATTTCTCGGAAACAGTTCCTATTTTTGCTTCCATGGATATAAGGATTGGACAAGGATATGATGTACACGCACTTGCCTCCGGGCTGCCGATGCGCCTTGGCGGTGTGGATATAAAATCAGAATTCGGCTTCGTGGCCCACTCTGACGGGGACGTGGCTATACACGCGCTGTGCGACGCCATCCTCGGCGCCCTCGCGCTCGGGGACATAGGAAAGCACTTTCCCGACTCATCAGAAGAGTTCAGGGGAATAGACAGCCGCCGCCTTCTGGAAAGGGTCATGTCCATGATAAGCAAGGACGGATGGACCATCGGCAACGCCGACATCACCATAGCCCTGCAGGCACCCAAACTCGCCTCCTATATACCGCTGATGCGTAAAGAACTTGCCCACCTGATGGACGTTGAGGCCGGCAGGGTCAACATCAAGGCCACAACAACAGAACGCCTCGGCTTTGTGGGCCGGGGCGAAGGCTGTGAAGTATGGGCTGTCGTGCTTCTCAAGCACGATTAGAAATAAATACCGAATGAGCAGGTAAGCCAGTTCTCCCTGTTGATATTAAGCACACCGGAGTCATACCATTGTGAACTGGACAGACGGTAAGAGAGGCTCATCGTAAAGCGCGAGAAATCCACACCCACCGCCGGTGAGAAGAATACTCCGACCTTCTCCGTGCTCCAATTGTCGAACTCCAGTCCGGTACGAAGGCGCACATACGGACTTACCGTGGAATATACGAAATTGTACTTACCTTCGCCGAAAATCATGGCACGGTCAAAATCCCTGTAGCGCAGTTCCGTGGTGAGGGCCAGACCGCCACCGAGGAAAACTCCGTTGCCGAAACTGTAGCCGTGGGAAGAGACGAGAGAGATGCCGGACATGTTGTCAGGTGCCTTGTTGACAAGAACCATGTTCTCAAGTTCAACACTACCGCGGTAGCCCTGCCTGTAACCGACATTGGCCTGAGCACCTGCTGCCAGGCAAATCACGGCAGCACATAAAGTCAAAAATAATTTCTTCATAATGACTGTTTTTCAAAAAAAGGAGCGATCCGCATAACACCGACCGCCCCTCCAAGATATTCTAAAATATTAGTCGTTGAGTGAGAAACGCCTGAAAGCGAGGATCTTGATATCCTTGTCGGCCGCTGCGAGAGCGTCTTTCACGGAAATCTTGTCATCACTCATCTGATACTCCTGCTCGAGAAGCGTCTGCTCCTTGAGGAACTTCTGCACGCGTCCTTTGGCGATGTTCTCGATCATCTGAGCCGGAAGGTTGGCAGCTTTCTGCTCACCTACGGTCTTGATGATCTCGCGGGCCTGGGCAGCCTGCTCAGGAGTGAGCCAACCCTTGGAGGTGTTGGACTCGATGTGCTCCTCGCTGTCCACATGGGCAGGATTGATGCCGGCCTTCTTGAGGGCTGCATCGATCGCCTTCTGAACCTGCTCCTCCTTAGTCTTCTGGACAGCCACCTGATACTCGTTGTCGAGTACGTCCTTAGGGCAGTCCTCCGCAGAGATGGCGACAGGGTTCATGGATGCGACCTGCATCACAACTCCCTTGGCAAGTTCCTCCGGTACAGGCTTGTTGAAACCTACCAGAGCGCCGAGCTTACCGTTGATCTTGTGCACGTACTGGGCTACGAAAGGAGCCTCGACAAGTGCATAATAAGCAAGGACATGCTTCTCTCCGGTCTTGCCGGTCTGAGCCTCGACGGCCTCCTGAACGGTATATCCGTCAGGCATCTTGCAGGCCTTGAGGGCCTCAAGATCGGCAGGGCACTGCGCAATGGCCACGTCAGCGATAGCCTCGGCGAGATTCTGGAAATCCGAATTGCGGCTCACGAAGTCAGTCTCGCAACCAAGGCATACGAGGATGCCCTTGTCGCCGGATACACGTGCCTTTACCGCACCCTCGGAAGTCTCGCGGTCAGCCCTCTTGGCGGCCACAAGCTTTCCCTTCTCACGGATGATGTCGATGGCCTTGTTGAAGTCGCCTGCGGCTTCCTCAAGTGCCTTCTTGCAGTCCATCATTCCCGCAGAAGTCATTTTACGTAATTTCATTACGTCTGCTGCTGTAATTGCCATATTCTTATCAGTCTATATAAATGGAACTTACTCGGACTTCACCTCAGCCTCCTCGGCCTTCGGGGCTCCCTTGCGGGCACGGAGCTTGCGGGCTGCAGCCGGCTTCTCTTCACCGACTTCCTCTGAAGCTTCCTTGTCCTTCTCAAGCTTGCGCTCGGCAAGGCCTTCCTCGATGGCTTTGCAAAGTACGCTCACAACGTAGTCGATAGAGTTTACGGCATCGTCATTTGCCGGTATCACATAATCAATAGGGGTAGGATCGCAACAAGTATCAACCATTGCGAATACCGGGATATTGAGACGATTGGCCTCCTTGACTGCATTGGCCTCCTTCTGCACATCGACCACGAAGAGCGCTGACGGAAGACGGCTCATGTCACGGATGGAGCCGAGGTTCTTCTCTAGCTTGGCCCTCTGGCGGTCAATCTGGAGACGCTCCCTCTTGGCGAGCTTGTCAAAAGTGCCGTCCTCCTTCATCTTGTCGATGACGGACATCTTCTTGATGGCCTTGCGGATGGTCGGGAAGTTGGTGAGCATACCACCGGCCCAACGCTCGGTGATGGAAGGCATATTCACTTCGGCTGCCTTCTCTTTTACAATGTCCTTTGCCTGTTTCTTGGTGGCGACGAAGAGGATCTTGCGGCCTGACTTTGCAAGCTGCTTCATCTCCTCGGCCGCCTCGTCTATCTTGCCGATAGTCTTGTGCAGGTCGATGATGTGGATGCCGTTCTTCTGGTCGAAGATATACGGAGCCATCTTAGGATTCCACTTCCTGGCCAGATGGCCGAAGTGAACACCTGCATCAAGCAATTCCTGGAAATTTGTTCTTGACATCTGTCTGTTTCTGTTTTTGTAAACTGTCCCCTTCCGGGGTCTCTTTTCTTCAAGGCGGAGTAACGGTCTGACCGGTCTCCGGCCTTTTCCGCAGCACGGCAACCTTCCTGCGGGAGCGGTTTCAAACCGGGCTGTGCCGTAATCAGCAGTATACTAACGTTTGCTGAACTGGAAGCGGCGGCGTGCACCAGGCTGGCCAGGTTTCTTGCGCTCTACCTCGCGTGAATCGCGGGTGAGGAAACCGGCAGACTTGAGCGCCGAACGATATGCTTCTCTGTCAAGCTCACTGAGGGCGCGTGCGATACCGAGACGCACAGCCTCAGCCTGTCCCTTGATGCCGCCGCCCACGAGGGTGACCTTGACATCGAACTGGCCGAGAGTGCCGGTAACTTCGAACGGCTGGTTCACGACATACTGGAGGGACTCAAGAGGGAAATAAACCTCAAGAGCACGACCGTTGATCGTGACGTTGCCTTTGCCGGGAGTGAGATAAACGCGAGCTACAGCTGTCTTACGTCTTCCAAGGGCGTGTGTCTGTTCCATTTGCTCTGTTTAAATTTCGTCCAACTTGATTTCTTTAGGGGTCTGTGCCTGGTGTGGATGCTCCGGGCCTGCATATACATACAGGTTGTTGAGCAGATCTGCACCAAGACGTGTCTTAGGGAGCATACCCTTCACTGCTCTCCTGACGAGTTCGGCAGGTCGAGTCGCGAGGATCTCCTTCGGTGTCGTGAACCGCTGTCCACCAGGATATCCGGTGTAACGAACGTAAACACGATCGGTCATCTTCTTGCCACCGAGAGCGACTTTCTCAGCATTGACGACGATGACATTGTCACCGCAGTCCACGTGAGGGGTGTAGCCCGGCTTGGTCTTGCCCCTGAGGACAAGCGCCACACGGGACGCAAGACGACCAAGCGCGAGATCTGTCGCGTCAATGACAACCCACTTCTTGTCCACAGTCGCTGCGTTGAGCGATACTGTCTTGTAGCTTTGTGTGTCCACTGTCTTGATCTTAAAATAGTTAATAAAAAATTGCGATCCCTACACAAAATAGGGGTCGCAAAGATACGTAAATATTTTGTCAAATCAAAAACTTCCTTATCCTCAGGCGATAAAGTTGGCCTGCACGAAAGCGTTGATGGCCACGGAGACAAAGAGGAGACAGATGATGGTGACGACCACCACGCCTATCACCTTGACGCGCTTGAACCACACGCTGCCGTCCCAGCCCACTGTCTGGAACATGCTCCAAAAGCCGTGTGTAAGATGGAACCAGATGGCGGCGAACCATACAAGGTATATCGCGAGCACCCACCAGTTGCCGAACACCATGGTCAGCAGCAGATAAGGGTTGTCCTCATAATTGCCTATGCCGAACATCTCCGGAAGCTGCATCTTCGCCCAGAAGTGGAAGAGGTGGAAGAAGAGCACGCCGAGGATGACGATACCGAGCACGAACATGTTGCGTGCAGACCATGAATCAGTGGCAGCCCTGGAGGCCACCTCATAGCGCTTGTATCCGCCGCGCGCAGAAATGTTCTTGGCGGTAAGCCAGCAGCCGTATACGATATGTACAAGGAAGCCGAGCGCCAGAACAGGAACCATGATTGAAATCACCGGAGTGGACATGAAGTCGCACCCGAGCTTGAAGAGACCGTCTCCAGCGCTGAAAAGCTTATCGTCCGCCGCGACGCTGCCGAACTTGCCCGTGAACGAGTCAATCACGGAGAAGAAGTTGATAGTACCGTGCAGGAGCAGGAACAAAATAAGGAAAGCACCGCTCACCGCCTGGATGAATTTCTTGCCGATTGAAGAATTGAATATGAACATTGTTACAATATTTAATCGTTGTACGGGGCTGCAAATATAATTCTAATCTTGCAAGTTTCATAATTTTCAAATACATTTGTTTTCCAAACATTCGGATATGAGAGTATTGCTGAAACTTAGCGGCGAAAGCCTCGGAGGCCCGTCAGGCAAGGGCATTGATCGGAAGTTTGACACCTGATTTTCCCGATATTTTCACTGGAGAGGCCTGAGGCCTCTTTTTTT
>DJOT01000007.1 GCA_002439095.1 Bacteroidales bacterium UBA6431 | reverse complement strand
TCAACTATCATCTGAAACAGATATTCGAAAGCGGCGAACTGTCAGAGGGGGCAACTATCCGAAAAATTGGGATAGTTCAAACTGAAGGAGAACGCAATGTGGAACGCTCACCTTTATTCTACAATCTTGATGCAATAATAGCAGTGGGTTACCGGGTCAACAGCTATCAGGCCACGCAGTTCAGGATATGGGCGACATCTGTCTTGAAAGAGTTTCTCGTCAAAGACTACGTTTTGGATGATGAGCGTTTGACGCAGGGACGCCATTTCGGCAAGGACTACTTTGATGACTTGCTGTCACGCATCACACAGCCGCTGAAATCGTATATCAGAGGGCTGATGCTGAGAGACCAAACATGGGACTTACCACATGGAAGAATGCACCGGGCGGCCGTGTTCAACGGTCGGACTCCATTGTGGCGAAGAACTATCTGTCTGAGAAAGAAATCTCCGAACTCAATTCGATAACGACATCTTTCCTTGATTTTGCGGAATCTCGTGCGCGTCGGCATATCATCACAACAATGGATGACTGGAGGCAGCGTCTGGAACAGTTCCTGACAATGAATGACTACAAAACTACGGAGTCTGCCGGTACGGTCTCGCAGGATGAGGCCAGAGAAAAGGCTTACGGCGAATATGAAAAGTTCAAAGTAATACAGGATCTTACTTTCGTCTCCGACTTTGACAAGTTCAATGAAGAATCCGTCAGAGGCTCTGATGCTCCACTTCTTCCGTTTGATATAAACCCTAAGGAGGATTGATATTTCTGAATTATAGATTACAGTTTCGGATACACATGATATGGCGCTTCATTCAAGAATAATAAATGTGCTTCGCAAGCCGGGCAAATGCCCTGCCTGCGGCGAGGCGGTGTGGGATATCATCTTCTTAATGCTCTGTGTCTACTTTTCGCATCCGGTACAATTTTAGTGACTAAATCACCGCCGAATGGCCAAGCAAAACGACGCCGAATTACCAATTAATATAAAGCCAAATGCCAAAGCAAAATACCGCCAAATGACAAAGTGTTCCATGAAATCAATGGATTATTAGCGATTTATGGTTAACTTCGCGCATGATTATTGACATGATAAAATAGAGAGGATGAATAATAATACTTATAGGGCAAGGATTGCCGACAAGTTACTCGCAGAGAAACTGGACGCTATGGGCGCGGTACTTATCGAGGGAGCCAAATGGTGCGGCAAGACCACGACGGCGGAACAGGCAGCAAACAGCGTGCTTTATCTGGCAGACACGGATACGTTCCGTCAGAATATGGAGATGATCGACCTGCATCCGCGGATGTTGCTCGCCGGAGAGGCTCCCATGCTTATCGACGAATGGCAGGAGGCTCCGAAATTGTGGGATGCTGTTCGCTTCGAAGTGGATCACAGGGACAAAGAGGGTCAATTCATCCTGACGGGTTCGGCAGCTCCGAGCAAAGAAAAACTCGAAGAGATCCATCATACCGGAACGGGGCGGTTCTCGTGGCTGAAGATGCGCCCGATGAGTCTGTTCGAGTCCGGAGAATCCGAAGGCACGGTCAGCTTTGCCGAATTGTTTGCAGGGAATACGGATTTTGCCTTGAGAGCTCCCGATCATCAGTTGGGCGACATTGCCTTTATGATGTGTCGCGGCGGTTGGCCGGGAGCACTTCGGCGAAAATCCACTGCAGCGGCGCAATTAGTTGCAACGGAATATTACCAGGCCGTAACGCATACGGACATATCGAAAGTGGACGGGGTTGCGAAGAACCCCGAACGTGTGAAACGTCTTATGCGCTCCTATGCCCGTCATCAGGGTTCACCGGCTTCGCTTACGACTATTGCCGGGGATATTTCCACAAACGAGGTGGAGCGGTTGTCGGAAAATACAATCTCGGAGTATCTCATGGCGTTGAAGAAGATATTCGTGGTGGAGGATGCCGTGGCGTGGAATCCCAATCTGCGCTCGAAAACGGCTATACGCAGCAGCGATACCCGTTATTTCGTCGATCCGTCGATAGCCGTGGCAGCATTGGAAATGGGACCCGACGATTTGATCGGCGACTTGAATACCATGGGGCTGCTTTTCGAGACGATGGCCGTGCGCGACTTGCGCTGTTATGCCGATGCCCTCGCCGGAACCATGTATCATTATCGGGACAAAAGCGGTCTGGAGTGCGATGCTGTAATGCACTTGCGTGGCGGTCGCTATGGATTGATAGAGGTAAAACTGGGCGGAAGCACGGGCATCGAAGAGGGAGCTGCGACGCTGAAAGTGTTGGCGGAGAAGATCGATACCGACAAGATGAAAAGTCCTTCGTTCCTTATGGTTCTTACCGCAGTCGGTCAGTTCGCCTACACACGCAAGGATGGAGTGTTGGTTGTACCCATCGGCTGCCTGAAGCCATAGTGCGGAAAGGGCAAATCGACTTTGCAGTGAAGTCATGGCCGACTGGCCATGACTAGGGCATCTGAGTAGTTGCCAAAAATCTTTGCCAAATCTGCGGCAACTTATTTTTTTGCCGCTTACTAAAATGACCAGAGATTCGGGTGATAGAAAATATTTTATTATATTTGTGATTGCGCACTCAAGGTGCACCTGTCAAGAAAATTTGATTTAGTTAGGTATATGAAGAAGTTTATCATTCCGGCTGCCATCTTGTGCGCCTGCATCTGCGCGACTGCGCAGGTGAAATCTCCGGTCGCTGACCTGGACTACACTTTCACCACCGTCAAGGCCAATCCGATCACCTCTGTCAAGAACCAGGCTTCCAGCGGCACCTGCTGGGCCTACTCCACCATCGGTTTCTTCGAGTCCGAGGCGATCCGTCTTGGCAACATAAAGGATACACTCAAGTATCCGGATTTCTCTGTATTCTTCGTGGTTTCACATTCTTATATGGACAGGGCGGTGAAATATGTCCGTCTTGACGGCAACCTCACTTTCGGCGCCGGTTCCGAGGCGGATGATGTGCTCCATGTCATAGAGGACTACGGCATCGTGCCGCTCGAAGCCATGACCGGCATGAACTATGGTACACCGCTCCCGAAGCAGGCCGAGCTCGACGCTGTGCTCAAAGGCTATATTTCAGCTGTCGCCAAGAATCCCAACAGGACCCTTACAACCGCATGGAGACCGGGATTCAAGGCTGTGCTCGACACATACCTCGGCCCTTGGCCGGAGAAATTCACCGTTGACGGAAAAGAATACACCCCGGAAGAATACCGCGACGCGATGAAGATCGTCCCGGAGGACTATGTGACCCTCTCTTCGTTCACCCATCATCCTTTCTACACCTGGTTTCCTCTTGAAGTATGCGACAACTGGCGTTGGGATGAGGTGTACAATGTCCCTATCGACGAGTTCATGTCCATCCTCGACGATGCCATCATGAAAGGATACACCGTGGCTTGGGGAGCTGACGTCAGCCATGCAGGCTTCACCCGCAACGGTCTCGGTATCCTCGTTGACGTGAAGGCTACCGCTGCCGGATCTGACCAGGAGCACTGGGTCGGCAAGGAGGAGGGCAAGCCTGCCCCTGTTGCAATAGTCGAGAGCGTGCCTACGCAGGAGTCCCGCCAGTTGGAGTTTGAAAACAAGACCATCACTGATGACCATGGCATGCAGATCTTCGGCATCGCCAAGGACCAGGACGGCAAGAAATACTATATGGTCAAGAATTCGTGGGGCGAGGCCGGCAAGTACAAGGGAATCTGGTACGTGACCGAGGCTTTCGTCAAGAACCAGAGCATGGACTACATGATCCACAAGTCAGCTCTTCCTAAAGATCTGAGGAAGAAACTGTCCAAGTAATGGCTTTAAAGAAATACATTCCTGATTTCATCACCTCGATGAATGTCGTGTGCGGCATCATCGGGGTGGTGTTCGCGTTCAAGGGGCGCTTTGAATATGCCTTCTATCTGATGCTGGCGGCTGCGGTTTTCGATTTCTTCGACGGCTTTTTCGCGCGACTGCTCGGGGCTTATTCGGATCTGGGGAAGGAACTCGACTCGCTCTGCGACATTGTGAGCTTCGGGGTTCTCCCTTCCGTGATGCTCTACAGGCTCATGTGCACCCAGATGTTCGGGGAGAGCGTGTTCTGCTGGATTCCACTCATCCTGACTGTGTTCAGCGCCTTGCGCCTTGCCAAATTCAATGTTGACAAGCGGCAGTCTGATTCGTTTCTCGGGCTTCCTGTCCCGGCATCGGCGCTGCTGTGCGGGTCGCTTTGCTATTACATCTGTCATGACCCTGCCAGTTTCCTTTCTGACTGGGCGGCTGGCCCGGTTTTCCTCCCTGCCCTGTCTGTAGCCCTGAGCATCCTGATGGTGAGTGAGATTCCGATGTTCTCTCTGAAATTTCACAATGATGATTCGAGGGTGCTGAAGGTCAAGAGGCTGACTTTTGCTGCGCTGGCGCTTGTCTTTGTCGCTGTCTGCCTTCTCTGCCGCCTCAACTGGTCAATGGCTCTGGTTCTGACTCTTGTCTGCTATATACTCAAGAATATAATCTACGCGATTGTCAAGATATGAGACTCCGTAAGGTTTTCCTTCTGCTTGCAGTTCTGCTTCTCATGCTGCCTTCCTGCCGCCGTAAAGCGGTCGAGAACAGGCCTACGATCCCTTACGTTCGTTCGATTCTCGCGGACCGGACCTGCCGTGAGATGTCTGTACTCAAGAGCAGTCCTGCGCCGGTGGTGCAGGCGGATATAAGTTACATAGGGCCATCCGTGGCGGCGGACCGTTTCGCGGAACTTTTCAGCGCTTATGACCGCAGAGACAATGTTGACGGCTCATTCAAGCAGGACGGCCTTCCGGACTTTGCGGGGGAGACCCTTGACTGCATTTCAGACGACAGCCTTGCGGTGGCCTCCTCCGACAGTTCATATATCTCTTTCCTCAGGGAGAGGGTAGTGCGTGATGCCCTGTGCGCACTTGACACAGCGCTTCACATAAGTCCTTATGATATTGAAGGGCTTGGCTCGAAGAGCCGTTCGAAGCTGATAGTTCTCGGCACTCCGGTGCTTGCCCGCCATGGCGCTTTCGATGTAGATACCCTTTTCCGGAGCACTGGTTGCGGAATTCCGGTCTTTTCCCCTGTAGAGATTGCATTTGACCGGGTTCTGAGCCGTGGTGACCGCAGATTGATGAATGTCGGGGTAATACATGATCCTCGGATTTCATCGGACCGGGATTATCAGGAGATTTTCGCCAGAGCTTGCAAGGTCCATGGTCACAGCGGTTCGCTCTGTTTTCCTATGCCTTCCGGGAACCGGGACAGCTTGATCTTCCATCTTCTGGATGCCTATGTGGACTCCGGGCACGGGGGAGTGCTCGATGCTGTCATAATAGACGACATGTATGTTGACCCGGATGAGGTGAAAAATGAACTTGCCCGTGTCGTGTCCGTGATGAACGAGAGTTCCATGACATACGGACGCCTCATTTCCAAGGACTTCGAGGTGGAGAGCAGCTTTGAACTGACCGCAGAGGCCATGTATGATTATTTCCGCCGCTACAATCTTTTTACACATAATATCGCTAAACCGCAGTTGCAGACGTATCGGCCTGTCCCTAGCCCGGAGGCTGATGATGCGTCTGTCATCCTGATACCAGGCTCTTATGTTCAAAATTAGTATTCTTCCCGAGGAGATCGAGAAACTGCCTACTGGTGCGTTTCCGGGTGAAATCCACATCATAGAGAAGACAGGCTTGGGCTACGCCAAGGCAATAGCTTATCTGATGTCCCAGAAAATCATAGGCTTCGATACCGAGACCCGTCCGGTCTTCGCATCCAACATGCCTCATCATGACGTGGCCCTGCTTCAACTTTCCGGCCCGGACAAGGCCTTCCTTTTCCGCGTCAACAAACTCGGCATGCGCAAGCTCATGTGCGCCGTGCTTTCAAACCCGGACATAATCAAGGTCGGGGCTGCGGTGCACGATGATGTGCGCGGACTTCAGCATTATCATAAGTTCGAGGCCCGCAATTTTGTGGATCTCCAGAAGATAGCCTCAGAATGGGGCGTGCGTGACAAGAGTGTCAAGAAGATGTCCGCCATCATCCTCGGCTGCCGCATCTCAAAGACGCAGCAGCTGTCCAACTGGGAGGCCGATGAGCTGTCCAAATCACAGCAGCTCTATGCTGCCACGGATGCTTGGATATGCCGTGAGATGTATCTTAAACTCCTTGCATCCGAGAAGCATCCGCTTACCCCTGAAGAACTGAATCCACCTGTACAAAACAAGCAGAAAGATGATCAAAGTAATTCTTAAGCCGGGACGCGATTCGTCCCTGCGCCGTTTCCATCCGTGGGTGTTCAGCGGTGCCGTGGCAGATATAAAGGGCAGACCCGAGGAGGGCGATGTCGTCGCGGTATACAGCGCTGACGGGCAGTATCTTGCTGCCGGACATTATCAGGTGGGCTCCATTGCGGTGAGGATACTCTCTTTCGATGGTGATCCCCTTGATCCGCTCTTCTGGAAGGGGGCCATAGCCAAGGCTGTCGCGATGCGCCAGGCTGTGGGGCTGGATTGTTTCAACCCTTCCGGGACGGACTGTTTCCGTCTTGTCCACGGGGAGGGAGACGGGCTTCCGGGGCTTATCATCGACTGGTACGACGGTGTGTGTGTGCTTCAGGCGCATTCTGTCGGGATGTTCCGTGCCAAGGCAAGGATTTGCGAAGCTCTCAAAGATGTTTTGGGAGAATATCTCAAGGCTGTGTATGACAAAAGCTCGGGCACAGCGCCTTTCAAGGCCGGGCTTGAACTCGTGGACGGGTACCTTTACAGAAGGGATGATTTCAGTCAGGCGGAGATCTCGGTGTGCGAGAACGGCCGCCGCTTCCTCGTCAACTGGGAAGAGGGTCAGAAGACCGGATTCTTCCTCGATCAGCGTGACAACCGGGCCCTTGTGGGGAAGTATGCTGCCGACAGGCGGGTGCTCAACCTTTTCTGCTATACGGGAGGCTTCAGTGTCTATGCGCTGACCGGCGGTGCGGTGTCCGTGGACTCCGTGGACTCATCGGCCAAGGCCATAGCCCTTGCCGACCGCAACCTTGCCCTCAATGCTCCGCAGGATGGGAAATGGAAAAACATCTGTGCTGATGCCATTGAGTATCTCGGCACCTGCGAAGAGGGTAAATATGACCTTATGATAGTGGATCCGCCGGCATTCGCAAAGCATAGGGATGCTCTCAAAAACGCCCTGAGGGCTTATCAGCGTCTCAATGCCGCAGCGATAGCCAAGGTGGCTTCCGGGGGACTGGTCTTCACTTTTAGCTGCTCGCAGGTAGTGGACAAGATCACGTTTGCCAATACCGTCTTCTCTGCAGCCGCCCAGACCGGACGCCGCGTGAGGATCATCGACCGTTTCTGTCAGGGTGCCGACCATCCTGTCAGCATCTATCATCCGGAAGGGGAGTATCTCAAAGGCCTGCTGCTCTACGTCGAGTAGCAGGCCTCCGGGTAGATACTATTACTTCATTCCTTCAGTTTTGTTGTCATTTTTATGAGATCGCTTTGATAAAAATGCTTTGGAGGCGGCGATGGCAAGACCTATGATAGCGGCATCTAAGATGATTGTGATGATGTTTTTCCATGTTACTGCTCCCGCCATTGTCAGATAGAGGAATGCTGCTAAAACACCGCCTAAAAAGGCAGGCAGAAATGTTTTTACAAATATATTATTCATTGATTTTTTTAATCTGTTCCGCTATCTGGATCCATTTCACCATTTTCCATCGCTTCAGACGCAAGGGCACTGACTGCAGCTGCTGCGACTGCTCCCCAGAAACCAGTAACGCCGGATAAAGTAACGCCAACAATAACATCAGTTGCCACAGCGGCAATGTGCCTGCCATTACCGCCTTTTGTTGCGTAATATTTCTCCCATATCATACAATCAGAACGATAGAAATGTAGCATATCTGTATACCTGTAAGGCGTGGAATTGTAATTCGATTTTGTTTCAAGCCTCGATAACTCGTATAAATAATTTTCTAAGGAAGTCCCATTATTGTTTACATCGTTTATATAACATTGCCGTATCACCGATTTGACTGTTTCTTCGTAAGGGAGATTATCAATATAATGTACCGGTGTCATAGCCCCTTCTTTGTCATATACGTTAAAGAATTTTATTTGTTCGGTTCGGACAAACTCGAAAATCGTTCCTGGTGTAACACTGATTCCGATTTCTGAAGCAGCATCACAAGCCATTCTGGAGATTAATCTGGCATGGTCTTCTGTCCTTAGATTCTCTGACGAAGATTTGGTTTCAGCACCAAGGAGGTTGCTGATTATTGAATTGTGGATATATGCAATGGGCTCCACTTGATCTTGGACATTGATGACCTCTTCCGATGATTTAAGTCCATTGCAGCCAGAGATTGTGAGTGCTAAAGCAACGCCACCGATAATAGTCTGGACATTGTGCATAATTAATAAATTCTTCATAATCTGTTACTATTAGTTGTACATAAAATGCTAGATCTCAAAGATGCCTTCGAATCTACTCCCCTCTAAAAGGTTGAATTCAATCCGGTAAGTCCCTTCATCTCCATTTATCGGCAATATTACTGTTCCGTTTCCTCACTATTGTCGAGAATTCTGATCGGAATTATTTGTGGCTCGTTCTCTGTCTTGTAGGGAACGGTTGGCATCCCCAAAAGTAATAATAATACAAGCACAATTATTCTCATATACATCGCTTTTGTTTTCATGGGCAAAGATATGATTAATTAAACTGGAATCAACCATTCTCTGTTTGAACAAGTGATATGATAAAATCCTTATTATTAAGGTGTTATGCTTATGTTAAGAGACAAAAATTGAACAAGTGCTCTAAGCCTTTGATTTGTAGGCAATAGCATTTGCTTTTTATAAGATTATTCTGATTGATATGATAATCAACTACTTAATCAATAAACTCGAGATATAGCTTTTTATGTTGCGACGTAAGATTTGATATTTCAATTTTGAGCCGGTGTTTCTTGGTGTATACTGTTCCTACTGAATATCCGGTAAGACAGGAAATTGTTGTTGCATCGAATCCTGCGATAACATAGGCCAGAAATCGAAAATCCTGTTCTTTATGTCCGGAGAGGTCCGCCCGTAACTTGTCGATGATGTTGTCAAGAGAGTCATTAACTGCGGACATGAATTTATCCTGTTTTTCCGTATAGTTAACTATAGTATCCATTTGACGTAATACTTCATCATAGATGACTTCTTTACGTTCTTTCTTTATTGGTGAAAAATATGCGGCACATAGGCCATTCAATGTTTTATATTGAGCCTTATACATCCTTGCGAACTGTTTCTTGAGTTCCAGAAGGGCGGCGTCTTTTTCAGCCAATTGCGTGTCAGCACAGATCCTCTGTACGTTTTGCAGTTCGAGCATCTGCTGTGATTCGCGTTGAAGTGCAGATAACTCTGTAATTTTTTTATCTGATGCTCTTTTCTTTCGTAGATAAAGTAAAAGTAGAATGCATAGCGACATTACAGAAAAAAGAGCAATACCTGCATTTCTTTGCCTGACAAGTTTGTTCTCTTTCTTCAAGGCATTCTTTTCCGCCTGCAAGTAATCTCTTTGGGATTGTATAAGTGACTGTGTTAAGGCAGAAAAAACTATTGAATCTTGTGCGATGACAGACTTCTCTAAATCCTCGAGGGCTTCCTTGTATTTTCCTTGTGCTTTATAAATCCTATAGCGCCATGTCTTTACTATTTCTTGCCGCTTTGCTGAACGTTCAATTTGTGTGATCACATGATTTGCAACAGTGCTGTTGCCCAACAACTGATGCGCATACGCATACACACAATATGCTTCTTCTGTCATTGACTCTGGGTGCGTCCGGGAAATTGTTTCAAGAATATTTATGCTTTCATGAGGCTTCGGGTTGGGTGAACGGATAATGTCTTTTGCAAAACGTATATTTCTTCTGACATATGAAGTGGAATCATAGATTGGCATCGCAAAGTATTTTGTATAGGTTCTCATCGCTTCATCCCAATTCCTGATGTTTGCATGACAAGATGCTAGATGTCCAGTAATTGCCCATATTCCGATGCTGTCACCAGCGGAGACTGCATATCGTAAGGCATCTTTTGCATACGACAATTCTTGCTCCGTATTATGATTTTTAGAGAAAATAACAGAAATGGCCGAGTTGACGAGTTCTTTATAGCGGTTGTCTGAAACCTTAGCTGAATCTTCTAAAGATAAAAAATAATGATGTATTGCAATATCATCTTCCTCCCTGTTGGCATATATGATGCCGCGGTAGAAATATGCTTTCATTTTTTCATCGGGGGATCCGTATTTTGTATAAAAATCAAACGCTGGTTGTATAATTGCTAAATTGGTTGTGTCTATGTAGTTCTTGTCAAGGGCAATAGAGTAAAGAAGGGAAAACTTCGCCTTGGCTTTTTTCGAATTGAGGTCTTTTTTATTCAGTGTTTCAAGAACTCTCAGGGCGCTATCTGGCTTTTCCTGAATATACGAATCAACTTCATTTAGAATGGACATGACCCTATTGTCAGAGCATGATACGGACATGGACAGCAAAGGGGCAAATCCGACAAAGAGGTGCTTGAAAAAGCATACAATTGGTTTCATCATTCTCCGATAAGTTCCAGCAGTCTGTCGATGGCTTCTTTGTCCGGAATGTGCCGGAGGACAGGCTGGCCGTTGTGGTAGATGGAGACTTTGCCGCCGCCTTCTCCGACATAGCCCCAGTCTGCGTCGGCCATCTCGCCGGGGCCGTTGACGATGCAGCCCATGACGGCGATGACCATGCCCTTGAGGTGGGCGGTGCGCCGTTTGACTTCTTCGAACGTGCCCTGGAGATCGTACATCGTGCGGCCGCAGCCCGGGCAGGCGATGTATTCCGGCTTGTAGAAGCGGCGCCGGGCGGCCTGCATTATCTCGTCCTTGAGATAGTCGGAGAGCCCGGCCGAATCCGGGATTTCATCGATTTCCCTCTTTAGAAGTTTCGGCCCCCACTTCGCGGCGGCGCGGAGCATATCATCACCCTCCGAGAGTCCGGCGAGGAAACGGGCCACAGGCAGTTCGTTGACTGGAGGTTCCGTAAGTGATACACGGATGGTGTCTCCTATGCCTTCCTGCAGCAGTGCGGCGATGCCGACGCAGGACTTTATGCGTCCGCTGTCCCCGTTGCCGGCTTCGGTGACCCCGAGGTGCAGCGGAAATACGGTGCCGTATTCCTGCATCATCTTGGCCAGAATCCTGTAGGCCTGAGTCATCACGACGGTGTTGCTGGCTTTCAGCGAGACGACAACATTGTAGAAATCCGCATCCTTGCACATCCGGAGCCATTCCATGGCGGCACGGGCCATGGCTTCCGGGGTGTTGCCGTAGAGGTCGGTTATGTAGCGCCCGAGCGAGCCGTGGTTTAGCCCCACGCGGATGGCGGTGCCGTGCTCTTTGCATACTTCGAGCAGACGGGCGAACTCGCTGCGTGCCTTGTCGTGGTCGGGATGGAAGTTGCCCGGGTTGATCCTGACTTTCTCAACGATCTGAGCCGCGGCGATGGCTGTCTGGGAGGAGAAGTGGATGTCTGCCACGAGAGGTGTCGTGCAGCCCAGGGCGCGCAGATTCTCCTTTATCTGCTTGAGATGCGGGATGTCCTGCATGCCCGGGACGGTGATGCGTATCATCTGCGCCCCGGCTGCGGCAAGCTCCAGACACTGGGCGACAGTTGCATCTACATCTGAAGTGTGGGTGTTGCACATGGTCTGCACCACAATCGGTGCGTCTCCTCCGATGATGAGGTCTTTACCTATCTTGACCGGTATCGTCTTGAGTCTTTCCATAAACGATATTATATGCTTCCTGTTTTATTTCTTTCCGTGTTTTACCCCTGCGCCTTGAGAGTTGGAAATGCAGGCCGACGGTGGCCATTATGTCCAGGGGGTATGCGTAGTTGTTGTAGTACTTGCTCTTGTAGTCCGGCTCGTAGAGGTTGGACCACGACCAGCGCAGCAGGCAATTGAAGTGTATCTCGACCGGGTCGAATATCAGGGCGAATCCACCGCCTCCCTGGAAACCATAGTCGAAGCGGCGCTCGTAGCTGCGGAACTTGTCCGCCCATTCCGACTCCAGAGATGGGCCGGAACGGGTGATGCTGCGTCTCCAGCCGCCGTAGACACCGGCGTTGGCCATGATCTTGGCCGGTTCGAAGTCGTAGTGGAACTGCATCATCGCCGGAAATTCGATCACCTGTATCGAGCAGCGTGTGGCCCCGTCGACATCGGCGGAGATTCCTGTCTCCTTGTCGGCCTTGAAGGCATAGCCCTCGTTGCCCATGGCTGCCCCGAGCACCAGGGCGAAGTATGGCATGCGGTCGAAGAGCTTGCTGAATTTGGTGTAGGTGACGGAGACATAGTTGGTGGAGAAAACATACTCCGCGTTATGCTTGGTCGGGCTGAACCAGGTGTTTGCGAAGGTGACGCCGTAGTTGACTCCGATCAGCGAGTAGTCGTTTATCGGCCGGAGCTTCTTCACGACGGCGGTGCTGTCCTGGGCTTCAAGCCCGGTCGGTGCAAGGAGCAACAGGGCGGAAAGGATCTTTAAAATCGTCTTCATCTGAATATCTCTGACAGATTAATCTTCTGTGTCACTTCGGCCCCTGCCGGGATCTTGATGAACTTGCCCCCGTCAACCTCGTAGAATTTGACCTTCTCCGGCTGGCGGTGCTCGAGTATCGAGCCCGAATCCACTATGGAGTTGCGGTTGCTGTCTTCGGTGATGCGGATGCAGTAGCCTCCCTCGGAAAGGTAAGGGAAGAGCAGGGTGGTGTCGGTGTCTATGATGTAGCTTCGCAGCACCTTGTCTCTCTTCTCGTTGAGCAGATCCACGATGTACTTGCGGTCCACTCCACTCATCTCGGCCTCAAGCGTGCTGAGCTTGTCGTCGTCCGGGAGGCTGCATTTGACCTCAAGACTGTCGGACCAGAATCCGTTGATGTCGCGGAAAGCCTTGTGCGGCACTCTCATTATGTATTCATAGCCGTGCTGGAGTTTCTCTCCGGGCTTGAGGATGTATCGCCGCAGGTTGAGGCTGTCGCGCTCGACACTGAAACTCATCTTCTGCTCGGTCTGCCGGGGTGTTATCGCGGTGAATCTGATGGAGTCGAAACTCTCCCGGATGATCGGGTAGCGGAAAACCATCTCGAAGCCGTTCTGTTCCACCATCTTCGAGTCTGCCGTGAGAGAAAACACGCAGGTTGTGTCTTCCTGCTTGAGACTCTTGCGGGAGCGTTTGGAGTAGGTCCTTTTGTCATTCGCCAGAGCGAGTTTTATCTGCTCGGTCGCCGGGGCGAGGACTCCGAGGGAGTCGGTCTTGAGGTATGTGACTCCTATCTTCATGGTGTCCGGGGCTGCACGGCGGCTGTTGATCCAGAGTTCCAGACTGTCCCGCATGATGTTGAACTGGCTGACTATCTGGCTCTGGCGGTATCCGTCGATCGTGATGGAATCGATTACCGCGTCAGGGGCCATGAAAGTGATGTAGGCAGCCCTTTCGGCTGTGCGCTCCTTGTTGACGATGTATTGCTTGGACGGTCTCTCGCGGAAGAGGTTGAGCTCGTACTGGCTGCGGCGTGCAAGGCAGGCTACGGTGTCTTTCATGTCGTAGCGGAGTATCTCACGGACAGTGTCGCTGGCGGTCAGGACCGGCCTTATCACAGAGTCCACGAAGGCCACGGTCTCCGTCTCGGGGTTGAAGATGTTGTCGTTGTCAGAGTCCTTGATGGCGTAGAGCCGGTAGAGTGTGTCCTTGATGAAAGGCAGGGCGAAGAATCCCCAGTCATCTGTCTTGACGGCTGCATAAGGCCTTGTCTTGTAGACGGCTGAGTCCGACAGGTCGGTGTGCAGCAGGACGGTGGCCCCCTTGACCGGGGCGAGCGTGTTGCAGTCCTGCACTGTGCCGGTGACCATCCTGGAGTCGATGCTGTCTCCGGTAGAGAAGACATAAGTGTAGCCGGCGAACATGTTGCCCTCGTTGGCATCGGCGATGGCGTCAGTGAAGCTGAGCGTGTAGGTGGTGCTCTCCTGAAGCGGCTCCTCGAAGCTGACCACGAGATTCTTTCCTCTTAACTTGGCTTTCGGCGGCTTCTGCTGGGGAGGGGAGAGGAAGATGTTGGTGGCCTGCTTGATGGTGACGAACTCATTGAAGCGGAAGACGAACTTGGCGCCGTTCACGGGCACACCGACCGCTCCCGGCAGAGGGCGTATGTCGATGATGTAAGGAGGGATCGTGTCCTTGTCGCCTCCGCTCGGCGCCTGGGTGGTGTTGGCGCAGGAGTGCGTGAACATCATCGGTATGAATATGACCGCCAAGGTCAATATGAGGGGTAGAAACTTTTTCATGCTGCTGTCAAATATCTGTCCTGACCACATCCTGGATACCGCTGATTTTCTTGAGCCCTTCGACCATGTCTTCCAGGATTCCCTTGTCCTTGACCCTCAGCTCTATGTTGCCCTCGAAAAGACCTCCGTCCGCAGTGAGCTGCAGCTTGCGGATGTTGATGCCCATGGTCTTGGAGATGAAACTTGAGATTTCGCTCAGCAGACCTATCCTGTCCAGGCCCTTGAGGGAAATCTTGATTGGGTATTCGTGCTGCTCGGCTGCCGTCCACTGGGGCATCACTATCCTGTTGCCGAAGCGGCTTGCCAGACGTTCAGCGACTTCGCACGATTTCTTGTGGACGACGACGGTGTTGTTGTCCGTGAGGAATCCCACCACAGGGTCACCCGGTATCGGGTTGCAGCACTCGGCCATCTTGTATTTCAGGTTGTTGTCGCCCTTCATGGTGAGTTTCTTCTTCTCCCCTGAAGTGAGGCTCTCCTCGTCTATGATGGATTTGAACTGTTCCGGCCCGAGCACGCCCAGCCCGACACGGAAATACAGTTCCTCGGCATCGCGGATCTGGTTGAAGTCCATGAACCTCTTCAGCAGTGCATGGGTGTTTTTCAGGCCCATCTGACGCAGGCGCTCCTCGTAGATCTTCTTTCCGTCGGCTGCGATGTTGTCCCGGTCCGCCCTGAAGTACTCGATCACCCTCGTCCTGGCATATCTGGTCTGGAGGAACTGGAGCCACTCCATCTTCGGGGTGGCGTTGGTTGCGGTGATGATCTCGACCTGGTCTCCGGACTTTAGCGGCTGGGAGAGGGGGACGAGTTTCATGTTGATCTTGGCGGCGATGGCCGAGTTGCCTATGTGGCTGTGTATCATGTAGGCGAAATCGAGGGCCGTGGCTCCGTTGAGGATTGACTTCTGTTCGCCTTTCGGGGTGAAGACCACGATCTCCGAGCTCACCAGGTCCTTGTGGATGATGTCCAGCAGCTCCAGGGCACTGACGTCGTTGCTCAGCAGAATGTCATGCACCTGAGCCAGCCACTTGTCCATCTCGGAGTCGTTTTCCGATATGTATCCGTCTTTTTTGTAGGCCCAGTGGGCTGCGATGCCCTTCTCGGCTATGTCGTCCATCCTGCGGGAGCGGATCTGGACTTCCACCCATACTCCGGCGTGGCTCATCAGAGTGCAGTGCAGGGCCTCGTAGCCGTTGTTCTTGGGCTGGGCTATCCAGTCCCGGCGGCGGCTTACGTTTTCCCTGTAAAGGCTTGTGATCGTGGAGAATATGAGGTAGGCCTGGTCTCTTTCGTTCTGCGGGCCGTCGAGTTTTGGGGTGAAGACTATGCGCACCGCGTAGAGGTCGAAGATCTGCTCGAACGGGACGTGCTTGTTGTGCATCTTGTACCATATCGAGTATGGGGTCTTTATCCTCTTGCGTATGGTGAAACTGTAGCCGGCTGCCTTCAAAGCCTTGTCAATGGGTTCTATGAACTCGTCTATGTCCTTTTCCCTCTCGGCTATGTTGCGGTTGATCTTCTCCGTGATCTCCTTGTATTCCTCGGGCTCCTTGTATTTGAGCCAGATGTTCTCCATCTCGGACTTGACCCCGTAGAGGCCGAGCCTGTGGGCGAGGGGGATGAATATGAACATGGTCTCCGAGAGGATCTTGTCCCTCTTGTGCTCGGGCATGTACTCGATGGTGCGGCAGTTGTGCAGGCGGTCGGCAAGCTTGATGAGCACCACGCGCACGTCGTCGTTGAGGGTGAGCAGGATGCGCTTGAAGTTCTCGGCCTGGAGGCTCTCCGTGCTCATGGTCACGCCCTTGCGGTCCTCGTTGTCGAGCACGGTCTTGATCTTGGTGAGACCGTCCACCAGGGAGGCTATCTTGTCCCCGAACAGGCTGCGGATGTCCTCGACCGTGTAGCCTGTGTCCTCCACCACATCATGGAGCAGTGCCGCGCAGATGGACTTGCAGCCCAGTCCGATGTCGGACACGACGATCTTGGCCACCTCGATGGGATGTATGATGTACGGCTCTCCCGAGCGCCTGCGGACGTTCTTGTGGGCCTGGTTGGCGAATTCAAACGCCTTCTGCACGGTCTGGACCTGCTCTTCGTTGCGAAGCCGCGGGCGCGCCACATCCATCAGGGATGCGTACTCCTTGTCAATCAGGCGATAGTCGTCCTTAGTGAATTCTGAAAAACTCATTATCTGTTCTCGCTGTCCCAATCCGGGACTTTATACTTGTCAACATTCTGGAACCCGTATGTGAGTTCCGCACCGTATATTATTATCTGCCAGCTGTAGTTGAGCCAGATGAGGAAGAGCGGGATGGCCGCGATCACCCCGTACGCGCTGCTGAGCTTGCCGATGAACATCTGGGTCTCCAGATACAGGTACTGGAAAACCACGAACACCAGAGCCGTGAGCGCGGCTGAACGCAGGCCGTAGCGGTACCGGACCTTTGTGGCCGGGATGAAGGTGAACATGGCCGAGAACGTGAACATCGAGATGGTGTAGAAGCCCAGGTAACCCAGCAGCTTGGGCAGGAACCGCAGGTCGGAGAGATCCAGCCCGAAAAGGTTGGTCACGTTGGCGTAGAACGCGATCCCGGCACTGAAGACGAACACCAGCAGGGGAGACAGGGCCAGCACGATTATATAGAAGCCGAACCTCTTGTAGAGCTTGCGCGGAATCTTCTGGATGCCCCAGACATTGTTGAACACCGTCTCGACCTGGAACATCATCCATATTATGGCCCAGAGGAAAATCAGGAACGACACCAGGCCCGGGCCGCCGCCTTTGGCTGTGTCAAGCAGGCCGTTGGCCTTTTCCATCATGGTGCTTACAAACTCCGGGTTGGCCGGGAAAATCTTGTACAGCCCCTCGGCAATCTTGTCCGAGAGCCCTAGGCCGCCGGTCAGGGCGAAGAGCAGTGCCACGAACGGTACCAGGGCCATCATCACGAAGTAGCTCAGCGCGATGCACTGGTAGCCCATCTTGTTTTGGGAGAACGTGTTGACGGTGATCAGCACCAGTTTCAGAAGGTGCACGAGCGCGGCATAGGCCCTTGAGCACCCGGAGGTGTCCAGAGACCATATCCTGTCCGTGAAGAGGACCGTTATCTTCTCCGAAACTTTCATCAGAAGAGGCTTGCCTGGACCGGAGTCCCGTTTTTTTCGATGGAATCATCACCCGGAAGCATGGCGTAGAAGTCTTCTTCGGACTTGACCGGGATGCCCAGCTCAGCGCATTTCTTCATCTTTTCCGGTCCCGGCTTGGAGCCTGCGAGAAGAAAGGCGGTCTTGCCGCTGACCGACGAGGATGCTTTCCCACCGTTTTCCGCGATTATCTCCTTTATCCTGTCGCGGCTGACGCTGAAATTGCCTGACACGACTATCGTCATCCCTTTGAGAACATCGGATTTTGCCTGCTGTGAGCTGCCCATGGAGAACTGGAGTCCAGCCTGGCGGAGTTTCGACACTTCTTCGAGCTGGGCGGAGTTGTGGAAATATTCATACACGCTTCCGGCGATAACATCCCCCACGTCCTCCACCTCGCGCAGTTCATCCCGGCTCGCTGCGATGATCTTGTCAATGTCGCCGAAGTGCCGCGCAAGGCTCTTCGCCGTGGTCTGCCCGACATAGCGTATGCCCAGGGCGAAGAGCACCCTGTCGAACGGGACAGACTTCGAGGCGGCGATGCTGTCAATGAAATTCCTCGCCGACTTCTCTTTCCAGCCTTCAAGGCCGAGCAGATGAAGCATGTTGAGCTTGTAAAAATCCGAGGGCCTCGTGACCAGCCGGCAGGAGTAGAGCTGGTCTACGGTCGAATCTCCGGCCAATATGTCCATTGCCTTGCGTGACACGAAGTGCAGCAGCCTTCCCTTTATCTGCATCGGGCAGCCCTCAGTGTTGGGACAGAACCACTTTGCCCCGTCCTCGTCCTTGACTAGCGTAGTGCCGCAGTCCGGACAGACTTTCGGGAATACCGGCATCACCGTGTCCTTGCCGCGTTTTGTCAGGTCAACTCCGGTGATCTTCGGGATGATCTCGCCGCCTTTCTCCACGAAGACATAGTCTCCGATGCGGATGTCCATATCCTTCATCATGCCATCGGTGTTGAGGGTGGCCCTTTTCACGACTGTCCCGCTGAGCTGTACGGGGTCGAGGTTGGCCACCGGGGTTACCGCTCCGGTCCGTCCCACCTGATAGTCGATGCTCAGAAGTTTTGTACATGCCTGCTCCGCCTTGAACTTGTAGGCGACGGCCCATCTCGGGCATTTAGCTGTGTAGCCGAGAGAGCGCTGGGCGGCGAGCTCGTTGATTTTGATCACAATCCCGTCGGTGGCGTAGGGGAGGAATTTCCTCTCGCTGTCCCAGTAGTCGATATATTCTTCTATCTCCTGAATGTTGTGGCAGATGCGCCTTTTGTCCGATACCGGCAGCCCCCAGCTTGCGGCGGCGTCAAGGGCCTGCCAATGCGAATCGAATGTGACAGATTCAGCCGGGATATGGTAAAGGGTGCAGATGAGTCCACGCTTTGCCACTTCATCCGGGTCTGCAAGTTTCAGGGAGCCGGATGCGGCGTTGCGCGGGTTGGCGAAGGGTGCTTCTTCGTTGTCCTCGCGCTCCTTGTTGAGTGCGTCGAAGGCCTCGTAGGGCATAAGGACCTCACCGCGGATTTCGAATTCATGCGGATAGTCTCCGTGCAGACGGGAGGGGATGCTCTTGATACGCAGCGCGTTGGCTGTCACGTCGTCGCCTACCGTGCCGTCTCCTCTGGTGAGCGCCATCACAAGCTGTCCGTCCCTGTATGTGAGGCAGATGGCCGTGCCGTCGAACTTGAGCTCGCAGCAGTAGGTGAAACTGCTTGCCCCTAGCGCCCTCTCAGCACGGCTGACGAAGTCCTCCACTTCAGAGATGGAATAGGTGTTGGCAAGGGAAAGCATCGGATAGCGGTGGGGCCTCTGGACGAAGCCGCCGCGCGGAGAGTCTTCTGCCGCCTGGGCGTCCGGCGTCCCGAGATCCGAACCGACCTTGTGGGTCGGGGAGTCCGGGCTGTCCAGTTCCGGCCACTGCTTTTCGAGGGCCTCCAGCTCATGCATGAGGGTGTCGAACTCGTAGTCGCTGATTGTAGGAGCGTTGTCCACATAGTAGCGCCTGCTGTTCTCTCTCAGGATCTGCCGGAGTTCCTCTATCCTGTTCTGTGCGGTTGTCTTGTCCATAAACTACAAATTTACAATTTCTTTTCGAATTATATGCGCCGTGTGGGGCGAGAGAAGATTTTGTGCTGAAATCGCTGCCGAATTGGCCTTGCTGGTTTGGAAAAAAACGTGACATTTCTTAAATTTGTCAGATTTAATATTTTTCAAATGAAAGATTCCGTAATTATCCTTTGCGGCGGCGGGCCAGCTCCCGGAATGAACACTGTCGTGTGTTCAGTCGCCAAGACTTTTTTGAGCAACGGCTTCAGGGTCATCGGCCTTCATGGTGGTTACAGCGGCCTTTTCTCCAAGACTCCGCGCACTGAAGACATTGACTTCCTCAAGGCTGACTATTATTTCAAGCGTGGCGGTTCTCACCTCCAGATGAGCCGTTTCAAGCCGACAGACGAGGATTTCGAGAAGAATTTCAATCTCGACCTCTTCAAGGACAACAACATCAAACTGCTTGTCACGGTCGGCGGCGATGATACGGCCTCCACGGCCAACCGTATCGCCATCTTCCTCGAGAAGCACAAGTACCCTATCCGCAACATCCACGTCCCTAAGACCATCGACAACGATCTCCCTCTTCCGGACAATGCTCCTACTTTCGGCTTCAACTCCGCCAAGAACGAGGGTGCCCACATCGCTGCCACGGTCTACGAGGATGCCCGCACATCAGGCAACTGGCTGCTCATTTCAGCGATGGGACGCTCTGCCGGCCATCTCGCGCTCGGCATCGGCGAGGCTACCCATTGCCCTATGACCATCATCCCGGAGATGTTCAACAAGACGGAGATCTCCATCGACAAGATCATCAAGCTCGCCCTCTCCTCCATCATCAGGCGCAAGGTGCTCGGGCTTGACTATGGCACTGTAGTGGTGGCCGAGGGTGTGTTCCACGATCTTGCGGAGGACGACATCAAGTCTGCCGGCGTGCACATGACTTACGATGAGCACGGACACCCGGAACTCGGAAAGATCTCCAAGTCTGTCCTCTTCGATGAACTTCTCGAGAAGGCGATGAAGAAGACCCGCCTCAAGGTGAAGACCCGTCCTGTCGAGATCGGCTACGACATCCGCTGCCAAGATCCGGTGGCTTTCGACCTTACATACTGCACGGAACTGGCCATGGGTGTCTATGACCTTTATACCAAAGGCGAGACCGGATGCATGGTCTATGTTGACGCGTACGGCGAAGCCCGTCCTCTCTACCTGCACAGCCTCCAGAACGCAGAAGGCAAGATTCCGCCGCGCCGCGTGGACATCAACTGCGGCACTGCCAAGAACTACTTCAACCACATCTGCCACTTCCTCAGCGAGGAGGACTATGAGGCTGCCAAGGCCTATGTGGACAATCCTGAAGAATACGATTTCAAGAAGATCCTCAATTGGGACTAGTCCCGGAGAGTGACATGCAAATCTGCGGCCGGACCTTTTGCGGGACGGCCGCAATTTTTTTGCCGTGGCATGCAAGGTTTCGCAGTTTTGTGCATTTATAGAGTAAAAGTTTTAAATTTGATGGATATGAAAAGAACAATCGTTGCAGGCGTCATGCTTGCTGCAGCCATTTTGGGCCTATCTTCATGTTTGAAAGACAATGGGCCTGATTATTCTATGATGTACCCTAATGCTCTTGTCACCTGCAAGACCAGCGAGGGCGGGGAGTTCTATCTCCAGCTCGATGACAAGACGACCCTCAAGCCTCTCAATGTGCAGGCGTCGCCTTTCAAGGGCAAACAGGTGAGGGCCCTCACCAATTTCACGGACAAGGGTCCGTATGAGCACGCCGGAACGGGTATGAAGTTCGACAGGGCAGTGGAGGTCAACTGGATTGACAGCGTACGTACCAAATCTGTTGTGCAGAGCAAAGGTGACAGGGTGCAGGATGACGAAGCCTACGGTACAGCCCCGATCGAGATAATCGACAATTGGGTCACAGTGCTGGAGGACGGGTATCTTACTCTCGCCTTCTGTGCAGACTGGGGCAATCCGCACGAACCGCATGCCGTCAATCTTGTCACGGGAGCGGATGCTGAGGACCCTTATTATCTTGAGTTCCGTCACGACACTCTCAAAGACAAGTTTAACATGGGAGGCATCAATATGAACGGAATAGTGGCTTTCGACTTGTCTGCCCTTCCTGACACGGGTGGGAAGACGGTCAAGATGACGATCCGCTACCTTTCTTTCAGAGGGGAGCGCAAGGTGACTTTCGACTATTGCAGCGGAGAGGCATCCGAAAGCGGCAGCCAGACCAAGTTGCTTTCTTCCGTAAGTACGGATCTGCCGCTGAATTAGGATATGTCTCTGCCCGGTGACGGCAAGGCCCTTGTGGACGAGCGTGAACTCGTCAGCAGGGCGGCAAGCGGAGATGCTGCATCTGTAAGGGCTCTATACGACTCTCAGGTGCAGTATCTTTCTGCCGTATGCCGGCGTTATATCACAGACGAAGAAGAAGTCAAGGATGTGCTTCAGGATAGTTTCGTCAAGATTTTCTCTTCGTTGCGCAAGTTCGTCTGGCGTGGGGAAGGCTCTCTCCGGGCATGGATGAAGCGTATAGTCGTCAATGAAGCACTGATGTTTCTCAGGCGCAGGTCGCGTCTGGATATGGTCTCTGCTACGGATTCGCTCCCTGAGAGTGTTGATGAAGACACTCCCGATACGGACGGCATTCCGATGCCGGTGCTTCAGAAAATGATACGGGAACTTCCGGACGGCTACAGGACCGTTTTTAATTTATACGCCATTGAGGGTATGAGCCACAAGGACATAGCAGCCCTTCTCGGTATAAGCGAGAGTGCGAGCTGCTCCCAGTTCAGCCGGGCGCGTGCCAGGCTGGCCGTAAAAATCAGAGAGTATAGAAATGGAAGATAAATGGCAGGACAATTTACGAGGCGCTTTCGATGACTATACTGAAAGCGCTCCTGACGGATTGTGGGAAGGGGTGCAGGGCGGACTTGTGCGTGTGCGTCGCAGGAGGCGGGCGGCAGCATGGCTTTCTGGTGCTTCGGCCTTTGCCTTTGCGTTGGCCGGGGTGTTTTTTCTTCTCCGTCCCGCAGTGGATGATGAGCTAAGTCTTACGGGAAGACCAGCCCTCTCTGAACTGTCTTCCATGTATTCTCCAGTTCCTGAGCTTGATAGTCCGGTTGAGATTCGCATGTTGTCGCGTTTTGCGCCGGTGCAGGGTAGTCAGAGCGTGCCGGAACAGCGGCAGGACAATGACGTGCGGCAGCCTGTACCTGCTGGCGGCGATGAAGTATCTTCTGTCTCTGCGGATTCTGCTCCGGAACCGTTGCCTGATCTTTTTGATGATGTGCCGGCATCAAGTGCTGTCCGGCCACGCCGGGACTTGTCAGTAAGATTCTCCGTCTCAGGGGCACCTGCCTTCTCCTCCTCAGCCCAGGGCTATCGGGCTTTAAGGGCTGCGGACATGCTGTCCGTGCTGTCCGCGTATAATCGGGAGGGGGTTTTTCAGACGCGGTCTTCGGCTTCGGAGAGTGATTTATGGATTGAAGACAATTCTTTGGGGCTTAATTCTAGCACACGCCATTGGCAGCCTTTGAGTTTGGAGTTGATGGCCTCACGTGAACTGGCCCGAGGTTTTTTCGTGTCTGCCGGGCTGAACTATTCTCTGTTGGTCTCTGACTTCTCTTCCGGATCTTCGTCCGTCTGCTACGATACCCGCCAGACTCTTCATTATCTCGGACTGCCGCTTTCTGCGGGGGTGTCGTTCCCGTTGTCCGGAAATCTTGATCTCAGTCTTGCCGCCGGCGGAATGGTTTCCAAATGTGTCTACGGCATTTCCCGCTCAGACTGTTCGATAGCCGGCGAGTCGCGATGGACCGAATCTCAGAGTCTCAGCATCGCTCCGCTCCTGTGGTCGGCCCGGGCTTCCGCCGCTTTGGGGTGGAAGTTCTCACCTGCCTTCGGACTGTTCGTCCGGCCGGGTGTGACCTACTGTTTTGATGATGGCAGCACTGTATCTACCATCTATAAAGACAGGCCGCTCAGCTTTGACCTTGCGTTCGGATTGCGGCTGTATCTATGATGATAAGATTTCTGGATATGCCCCGTATAAAACAAAAATCCAGCCTGAAGACTGGATTTTGAGCCACTCACCAGGCTCGAACTGGCGACCTGCGCGTTACGAATGCGCTGCTCTACCGACTGAGCTAAAGTGGCTTTGTTTTCGGACTGCAAAGATAACAAAAAAGATTGCGCCTGCAAACAGCGGGCGCAATTTTCTACTTCTGCCGCTTTCTGTCTGCGGCATTGACTATGTTTACCATTATGCTTCCTAGTATTCCGGCACTCACAGAGGCCATCAGGATCGCGATCTTGCCGGCGTTTCTGAGTTGCATCATTATCTCCGGACTGTTCCCTCCGAATGAGAGGGTGTCCACGAAGATGGACATTGTGAAACCGATTCCGCCAAGGCATGCAGCGGCGAAGAGCTTGGCCCAGTTGGCGCCTGTCGGCATCTCGCCGAGCCCGAGTTTTGTCGCTATCCAGCTGAACAGTGTGATTCCCACGGGTTTTCCTATCAGCAGACCGAGGAATATGCCCATGGAGACGCTGCCGAGTGCCGGGTCGAACTTGAAGATGTTGAAATACGAGGCATCGCTTATGACGACACCTGCGTTGGCGAGCGCGAATATCGGCATTATAAGATAGTTGACCCATGGTGTGAGCGCATGCTCCACCCTGTAGCTCATGTCCATCGAGCCGTTGGCGACACCTTCCAGACGGCGCAGGCATTCTTTCTGCTTTGCGTTAGGGAAGTCAGCCGGGTCTTGCCCGTCGAATTTTGACAGTTTCGCCAGAAGCCTGTCTCTTTTGCGGATATACTGAAATTTGGTGTATCTCGGCTCTGCCGGGATCAGAAATGCCATCACTACGCCTGACATCGTGGCGTGTATCCCGCTGTAATAGAAAAGAATCCATACAAGTATGGCGCACGCCATATATGGCGCTATGTGTTTCTCTCCGGCTTTTTTGAGCATCAGAGCGATGAGGATCACCACTATGGACAGGGCCAGCAACCCTATGTTGATGCTGCCTCCGTAGAAGATGGCGACAACGAGTATAGCTATCAGGTCATCGGCGATGGCGAGGGCCGTGAGGAAGACCTTTATTGAAACGGGAACTTTATCTCCGAGCATCGTCAGAATGCATACCACGAACGCTATGTCAGTAGCAGTCGGGATGCCCCAGCCGCTTGCCGCCGCGGTGCCGCTGTTTATGAGCGTATAGATGCATGCCGGGGCCAGTACTCCGCCGAAGGCGGCAATCACCGGCAGCATGGCTTTTTTAGGAGAGGAGAGTTCTCCGTGTGCAATCTCACGACGTATTTCCAGACCGACCGTAAAGAAGAAAACGACCATGAGGATGTCGTTGATCAGTTTCTCCACAGTCATGTCCTTCGGGAAATGTATGTCAATGCCGTCCGGGGCCAGAAAGCGGATCTGTACCTTGGCCTCAAGCAGATTGTGGTAGAGTTCTTTTGTGAACGGCAGGTTTGCGAGCAGCATGGCTACGACGACGCAGCACATGAGCAGTACTCCCTGGAACCAGGGATAAGATGCTGCCTTGCGGCAGTCATCGCCGAACTTCACGATGTTTTTTTTCCAGGTAAAAGAAGATATGAATCCCATTGTCGTCAGATTTTGTCAATCAGAATATTATGTCGAATTCCGCATCGCTGCGGCATTCCGGGCCGTCATGGCAGATTATGCTGCAGCGTCCGGCTTCACGGCTGCATAGAAGACTTCGTCGCTGCAGTTCGACCGCCACCAGATCTCCCGTTCTCAGGTAGCAGAAGCGGCTGACTTCGCTGAGAGCTTCTTCCATCTTTTTCAGTGCCATGCCGCTGTCGCGGAAAATCTCTTCTCCGTCCCGGCATACGGAGAACTCGCTTCCGGAGCATCTTGATTTTGGCAAGAGTGTGCCGGGCAGGAAGGAGGTGTGGTCCAGACAACTTGCGCATGCGTAACCTTCCGGGGAACCGTCAATAAGATTCTCGGGATACAGGAGTACGCCATGTCCGATATTCTCGAAATATCTTTCGGCAAAGCGCGGGCCTATGCTCTTTCCCGGCCTTGACACCCTTGCGAACGTCACCGGCGTCCAGGTCAGGCAGTCCACGAAATCAGGGACGAAAAAGTCTTCCCAGTCCTTTTCCCACGTGGTGTCGGGCCTGACTGTGACTCTTCCGGAATGTGTCAATATGACTATGTTCATCAGAACAGCTTTCCGTTGCCCGGACGCGGGACGTTGAACTTCTCCGAGAGTTTCTCCCTTTTGAATTGCTCTTCAAATCTGGCGAACTGCGCCTTGGTGTCAAGGGTGAAGCTGCCGTTGCGCACCCAGGTGAAGTAGGATGGTTCAGTGTCGAACACCTGTCTGATAGTCTTGCCCTTGTGTTTGCCGAAATTGATGAGTACCTGGCCCTTGTCATCATAGATGAGGTGCCCGGAGAAATCCACGTATTTTTTTCCGACGAAGGCCGAGAGGGCCTTCACGTCGTTTTTCAGTTCGGAATAGCGGTCAAGTTGTGCCTTGAGCACTTCGTACGTGGCCAGAGTGTCCGCTTCTGCCGAATGGGCGTTGTCGAAGTCCTCCCCTCCGCAATAGAAGCGGTATGCGGCACGCAGATTGCGCGGCTCCATCATGTGGTAGATGTTCTGGACATCAACCATCAGCGGTTCGTGCAGGTTGACCTTGAGGTCCTTGCCTGCCAGTTTTGCTCTCTCGAACTCTTCGGCCAGCATCGGCAGGTCGAATTTTGAAGAGTTGAATCCTGCCAAGTCACTGTCTTTCAGCCAGTCGGCGATTTCATCGGCGACATCGAAAAAAGTAGGGCAGCCGGTGAGCATGTCATCGGTGATGTGGTTGACTTTTGATGCTTCCGGATTGATAGGGCGCTGGCACCGGTTCTCATAGTTCCAGGGCTTGATCTTCCATGTCTTGATCCTCTCTTCTCCGTCTGGGAATACTTTGACGAAACTGAGTTCTATGATGGAATCCGCAGGTATATTGAGGCCGGTGCTCTCGATATCGAAGAACAGCAGAGGCCTCGAAAGATTGAGTTGCATGCAGTTGATGTTTATGAAACCATTATAGGCATCAGGATGGCGCAGATCTTGCCGCTCTCCTCGTCCTCTTCTGACGGTACGATCAGAGCCGCACGGCGTCCGTCGGCAAATTTCATGACCACGGTCTCGCATGTCATGTTGCTGAGGATCTCAATCAGGAACGAAGACTTGAATCCGATGCTGACAGGATCCCCGTTGTAGTCGCACTCGAGCTTCTCGTAGGCGGCCAGAGCGAATCCGAGATCCTGTGCCGTAATCTCCACCTGTCCCTGTCTGAGGTCAAGTTTGATGTGGTTCGATGCCTTGTTTGCGCATACGGCCACGCGGCGCACGGTGGCAAGGAGCTGGTTGCGGTCTATTCTGAGGATGTTGGCGTTGTTCTGCGGGATGACCCTGCGGTATTCCGGGAACTTGCCGACTATCAGTCTGCATACCATCATCGTCTCACCGAAAGTGAAGACGACAGTGCCCGAATCGAAAACAGCTTTCACGTAGGTGTCGTCCTTGTCGAGTACGGACTTCAGTACAGCAGCCGGCTTCTTGTGGAGAATGAAGGACGATTTGCCGCTCACCTTTACGTCTTTGGTGCTGTAGCAGATGAGCTTGTGTGAGTCGGTGGCTACCAGAGTGGCGCTGTCGATGTCCATGTCGAAGAAGATGCCGTTCATGGTCGGGCGTATCTCGTCATCGGCTGTGGCGTATATGGTGCTGCTTATGCCTTCGGCGAGGACCTTCGAAGGGAAAGATGCTGTCGTAGCGTCTTCGCCTACGCCTTTTATTTCCGGATAATCTGCGGCGGGGAAGTACGGCAGGGAAGAGTTGCCGTTGGTCCAGTCGCAGGTGAATGTGCCCTCTGACATCGCCTTGACAGTGACAGGCTGGTCCGGCAGTGCCTTGAGCAGATCCATCATCTGCCGTGCTGGGACGGCTATGCTCCCGTCACTGATGCTGTTCTCGACTTCCAGAGCTGTCCTGAGGGTGAGCTCCTGGTCAGATGCGGTTATCTCCAGCCTTCCGTCCTTGAGGACAAGGAGGAAGTTTTCCAGAATTGGCAGGGCTGTCTTGGCGGGGATGGCCTTGGACACATCCAGAAGCCCTTTCAGCAGTTCGTTGCTTGAAACGATGAATTCCATATTTCAGTGTCTGTGTATTATCAGTTCATTTTTACAAAAATAGGAATTATTCCTGAATTGGCATGCAATTTGACTTCCCAAGGCCGGAAATTAATTTAAAACTTATCATATGAAGAAAGGTTTCATCATAGTGCTTGCTTCAGTGGTCCTCAGCGGGATCACCGCGTGGGGCATCGTCAAGACTCAGGAGTCTTCCGTGGCTGATCCTCACATCGGGACTGTGACCACAAGCGACGGGCAGCTTGTCAAGACTGTCAATTTGTCACTTTCGGATTATCCTGATTTCACTTACGCGGCCGAGAACTCTGTCAAGGCCGTTGTCTATGTGGAAGTGACCTCCAAGGCACCGCAGCAGGAGTATATAGACCCGTTCTTCCGTTTCTTCTTCGGAGACGGGATGGGGAACGGAGGCAGCCGGGAGCGCAAAGGCAGCGGATCCGGCGTCATCATCCGTGAGGACGGCTATATAGTGACAAACAACCATGTTGTGGCAAACGCCACCAATGTCACCGTTACACTCAACAACAACAAGAAATATACAGCCAAGGTTATCGGCACAGATCAGGCTACCGACGTGGCGTTGATAAAGATTGATGCTACAGGGCTGCCGGTCCTCCAGTTTGCCGATTCGGACAAGTTGCGTCTGGGCGAGTGGGTGCTCGCGATAGGTTCTCCTCTCGGAGAGCAGCTCCGCTCCACCATCACGGCCGGTATCGTCAGTGCCAAGGGCCGCTCCATGTCTTCAGGCGGAGAGTTCAAGATCGAGTCGTTCATACAGACCGATGCCGCCGTCAACCCGGGCAACTCCGGCGGAGCCCTTGTCAACAAGGAGGGCGAGCTTGTGGGCATAAATACGGCGATCGTGTCGACTACAGGCTCATACAGCGGGTATTCATTCGCCATCCCGTCAAATATTGTACATAAGGTGGTTGCCGACCTTATCGACTTCGGTTCAGTGAAGCGGGCGAAACTCGGAGTTTCAATTACAGCCATAAATGAAGAAATGGCAGAGAAAATGAAACTTTCTTCGCTTGACGGCGTATATATAGCTGAAGTTGTGAAGGGAGGGTCTGCCGACAAGGCCGGAATCAAGGCGGAGGATGTCATCATAGCCATAGATTCGACTGAGACGGCGACACCACAGGCTCTTCAGGAGAAGGTGAATGCATTCCATCCTGGGGACAAGGCTGAGGTGACGCTCATCAGAGACGGGAAGACCCGGAAACTTCAGGTCGTATTCCAGGATGAAGAGACCCTTGTGGCGGCTCAGAATGCGGACGGGACAGTCGTGTTCTACGGTGCTACGCTCAAGGCTGCAAAGAAAGGTGTCGAAATCGTTTCCGCAGGTAACGGAAAGATTGCCGAGGCGGGCGGTGAAGACGGGTTCATCATCCTGTATGTCAATGACAAGAAGGTCAGCAAGCCTAAGGATGTCATCGACATTGCCAAGAAGAGCAATGGCGCCGTCTTCATAGAAGGCGTGACAGCGTCCGGCAGACCTGGATACTTCGGCTTCGGCAAGGACCAGTAGTCGGAAAGGCGACGGAGATTTGTTTGTCGCGACCGGATACCTGTCCGGTCGCGACAATATTTTTATAAAGTATAATGAGACAACTTAAGATTACAAAATCAATCACCAACCGTGAGAGCGCTTCTCTGGACAAGTATCTCCAGGAGATAGGACGGGAAGAGCTGGTGTCACCGGAAGAGGAGGTCGAATTGGCGCAGAGGATCCGTAAAGGCGATCAGGAGGCTCTCGAGAAACTTACAAGGGCCAATCTGCGGTTCGTGGTTTCAGTGGCAAAGCAATATCAGAACCAGGGGCTCAGTCTTCCGGATCTTATCAACGAGGGCAACCTCGGTCTGATCAAGGCGGCTGAAAAATTCGATGAGACCCGTGGCTTCAAATTCATATCATACGCTGTGTGGTGGATTCGTCAGTCCATCCTCCAGGCCCTGGCCGAGCAGAGCCGTATCGTAAGGCTTCCTCTCAATCAGGTGGGGTCTCTCAACAAGATCAACAAAGCCTTGGGCAAGTTCGAGCAGGAGAACGAGCGTCAGCCGTCCGCAGATGAGCTTGCTGAGATGATAGATATACCTAAGGACAAGATCAACGACACCTTGCGTGTGTCCGGCCGTCATGTCAGCGTGGATGCGCCGTTTGTGGAAGGTGAGGACAATAGTCTTCTTGACGTGCTCCCTAATGATGATTCTCCGAGTGCGGATCGCGGACTTACCAATGAGTCTCTCAGCACGGAAATCGAGCGGGCTCTCCAGATTCTGACAGGCCGTGAGAGGGAGATCATCAAGTCGTTCTTCGGAATCGGGTGTCAGGAAATGACCCTCGAAGAGATCGGGGAAAGGCTTGACCTCACCCGAGAGAGGGTGCGTCAGATCAAGGAAAAGGCGATCCGCAAGCTCAAGAAGCCGGCAGCAAGCAAACTTCTCAAGTCATATCTCGGCTGATGAGCGCGGAAAAGTTCATTGCTGCGAAGGCCTCAGAGGCCATCAAGGCAGTCTACGGCGCTGATGTGCCGGCGGAATCGCTTCAGGTACAGCCTACCCGCAAAGAGTTTGAGGGGGACTACACTCTCGTGGTTTTCCCGCTGCTGCGCGTCACCCGTCAATCTCCCGATGCCACCGGCAATGCGATAGGGGAATGGCTCAAGGCCAATTGTCCTGAAGTCAGTGCTTTCAACTCTGTCAAGGGATTCCTCAATCTCAGCCTTTCCAATGTCTATTGGAAGGAAAGTCTTGAGAATATCGCTTCTGGCCCGGATTTCGGCAGGCTTCCTTCGACTGGTCGCAGGGTGATGGTAGAGTTCTCTTCTCCGAATACCAACAAGCCGCTGCATCTCGGGCATGTACGTAACAATCTTCTCGGGGCTTCGGTTTCCAACCTCCTCAAGGCGGCCGGAAATGATGTGATCAAGGCCACTCTTGTCAACGACCGCGGAGTACATATCTGCAAGTCGATGTATGCTTGGAAGGAACGCTTCAACGGCGCTACCCCTCAGAGCAGCGGCAAGAAAGGCGACCATCTTGTCGGGGATTGCTATGTGGAGTTCGCCAAGATGGAGAAGGAGGACCCTTCTGTCATGGATAAAGTTCATGAGATGCTTGTCAAGTGGGAGGAGGGCGATCCGGCTGTCCGTGCACTTTGGCAGATGATGAACGAGTGGGTGTTCGAGGGCTTCGAGCAGACCTACAAGGCTCTCGGAATCAGCTTTGACAAGACTGATTATGAGCATGATACATACCTTCTCGGGAAAGAGCTCGTGCAGAAGGGGCTTGATATGGGAGTTTTTGTCAAGGATCCGGACGGGTCTGTATGGTGCGACCTCACGGCCGACGGACTTGACAGGAAGCTTCTTCTCCGCTCTGACGGGACATCAGTCTACATCACCCAGGATCTCGGTACGGCCGAGCGTAGATTCAGCGAATACAAGCTGGATTCTCTGATATATGTGGTGGGGGATGAACAGAACTACCATTTCCAGGTGCTCAAACTGATACTCAAGAAACTAGGTTTCAGCTGGGCGGACTGCATCTATCACCTGTCTTATGGAATGGTGGAACTCCCTGAAGGCAAGATGAAGTCCCGTGAGGGGACTGTGGTCGATGCCGATGACCTGATCGAGAAGATGTATCAGGAGGCGAAGGTGATGTCTGAGGAGAGCGGCAAACTCGCCGAGATGCCTCAGGACGAGAAGGAACGTCTCTATCGCATGATCGGTCTCGGGGCACTCAAGTATTTCATACTTAAGGTGGATCCGAAAAAGAAGATGCTTTTCAATCCTAAGGAGTCAATCGACTTCAACGGCAATACGGGACCATTTATCCAGTACACGCATGCCAGAATCCAGTCGATTCTCCGCAAGGCTGAAGCGGCCGGCAAGAAGGCTGCGGTGGCCCGGGATGCAGAGTTGAGCCCGAAGGAGATCCGGATAGTGCAGATGCTCGCTTCTTATCCTCAGAAAGTGGCCGAGGCGGCAGCTGCGTATTCTCCGGCGCTCATAGCAAACTATTGCTATGAACTTGCCAAGGAGTTCAACCAGTATTATCATGACACCAGCATCCTCCGGGAGCCTGACGGCAAGCTGCTTGAGATGAGGCTGGAACTTATATCTGACACAGCTGCTGTGCTTCGCGCCGGCATGGGAATACTCGGAATTGAACTGCCTGACAGAATGTGATATACCGACTTCCGTCAAGGAAGTCCAGCAGCTCGGATGGGACTACATAGACGTCATCTTTTTTACGGGTGACGCCTTTGTGGATCATCCGAGTTTCGGTACTGCGTGCATATCGCGCTATCTTCAGAAATTCGGCTATCGTGTGGCCGTGGTTCCTCAGCCCAATTGGAGGGATGATCTGCGTGATTTCCGCAAGCTCGGTGCTCCGCGCCTGTATTTCGCAGTCAACGCCGGTGCCATGGACTCCATGGTCAACCACTACACTGCAGCCAAGCGCCTGCGGCACGATGATGCCTATACTCCAGAAGGGCGAGCGGGCCAGCGCCCAGACAGGGCCGTCACTGTCTATACCCGTATTCTCAAGGAATTGTGGCCGGATGTGCCGGTCGTTATAGGGGGAGTTGAAGCATCGCTGCGCCGTCTCACCCATTACGACTATTGGGATGACCGCCTGATGCGTTCCGTGCTGCTGGACAGCGGGGCGGACTGGTTGTGCTATGGAATGGGGGAGCGGCCCATGCTGGAGTTGACCCGGGCCATAGAAGCCGGGCGGAACCTCCGGCAGATTGAAAAGATTCCGCAGCTTGCCTTTTTCCGCAAGGGCAGGTGGCGTGCTGAAAACCCGCTTGTCCTCCACTCGTATGAAGAGTGCGTGGAAGATGACAGGGCCTTTGCCGAGAACTTCCATCAGATAGAGACTCATGCCAATATGCTTCATCAGCAGGTGATAATTGAGCCGGTGGGTGATGGCTTTGTGCAGGTGAACCCGTCGTATCCGCCTGCCACGCAGGAGGAGATGGACTCTTTTTGGGATCTGCCGTTCACGAAGCGGCCGCATCCGCGTTATAAGGGCAAACGTATCCCGGCGTACGATATGATCAAGGATTCGATCATCACCCACAGGGGCTGTTTCGGCGGCTGCAATTTCTGCACGATCGCGGCCCACCAGGGCAAATTCATACAGTCGCGTTCGGAGGAGTCGATACTCTCGGAGGTGCGCAAGCTTGCCGCGATGCCGGAATTCCACGGCAACATATCCGACCTCGGGGCCCCTACCGCAAACATGTACGGGATGCACGGGCGTGACCCCGAGAAATGCTCTGTGTGTCGTCGCAAGTCCTGTCTTTTCCCCGCTCCATGCAGCAATCTGGACAGGGATCATTCACGTGTCTTGGATCTTTACCATAGGGTGGATGCCGTCAAGGGTGTGAAACATTCATATATCGGCAGCGGGGTGCGCTACGACCTTTTTCTGGATGAAAACGGGTTTGTGGACGGCACAGGCAAGCCGTATCTGAGAGAACTCATGCTCCGGCATACATCCGGGCGCTTGAAGGTCGCCCCGGAGCACACGGAAGACAAGGTCCTCTACTATATGGCCAAGCCGTCTTTCCGTCTGTTTGAACGCTTGCGGCGAGAGTTTGACAAGATAAACCGTGAGAACGGCACTCATACGGAACTTGTCCCGTATTTCATATCTTCCCATCCGGGATGTACTCTGCAGGACATGTGGAAATTGGCTGCAAATCCTTGTCTTAAAGGCATCTGGATGGATCAGGTACAGGATTTTATGCCTACGCCGATGACGACTTCTTCTGTGATGTTCAAGACGGGGCTGGATCCGAGAACGATGAAACCTGTCTTCGTGGAACGGGATCCTGATAGAAAAAAAGCGCAAAAAGCTGTTTTTTTTCAGAAAAATCAGAAAAAGTAGTATTATTGCACTCCAATTCAAAAGGACTAAAAAGACAGTTACATTTATGGCACAAGATAACAAGAAGCGTCACATCGTGAGCTATGAGAACATGTCCCGCGAACTTGCGGAGGCATTTGCGGAGAAGTACCCGAAAGGTTTCAGCGACTACCTTCCGGATCTGGTCAAGTATACTAAGCCGGACGGGACTCCGTTTTACGCCGTGATGATCGAGATACCGGACGCCATTTATCTGGTCAAGATCAAAGTCAAGATCGACGATGCGGATGATATAGAGAGATGGCTTGAAGGGGAGGAGGATGCCGAGAACGAGCAGGTGGCCGGAACCGCCGGAGAAACTGCAGACGAGGGCGGGACTCTTCCTGACGAGAATATTTCCCAGTATGGGGGCGATGATGACCAGTCCGATGCTGCTGAATAAGGTTCTCGGGAAAATATCAGAACAGAACAAGCTTCTGTATTTAAGTTTTTTGGTCGGCGTGCTCTCTGGGTGCGCCGCCGTTGTCCTTGACTGGGCCATTGCCGCAATCAGCGGCAGTCTCGACCGTACATTCGGTGGCGGGAGTTTGGAGTGGGGCTTCCTTGTGCTTCCGGGAGTGGGCATGTTCATCTCTTTGCTGCTTCTGAAGTTTGTGGTCCGGGACAATATCGGCCATGGTGTGACCAAAGTGCTGCTTGCCGTCTCGCGCAATGAGTCGCGCATACGGCCTCACAACATGTGGTCTTCGGTTTTGACTTCTTCTTTTACGATAGGTTTCGGCGGCTCGGTGGGTGCTGAGGCACCGATCGTCTATACCGGCGCCGCCATAGGTTCCAATATCGGCCGCATCTGCGGCTTGTCGTACCGCAGTGTCACAGTGCTTCTTGGTTGTGGCGCTGCCGGGGCTGTGGCCGGCATATTCAAGGCTCCCCTTGCCGGCATGCTTTTCACTCTAGAGATACTGCTTTTCAATGTGTCGATGAAGTCGATGCTGCCGATGCTCATCTCCACGATCTCCGCCACGGTGGTTTCCTATGCGTTCCGCGGACAGACGCCTGTGTTCGCATGCGCCCTGACACCTTTCTCGATGGGGAATCTGCCTTTTTATGTGGTGTTGGGTGTCCTGGCGGGGCTGTTCTCCCTTTATTTTACAAATGGAACTCTTTGGCTTGAGGACAAGCTCGGCAAACTGAGCAATGTCTACCTGCGCTGGCTGCTGTGTGCTGTGGGGCTAGGGGTGCTGATTTTTCTCTTCCCGCCGCTGTACGGACAGGGGTATTCCGACCTGCACAGCCTGCTTAACGGGCAGGAGATACAGGTGGAGGACCGCAGCTTGCTGTCTTTCCTGATGGGTTACCGCTGGGGTGTGCCGGTGTTTTTCCTGCTTATACTCTTCTTCAAGATTGTTGCGATGACTCTGACTAATTCTGGAGGGGGAGTCGGCGGTACTTTCGGCCCGACGCTGTTCTCCGGAGCCATTCTCGGTTTTGTCGTTGCGCGATGTTTCAACCTGGCCGGCATGAGTGTCCCCGAGCAGAATTTCGTCCTTGTCGGGATGGCTGCGCTGATGGCTGCCGTCATGCAGGCTCCGATGACGGCGATCTTCCTAATCGCTGAGATTTCCGGAGGTTATGAACTCCTGATTCCCCTTATACTGACTTCTACTGTGGCATTCGGTACGGTGCGTATCTTCGAGAAGTATTCGATCTACACAAAGCGTATAGCGCAGAGCGGTGACCTCTTGACCCATGACAACGACCAGGCTGTGCTGACCCTGCTTCAGACCAATGACCTTATCCGTGACAAGTATCCGAAAGTCTCCATCGATGCGCCTCTGAGAGATGTGGTGGACATCCTTGCCAATTCCGGCTCTGACGCTTCGGTGATGGCCGTGATAGATTCAAAGGGGCGGTTCCAGGGGATGATCGACCTCGCGGCAGTCCGCAAGTACCTCTTCAGCACGGACAAATACGATACTGTCCATGTCTATAATATAATGGAGACGCCGCCGGAGTATATCTACTACGGAGAAAAAATGGATTCTGTCATGAGCAAATTTGACCGCACCGGTGCATGGAGACTGCCGGTGATAGACAAGGAGAGGAAATATCTCGGTTTTATCTCTAAGTCCCGGCTCCTTACGGCTTACCGTACTGAGCTTCGGGAAATATCTCAGGAGGATTAGGCCTTCTTTCCAACGAGTCCAAGTGCGATTCTCTTCCTGTCAAGGTCCACGTCAATGACCCTCACGGTCAGCTGCTGGTGCAGTTTGACTACCTTTGAAGGGTCTGTGCCACGCGGTCCCATCTTCGACACATGGACGAGTCCGTTCTCATGCAGTCCGATGTCCACGAAAGCTCCGAAGTTGGTGATATTGGTGACTATGCCGGGAAGTTCCATGCCAGTCTTGAGGTCTTCGATGGAGCGGATGTCGTCCGCAAAGGCGAACTCGCTTGCCTGTTCACGCGGGTCGAGCCCCGGTTTTGCTAGTTCCTTGAGGATGTCGTTGATTGTAGGCAGGCCTGCGCTGTCGCAGATGAAGTCCTCGGCCTGAATCTTTAAGCACAGTTCTGCATTGCCTACAAGTTCTTTTGCTGTGACACCCAAAGATTTTGCCATCCTGTCCACTATGTCATAGGATTCCGGGTGTACGGCTGAAGCATCGAGCGGATTCTCTCCGCCACGTATCCGCAGGAAACCCGCGCATTGTTCAAAGGCCTTTGCTCCCAAGCGCGGTACTTTTTTCAGCTCCGAGCGGCTGGAGAAGCCTCCGTTGGCTGTCCTGTATGAGACGATGTTCTCTGCCAATGCCGGGCCTATTCCGGAGACATAGGAGAGGAGGTAGGGCGATGCCGTGTTGAGGTTGACACCTACGGCGTTTACGCAGCTCTCCACTGTGTTGTCGAGCTTTTCCTTCAGCAGGGTCTGGTCAACATCATGCTGGTATTGCCCGATGCCGAGGTTCTTCGGGTCTATTTTCACTAGTTCAGCGAGAGGATCCATCAGGCGGCGGCCGATGGAGACGGCTCCGCGTACCGTCACGTCTTCGTCGGGGAATTCTTTGCGGGCGGTCTCGGAGGCGCTGTAGATTGATGCCCCGTCCTCGCTTACCGTCCAGACCTTGCAGCCTTCAGGGAGGTGTATGCGCTTGAGGAAGTCCTCGGTCTCGCGGGAAGCGGTGCCGTTGCCCAGGGCTATGGCTTCAATCTTGAATTTTTCCACCATCTCCTGCATGGCTTTGATTGCCTTGATCTTGTCATTCTGTGGCGGGTGGGGGAATATGATGGTGTGATAGAGGAGGTTGCCGTTCTCATCAAGACAGGCTATCTTGCAACCGTTGCGGAATCCCGGGTCTATGGCCATGGTGCGTTTCTGCCCGACCGGAGCGCTGAGAAGCAGTTGCTTGAGGTTCTCCCCGAACACCCTTATACTTTCGATGTCGGCCTTGCGTTTGGCTTCTTTGATGATTTCTCCGGAGATGGACGGCTCCAGCAGGCGTTTGTAGGCGTCGCTGACGGCTTCCTTTATCTGTGCGGCAAGCGCAGCCGCAGGGTATGAATGCTCCTGGCAGAAATCGTAGTATATCTTCGCCCCGCATTTTTCTGGGTCTGCATCTATGCCTATGTTGAGATAGCCCTCGTCTGCTGCCCTCAGCATGGCGAGCAGGTTGTGTGACGGGATGCGGGCAAGCGGCATGGAGAACTCGAAGTAGCTGCGGTATTTTGAGCCTTCGGCAGCTTCTTTTCCGGCTTTGGTTACAGTGGATGTCACCCTGCGGCTACGGAAAATGCTGCGGAGGTTCTCTCTGATCACTGCGGTCTCGCTCAGACGCTCGGCGATGATGTCCCTGGCTCCGGAGAGCGCGTCCTCCTTGCTTTTGATCTTGTCGTTGAGAAACTTGCCGGCTTCGGTCTCGGGGTCGCGGGTACGCACGTTCCACATCATGTCGGCCAGCGGTTCAAGGCCGGCTTCTTTGGCCATGGTGGCTCGGGTGCGGCGTTTCGGGCGGAAAGGAAGGTACAGGTCTTCGAGTTCCGTGGCGTTCAGGCAGTTCTCGATCTTTCCCTTGAGTTCGTCCGTGAGTGCGCCGGCATCGCCTATAGTCTTGAGTATGGTCTGCTTGCGCTTCTCCATTTCTTCGAAAATGTCGGCCCAGTGGCGTACCTCCGCCACCTGCGCATCGTCCATCCCGCCTGTCTTCTCTTTGCGGTAGCGGCTGATGAAGGGGATGGTGTCGCCTTCGGCGAACATTTCGATACAGTTCTCCACCTGCCATGGTTTGAGGTCGAGAAGTGAGGCTATGTGGTTGATGTATGAATCTTTCATTGTTTCGGACGGATTTTTCTGAATCTCAGGGCAAGCACACCCCAAAATGCTTCGCCGAAGATGCTTCCGGACATTTTGGATGTGCCTTCCTTGCGGTTGACGAACACTACAGGCACTTCGGCGATGCGGAAACCGAGCCTTTTGGCTGTGTACTTCAGCTCTATCTGGAAGCCGTAGCCTTTCATCCTTACGGTATCGAGGTCGATGGTCTCTAGTACCTTGTGTGAGTAGCATACAAAGCCCGCTGTGCTGTCGAATATCCTGAATCCAAGGACTGTCCTGACATAAATGGAGGCGCAGTAGGAGATGAGAATGCGTGAGATAGGCCAGTTCACGACATTGATGCCGTCGCAGTAGCGCGAGCCTACGGACATGTCCGCAATTCCTTCCTGCACAGGCTTGAGCAGCCTCGGGAGGTCCTGGGGGTTGTGGGAGAAGTCGGCATCCATCTCGAAGATGTAGTCGTAGCCGTTTTCAAGGGCCCACTTGAATCCGGTCACGTATGCCGTGCCCAGACCAAGTTTGCCGCTTCTCTCTATAAGGTGCAGCCTCTGAGGGTACTGGGTTTGGAGTTTTTTGACCTCCTCGCCTGTGCCGTCCGGAGAGCCGTCGTCGATGACGAGGATGTCATATTGGCCCTCAATGCTCAAGACGGCTTCCGTGATTTTTGATATGTTCTCTATCTCGTTGTAGGTCGGGATGATGACAAGTTTCCGTTCCATATTTTCAGTGTCCTTGTTCTGCAAATTTACTGCTTTTTATTTACTTTTGCACTCAAACATTATCTATGATGGTAAGCAGATTTGACATTCCTTTCAGGGGATCCACGTCCAGGCTTCGCGAAGTCGCTTCCCGGAGCGAATCTCCCTATACTTTGATATACACGAATCCGATGGAACTCGAATGGGTTGATTTCGGGCTTGAACGCATGCTTCAGGTGGCTTCCTATACCGGAGCAGCGATGGTTTATGCCGACCATTTCCGCTCGGCAGACGGTGATGTCTTTCCTCATCCGGTCATTGACTTGCAGGAAGGTGCTCTGAGGGATGACTTTGATTTCGGAGGTGTGCAGCTGTACAGGACAGATGTCCTGCGGGCTGCTGTGTCGCAGATGGACGAAGAGTACGAGTATGCGGCGCTTTATGACTTGAGGTTGAGGGTGTCCCGTCTCGGAAGGATTGTCCATATCAACGAATACCTCTATTATGAGGTGGAGCAGGATACACGCAAATCCGGGGAAAAGTTGTTCGATTATGTTGACCCTCGCAATCGGGCTGTCCAGATAGAGATGGAGAAAGCATGTACGGCACATCTCAAGGCTGTTGGAGGGTGGCTGCGTCCTGAGTTCAAGAGTGTGGATTTCTCTCTTGGCGGAAAGTTTGATTATGAGGCTTCGGTGGTGATACCCTGCCGCAACCGCGTCCGCACGATAGGCGACGCAATCCGCTCGGCTCTTGGACAGAAGACATCATTCAGCTACAACGTGATAGTGGTGGATGACAACTCCACCGACGGTACGCAGGAGGTGATACGCTCATTTGACGACCCGCGTCTGGTATACATCGCGCAGGGCCCCGGCTATCACGCCATAGGGGGCAACTGGAACGCTGCTGTCCATCATCCTTCCTGCGGACGTTTCGCACTCCAGCTCGACTCGGACGATGTCTATTCCGGGCCGGATACCGTGCAGAAGTTCGTGGATGCGTTCCGGGAGCAGAACTGCGCCATGGTCATAGGCTCGTATCAGCTTACCGATATCAACCTCAATCCGCTTCCTCCGGGGGTCATCGACCATCGTGAGTGGACTCCGGACAACGGACGCAACAATGCTTTGAGGATCAACGGTCTCGGTGCACCTCGAGGCTTCTGGACTCCGCTGCTCAGGCAGATCAATTTCCCGGTGACAAAATACGGGGAGGATTATGCTGTCGCACTCCGGATCAGCCGAGAGTATCAGATAGGCCGCATCTGGGATGTGCTCTATGATTGTCGGCGCTGGGACGACAATTCGGATGCGGCTCTTGATGTTGAGAAAGTCAATGCCAATAATCTCTACAAGGACCGTCTCCGCACATGGGAGCTGCAGGCGCGCATCGCGATGAACAGGGGAGGGCGTTAAAATAAAGTTGGAACTTTAGGCTTTTTATTCGTATATTTGCAGCCGCTTCCGGAGTTGCTTCTCCGGGTGCTGCAATCAGGAAAGATGCTCGAGTGGCTGAAGAGGCACGTCTGGAAAGCGTGTGGTCGTCAAAAACGGCTCCAGGGTTCGAATCCCTGTCTTTCCGCGAAAGAGGGCTAACGCTCTAATTTCTAATAAATTAGGCGCAAAATTAAGCCCGAAACGGGACAAAATCGGGACAAGTTCTGTCCCGGATTTTGATTCGGCTTTCTCCGATTCCATGTTTTCTTGGCGCGGATGAGCTTGTATGCGCTTTAGACATCGAGGGAGTTCGTCGACGCTTTCATGCAAGCCCCTTCCGCAAGCACGATAATGAGATAGTTCTTCATTGTGTATATTGTTGAAATATGCACAATATAGTGAGTTGTCTGAAGTTTCGCGATAAATAGAAGTAGGTAATTCACTGAGTTTTAGCATATTCACAAGGATACAAGAGGTCATAAGCACTACGTTTCAGACACACCTTCCGCCCTTTGGGTCTTCCTGTGTGGCTTTTCAACGAGCTAAAAATTACATTTTTTTTGTAATTAATTTGATTTTTGGTTTTATATTTGCATAAAACGACAACGAGATGAAAGTCAACTTCAGTGACAGTGATTTGGAAGAATTTTGCACGACAGGAAAGTCAAAGAAGAGCGCATACAAGAAGTATGTCCGTGACGGCGCATTTATGCGTGCTCTTGCGAGGGCCTTATCCGCTTTTGTGTATGCCCCGAACACGGCATTCCTAAGGGACAATTACTCTTTCCTGCACTACGAGAGATTTACTGATAACATGAGCGGCAGGAGTTCTGTCCGTATAATGAACGGGCGGGTGGAGCGACTCATATTTACTGAATCGGAAGAAGGCATTGAGATTGAAATTTTGGAACTTAATACCACACATTATGGAAACAAGAAATGAGTTCATACCATTTTCCATTTCGCACCCAGGGGAGATTCTGGCGGCGGAGCTGAAAGAAAGGGGCATCAGGCAGAAAGACTTTTCCGCTGAGATCGGCATGCAACCGCCCCATCTCAACTCCCTCATAAAAGGCCGGATGGACATCAGTGAGAAGATCGCCGAGAAGCTGGAGAAGGCGCTTGGCATCCCGGCCATAGAGTGGATAAATATGCAAAGCAAATATTCGTACTACAAGCGGAAGATAGAGGAAAGGGGCAAAGAAGAGGCGGCAGCGGCGCAGAAGGAGATTGAATTGAGGGCTACCGTAAACCTGAAGGCCATATATGATGCTTTTTGCATTGACTTCACCTCTGCCTCGAAGCGGCTTGCAAAGCTCTCGTCTTTCGGGAACATATCCGAACTGGGGGGCTTGGAAATGTGCTGCGGCGGCTATTTCAAGAAGAGCGACAGGTGTCAGGTGGACGAGAAAAATATGCGCACCTGGCTTTTCATAGCCAAATGCAAGGCGGCGAAACAAAGTGGAGCCGATGAGTTCGGTGACGGTGCCGTTGAAGACGCGGCCTCAAGAATTGCAGGGCTTGCGAATTCCGGAACGCTGACCACGGAGAAGATACACGACATACTCGCGGAATGCGGCATCGCCTATCTTAATGTGCCTAAGCTGGAGAAGACGCCAATTGACGCATTCTCAACCAAGATGGAGGACAGATGCGCAATCGTAGTCACATACCGTCATAATGACCTTGACAAGCTGGCGTTTGATGTCTTGCACGAGTTGGGGCACATCTCACTTCATCTGAAGGAATCCGGGCAATCTTTCATCGCGTCAGACTGTGTAGACAAAGACAGGTCAGAGAAAGAAGCCGATGCATTTGCGGAGGAGCATCTGATTCCGTCAGACGTATGGAAAAAGATCAAGTCGCAGGAGGCCGACAGCCTGAATCCGTATAGGGTGGTGTCCGCCATTGCCGAGAATGCAAAGAGATTCGGCATAAGCCCGTCCATTGCCGTGTCAAGATATAAACACGACACGGATAAATACGATATTCCAAAATATCGTTCCCCGAAGATTTTTTAATCTGTTGCAATCATATTTTGAGGCCGTGGCTCTTTCTGGGCTGCGGCCTCTTCTGTATCGTCGACTGTTCAGCCTTGTTGCACGGAAGTCCGCCCGCAGCGTGAAGGGCCACGGTGATGTTGAGCCGAAGCTCTTCTTCTGTGATTCTCTTTGCCATGATACAAAAATAGCTGCCTTGCGGCAGCCATAAAGGACAGGAGAATCACCAGTCCCGTATCTTCTCAAGCCATATCTGGGCCCTGACATAGGTGTCGTGGTCTATGCTTCCGTCTTTGAGGGCGGCATCGAGTTTTTTCTGCCTTCTCTTCCAGGCCCTGTACTTGCACCGCTTCCTGTCATCTGCCATCTCCCCGGAAGAAACATAGTAAACGGCATTCCCGATGCCATTTTTGATTTTTCGGAAGATCCATCGGAAAAAATAAAAAATGGCTACAATAATTATTGCATTAGCGATGGTGTCCCACATGATTGTCCTCCTTTTCCGCAATATAGCGAAAAACCGGATATGTCAATTGACCATGCAGGAATAATCACTTGATTTTCTTGACAATCTGCTGCGCCTCATCCCTGTATCCCGCCGCGAGCTTGCCGGCGATGGCGGAGTAGACGGTAAACTTTCCAGTTCATAAAAATTCATTAACTTTGCCGGACGTTAGTTAATGTGATTTGAAGTCAGGTAAGACTATTATCGTGGGGCTGGCCGCTGCCCTGCTGCTTTGTGGATGTGGATTGGATTACAGTCCGCAACCTCGTCCGGTTGAGGTGGTTCTCGGGCTTGAGAACCAGTCGACGAAGACCTCAATGTCTGCGGACGGCCTGCATTTTCTCTGGGATGAAGGGGATGAGATCTCGCTTTGGGCTAAAGCTTCAGATGGGTCTTATGCTCTTGATAATCAGACTTTCAAAAACTTTGCATCTCCAGACAACTCCAGAAGCACGGCATATTTCGGCACCACACTTCCTTCTCCCATGCCGGAGGGGACATATACCTATTACATTTCATATCCGAAGCCGCTGTCCACAAGCGGGGTCACAGCCCGTTACGTAGTACCCAAGATCCAGAACGGCGATGTGTCCGGGGGGCTTGACATCACGGTGGCCGAACCTGTGACAGGGCCGGAACTCAAGCCTGTCACTGAAGCCGGACCGGTGGAGGAGCCTTTGAAAGTCAGGATGAAACACCTCCTGCATTTCCTGAGATTCTATATTCCGGAGGGCAATGATGAGATGGAAGGAGCGGTGGAGAAAATAGAGTTCACCATGCCGCAGACCGTTGCCGGAGAATTGGATGTGGACGTGGCAAGTGCCGGTGCAAACCCCGTCGGAGAAGGCTCGACCGGCATCACAATGAAGCTACGGACTCCCTTGGAGGCATCCTCCGCCGATTCGAAGCAGTCCGCCGTGGCCGCCATTATCCCGCCTCAAACCCCATACGGGGCAGGGGAGAGCATGCAGGTGAGACTATATTCCGCTACCCGGTACTCCGCCATGAATTTCAGCCTTTCGGGACGGGCATTCGAGGCCGGGCACATCACGCCGGTACCTCTCCAGCCTTTGGAAACACGTCCGCGGTATACGGTCCACTTCACCCTTGCCTCCAACAATCTTGGTGAAGATCTCCAGAATATCAGTTTGAGTCTTCCGGAAGGTGTCAATTGGCCCGGAATAGACTTGAACACATATACTTACGTCAATGCTGACGGCAGCCTGCTCTCAAAAGGGGACAGTTTTTTCCTAGAAACGCTTGATGAAAAACAGTTCCGGACTCTCTCGAACCGGAAAGTCGCAATTCGCTTCGAGTCCGAAAACGCCGTTCTACACGATACGCTTGCCATTGCCGACCTGTCCACGGCCGTGAGCGCGAGCTTGAGTCTTGACTGCCCGTATCTCTTCTTCGAGGATTTCAGCGAGGTGAAGAGTTTCAGTTCGAATGATGAATATAGTGGCTCCAGTGCTGGGAGCTTTGATCCAAAAGCATTTTTGAATGGCTGGAGTGCTGCCAGAGCCGGGGCACAAGCCGGGACGGCCATAAGGCTTGCCTGCCGGCGGGAGACGGCTCTCGCCAATTATTCGGCACGTGCTGATTCCCCTTTCCTTTCCGGATTGAAAGATGGAAAAATTGTTGATCTTGATGTCCAGTTTGACTATTCGATGGATCGGAAGGAGTATACAACATGGCCGTTTAAGAATCCTGAAGTCAGTCAAACCGTCCATGTCGGCTTCATAAAAGTATCGGAAAATTATAGCAGTGGTGATGAAGATGGTACATTTCCCGGTTCATTTGAAGTAAATGAGACATCGGGGTCATATACGAATATAAATCATACATATAGTTATTATTTGACCGGTGTCGGGGCTCCTCTGCGCCTGAGTTGGCGGACTGTACCAGAGACCGATGGGGCACCAGGTAACAGCACCCTCTGGCTCTACCTCGACAACATAAAAGTGAAAATCAAAAAATAATCCGATGAATACAAAGTTATTGAAAACCGCAGCCGCACTGGCCCTGCCTCTTGCCGCCCTGTCCTGCTCCAAGCAGGCCGGAGGCGGGGAGGGCTTTGCTGCGTTCTCTCTGGCGACTGACGGGATAGTCGCCGAAGTCACCAGGAGCAACGTCTCCGACTACACCGACATCCCTTCCGCAGGGGATTTCAGGCTTCAGATAAGCGACGCCCAGAGTTCACCGGTCTACACCGGCCTGCTCAAGGATTACGATGCTTCGACTCCGCTCAAGGTCGGCAACTATTCTGTCACAGCATCTTACGGATCTTCTTCGGACGAAGGATTCGGAAAGCCATATTTCAGCGGCTCCGCTGATTTCGGTGTCGCCGGAGGGGAGACGAAAGAGGTGAAGATCCGCGCGAGCCTTGCCAACACCATAGTCCGCTTCGCCTTCACGGATGCGTTCAAAGCTTATTATCCGGACTACAGCTTCACTCTCACGACGGGTGGCGGCACGGTGATCGAGTTTCCGAAGAGCGAGGCCAGAGCCGCGTTCATCGACGCATACAAGTTCTCGGTCTCCGGAACCTTGACCAATCAGGCCGGAAAGACTCAGACTTTCAGCAACTCTTTTGACAAGTCCATCGATGCGGGGAAATGCTACACCGTTAAATTTGATGTTCCCAACATCGGCTCCAGTGCCATCACCATCATTTTCGACGACACCGTGGAGACAGTTACCCTTACTGACATAGAACTCAATGATTAAGATGAAAAAGATACTGTGCGCCGTTGTGGCCATCGCAGCCCTTGCAGCCTGCGACAAGGACAGGTTCAACTACGGCGAGAAATACGGCACGCTCTCTTTCGACGGGGCCGGCCTCACTGTCTCGGAGGAAGTCAACCCCACCAAGGCCGATGCCGTGAGCGAAGACTACTCTCTTTTCCTGTATGACAACGGCGACCGCCAGCTCTGGAAGAAAACCTGGGGCGAGGTCAAGGCCGGAGGGAACATATCCCTTCTGGCAGGTGACTACAAACTTGTCGTGCGTTCCACAAGTGCGGAAGTTCCCGAAGCCAAGTTCGGCGCTCCAGTCTATGGGGTGACGAGCACCTTCTCCATCAAAGCTGGGGAGATCACCAGTATCGGCACGCTCACCTGCACCCTCCTGCAGGCCATAGCCACAGTGTCGTATAACGACGCGTTCCTCGAGATGGTCACCGGGGACGGCGCCGCCACGGTCGAACTCAAGTCCGGATTCCCTCTCGAATACTCACTCACATACAATGGCGGCGCTCCCAAGTATGAACTCCGGCAGGGATATTTCGCCCTCAGCGGGGAGCAGTCCACCATGTACATCACTTTCAAAGGCTCGATAGACGGCAAGACCCAGAAGATGAGCACGTCCATCAGCGGAGTCAAGGCCCGCGACTGGCACATCATCACGTTCATGAAGAAGACGGACGCCTCCGGCAACGCCAGTTTCCAGGTCGAGATCGACGGCCTGGTCGAAGACCTGGAACTCAAAAATGATGTTCAAGGCTCGGAAGAGGGGGACGGCAACGACCCTCAGGCCCCTGTGGGCGACGGCGGCATCGAGCTCGTCAGCACCTCGCAGTACGACATCACCAAGGCGGTGACCGTACCTGCCACGGGCGAATTTCCTCTGACCATGACCGCCAAGATCCCTAACGGTGCCCGCAAGTTCACTGTGGACATAGCCTCTACCAACGAAGATTTCGTCAATTCGGTCAACACTGTGGGCGGCACCACGCTCGACCTCATAAACCCGTCCGAGGCCGCCATGGGCATATTCGACATCGTGCCTTTCCCGCACGGGGCAGAACTTGCCGGCAAGACCGAGATCGACTTTGACCTCTCCGGTGCGCAGACACCGCTCCTCGGATTCAAGGGCACCCACACGTTCACCATGAACGTCACGGACAACAAGGGCTGCCGCAAGAGCATTCCTATCACACTCGTAGTAGAATAAGGAGTCATCTGGATGAAAAAGAACATTATCTATATATTCGGTGCCATGCTGCTTGCTGCGGCCTGCGCCAAGACCCCTCAGGGCGACGGGGCGTTTTCCCTCTCCGTGAGTGTGGGTGAGCCCGCCACCAGAGCAGCCATGAGCCAGGAGGAACTCCTTTCCTCCGCCGTGGTCAAGATCTACAAGGCCGATTTTTCCGGCAAGGTCAGGGAGTACAAGTATTCAGAGATGCCGCAGTCTCTCTATCTTCCGGCTGATGACTACCGTGTCGATGTTGTGGCCGGCGAACTTTCCGCCCAGACGCCGCAGGCAGCATCATGGGAACAGAAAAGTTACTCGGGCTCCAAGGAGTTCAAGATCGTCGCGGGCCAGACCAGTGCCACCGAAGTCGTGGCCAAGGTCTGCAATGTTGTCTCAAATGTCAATTTTGATGCTTCTGTCCCGGAGAAGTTCCAGGCCAGCTATTCCTGCACTGTAAGTGTCGGAGACGGTGGGGAGAACCTTGTCTACACGGCGGAGAAGAGCGGCGCAGATGGTTTTTTTATCGCCTCGGGCTTCGAGCCGGCGCTCAAGTGGGAGTTCTCCGGCACGCTTGCCGCCGGCGGTTCGCAGTTCAGCAAATCAGGTGAAGTCAAGTCAGTCGAGGCAGGAAAACGCTACAAACTGACCCTCAAGTTCACCGAGAAGAACGGTGTTCTCGACATTGAACTGCTCGTGGACGAGAGCACCAACAACATCTACGATGACATCATCTTCGAGGCTGCATCCACCGGAGTGTCAAGCACTTCCCGCCATGAGATCTGGGCCGGACACTTCACGGCCCATGCCGATGTGGACGAGACACAGTACGACAAGGACAAGGTTTATTTCGATGTCCGTGCCAAAGGGGTGCAGGACTGGACAAGGGTGAACGCGGTGCGCGACTCCGAGGGCAGCTTCAGTGCCAGGATTTCCGGTCTCACCCCTGAGACGGAATACGAGTACAGGCTCGCCGTCACAGCCCTTGACGGAGGTGCAGAAGAGACCATGGATGCCCAGAACACCATTACAACAGACAGGGCTGTACCAGTGCCTAACGGTGGGTTCGAGACGACTTCCAATGATGAAAGCAGCAAGTATAAGTCTTTCTATGACCCGTCGTCCCCGGACGAGACATTGAAAAGCAAGTGGTGGGACAACGGGAACGCAGGTTCAACGATGGTTGGTTCTAGCAGTGTGATTTGCTATCCGGATGCGTCTGACAAGAAAGATGGAAGCCAGTCCGTATGTCTCCAGTCTCGCTTTGTTGCTGGAGTGAAGTTTGCTGCTGGCAATCTTTTCTGTGGATATTTTGGCGGTACGATCGGAACGAGTGGAGGAAAAGTATTCTTCGGGCGTCCTTTCACTGCCCGTCCTACTGCCTTGAAGTTCTGGATGAAGTACTCGGGTGGAGTCATCAATAGGGAATCAAGCAATGTTCCGGATGACGGCAAAAAAGGCAATTATGACAAGGCTATGATCCGCGTCGCCCTCGGTACCTGGGATTACAAAAAATACGGAGGTGACGCGGACAGCCCGGTCTTGGTGAATACCACGGACGAGAGCACCTTTGTGGATTTCAGCACCGACGCTTCCACCATCGCGCTCGGGGAGAAGATCGTCTCCTCGGATGACAGCAACCCTGCCAAGGACTGGATACAGGTGACTCTGCCTATAGAGTACCGTGATGAGACCAAGTTCCCGACCCATATCATCATCAGCTGCGCTGCCAGCATGTACGGAGATTATTTTTCGGGCTATGATGACAGCAAGTTATGGCTTGACGGAATGGAATTTGTATACGAATAGTCCTGTATGCGCATCCGCCTGTTGACAAATGCTATTCTGCTTCTGCTCCTTGTGCCCTTTTCGGCGCGCGGGCAGAAGTTTGATCGTGGCATAGACATGTCCACCCAACCCGTTTTCGTGGAGAAGGGGACATGGATGGTCGGCGGCGGTGCGAGTTGGGCCATGCACAGCAACGATGAGGCCCGGATTCTCGTGGTCGAGGGTGTCAATTCCACCGGGTACTCGTTATCTTTCAGCCCTGCGGTCTGCTATATGATTAGGGACAACTTCGGTGTCGGAGCCCGTATCGGCTACAAGAGGGACATGTTCCTGCTTGACTCCGCCAAGGTCAGCTTCGGGGAGGCGGCCCTTGAGTTCGCCAACTATCATGCGATCAGCCAGTCTTTTGAGATTCAGGGTCTTGCGCGATACTATATCCCGGTGGGCAACTCCAAGCGGATTGCACTCTTCAATGAGGTTCAGCTCGGGTACTCTTTCGGCCAGGGCAAGGTGATGGACGGCCACACTGACGATATTGTCGGCACGTACGAGGTCTCCAATTCCGTGGCTCTCAATGTCTGTCCGGGCTTCATGGCTTTCATCTCGGACAGGTTGGCCCTTGATGTCAATGTCAACATGCTAGGTGTCCATTTCGACTGGACTGACCAGACCCACAATCAGGTGGCTAACGGCAGGCGCAACGTCTCCTTCATCAATTTCAAGATCAACCTGCTGGCCATAGGGTTCAGTTTGTACTATTATATATGAGAAGAACTGCCGTCATTTTGCTTCTGATGTTTTCTGCGGTGCTGCTGCGTGCCGGGGAGGGGCCGGCTGCGTCTTCCGGGCCGGATGAGCGTGGTGAGGTAGGGGTTTTCATGCCCAAGGGGGATCTCTCTGCCGGTGTGCAGTTTTTCTATCTGGATCTGGGCAGCAGCGACAGTGAGATCATGCTGCTTCTCCAGCATCTTGATGCTCAGGGCTCGATGATGTCGTTCTCCCCGTATTTTGACTACACTTATCGGGACAACCGTGCTGTCGGGGTCCGTTCCAAGTACTCCTATGCCCGGGGTGGTGTGTCCAATGCCGATTTTTCCCTGCTCAACGAAGGGATGGAGATGTCGATAGAGGATCTGAGCGCCAATTCCAGGACCATCCAGTCGGAGATCTTCCACCGTTCGTATGCCCCGCTTGACAAGAGGAAGCGGTTCGGTGTGTTTACGGATCTTTCGTTTTCCTGGGCACACTCCAGCACCAGTTTCTATTATGGTGCCGAGTCTCTCCCGACCAGTTCCTCGACCAACAAGTACCGGATCTCCGTGCACCCGGGGCTCATGGTGTTTGTGCTCAACAATCTCAGCACCCATGTCTCTATCGGCATCGGAGGGGCAAGCTACACGCATGTGGACTACCTCAAGGACGGGGAGGTTGTCGGCACGAGGAAATATTCCAAGGTGCATTTCATGCTGGATATACTTGATATTTCATACGGGCTTTCTTTGCATTTCTGATTCATGAGACGATTTCTTTCCGTACTGCTGGGCCTTGTCTGCCTTATGTCTTGTATCCGCAATGATATTCCATATCCGCGTGTGCAGGCGGCCATTGCCGAGATGCAGGTGGACGGTGCGAAGTCGGTGAAGATTGATTCCGATGCAAGGGAAGTTATTGTCGTGCTTGAGGAGACGGCCGATCCGGCCGCGGTGAACATAACTTCGGTGACTTTCAACGATGAGCGTGTCAAGTCTTCGTTGGAGCTTACGGGGATGAAGGATCTCTCCAAGCCTGTTGTTGTGACTCTCAGCGTGTATTCGGAGCAGCAGTGGACCATAAGGGCCGAGCAGCCGGTGGAGCGTTATTTTACCATAGTGGGTCAGGCGGGTTCATCCGTGATCGATGTGGCGAATCATCGTGTGCTGGTGAAGTACCCAGAGGGCAAGGGGTTGAAGTCCTTGACAGTAACCTCGATGAAGCTCGGGCCTGCTGATATCTCTGCGTATTTTCCGGAGGCTTCAGCGTTGCACGATTTTTCCGAGCCTTGCACTGTGCTCGTCACATATAGGGATGTCCGGGAGGAATGGCTCATCTCAGTGGAGGAGGTGGAACTTGCCGTGACCATGGGCCGGGTGGATGCGTGGACACGTGTGGCCTGGCTTCATGCTTCCGGTTCTTCGGACGGGAAGTGTGGCTTCATGATACGCAGGAAAGGCTCTGAGGAATGGACTGGAGCCGGGGATGTCAAGATGGAAAACGGTTCTTTCACGGCTTCGGTTGACGGGCTTGAGCCGCTGACGGCTTATGAAGTGTATGCTTACAGTGGGACTGACAAGACGGAGACTGTGGAGTTTGAGACTGAGGCTGAAGCCCAGTTGCCGAATGCCGGTTTCGAGACATTCAGCAATGCCGAATCAGGGAAGTATTATTCTTTCTATGACCCGGCGTCTCCGGATGCTGTGTTGCAGTCCAAGTGGTGGGGGAGCGGAAACAAGGGTTCGACCACTGTCGGAGCAAGCTATGCCATAACCATGCCTGAGTTCTCCACCAAAGTCGAAGGCGAGGCTTCGCTCAAGATGGCCTCGCGCTATGTCATAATCAAGTTCGCGGCCGGCAACGTCTTTTCCGGGGAGTATTATCGTACCATCGGTACCTCCGGAGGAGTCATCAGAATGGGCCGTCCGTTCACTCTCCGCCCGCGCAAACTCACGCTTTGGCTCAAATATGACTGTGGCAAGATCAAAAAGAACACTCTAGGCGGAGTACCTGACGGGGAGACAGTCAATGTGGGGGACAACGACCGCGCCTCTGTCTGGATCGCTCTCGGTGACTGGGATTACCGCAAATACGGCGGCAGCGAGGATTCTCCGGTGGAGGTCAACACCACGGACCGCTCCACCTTCTTCGACCCGGAGGGTGAGAGCGTCATAGCCTATGGCCGCTATATAGTGGGGGAGAGTGTCGGAGAGTGGACCAAGGTTGAGATCCCTCTGGAATACGTCTCCACATCGCGCAAACCTACCCATATCATCGTCTCGGCTGCCGCCAGCATGCTCGGTGACTATTTTACTGGCAGCCCTGACTCCGTGCTCTGGATTGACGATCTGAGGCTGGAGTATTGACGTGCCTGCTGGTGTAGGGGGCGATTCTTCCATTATCAGCATACTCGAAAAACGCTGCGCCTGGCAGAACTGGTGTTTTGTCCGCCAAGAAGGCTTTTGGCTGGACGAACTGTGTAGAACTGGTGTTTTGTCCGGAGAAATGGGCGTCGGCCGGACAAACACCAATAAAAAAGGATGACTGATTCAGTCATCCTTTTTTGTGGGAGCTGAGGGAGTCGAACCCCCGACCCTCTGCTTGTAAGGCAGACGCTCTGAACCAACTGAGCTAAGCTCCCGAGCGATTTTCGTTGTTTTGTTGTCCGTTTCGTTCGGACAATGCAAAGGTACGACAAAAATCGGATTCCGCAAACTTTTCTTGAAAAATTTTCAAAAAAGTTGAAAAAAGTAGATTTTCCCCGTCCAAATGCAATAATCTGCCACGGACTTGCATCTTGTGACAGTATGAAGAAATTTCGAATAGCACTGATGTTGTCTGTGGCTCCGGCTCTCGTTGCTTGCAGCAAGATGGAGAGGGCTGCTGATACCGTATTGTACGAACCCACGTGGGTGGCAGTATATGATTATCCCGTTTCACGGGAGGGCGTCTGCGGAGTGGGGCTTGTACTTGTCCAGGGGAGGACTGACGATGATTTCAGTTTTACCTCTCCCGGGGCGGCGCTTTCTTTGAAGTTCCATGCTCCGCAGTCGTCCGGTCTGCTGCCGGTGGGGGAGTATGATTCTGATGATGTTGGGGACAGCCGTTCCATTATATGTTCATCTACAGGGGACAAGGCTTCTTTCGTGGCGGAAAGGCTTCCGGATACGGGGGAGACGAGGGTGCTGCCGCTCAGTTCCGGGGAGTTGGAAGTGGGGCTTGCGGGAGGAGGCGGGTATGTACTGCATGCCGTAGTCGAGGCAGGTGGCCGGTGCTACGAGTTTGACTATCAGGGGCCCGTTCAAGATTTCAGATCCGATGAGAATTGAAAATCCGTGGTCGCTGTTGCGACGCTCCGAGATTTTGCATAACTTTGCAGTGTCTGCACTCGTGAGAGGACAGGCAAACGACTGAATGGGGATGTTCTGGTTTTGACAGCATTGATTTTGGTCGGTAAGCACGTCGGGCGTAGGAGGCTGGCCCGTTAATCCCAGTCTTCAAGCCATAACTGGCAACTACAACTACTCATACGCTTGCTAGTCTCCAAGAGACTGAGCATCAATCGGCGCCGCCAAGGCTGCGGCTCTGACGTATATCCCTCCAGCTTTAGGCCGGTTCAGTCTGGGTAAAGGGGTATCATCAAAACCGGATGCGGGGGATGGACGCCTCTAAGTCCCCTTAAGTCCTCAGAGGATAAGTCGCGGCTAGCCCGTCTTCCGGCAGGCCACGGTCGAAAACCAAAGGAGGAATAAGCGTGTAGAAAGCCCATCGGGACGATGTTTGGACGGCGGTTCGACTCCGCCCATCTCCACACATAAGCATATAATAATCAGCTATTTGCAAAATTTACGTTCACTTCGCGGTAAGTCGAGCGTAATTTCTTTATCCGAACCCGAATGAATCAAAAAGTAACACATTTCTATATTCACCAGGCTTCGCCTATGAGTCGCATCGCATTGACTTTGGCGAAAAAAATCATTATTCTCTTGACTCGTACCCTACGTCACGATATATATTTGCAGGCAAATAACAAAAGTGCACAGTTGTTATGAGTGAAATCAAGTTAAAAATCGGGGAGTTTTCCCGCCTGAGCAAGGTTACGGTGCGCGCGTTGCGGCATTACGAACAAATTGGACTTCTGGTTCCCGAAATCGTGGATCGGTGGACAGGGTATCGCTACTACACAGTGGGGCAGTTCCAGAAAATCCAGAACATCTGCACCCTGAAGACCCTTGGCTACTCTCTTGAAGAGATCCGGGACATGATGGAAGACGAAAGTCATTTTCCTTCAGTCGAATCTCTTGAGGAGAAGATAGTCCGGTGTGAGCAGGAGTTGGAGGTTCTCAAGGAACGCCGCCGACTGCTCAAGGCGTATGTTGCTTCCCACAAAAAGAATCACAAAATGGAAAAATTGCATTTTGAATCATTGCCCGCAATCATCGTTGCGAGTCACAGAGCCGTCATCCCTTCTTATGCTGAGCTTGGTAATCTGTGCTGTGAAGTCATCGGACCAGAAATGGCACGTCTTGGATGCGAATGTATTGAACCCGGATACTGCTACACCATTGAACACGGTGGATACAAGCCACAGGACATTGACATTGAGTACTGCGAACAGGTAAAGGAAAAGGGGACGGATTCCGCCATCATCAAGTTCAAGGAAATTCCCGCAGTGCCCATGGCTGCATGCCTGAAGGTGTTCGGCCCCTACGAAAACCTACGCCAAAGCCACATCGAACTGTTTGCTATGCTGGAAAAGAAAGGCTACAAGATCACAGGACTTCCACGCGCCAACTACATTGACGGAATATGGAACCAAGAGGATTCCAACATGTGGCTCACCATCATCCAGGTCCCTGTAGAAACCGCATGACTTTATAAATTAGGCCTGACTAATGAAAAAAGCGCTACCTTTCTTCATTAGTCAGGCCATTACCCTTTTCGGCTTCCTTCCAGTAGGCATGGCTCTGTTCGGACCTCTTGCAGACCATGTGTCGCTCCGCCTGCTTATGGTGGTGAGCAGCGTCATTCTCATTGCGCTGTCTCTGACGTTGCTGCCACAGGTCGGCTCAAGGCGGACGGATAAAAGCAATGGATTTGGTGAAGATTTTGAGGAGATTAAATTCTGAATAATGGCTACATCAAAAGAATACAGAGATTTTATCATTGACCAATCAGGTCTGGAAGGAGAAATAATCACACGGCAAATGATGGGGGAGTATCTGCTCTATTATAAGGGTAAACATATCGGAGGCCTCTATGATAATCGTATGCTTGTGAAAAAGACCAAAACTAACGAATGCTTCGGAATGCCGGAGGCGGTGCCCTATCCAGGAGCCAAGCCGATGTTTCAAGTCAATGTTGATGATCGTGACGAAGTAAGAGATGTCATCATCGCGACGGCAAGCGCTTGACTTTTAGAAAATGGGGTTTCCGGATTCCAATTCCAGCAGCATTTTCTTGGCCGCGAGTCCGCCGCCATACCCCGTAAGCGTGCCGTTGCTGCCGATCACCCGGTGGCAAGGGGCGAAAATCGAAATGGCGTTGGCGCCATTGGCATTTGCCACCGCGCGGACGGATTTCGGCATGTCGATACGCCGCGCCATTTCTCCGTATGAAACCGTCTGCCCATAAGGAATGTTCAGCAGTTCGTTCCACACCGTTTTCTGAAAATCCGTACCCACGAACAGCAACGGAATATTAAACTTCTTGCGTTTTCCGGCAAAGTACTCGTCAAGTTGCCGTACCGTCGCTTCGACTACTTCCGACGTGCCTTCCTCAAACTCTGCGTGTAGCACGCGTTTCAGCCGCCTGTCCACGTGGTCGCGGTGCTTCTCCACCTGCCAGTCGCACAGGCAAAGTTTGTCCTCGAATGAACCAAGCAGCAACGTGCCGCATGGCGATTCGTAACGTCTTGTCTTGATTATATTCTTCTTGTGCATAATATTGCCACTTTGAGTTATTTCAAGCCATCATCTTCTGATCACCGGGTGCTGCTTTTCCGGTCCGCTAGAATGGCGTCAAAGTTCTCTATGGCCCAGCCGATGTGCGAGTCAAGGTGCGGATGAGTATTGCGCGTATCGGACATTTCGGAAACGCGGTATCTTAACGTGAGTTCTTCGCCTGTATGGCATTTAAGGAGGGCTCAGAACGTAAGCGTCAACGTCTTTGCAAGAGACGATGCTTCGGCTACCCGCTCCTCGGCTTCTTCGGGGGAGCTGTAGTCCAGATTCCATGCAGCCACGGTCGTGACCTCGCCGAGACCCCAGAGGGAGGACAGCGCCTGGAGATATGAGCTGCCTTGGTCCAGCCGGCTGCCAGTTTCTATATTCATGCCTCTTGTCGTGATGTACATTACCCTTTTACATTTGCACAATCCGGTGCAGGTCTGTCCGTTGTCTGTGAAAGTGACTCCGTAGAGTGACATATTCTCGAAGAACGCCTTCAGCACCGCAGGGAAACTCATGTCCCAGAACGGAGCGGCTATGACAATCCTGTCAGCGGAAGCGATCCTGCGGGCCAGCGCCACGGTCGATTCCGGAACGATTCCGGACGATCTTTCTGCAAGCGTCTCCGGGGTCAATGCACGCAGTCCGACGGCGTTGACATCAACTGTTTCGATGTCATAACGCGAAGAAAGCACCTCCTTCGCGGCATCGAGAACCTTTCTTGTTCTGGACTCCGGTCTCATGCAGGAGTCAATGATCAACAGTTTCTCCATCTTTATAAGGTCAAAAGTTATCATGCTCAAGCATAAGGTCTTGATAATCCTGCATGGCCCGGAATATAACTTCTTTCGCTGTCTCCGCTCCGTAGATGCCGATCATCTCCATTCTCGGGGTCCTTTCTCCGGGGATGTCCTTGTAGGTGGTGAAATAGTGGACGAGGCGGCGGATGATGGCCGGAGGAAGCTCTTCAAGATCATTGTAATGGCCATAGATGGCATCGTTTTTCAGAACGGCTATGATCTTGTCGTCCGCCTGGTTGTGGTCGAGCAGACGCAGGCCGCCAATAGGGCGTGCGCGGACGATGATGTCGCCGTGCGTGACATCTTTCTCCGTGAGCACGCAGATGTCCAGCGGATCGCCGTCTCCCTGTATGTCTTTCCGGCCCAGCTCCAGGTTCGTCAACTCTGCCATCTTGGATGAGCAGCAGGTGCGTGGCAGGAAGCCATACAGAGACGGGACGATGTTGGAGAATTTCTGCGGCCTGTCCAGCGAGAGATAGCCGGACTCCTTGTCAACTTCGTATTTGACCGTGTCTGTCGGCACGATTTCAATGAATGCCCGGACTTCTTCCGGGACATTGTCTCCAAGGCTTATGCCATGCCATGGGTGTGACTTGTGTGCGTGTCTGTAATCCATAATCGGTCTCAAATATAATGATTTTCCGCCTCTTTGCTTTTCTTCCGCATTGTAAGTAACTTTGCCGCCCTTTTCGCGGCGTGTCTTCGGGGCAATGCGTAGGGGACTGACGATATGAGAAAGATAGGTGAAATATTGAAGATCGGCCTGCCGATCATGCTGGGGCAGGCTTGCGTGATTATTCTGGCTTTTGCCGACAACATAATGATAGGCTGGCACAGTGTGGACGAACTTGCCGCTTCATCGTTTGTGAACAACATTCTGAACCTGTTCATAATGACGGAGTTGGGCTTTGCTGCCGGGTTGACCCCGATTATAGGTTCGTACAACGGGCGCGGGGATGTCAAGTCGGTGGGGGAGACTCTCCGCAATGGTTTGGCTGTGAATGGCCTGATTGGATTGGCAAGCGTTGTGCTGCTCGTCGCCATATATGCTTGTCTGGGCCATTTCGGCCAGGAGCCGGAACTGCTGCCTCTCATAAGGCCATATTTTGTGATAGTGGGCATATCCACCCTGTTCGCGCTAGGCTTCAATACTTTGAAACAGTTTACTGACGGCATTTGCCGCCCTGTCGTGTCCATGGTCTTTCTGCTCATAGGCAATGTCATCAACATATTCGGCAACTGGGTCTTGATTTATGGTAATCTCGGATTCCATGAACTTGGACTCATGGGGGCCGGCCTGAGCACACTGTTCTCCCGGGCTTTGATTTTCGTCGCTTTCCTCATATATGTAATGTGTTCGCGGAGTTTGAAAAAATATGCGCAGGCCATCAGGGCGGCCGTTGTCTCCAGATCGGAGATGAAAGGTATTTTCACTGTCGGCTATCCTGTGGCCATCCAGATGGCCCTTGAGACCTCATCTTTTACCTTCGCTGCGGTGATGGCGGGCTGGCTCGGGGTGATCGAACTGGCCGCGCACCAGGTGGTTATCACCATCTCCCAGTTGTTTTTCCTGATGATGCAGGGACTGTCTTTCGCCTTGTCGATACTTGTAAGCAATGCTTGCGGGCGGGGTGACTACAGGGGAGTGCGGGAATATGCGGCCAAGGGTTACGGGATGATTGTCTGCATCTCGGCTACTCTTTCCGTCCTTCTTTATGTCTTCCGTTACCAGGCTGCCGGGGTGTTCACTGATTCTCCGGAAGTGTCCACTATGGCTGTGTCCCTTTTCTTCGTGCTGTTTGCATATCAGTTCGGTGACGGGCTTCAGCTGTGTTTCGCCAATGTGCTTAGAGGTTTGCAGGATGTCAAACCTATCATGAAAGCGGCTTTCGTGAGCTATTACCTCATTGCCATCCCGGCGGCTTATCTGCTGGGGTTCAAGACAAGTCTGGGGCTTGTAGGGATATGGCTTGGATTTCCCATCGGACTTACCACGGCCGGAGTGTTCTTCTTCTTGCGTTACCGCAGCGACATGAGGCGGATGACGGAATGAAATTTGCATGACACTCGCGGCCGCGTGTCCATAAAGCGCGGTTTTTTGAATATGAAACGACTCCAAGATAATGTGACACTTATCACCGGTGGTGGTAAGGGAATAGGTTTCGGGCTGGCCACCGCTTTTGCCCGTGAAGGTTCTGATCTCGTCATAACCGGACGCACAGAATCCAGGCTTTTCACGGCGAAAGACAAGCTGGAATCCGAATATTGTGTCCGGGTGCTTCCGGTAGTGGCTGACGGTGCTGATGAGAACTCTGTCAAATCGGTGGTGAAGTCGGCTTTGGATCATTTCGGGAAGATTAACACATTGATCAACAACGCCCAGACATCCAAGTCGGGACTTCCGCTGGTAGAGCATACCAAGGCTGATTTTGATCTCGCTGTCAATTCGGGGCTCTATGCCACTTTTTTCTATATGCGTGAGTGCTTCCCGGCTTTGAAGGCCGTCAAGGGCTCCGTGATCAATTTCGCCTCCGGTGCCGGGCTTTTCGGAAAACTCGGGCAGTCCTCTTATGCCGCAGCTAAGGAAGGGATACGCGGACTTTCGCGCGTGGCAGCCGCAGAGTGGGGGCCATCCGGCGTGAGAGTCAATGTGGTATGTCCGCTGGCCATGACGGAGAGCCTCAAACAATGGAAAGAAGAGTATCCTGACCTGTTCGAGAAGACAATCCAGGGGATTCCGCTCGGGCATTTTGCAGACCCGGCTGAGGACATCGGGCCGGTATGCGTTTTCCTTGCTTCACCGGATGCGCACTATGTCACGGGCGAGACAATAACTCTTCAGGGAGGAAGCGGGCTTAGACCATGATGAAAAGAATCGGGATTACCTTGGCGATGGAGTCTGAACTCCGCCTTCTTGAGGGAAGTCTTGGACTTGGAGCGGAGCCGGTTCCGGGCGGGTTCATCTTTCGGCGCGGTGCATATCGTGGAGTGGAATTGATAGCCGCCCAGTCCGGAATAGGCAAGGTCAACTCGGCTCTCTGCGCCGCTGCGATGATCGTAGAGGCCGGGGTTGATTGTCTGGTGTCCACCGGAGTGTGCGGGACATTGTGCGCAGACGGGAGCATAGTGCAGAAAGACCTGATCTTGGCCTCTTCCGTGCGCTATCACGATGTCTGGTGCGGTACGCCGAACGCAGCGGGACAGGTCCAGGGGAAGCCCGCGGTTTATGACCTCCCTCTGGCCGGAGACTCTGGCCTCCGGACGTCTCTCGTCAGAGGAGGTTATGCGGTCCATACCGGGCTCGTTGTGTCTGGGGACTGGTTTGTGGACAGCCCGCAGAAGGCCATGGATATAGCCCGAGCTTGCCCGGAGGCATTGGGCGTTGACATGGAGAGCGGTTCTCTTGCTCAAACATGCTTCCGCTACGCCGTCCCTTTCCTTTCCGTAAGGATGGTGAGCGATGTCCCTCTTTGTCCGGACGCTCCTTCGTATTCTGATTTCTGGGCGGATGCGCCAGGGCTGCTGAACGGAGCCCTCAAAGCCGTTCTGGATTATCTTATTGATGAAGAATGGAAAAGATAGCGTCATTCACAATAGATCATACCCGGCTTCTTCCCGGGATATATGTGTCTCGTAAGGACAGTGTGGCTGACCAGACCCTTACCACGATTGACATCCGTTTCAAGCGCCCGAATGTTGAGCCGGCACTTGCTCCGGAGGCGGCGCATACCATAGAACATCTGGGCGCAACATATTTGCGTAACCTTGACGGGTGGAAAGAGCGCATCGTATATTTCGGTCCGATGGGCTGCATGACCGGTTTCTACCTGATAGTCGCCGGAGATTTTACGGCCGGTACGCCTAAGTATGACAGTCTTGTGCAGGCCTTGACGGGGATGTTCCGGTTCATATCATGCTACGAAGGGGAAATTCCGGGGTCTCGTCCCGATGAGTGCGGCAACTGCACTTTTCACGATCTGTCCGGAGCCCGGGCAGCGGCAACGGATATGTTGGAGAAAGCGGAAAGCGGGGATTTGGGATTCGTCTATCCCTAGTCTTTCTCAAGTTCGCATCCGTTGAAGAAGAATTCTTCGCGGGCTTTTTCCTGAGATACGGTGAAATAGATGATTTCAGCCGTGGTGCAGACCTTACCTTCGCAACTTATGCTGCCCTCCATTACGGCAAGGTTGCGTCTCATCTCCTTGAGGTGGACTCTTATCTCAAGCCTTTTGCCGACCGGGACTGTTTTGCGATAGCGTATGTTCAAGTTGGATGTTACCCCTGCGGTCTGCAGTTTGCGTGTCACATACCATCCTCCGACTTCGTCCAGAAGCGTGGCTTGGATCCCGCCGTGCACTGTGTCCGTCCAACTTTGATAGTCACCGTCCGCTTCCCATATTGACACTATTTCGTCTCCGTCTTCCCAGAACTCCATCTTGAGACCTTTGGCGTTCCATGGAGAGCAGGCGAAACAATTGTATCCTTTGTCCCTGAGATCCAGGTATGGGTTTTTTATCTTGTCCATTGCTTTTTTATCTTTTTTATGTGATGCAAAATTATGCAGCATGTCTGGATTTTCCAAATCACCCTTTGTGTGTGCCGTCCTGCGGTGGTTTTTGCCCACCGGTCGGTCAGCATGTAACAGTATTCGTTCAAAGTAACACCAAAAAATATTTTTGTTGCGTTATTATGTAACATACTTTAGGATTTTTGGGTAAATTTGCCAAACTATAACCAATGGAAACAAACATTTGATTTTATGAATAATATCTACAAGCTGATGCTTCTGGGGCTGTTCGCCTTGCCGCTCGCTGCGTGCTCTTCCGGGGAGCCGCAGGGCGATGCTTTCTACACGATGAAGAACAAGAATGGAATGGAGGTGACCGTCACCAATTTCGGAGGGCGTATCACTTCTGTCCTTGTGCCTGACCGCGACGGGGTCAAACGTGATGTGGTGCTGGGATTTGACAAGGTGGAGGATTACTATCCGGAGAACCATCAGAGCGATTTCGGCGCTTCAATCGGCCGCTATGCCAACCGTATCGCAGGTGGCAAGTTCACCCTTGACGGCAAGGAGTACGACCTCCCTAAGAACAATTTTAAAAATTGCCTCCATGGTGGCCCGACGGGCTGGCAGTATCAGCCTTACAAGGTGGTTGAGGCTGATGGCGCCCACGTCAAACTACGCCTCGATTCCCCTGATGGTGACAACGGCTTTCCGGGCGCGGTGACCGCATTCGTGACATTCACCCTCACTGACGACAACAAGATAGACATCAGTTACAGCGCTACGACCACCGCTCCTACGGTCATAAATATGACCAACCATTCTTATTTCAACCTCAGCGGTGATCCTGCGCGCAGCATAGTTGACGACAGCCTCTATGTAAATGCCTCTGAATTTACTCCTATAGACCGTTTCAGCATCCCTCTCGGTGAGAATGTCACTGTCAAGGGGACTCCGATGGACTTCACTTCCATGCACAGGATAGGCGACAGAATCAATGATACTTCCGATGAGCAGATCCGCAACGGCAGCGGTTATGACCACAACTGGGTACTTGATACCAAGGGCGATGTGAGCAAGGTGGCCGCCACACTCTACTGTCCTTTGACCGGAATAGCCATGGATGTGTATACTGATGAACCGGGAGTACAGGTTTACACCGGCAATTTCCTTGACGGAAGCATTACCGGCAAGGGCGGGGTCACATATCAGAAGAGGGCTGCCATCTGTCTTGAGACACAGCACTATCCGGACAGTCCGAACAGGCCGCAGTGGCCTTCAACCGTACTTCGTCCAGGGGAGACCTATTCCAGCCGTTGCGTATATGCGTTCTATATAAGGTAGTCTTGAGCGATGGGAATATTTCAACAAATAGCGGCATCCGGCTTCAAGGCCGTCGATCTCATCATTGTACTCGTATATCTCGCGGTACTCATATCTCTTGGACTTTTCCTTGGACGTAATAAGAAAGGCCATCAGAAGAGTGCGAGTGACTATTTCCTTGCCGGCAACAGTCTTACATGGTGGGCTGTCGGCGCTTCACTCATCGCCGCAAACATCTCGGCCGAGCAATTCATCGGGATGTCCGGAACAAGTTATGCTGACGGCATCGCCACGGCGGCTTATGAACTTATGGCGGCTGTCACGCTTGTCGTCATAGGCAAGTTCCTGCTGCCTGTGATGCTTAAGCGCAAGATCTTCACCATCCCGCAGTTCCTCCGTGAGCGCTATACGGACGGGGTCGGTCTTGCATTCTCCATATTGTGGCTTTTCCTTTATGTGTTTGTCAACCTGACCTCCGTGGCTTGGCTCGGCGCACTTGCAATCGAACAGATTCTCGGGCTTCAGGGCGCGACTCTTGTCATCGGGGACTTCTCCATGTCGATGAGGATGGTGATAGTCCTGCTGCTGTTCATAATCGCCGGAGTATATTCCATCTATGGCGGTCTTGCGTCTGTGGCCTGGACTGATGTCCTGCAGGTCTTCTTCCTGGTCGGTGGCGGGCTTGTGACAGCGTTCTTCGCTCTTGAGGCCGTAGGCGAGGGGGCGGGGGCTCTTGCCGGACTCAACAATCTCTTTGCTGATCTTACCACAGGTGAGCATCTCAACGACAGTCATCTGCATCTCGTTATTCAGCAGAGTCACGGGGAGAGCGCGTTTGCCAATGTCCCTGGTATCGCTGCCGTTGTCGGCGGCGTGTGGCTGACGAACCTCGGTTACTGGGGTTTCAATCAGTATATTATCCAGAAGGGGCTTGCCGCAAAGAGCGTCGAGGAGGCACAGAAGGGACTTGTGTTTGCGGGCTTCCTCAAGATACTCATCCCATTCATTGTCGTGCTTCCAGGCATCTGCGCTTATTACATATCACTCCGTCCGGAGCTGCTCAGCGGGCTTCAGGGTTCGATAAATGTGGCTGACGACGCTTATCCGTGGCTTGTCCGCAACTTCACCCCGACCGGGGTCAAGGGCTTGACTTTCGCGGCTCTGGCGGCTGCCATCATATCTTCTTTGGCTTCCATGTTCAACAGTACTTCTACCCTTTTCACTATGGATATATACAAGAAGTACATCAACAAGGAGGCTTCAGACAAGAAGCTCGTCAATGTCGGACGGCTTACCTCGCTTGCTGCCCTTGTGGTGGCTGCCATAGCTGTGGAACCTCTTCTCGGCAGTCTCGATCAGGCATTCCAGTATATTCAGGAGTACTCTGGCTTCATATATCCAGGAATCATAGTCGTATTCGGTCTTGGACTTCTATGGAAGCGTGCTTCCAGCCGAGCTGCTGTCTGGACGGCCATCATCACCATACCTCTCGGGGTGCTTTTCAAGATTTTCCTCGGCGGGGTGCCATTCCAGCTCCGGGCCGGTTACATCTTCATCATCCTGCTCGCTTTCTTTGTCCTCATGACTCTTGTTGACAAGAAATTCGTCTCTGTGCAACTGCCTGAGGCCAAGGATTGTGAGACCATGCTTAAATGGGCCCGCAGGATGGCTCTTGCCGGCGGCTTTTTCGTGGTGCTTGCGCTTGTGGTAATCATCTGGGGTGCACTGCTCCCGGATTCGGCTACGCCGGAGACTAATCTGATCGCTTATCTCAACGACATCGGTTTTCAGGCGTTCATATTCTTTGGTGTTCTGGTCGGCGGACAGGCTATATGGCTATATAGCGATGCACGCGACAAGAAAGCTGACCCAAAGGCGCTTCCTGTGGATTTGAAGCTTTTCCATACCAGCAAGTCTTACAACATCTGGGCGGCAGTGATCTGCATGATTGTCGCTGTCCTGTACATAATTCTTTGGTAATATGCTTGAAGAACTCAAATACAAAGTCTGCCGTGCGAATCTTGACTTGGTCAAGCACGGGCTTGTGCTGTTCACATGGGGCAATGTCTCCGCCATAGACCGTGAGAGCGGGCTGGTGGTCATAAAACCTTCTGGGGTGAGTTATGACAGTATGAAACCGGACGATATGGTCGTGGTCGACCTCTCCGGCAAGGTTGTGGAGGGAAATCTTAATCCTTCCTCGGATACTCCAACGCATGTTGTTCTGTACAAGGCTTTTCCTCAAATTGGCGGAGTTGTGCATACGCATTCGACATACGCCACTTCTTGGGCACAGGCAGGACTGGACATCCCCAACATCGGGACGACGCACGCTGATTACTTTCATGACGCAGTACCGTGTACTCCGGACATGAGCGAGGTGGAAGTCAAAGGTGATTACGAACTGGAGACCGGCAATGTGATTGTCCGCCGTTTCGAGGGACTTAATCCGGTCCATACCCCGGGTGTTCTCGTCAAGAATCATGGCCCGTTCACTTGGGGTAAGGATGCAGATGAGGCGGTCTACAATGCTGTCGTGTTGGAACAGGTGGCCAAGATGGCCTATATCTCATTCGGGATCAATCCCAATCTTACGATGAACCCTCTGCTTGTGGAGAAGCATTTTTCCCGCAAGCATGGCCCTGACGCTTATTATGGACAAATCAAAAAGAAATAGAATTATGATAAAAGCATTTGAAAATCTTGAAGTGTGGTTCGTGACCGGGGCACAGCTCCTCTATGGCGGGGATGCTGTTGTGCAGGTGGATGGACATTCTCAGAAGATGGTGGACGGCATGAACGCGTCCGGTATCCTCCCTGTCAAACTTGTGTATAAGGGTACAGCCAATTCTTCAGCGGAAGTCGCTGACGTTATGGGCAGGGCTGAAGCCGAGCCGAAGTGTATAGGCGTAGTGGCGTGGATGCATACATTCTCTCCTGCCAAAATGTGGATACACGGACTGCAGAAGCTCCGCAAACCTCTCCTGCATCTCCACACGCAATTCAACGAGGAGATTCCTTGGGACACCATGGACATGGACTTCATGAATCTCAACCAGAGCGCCCATGGCGACAGGGAGTTCGGCCATATCCTCGCCAGGATGCGCAAGCCTCACAAGACTGTCGTCGGCTATTGGAAAGACCCGCAGACCCTCGGGCATATTGCTGTCTGGGAGAGAGTCGCAGCCGCATGGGCTGACGCGCAGGATTGCAGGATAATCCGTTTCGGGGATCAGATGAACAATGTGGCCGTGACAGACGGAGACAAGGTCGAGGCGGAGATGCGGCTCGGCTATCATGTTGATTATATGCCTTTCAGTTCAGTGATGCCTTATTTTGATGCCGTTGCTGATGCTGATGTGGATGCTCTTGTAGGGGAGTATTTCCGTCTTTATGATCATGATGCTTCTTTGGAGGATAAGGCCGGGCTTGCCTATAAGAAAGTATGGAATTCCGCCAAGGCTGAACTTACGCTGCGCGCTGTCCTCAAAGCTACCGGAGCCAAGGGTTTTACGACCAATTTTGATGATCTGGGCGATGTGGATGTGGAGAAGACCGGACGTGGATTTGACCAGATTCCGGGACTTGCATCCCAGCGTCTCATGGCGGAAGGCTATGGATTCGGAGCCGAAGGAGACTGGAAGACAGCCGCACTCTATCGCACTGTCTGGTACATGAGTCAGGGGCTTGAGGGAGGTTGCTCTTTCCTTGAGGATTATACGCTTAATTTTGATGGAGAGCGCTCGGCGATTCTTCAGTCCCACATGCTGGAAGTCTGCCCTCTCATCGCCGCTTCCCGCCCTCGTCTTGAGGTGCACGAACTTGGTATCGGGGTACGCAAGACTCCTACCGCAAGACTTGTCTTCACAAGCAAGACGGGACGAGGAATTACAGCCACTGTGGTGGACATGGGCAACCGTTTCCGCCTCATAGCTGCCGATGTTGAGTGCATCAAGCCTAAGCCGCTTCCGAAACTTCCTGTCGCTTCAGCCCTCTGGATACCTCAGCCTGATTTCGAGGTGGGTGCTGCGGCATGGATTCTCGCCGGCGGTACCCATCATTCTGCTTTCTCCTACAGCCTGACTTCAGAGTACTGGGAGGACTATGCAGAGATAGCCGACATTGAGATGCTCCATATCAACGAGAAGACCACTATTCCGGAATTCAAGAAAGAACTCCGCTACAATGAGGTTTATTATATGCTTGACAAGGCCCTCAAGTAATGGATACGCTAAAAGCAAAAGACACGATTTCTTCAGGAAAGGCGATTCTCGGCATTGAACTCGGGTCTACCAGAATCAAGTCTGTCCTGATAGGTGAAGACAATCATCCTGTCGCTCAGGGCAGCCATACATGGGAGAATCAACTGGTGGATGGCCTGTGGACGTACAGTATTGACGATATATGGTCTGGACTTCAGGACTCTTATGCTGATCTGTGCTCTGATGTGCGCTCACGCTACGGGGTTGAAGTGGAACGTCTAGCCGGAATAGGCATAAGCGCGATGATGCACGGATATATGCCTTTCGGAAAGGACGGCAACATATTGGTGCCTTTCAGGACGTGGCGCAATACGAATACGGGGCCGGCAGCATTGGAACTTTCAGAACTTTTCAAGTTCAATATTCCTCTCAGGTGGAGCATATCTCACCTATATCAAGCCATACTCAACGGAGAAGAGCATGTCGGGAAGATTGATTTCATCACTACGCTTGCCGGTTACATACACTGGCAACTCAGTGGCAGAAGGGTGCTTGGCATTGGCGATGCATCCGGAATGTTGCCTGTGGATTCATCTGCCGGGGACTATTCCGAGGAGATGATAGAGAAATTCGATGATCTCATCAGCTCCAAGGCTTATTCTTGGAAACTCCGCGACATACTTCCAAAGGCCCTCATGGCAGGTGAAGATGCTGGCTATCTCACCGAAGCCGGCGCGATGAAGCTTGACCCGAGCGGCCGGCTCAAGGCCGGTGTGCCGATGTGCCCTCCTGAAGGGGATGCCGGAACCGGCATGGTCGCGACCAATGCCGTACGCAAGCGGACAGGCAATGTGTCCGCGGGCACCTCGTCTTTCTCGATGATCGTCCTTGAACACGGGCTCTCGCGGCCTTATGAGGTCATCGACATGGTGACGACTCCGGACGGCAGTCCGGTTGCAATGGTGCATTGTAATAACTGTACATCCGAGTTCAACGAGTGGGTAGGGGTGTTCCGTGATTTCCAGCAGATGCTTGGTGTCCCTGTCGATGAATCTAAATTGTTCTCGATGCTGTTCCGGCACGCGCTTGATGGAGATCCGGATTGTGGCGGTCTTGTATCCTACAACTATGTTTCAGGTGAGCCGGTTACCGGTTTCTCTGATGGATGCCCGCTTTTCGTGCGCTCGGCGGAGGACAGGTTCAATCTGGCGAATTTCCTCCGTTCGCAGTTGTATGCGGCAGTGGGAGTGCTCAAGATAGGTAATGACATTCTCTTCAAGGAGGAAAAAGTCGAGGTTGACAGGATTTCCGCACATGGAGGATTTTTCAAGACGCCTGAAGTGGGACAGCGGATTCTGGCCGCTGCGCTGGATTCTCCGATCTTTGTGATGGAGACGGCAGGCGAAGGCGGAGCTTGGGGCATCGCATTGCTGGCAAAGTATCGTGTGGACAACCCGGAGGGCCTGAACCTTGAAGACTATCTTGACCAGCGTGTCTTTGTGGGTGATGGCGGGATTGAAGTTACGCCGTCCGCAGAGGAAGTCGAGGGCTTCGACCGTTATATATCCAACTATAAGGCTTGCCTGTCTGTAGAGAGGGCAGCCGTGGAGGCCAAGAGGTGAGCGAAGGTTTTCTTTGGGATCCGCTCAGAAAAAAGAATGTCACTGCCACACCTGAAGAACAGGTGCGGCAGTGGTTTATAATGCAGTTGCGTGACAACTTTGGGGTGCCGTCCCATATGATGATGAGTGAGGTCGGTCTGCGTTTTGGAGAAAAGCAATATCGGGCGGACATTCTGGTCTATGGCAGGAACGCCGTTCCCCTCGTAGTCGTGGAGTGCAAGCGGCCTGATGTCCCGATTGATGGGGAGGTGATTGAGCAGGCCCTGCGTTACAATTCTGTGCTTGGTGTGCGCTTTTTGGTGCTTACAAACGGAAATTTGACCTATCTTTACAGATTGGAGGAGGGATGCTTTGTCCCGTGTGACCGCTTCCCCTCCTACAATGAGATGATATGTCAACAGTAACTGCGCAATTTTTGGAGAAGCCGATTTTCCGCATTGTCGGCGAAGTGGCTTCTGAGAGGAAGGTAAGGGCTTTCGTTATCGGCGGATATGTAAGAGACTGCTTTCTGGGCCGTCCCTGCAATGATATTGACATTGTTGTGGAAGGGAGCGGGATAGATTTTGCCGAGGCTGTCGGAGAACGCCTGCACAAGAGAGTTTCCTATTTCCGCAATTTCGGCACCGCGATGCTGCGTTTCGAAGGTGATGAGATAGAGTTTGTCGGAGCGCGCAAAGAGTCCTACCGTCGCGAGTCCCGCAAGCCGATTGTCGAGGACGGGACAATCGAGGATGACCAGATGCGCCGGGATTTTACCATCAATGCGATGGCTTTTTCCTTGCAGAAGGATAATTTCGGTGAACTTATAGACCCATTCGGGGGTATACGTGATCTTGCTGCCGGCATCATCCGTACGCCTCTTGATCCGGATACGACATATTCCGACGATCCGCTTCGCATGCTCCGGGCCGTGCGCTTTGCTGCCAAACTTTCCACAGCTGAGCTGACTTTCAAGATAGTACCGGAGTCGATGGAGTCGATGCGCCGTATGGCTGACAGGCTCGGGATACTTTCGCGCGAACGTATTGCTGAAGAACTTAACAAGATGCTGGTCACGGACCGTCCGTCCATAGCGTTTTGGCTGCTTGACTCTGCGGAACTTCTTCCGAGAATATTGCCTGAGCTTTCGGCTCTGAAGGGAGTGGAGACCGTGGACGGGAGGGGACATAAGGATAATTTCGCCCATACGCTCGCAGTGACTGACAATATCCGGCGTGAAGATGTGTCTGTGCAGGAGGGTCGGAATCATCTTCTCTGGTTGAGATGGGCTGCGCTTCTGCATGACATAGGCAAGCCGGCCAGCAAACGTTATGACAAAGTTGCGGGTTGGACATTCCATGGCCATGATGTGATCGGAGCGAGGATGGTTCCGCCTGTTTTCCGTCGCCTTGCCTTGTCGATGGATGAGATGAAGTACGTCGCCAAACTGGTGCGCCTGCATCTGCGTCCGATTGCTCTTGTGGATGACGGGGTGACTGATTCAGCCGTGCGGCGCTTGCTTTTTGATGCCGGTGATGACATCGATGACCTGATGCTGCTATGTAATGCTGACATCACCTCCAAGAACGAGGCGAAAGTGGCAAGGATCAAGGCCAACTTCGAACTGGTCAAGCGCAAACTTGTGGAAGTCGAGGAGAAGGACGCTATTCGTAATTTCAAAAATCCGATTACGGGTGAGTACGTTATGCAGGTCTACGGCATTCCTCCAAGCAAGGAGATAGGACAGCTCAAGGAGATGGTCAAGGAGGCCATTCTCGATGGCGTGATCGGCAATGATTTCAATGAGGCCGATGCCTTCATGCGTTCGCATGCCTCGGAATTCGGCCTCAAGGCTCTTGATGAGTGATGCGCGACAAGTACATAGAGTACTTGAGGGTGGTTCGGCGCTATTCTCAGCGGACATGCGAGATCTATGGTGATGTCGTGGACGCGTTCCTTTCCTTTTCCGGCTATGACGGGAGCGAACCCCTTGCCTCATATCTGACTGTCCAGACCCTGAGATCTTATGAGGTTCACCTGATGGATGACGAGAAAGAGTCTGCAAGGACTGTCTCGCTCCATCTGAGCGCCCTCAGCGGGTTCTGCCGTTTCCTGATGAAAGAGGGCGTTCTGGAGTCCAATCCGGTACACCTTCTGCACCGGCCTCGTCAGGAGAAGCGCCTCCCGGAGTTTTTCCGTCGTGACACCATGCAGAAATATTTCGATGCTACTGCCGGAGTTTCCGAATATGGTTCGTATGATGCCATGTTGGGACATCTGATTGTGGATTTTCTGTATTGTACCGGTCTGCGGCGGGCGGAGCTCGCTTCTCTGGACAGGAACTCTCTGGATAAGGACCGCCGGGTTATCCGTGTCATCGGCAAGGGCGGGAAAATGCGCGAAGTACCCCTGACAGAGACCCTTTATGTTGACCTCCTGTCTTATATGGATGCGCTGGAAACTCTGGAAGGGGCAGATCTTCGCCCAGACGCGCCTTTGCTCCAGACCCGCAAAGGCGCCCGGCTTTATCCGGTCTTCATTGACCGGGCTGTAAAAAAAGAATTGGGGGAGTCATGCGGAGCGGAGGGACGCAAATCGCCTCACATGCTGCGTCACACGCTTGCTACTCAGTTGCTTGAAGACGGGACGGACCTGAATTCCATAAAAGAACTTCTTGGGCATTCCTCTCTTGCCGCCACGCAGGTCTACACTCATACCAGTATAGAGCGTCTGCGTTCAGTCTATCAGAAAGCTCATCCCCGGGCAAAAGAAAAGGACGGAGACTAGTTCGACAGCTTCCACTCTTCGGCCCTGTCAATAATCCATTCTGTTATCTCAAGAGTGGCCGACGGGAGTATTCCCTGGTCGCCGTAGACTATTGTGACTCCATTTTTTTCAAGTTTCTCCTGTCTGGCTTTCATTCCGATTCTCTCCGCCATGCTTTTTACGTTGGAGGTGAGGTATATGCCTTGTACAAGGATTCTCTTCTTGTGTTTTGCGGCATTTTCCAGAATGGCTGTAAGGTCATCCGCCATGTGCATTCCCATCGCGACCTGCTCCCCGTCTGTGTAGTCTATTGCGGAATGTTCCTTGATGTAACCGGCGGATCTGTCAAGCAGATTGCTCCAGAATCCTGTCCGTTCCGGGTCTCCATGGGCCAAGATGACTACTGCTTCTTCTTCCGGCTTGACAGAGAGTGAGAGGATGCGTTCCAGCATTATTCTCTCGATGATGTCCGTGCTGTACAGTGTCGGCCCGAGCACTATTTTCAAGTTCTCCTTGACGAATTCTGTCCCTTCTTCTTCAAGTTCGGCTCTCACCTCTTTGGAGAATTTCAGGCCGAGTATGTTTGGAAGATCGTCTTCTGAGTGGCTTGACGGCGCAATGAACAGGGGTAGGGCGAAGACTGTGTCGATGCCGTGTTCAAGGCAGTCTTTCATTACTGACGCCACTGATGGCTCAGTGTATTCCATCATGGCGACCCTTACATAACTGAAATCTTTTATGCCTCGCTCTGCGAGCCGTTTTTGGACGGTCTCTTCCAAGGCCAGGACAGGCTTGCGCCAGCTTTCAAGCGTATGCCCGTGGGCAATTATCACAAGAGCCGATTCTGCGTGGAGCGAGATGGCTGCGAAAAGGACGGAAATGAAGATGCTCAGTACTTTTTTCATATTAGCGGATAATAAATTTTCCGCAAAAGTACCTTGACATTTGCTTGTGCGCAATCCTAATTTGTGGGGATTATGTGTCTTGAATGGATTTTTTACTATATTTACGGATGATAACCAGCCCTTTTGGGGCGAAACGGATTAAATTATGGACATAAAGCTTAAAGCACTGAAGTTCGATGCCGGTGAGAAGCTCACCGCATTCGTCGAGAAGAAAGTCTCACGCCTTTCCAAGTTCTTTGACGGCGTGGCAGATGAGGCAGAGGTGTCGCTTGAGGACACAAAGGACGGCAAAAAGGCAAGAATCCAGATCCGCATTCCGGGTGACAGCCTCATTATCGAGAGAGTTGCCGATACTTTCGAGAACGCCGTGACAGGGTGTGTGGATGCCATGAAAGAAAAACTTACACGCACCAAAGAAAAGAAATACGAGAAATAGCCTTTAAAGGCTGACAATTCTGGCGCACAGTTCGACGAGCAATTCGTCGGGTGCGGCAGATCCACCGTCCCCTCCCTTGGCGAGATAGTCATATCGACACAGCAGCGATATTGCTCTCATGCTCTTGGGGAGGGGATAGTTTTTTACAGCCGTGTCATATTCCTGGTAGAAATATGGGCTGACACCGGCGAGCACTCTGGCCTTGTCTTCGGCCGAAGGTCTCTGGTTCTGGCGTAGAAGTGCGCCGTAGCGCAGGATTCTGTAGAAGTTGGTGAATATGGCGCTGATTGCGGGCGGAAGATAGAATTTTGCGTCTGAGGATATGGTCTCGGCGATTCTCAGCGCTTTCGGGGCATCTTTGAGGGAAAGGGCTTTGGTAAGTTCGAATATGCTGAACTGTCTGGATATTCCGACATTGCGTTCTATGTCTTCGGCCGAGATCTGTTTCTCGCCTTCAGCGAGGTTCTTGAGGAGTTTGTCTGTCTCTATTGCGATTTTTGAAAGGTCTGTACCGGCATATTCTCCAAGCATGGCTGCTGCCTGCGGTGAGATGCTAAGGCCTCTGCTTGAGTAATACGATGATATCCAAGATGCTATTTCGTAGTCTCTTATGGCTGGAGAGTCGATGACGACACCGTTTTTCTGGACAGCCTTGTAGAGCGCTTTCCGCTTGTCTGCCGAAGCCTTGCGCAGAAGGAGAACCAGAACGGTGGATTCGAGCGGGTCGCTGCAGTATGTGGCCATCTGTTCGAGGTCGGGCATCATCTGGGCCTCTTTGACAACGACGAGCTGCCTGTCCGCCATAAGAGGGTACTGTCTTGCGCTTGCCGTGACCTGGGCGGCATTTACATCCGCACCGAAACATATAGTCTCATTGAAATCCTTGTCGCTCTCCGGAATGCATTGCTCGATGATTTCTCGACAGACCATCTCCGGGTAATATGGCTCATCGCCCATGAGCAGATATACCGGTTTGAAGATACCATGCCTTATATCTGTTACAATTTGTTCACAGAGTGTACCAATGTTGACTGTCGCTTTGGCCATAATGCGCGAAATTACTGTTTTTTTCTTAATTTTGTGAAGTTTGACAGCATAATTTATTCGAACCAATGAACAGATTCAATTCTACTTTGTTGGCAGGCTTGTGCCTGCTTGGATCCGTGGGTGTAAATGCCCAGGACGCGACAATCCGCATTCATGACGCCGGTACAGGGGTGACAATCCCGGCAGAAATCTACGGGCAGTTCTCCGAGCACCTCGGGCGCTGCATCTACGGCGGTTTATGGGTCGGAGAAAATTCTGATGTGCCTAACATCAAGGGTTACCGCAAGGATGTGTTCGAGGCATTGAAGGCCTTGAAAGTACCTGTGATGCGTTGGCCGGGCGGATGCTTCGCGGATGACTACCACTGGATGGACGGGATCGGCCCACAGGAGAAGCGTGCATACATTTCCAACAACAACTGGGGCGGTACGCTCGAGGACAACAGTTTCGGTACGCACGAGTTTCTCAATCTCTGCGAAATGCTTGACATAGAGCCTTATATCAGCGGTAATGTTGGCAGCGGCAGTGTCGAGGAGATGGCCAAATGGGTTGAGTATATGACCTCTGATGCCAAGAGCACAATGGCTGACCTTCGCCGTGCCAACGGCAGGCAGGAGCCTTGGAAAGTGAAGTATTTCGGCATCGGCAATGAGGCCTGGGGCTGCGGTGGAAATATGACCCCGGAGTATTACAGCGACCTTTTCCGCCGCTATGCCACATATCTCAGGGACTTCAGCGGCAATCGTCTCTACAAGATCGCCAGCGGCGCTTCTGACTATGATTACAACTGGACACGTGTGCTGATGAAGAACATCGGCTCCCGCAAGGGCATGAGGGGTATCTCTCTCCATTATTATACTGTCATCAACTGGCAGGACAAGGGTGCCGCGACAAAGTTCTCAGATAAAGAATATTACAACATCCTTTCCAAGAGCATCGAGATCGAGGATGTGCTCAAGAAGCACATTGACATCATGGACGAGCTTGATCCTCAGGGACATGTGGATCTCCTGCTTGACGAATGGGGAACATGGTTCAACGTTGAGCCGGGAACCAATCCTGGACACCTCTATCAGCAGAACACGATGCGCGACGCCATCGTGGCGGCCCTCAATTTCGACATTTTCCATAAGTACACCCGCCGTCTGAAGATGGCCAACATCGCCCAGGTCGTGAATGTGCTTCAGGCAATGATACTCACCAACGAAAAGGAGATGGTTCTGACACCGACCTACCACGTGTTCGAAATGTACAATGTGCATCAGGATGCTGAGTACCTTGCTTCTGACTGCCTCACTCCGAAGATGGCTTGCGATCGCAAGGTTGACGTCCCTCAGGTTGACGTGACCGCTTCCCGCAAGGACGGAAAGATGAACATCTCGCTTGTCAACACCGATTTGAAGAAGCAGATGAAGGTCCTGGTGGCTTTTGATAATCCTAAGGCCGTATCCGAGATCCTTTCCGCACGTGTACTTACATCCAAGGATGCCCGTGACTACAACGACTTCGGAAGCGCTGACAAGGTGGCTCCTGCACAGTTCAAGGCATGGAAACTCACTAAAGCGGGGCTTGAGGTGACTCTTCCTCCTTGCTCCGTGGTGGCTATCAGCGCGAAGTAGTTTTACAAAAATTTAATAAAAAAGTAAGAAAAAGTCGCCCTGCATAGGGCGATTTTTTCTATTTTTGCGGTATGGCTATAATTGAATGCAGAGACGTAACCAAGCGTTTCGGAGAGAAGGTCGCCATTGAGGACATCAATCTCCAGATACCAGAAGGCCGGATCTTCGGTCTGCTCGGCCCTAACGGAGCCGGAAAAACTACTCTTATCCGTATAATCAACCGTATTACGATCCCGACAGCTGGAGAAATCATCTTCAAGGGCGCTCCGATAACTCAGCGTGATGTTGAGAAGATAGGCTATATGCCGGAGGAACGCGGGCTTTACAGGAAGATGAAGGTGGGAGAGCAGGCGATGTTCCTTGCTCAGCTTAAGGGCATGAGTTCATCCGAAGCTCGTAAAGCTTTGAAAGAATGGTTCGTGCGTTTCGGAATAGAGAACTGGTGGGACAAAAAAATAGAGGAACTCTCCAAGGGCATGGCCCAGAAGGTGCAGTTCATCACTACCGTGGTGCACAGACCTTCCCTTATGATACTCGATGAACCGTTCTCCGGATTTGATCCTGTCAACGCCGAATTGATACGGCACGAGATACTACGGCTTAAAGACGAAGGAGCTACGATTGTCCTTTCTACGCACAATATGGAGTCGGTCGAGGAGCTTTGCGACGAGATTGCTCTAATCAATAAGTCGCATCTTGTGATTACCGGTGGAGTGGATGACATTCGCCGCCGCTACGGCAACAACAATGTGGAACTTGTCTATACGGATGCTGATGGCCGCCATACAGAAGTTCTTCCTCGCGAGACTGACGGCGCGTCCACGCTCAAGACATATCTTGATGAGGGGGTTCAGATCAATTCTTATCGTGAGCTGATGCCCCGTATGAACGATATTTTCATTAAACTTGTAACTGAAGGGGGAGAATCAAAATGAACCTGCGTACTATACGATTGATTATCAATCGCGAGTATATGACTCGCGTAAGGAAGAAGAGTTTTCTTCTCATTACTTTCATCACCCCGGTCCTTTTTGCCGCGATGTGTTTCCTCCCGGCTCTCATAATGATGAATACCAAGGAGGCGGCCAAGAAGATTGCTGTTGTGGATCAGTCCGGGATAGTGATGCCCGCCCTTACGGATTCGGAGAGCATGTCTGTGACAGACTGCAGTGGTATACCGCTTGACTCGTTGAAGTCCGGGCTCTCTAAACTTGGGTATGACGCCGTACTTGCCATTTCCCCGATAGATTCGACAAAGTCCTTCTCTGCCGAGGTTTATTCTGTCAAGCCTCTCGGAATCGATCTGGCTGAAAGCTTGAATGCCAAGATAAACGATGCGCTTGAGGCTTACCGGGTTGCATCCTACGACATTCCGGGGCTCGACAAGATCATGCAGGACGTCAAGCCCGATGTAAGGTTGAAGACGTTTACCATGGGCGATGATGGAAAAGAAAAAGTCTCTGAGTCAGGCGTCTACATGATGGTGTCCATGCTCTTGGGAATGATTATCTATATGTTCATAGCCATGTTTGGTGGGATGGTGTCATCGTCTGTGATAGAAGAGAAGTCCAGCAGGGTGGTAGAGGTTCTGATCAGTTCTGTCAAGGCGACCGAATTGATGTTTGGGAAGATCATCGGCATTGCGCTCGTCGCTCTTACCCAGTTCCTCCTGTGGATAGTGCTTACTTTTGCAATTGTTGGTGTTGTCGGTGCAATCGCCGGTCCGGGACTTGCGGGGGCTGATCCTTCCGAACTTATGCAGATGAGCGGCGGTGCTGCTGGAGATATGGCTTCTCAAGTGTCTGAGGTAGGGGATCTTGGGGTGATCCTGTCCTCACTTGCAAATATGCACTTAGGCCAGATCCTGATATGTTTCGTGGTGTTCTTCATACTTGGCTATATGCTGTATGCCTCTCTCTTCGCGGCCATCGGTTCAGCTGTGGAGAATGAAGGCGACAGCAACCAGCTCATGCTGCCTGTGACTATTCCTCTGCTGCTCGGTTTCTTTATCGCGATTTATGCATTCAAGGCTCCAGACAGTGCTCTGGTGGTGTGGGGCTCAATGATTCCTTTCACCTCTCCGATCGTGATGCTCGCGCGTTTGCCTTTCGGGGTTCCGCTCTGGCAGATCATACTGTCGATAGCCCTTCTTATTGTGACATTCGCGGCTTGCGCTTGGGTGTCATCCAAAATATATAAAGTGGGAATTCTTATGTTCGGCAAGAAGTCCGGCTGGAAGGATTTGTGGAGATGGCTCAGGCAAAAATAATCTTTGCGGCAATAGTGCCGCTTCTGTTGTGCTCATGTACGCGTAGTTTTACATGGGAAAAGTATGTGATGGACGGTCACAGGACCGGAGTTGCTGCACCTGGGGCTGACAATGTGGCAGAGGCTTTGGGCACAATCAACGATACCTGCTATACCTCTCCGTCCGGGAAAATATGGCGCGCAGGCAGCGCGACCTATGCGACGGCTTCAGATATGATATCTGTGCAGCCACAGATGTCGCGTCTTAAGGCGGTTGTGGCCCATTCGGCCCGGGAAATGAATCAGACGCAGCCGGACGGGGATCTGTCCAACTGGATAGTGGACCACATAATGGAAGATGTCGCGCACACGACGGGCAGGAAAGTTGATGTCGGAATCATGAATTCCGGTGGCATACGGGTTGACATGCCTGCAGGGGATGTGATTCTGGATGATATTGTCTCTATGTTTCCTTTCAGGAACCATCTATGCTATGTCGCTCTTAGCGGTACAGACTTGCTCAATATTTTCAAGGGGATGGCTGAGCGTAAGGTGCAGCCTTTCGGAGGGGCGCGACTTGTGGTTGAAGACGGTAAGATTGACACTCTTCTCGTTGGGGGAGCGTCTGTGGATCCGAGAAAGATATATGGGCTGGCTACGATTGATTTCTTGCTTGACGGCGGAGATGGTCTTACACTCGCAAAAAATGCTAAAGAATTGATAATCACGGATAAGTTTGTAATTGACTCGATGTTGCCTTATGTCAAGTCTTATGAGAGGGAGGGCCGGCTTATAGAATCTGCCCCTGACGGGCGCTTTGTATTGAGGAGGAGTGCAGAATGACCAGAAGATTGCTTGTATTTGTTGCCGCATTGTTGGCCTTGTCGGCTTGTCATAGCGGGCCGAGGCTTGTGATTGTGCATACAAACGATACACACAGCCATTTTGAACCCCTGCGTACAGGGCCGCAGGCAGGACACGGTGGAGTTATCGAAAGGGCGGCTTTCATTGATTCAATACGCAATGTGTATGGCGATGAACGTGTGTTGCTGCTGCATGCTGGCGACTTCAGCCAGGGGACGTCATATTTTACTGAACTTGGTGGACGGCTTGAACCAGCGATAATAAATGACATGCGATATGACTGTGTCACATTGGGCAACCATGAGTTCGACAATGATATCGAGGCTTTGACGGAAAGGCTTGCCATGCTTGAAAACACTTTTGTTGTGTCTGCAAACATAGATGTTTCACAGTTTGATCTTTCGGACTATGTATCTCCGTATGCCATTGTTGAGCGTGGGGGGATGAAAATAGGTATCATCGGATTGGAATCCGATCTGTCCACTAATGTCAGTGCGACCATTTCTTCCCGGATTCCTCAACTTGGCAATGTGGAGGTGACCAACAAGTGGGCGGAATACCTGCATTCAGTAGAGAAATGCGACATGGTCATTCTGCTCTCGCATCTCGGGTATGACAACGATCAGGCTCTTATTCCGGAGACAAGCCATGTTGATCTTGTCATAGGCGGGCACAGCCACACGTTTGTCAACGGGTTCATTTATGTCCGGGACAGGGACGGACATGATGTCCCTATTATCACCGACGGGTGCTGGGGACTGGAGATGGGGGTGATCACTGTCCGTTGAGTTCTTTGCGGCAGATGTTGAAGATTCGGCTCTCCGTCCTGCAGTAGGTGATGTCGAAGCAACTGCATTCAATATGATGTCCTGCTTTCTGTATTCCCGTGAAGCAGTTTGCATCAAAGCCCTCTGAAGACAGATATTCGAGCCCGATACCTTTGGTATTATCATTGAGCAGGCTTTCAAGAATTTCATAGTTCTTTGAGAGTCTGTTTATTATTTCAGCCTTGTATTTGCGGATTTCCTGATACTTCCTGTTGTTGTAGCTGTTTTTGCAGTTCAGACAGCAGAATTTCTTGCCTTTTCTTCCTTTGAGGCTGTCTCCGCATTCGAGACATGTGTCTTCTTTTTTGATTATGTATGCCATAGTCGGTTTTGGTTTGCCTTCAAATTTTGCGAATAGATTTCTTGTCTGCAAGGCTTGATAAAATAAATTGCTGATAATTATATCTTTTTTTAGTTGTAATAATTCTTTGGTGTAGAAAAGAAAAACTTTTATCTGTTTCTTTTGCGCTGTTCCGGATTAATCTGCTTTCCTTTGTCGCCGGGATGAGGACCGCGCGGCCTTGCTCCCGAACTTGAATTGGAAAACTTATATGGAACAATTGAACAGAATCGAACTGCGGGGAACCGTGGGAAGCGTAAGGCTTCAGACCTTTTCGGACAATATGGTGGCCCGTTTTACTCTCGCCACGAATTTCGCTTACAAGGACAAGGAGGGTGCTGCCACTATAGATACGAGTTGGCACAGCGTCTTGGCAAGAGAGGGCCGGAATATCCATGACCTTGATAAAATCACCAAGGGGACCCGCCTTTATGTGCAAGGCCGCCTGAGATACCAGAAGTATATAGGCAATGATGGCGTGGAGAGGACATCCGCTGACATTGTCGCCAGCAGGGTGGTCATTCTTGACGGTGATGAGCCTCTGCAGTATGAGATGTAAAACCATTGTCGTGTCCTTTCTCCTTCCCGCTGTCCTGTGTGCAGGGTGTGCCTCTTCAAGGAAGTTGGCTGTGGTGAAGAGCGGCGCTTATGCTGCCGCGATAAGGTTGCCGGAGGAGAAGGACACGGCATTTGAGGATACGCTTTTTTCCCATGTCGGGAGAGATGCTGATACCCTCATGGTTACCGGGCTTGACGGGAAAGAGGTGTTCATCATGAGGGCAGTCAAGGATACGGCTAGCGGAGAAATGGTTGCTACCGAGCAGCTTGATGCTGCTATGGTCACAGCCAGATTCCGGAATGTGGCGGAGCGTAACGGTTTTGTGGATATACGCTTTCAGGTGACGGTCCCGCCTGAGATGACGGATTCAAGGTGGCAGCTTCGCCTGTATCCGGAAATGACGATCCCGCCGGAACTGGTTGATCTTGATGATATAATTGTCACGGGGCACGGTTATCGTAAAGCTCAATTGAGGGGATATGAGCATTATCAGCGCTTTCTGGACAAAATAGTCAGCGACAGTCTTAAGCTCATCGATGTCAGGGGCCTTGAGGTGTTTCTGGCCCGTAATATTCCGCAGTTGTATGCGTTTCGCAGTGACAGCAGTTATGTCTCGGACGAGAAGTTCGAAAGCGTGTACGGAGTCTCTCAGCGGCAGGCGGTGGAGCACTATACCAATGACTATCTTGTATGGAGAAACCGCAGGCTTGGATCCATGAGGGAGAAGATGTGGCACCGTTATGTCAAGTCGCCCATAGTGACAGAGGGAATCCGTCTGGATACGGTATTGCGTGACGGCAGCGGGGAATTTGTATACGACTATGTCCAGCGCATACGTACCAGACCGTCCCTGAGGAAAGTCGATGTCTGTCTGTCGGGCGAGATCTTCGAGAGCGACAAGCGTCTGTATACGGTGCCCAAGTCCCCGCCACTGACATTCTACATCAGTTCAGTCAGTACGTTTGCTGATACAAGCCGGAGGTATCTTACGCGTGTGCTGTACCGGAATGTTCAGATTGATGATGTGCGCAGGATAAATTTCAGGGCTGGACGGAGCGAGACGGACGAAGGGCTGGAAGGCAATGCGGCTGAGATCCTTGCCATCAAGACAAGGTTGAAAAATCTTCTGGAAGATGAGACTTTTGACATCGATTCCATCGTGATCACTGCATCGGCTTCTCCGGAAGGACGCTTCAGGAACAATGCGGAGCTTTCCCGCCGACGGGCAGAAAGCGTGTCGGAGTTCTTTTCTCGATATGTGGAATATGTCAAGGATTCCCTGCGACGGGAACAGGGGCTTTTCATAAGTGTTGGAGATGACTTTGTGGAGTCGGCCATGAAAGGCCCTGGCAGGCCCCGCCGGGATATCCGCTTCCTCTCAAGAAGCGGCGGAGAGAACTGGCTTGAACTGGACAGGCTGGTGGAGACGGATACGGTTCTGTCCGCTGCGGAGAGGGAGTCATATTTTGCCTTGTCCAGAATCGAAGACCCGGACGTCAGAGAGGCGGAACTGTCTGAAAATCCCTGCTATAAGCATGTGAGGGACAGTTTGTATCCTAAATTGCGAACCGTACATTTCAGTTTCTGCCTTCATCGCAAGGGCATGCAGAAAGACACTGTGCATACGACTGCCGTAGATAGCGTCTATATGCGTGGTGTGCAGGCTCTTATGGATCGTGATTATAAGACGGCGGTGGATATCCTTTCCCCTTATCAGGACTATAATACGGCTGTCGCCTGTCTGGCCTTGGACCGCAATGCTGCTGCATATGGCATATTGGAGAAATGTGACAAGGATGCGAATGTCAATTATATGCTTGCCCTGATACATTCGCGGCAAGGGAGAGAGCGTGATGCTGTGGAGTGTTACCTCCGTGCTTGTGAACAGAATCCTTCCATGGTGTATCGAGGCAACCTCGATCCGGAAATAGCTGACTTGAAAAGAAAATATGACCTTGATGGTCAATAAACTCAACAAATTAACAATCAACAAAAAATGAAAAACTCGACAATTATCTTGTGCGCCGCATTGGCGTTGTTCGCACAAACATCTTGCACCAAAGCTTCTCTATACGGAGCCGGCACACCCGGACAGGAAGAGACGTGCAGTCTTACCATCGATTTCAAAGGAATGTCCGGCACACGTGCCACAGGACAGACTGCCGCCAAAGAGTCCATGATACAGAATGTCCAGGTGTTTGTATTCCGCACCGGGAAAGGGACGGATGAGGGGCTGCTCGACGTCTGCAAATCAGCCGGATTCGATACTCCTTTGAATTTTGATGCATCATCTTCTCCATATTCCGGCGTTACTTTGGAGTGTACGGTCGGACAGAGGGAGATTTATGCCATCGTTAACAGTGACAAGGACTACACAGCTGACGGATCGGTGCTCAACAAGGCCGCTCTTCTGTCCAAGACAGTGGCACTCAATGTCAACGCTCCGGACCGTCTCCTGATGAGCGGCAGTGTTACGGCAGATCTGAAGCCGGGGCAGGAGACCCACAGCATAACGGTCAGGCGGGCCTGTGCCGGAGTAGTTCTTGAGAGCGTGAAGAACGATATGCTCGCCGGGGCTTATCGCAAGAACGGGGCATTCAAGATCAAAAAGGTATACCTGACAAATGTACCGGCCAGAGTGAATATCGGGATGACGACCGCCCCCTCGTCGCTTGCCGATACTGACTGGTATGCCAAGTTGAAGGCGGAAAACAAGACTTCCCTCATTTATGATGACATGGGCGGCGTGGCCGTGGATTATGGTAAGACTTACAATACGGTCCATTCTTTATATTCATTCCCTAATGACTGCAAGCCAAGCTCTGCGGCGGCATGGAGTCCGCGTGCCACGCGTCTGGTGATAGAAGCCAGTTATGATGACGGTACAGGCGCCCATGATTTCTATTATCCTATAACCTTGTATAATGAGACTAATCAGAAAGGTCTTGAGGCAAACAAGCAGTATAAGGTCAATCTCACCATCCGTCGTCCAGGTTCAGACAGCCCTGATAAACCGGTAGAGTTCGACGCAGTGACAGGCTCCATCCATGTGGCGTCATGGGAAGATGGCGGCGGATATACGGAAACCATCTGATGGCCATGCGGACCAGCTTTCTTTGGGGTATAGCCCTTTGTCTTCCGTTCACCCTGCGGGCCTTGACATCCTGCTCGGTGAAGGAGGACAGGGCTGCCTGCCCCTGTTATGCTTCGGTTCTGGTGGGAGAGTTTATCCGGAAGGGCTTTACGGATGCCATGGTCTCGTTCAGTTCAGACCATCTTGTCCGCCGGGAGAACATCTGTCTTGCGGAATACGAAGATGAGGCTTATGTGGCCAGTCTTGAGAGGAAGACCAACAGGGCGGCGCTTGTCGCCTGCATTGACAAGATGCAGATTCGCGGAGACTCGCTTGTGGTTCCTTACGGGCTTGATGCGGATCCTTTGTGGCTTTATAGCGAGCATTTTCTTTGTGATGACGATTCATATACTCTCAATGCCAGACCGCACAAGCAGTATTGTCGTCTTGAGATCGTGATGGAGGGGCTTCCGGCGGAGATCCAGACATCTTGCTCGTTTCGTGTCAGAGCCGAGGCGTCCGGTCTGGATTTATATCGGCGGCAGCCGTTGGCCGGAGAGTTCTGCGCTCAGGCTCGAAGAGGCCTTGACGGGAACTTTTCGCTATTGCTTCCTAGACAGGCGGACGGAGGAATCCTCCTTGATGTTTTCAGCGGTCCGGTGGAAACCGAAGAGAAGTTCGTCGTCGATGTCAGCGCGAAACTGAGGGCAGCCGGATATGATTGGATGCTTGAAGACTTGAAAGATGTCAGCATTACCATCGATTATGCCAAAGCGGATATCTCGCTCCGGATACTTGACTGGAATCCTGATGATGGTTTTAAAGATATAATTATATGATTGATAAATATACTGTCGGTGCTTGGGGCATTGTGGGCACGATTCTGCCTCTGTTGCTGTATTCCTGCCAGCCGGAGCTGCCTGGATGTGTCCAGTACGCGGAGGATGAGCAGGAGGAGACGAAAGCTTTAGTTCTGGAGCTTGGTCTGGAAGAATGGCCGCATACCCGCTCCTCTCTGGGCGAGAACGTGGAAGAAATCTTCAGCGGCGCTGTGTTGGCCGTCTATGATGCCGTGACCGGAACATTGGATTCTGAAATCCGGATAGACGGTGACGATATCGGTGGCGAGATGGAACTTCAGCTTCCGTCGGGGAAGTCGTATGATTTCTACATGCTTGGCAATCTTTGGGAACTTAACTCAGGCGGCGTGCGGCGTAGCCCGATGTTTCCGTCCCGCGAAGAGGATGTGAAGAAGATGATTTACCGCATGGATGGTGGGACAAGCGAGGGAGGATTCCGTCGTGAACGTTTCTCGGATGTCGCTGAATTCGGAATACCTCTATATTGGGAGAAGAAAGGCGTCAGTGCAGCCAGCGGACGTGTGGAGGTCAATATGCGCCGTCTCTTTGCCAGACTTGCGGTGGAAATTGATCATGGGGGACTCGTGGGCAGTGCTGAAGATGATTTTGTCAATGGGGCATTGCGGATCCGTCAAGTGAACTGCCGCCTCTCTCCTTTCGCGGCGGAAGGTTCCAGAGCGGAATCAAGCGAAGATGTCCTTGATGTCGGGGATTTTGATGCTGCGATGTCGAATGCCCTCAAGGGTGAGTATGTATATTATGTCCCGGAAAACATGCAGGGTGTACTGCTGCCGGGGAACTCTGATCCTGATGCCAAGGATATGGATGCTGTGCAGGCTGGACATCCGGGGACGGGAATTGAGCAGAGGCTGACTTATGTCGAATTTGAGGGGAGTATAGGCGGAGGGTCGGGTTTCAGCGGAAAGACGGTCTACCGTTTCTTTCTCGGGAAAGATGCGGTCAAGGACTTCAACATTGAACGCAACTTGAGATTCAAGGTCAGTCTCGGTTTCAGGGCAGAGTCCCTGTTTGCGCCGGACTGGAAACTGGAGGTCGAGGGCCTGTCGGACAGGCGCGAGTTCTTCCTGTCGGGAGAACTCGCCGGCAGGCTTCCGGACGGCCAGGTGGCCGTTGTCCGGAAGAACAGGCCTGCCGTCCTCGACCTCAACCTCTGTCTTGACGGCGGGAACAACCGGATTACATCTACCGCGCTGGTGGATGAAGGTTTCCGCCCCGCGCATCTTGGCGATATGGCCTGGACTTCTGATCTGTGGTCGGCGACTCATGATGATTCCAACGAGCCGGCCCGCAAGGCTCTCTCTGATCTCGGGATATCCGTGTCTTATGAGTCAGGCCGTTTTACCTTTTCGGTGAGCGACCCGTCGCGATTTGTCAGCGGGCAACAGGTCCCCGTATGTTTCACGCTGTATCCCGGGACAAAGAAACTGAATGCCGTCATAAAGACAGGAGAAGATATTTCGGTCACCGCTTCCGGAAGCATTTTGGAAGATTTCTATATCGCCCAGCACCGGACCTTGACTTTCTCCGGATTCGAGGGGCGGACGATATACTATGCCGCCGATCAGGGTGACTGTACTCTATGGTCTTCAGGGAAGCATAGCTACAACCGGCAATGGAAGACGGACAATTCTCTCTCTTCGCCATTTCCGACCTGCCTTGTGGCTTCTGATGGCTCTGCTCTGTATCCGTATCAGGATTATGAGGCTTATTCGGGACAACGTCTGCCGGCGGGTGAAAAATTGGATATATATACTTTTTTCTCCAATGACTTCGCCATGATCTCCGGCTATCAGAACAGCCGCGGCTCAATTGTGATATGCAGTGATGACATACTCAATGACGGATTGACGGAAGTGCGCCTCTTTATCAGGGCGCCAAGACTGCATCTTTCCGACATAAAGGATGTGCGTCTGCCAGTGGATGGTACCGAATGCAGCCTTGGACATGGCATTTATACCAAAGCGGGATTGTCGGCTTTCCCGGAAGGGAGTTTTGATGAAAAACTCTTTGACGCCCTGCTCGCGCCGCGTATAGAACTGGAGTCGGGATCGTCTCCTTGGGGGGAATGCATAGACTTTGATCCCCTGACAGGGAAGATCTGGCTGAAAAGCACCAGTGCCGGCGGGGTCAACGCCGGAGATCTGACGAAAGCTGAGGCTGAGAGGATCGGGACAGTGAAGTTCAGCGCCAATCCGGCGACCGGCCTTTACAGCGGTTCGGGGAGCTGCGCTTTCGGAATCAGCCTCCCGTATCTTCAGTCCGCGCCGCAGGCGGAGCTTGTCAGCACTTATCTTGATGAGTCAGGGTTCACCTCGCGCATTGAAGTCCCTCTGTATTTCATGCTTGACGGCGGGGATCAGGGCCGCTATGAGTTCAACTGCCAGTCTACCGGCTGTACGCTGGCCTATGAAGGACAGGAATTTACTCCTGTAATCAGGGGCGAATACAAGAATGGATCAAACGGGCTTGCCTATTATTGGCGTTACGATGAGAAAGAGCAGCCGGGCGCAGTCCCGTGGGGTGATTTCATGCCGGGAGGGCTGATTCTCCCTTATGGCAGGCAGACGGTTACTTTCACGGTCGTCAACAAGTGGGACGGAAGCAGGCTAAGCCTGGATGCTTCATTCAATATCCGTCACAGGGTGACGATGAAGCAGCTCGGGATTTTCGGCAATACTGCGTATGCGACGATTTATCCTCTGCCGCAGAAGAGCATAGATTATATAATGAAGTATCATCAGAGAGCGCCGGAGGAGATGGTCTCATGGATGATTAAACTTCTCGGGACGGATGTCTGGCTGCACAACTACCGCTCCGGACCGGACTTCTACAATTCCGAGAAAGGAAAGTACATGCAGCCCAATCCCGATATCAAGTACTCGACAGGGTATTACCACGTCAGATATATTGATGATAAGGCCTACTACTGGAGTGATGTCCTCGCCCGCAAGGCTTACTATAACGACAATTACAAGTGGCTGAACAATCTCAAGACAGGTGGCTCGTCAGGATGGTGTACCGACAGTGCGTTGACCGGCAGCGAGTGGCTTGATCTGTTTTTCACCACATCGAAAGGCGGATATATCTACACTGGAAGCAAGGTTTTCCTGCCGGAGGGTGATTGATGCGTACCCGGAATAAAAGAAAGCAGGATGTCCGAGTTTTTCGGACATCCTGCTCTCTTGCATCGGTTGATTCTGTCCCGGTTTAGAAGAGGAACGCGGCGCCAATATGCCAGTATGAGGTCTTGATGGATCCGTTGTCGCTGTCCTTGAGCATGTTGAGAAGTCCCCAGCTGTAACCTCCGTTGATGCGGACGATGTCGGATACGTCAACTCCGAGGCCGAGCCCGAGGGAGATGTTGAAGCGGTTGAGGCTGCCGTCGTCGCCGTAGTTGTCAAGAGTTGTGCTGGCACCGAGTACGGTGGCTGTGGTCTTGGAAGAAACTCCGAGTTCGAACTGTGGACCTGCGTAGGCGAAGACCTTGAGCATTTCTATCGGGGCGATGCTGTACTTGAAGTTGACAGGCACGGCTACGAAGTGGCTCTTGGTGGAGCTGTTGGCAACTCCGAGGTATGAGGCATCGCTGCTGAGGTATCCGTAGTAGATTCCAGGAACGACTGAAAGTCCTGCTCCGAGGTTGTAGTCTGCATCAGCGCCTGCATAGAATCCGTTTGCTGTGGAGCTGGTAGATGTTGAAGAGTAAGAATACTTGCTGTTCTGGCTGAGGTAGCCGGCTCCGACGCTGAACTGCGCCATGGCTGAGGTTGCTGCGGCAGCAACGAGAGCGAGTGTAAGGAAAATCTTTTTCATTGTCTTAAAATAAATGTTGTTCTTTTTCTGTTCTTGTAGATGTCGGTGCTTTCTGTTCCGTTGCAGAGAACCGGTGCAAAAATAACATTTTTTAACGATAGGGCTTCGAAAAGTGACAAATTGTATATTGCAAGGGCTAAAATGGCGAAATTTGCTTGCTCGTCCAATTATCCGTATCTTTGCCGAGTTTTTTTCCATGTGAGAATGACGGTACTAAAAGACAGCATATATATAGGTGATGAGGGTGTCGCGATGAAGAAACTCGGTTTCGGAATGATGCGCCTGCCTCTCAAGGACAGCAATGACTTGAGTTCAGTTGACATGCAGCTTTCTGCGAGGATGGTCGATGCTTTCCTTGACAGGGGTTTTACGTATTTTGACACGGCTTGGCAGTACCATCTCGGCCATAGTGAGGAGATTCTGAGGGAACTTGTTGTCCGCAGGCATCAAAGGTCGGCTTTTACCATTACAGACAAGCTTCCTTGTTGGGAAATCCGCCGCCCTGAAGACATGGAAAGGATTTTCTCCACTCAACTTGAACGTACGGGAGCCGGTTATTTCGACTGGTATCTGCTTCATGCTATGAACAAGAATTACGCGGCCTTGATGGATCGTGTCGGAGGCTGGGACTTCATCCGGAGAAAGCGTGATGAGGGGCTGGTGCGGCATATAGGGTTTTCGTTCCACGATGACTCGAAGACTCTGGAGAAAATTCTAAAGGAGCATCCGGAACTTGAATATGTCCAGCTTCAAATCAATTATATAGATTGGAATTCCCCGTCGGTGGAGTCCGGGGAGTGTTACCGCTTGTGTGAAAAATACGGGCGCAAGGTTTTTGTGATGGAGCCTGTCAAGGGCGGCTCGCTCGCCAGAGTCCCGCAGAAAGTCGCTGACATGTTTGAAGAGGTGGAGCCGGGATCTTCTCCGGCATCATGGGCCATCCGCTTTGCCGCCTCCCTGCCTTCTGTGAAGGTCGTCTTGAGCGGGATGAGCAGCATGGAGCAGGTTCTTGACAATACTGCTTATATGGAGCACTTCACTCCCTTTGACAGTCTGCACCGTGAAACTATCGAGCGTGCGGCCGGCATAATCCAGAACTCCATAGCCATACCATGTACCGGATGCAATTATTGCTCGCCCGGATGCCCCAAGAAGATAGCTATCCCTGAATATTTCGCGATGATCAACTCGATAAAGCAGTTCGGGGCGTATCAAAAGCACAATACTGCAAAGTATTATAAACTCCTTACGGAGAAGCGCGGCAGGGCGGGGGATTGTATAGAATGCGGACAGTGCGAAAGGCACTGCCCGCAGCATATAAACATAATGGATAAACTTAAACTTGTTTCCCGCCTTTACGATTCCGGGAAAGAGGAATAGCGAATCTATTTTGACGGGTAGGAGAGAGTGACCCCGTATGATTTCAGGACTTCCTCTCCGGAAGCCTCCTCGGAACATGTCAGCACCAAGGTCTTTTTGTACGAGAAACTGTCGTGGAGCCCAGTCGGGAGGGCTTTGATTTTTGCCGTGCAGTCTGATTCGACTTGTCTGAACTCGGACAGGGCGTTGCTGTACCTTTCGATGGCGCTGCTCTTGTCGGCGGCTGTCCCATTCCATGTCTGTGAAAACCTGTCCGAAAAGCCTGAAAGTTCGTCTCCGATCTCCAGATACACAGGCTTCACTTCACTGGCGGAACTTCCGAAGTACTCCTCGCTTCCGTTGTCCCTCACTTCTATACAATAAAGTACCGACCCGTCATCTGTCTTGGAGCAGCTTGCTGCTGCGAGCAGTCCTGCCGCCGCAGCAAGGCATGAAATTGTTTTGCTTAAGATTCTTTTTCTCATAATGCCGGCAAAGATACTCTCTGTCCCGTAATTTGTCAAGAGCGGCCCGACAGTGCTTCCGTGCGACTATTTGTCATTAAAATACGACAAAATGGCTTTATTTGTGCCTATTTGTCCCCAAAATGTAATAAAATGCAACTGGTACGGGTGTTGATTGTACTTGAGATGTCTTCCGAAAGGGAGGCATGAAAAAAGAATTTAAAAATAGGAGATTGATATTATGTTACCAGCAAAAAGAAACGAACAGGCTTGGTTGCCTGACATCTTCAATGATTTCTTCAACACCAACTGGATGGAGAAAGCGAACGCCACCGCACCGGCGATCAATGTTCTTGAGAACGAGAAGTCCTATGACGTCGAGCTTGCCGCTCCGGGGCTTACCAAAGACGATTTCAAAGTAAGTCTTGATCACGATGGCAACCTTTCCATCGACATGGAGAAGAAGGTTGAGAACAATGGTGAGAAAAAGCATGGCCATTATCTGCGCCGCGAGTTCTCATACACCAAGTACCAGCAGGTCTTGACGCTGCCTGAGGATGTGGATAAAGAGCACATCGAAGCCAAGGTCGAGAATGGTGTCCTCAACATCAGCCTTCCGAAGATTGTCAAGGTGCCTGAGCAGGATACTCACAAATCCATTGAAGTGAAATAACTTGAAGAGAAAACTTCAGAGCCGCAGAGCCGCAGGGTGCTGCGGCTTTTTTCGTAAATAATGCTTATATTCGCCGCAAATAAGAAATTATGATAAAGAATATCGCATTGGTTGCTCATGATTCCCGCAAGGCGGAACTTATGAGTTGGGTGAAATTCAACGCGAGGGTGCTCAAGGACTGCCGGCTCTATTGTACCGGGACGACCGGCCGTCTTGTCAGGGAGACTCTCACCGCAGCTTTAGATAAGGACGCGCAGCTGGACGTGATCTGCAAACTCAGCGGCCCTCTCGGCGGCGACTTTGAGATCGGAGCGATGATTGCCGAGGGGTCGATAGACATGCTTGTCTTCTTCTGCGACAATCTTATAATGCAGGGACATCAGAATGATGTCATGGGACTTGTCCGTCTGGCTTCCCTATATAATATACCGTTTGCGACCAACCGGAGCACGGCGGATTTCATCATCACCTCTCCGCTTTTCTCCAGCAGCGAGTACAAGCGCATCATCCCGGCCTGCATCGAGTCCTACAAGAACCGCAAACTCAAGTAGCCCTCTTGTAACATAAACTTAATACGAGGTAATATCCTCGTAACATCCTCTCTTTACTTTTGCATCGTAAACAGTAGTGAAAGATACGATGAAAAGATCAAAGAGAGGATTTGCAGTTCTGGTTTTAGCGGTTTTCGCACAGATTCTGGCAGCCCAGCCGAAGACAGGCACAGTAAGCGGCATCGTAAAAGATGCGCAGAACGGGGAGACGCTCATAGGGGCATTTGTGGAGGTTGTCGGAGGCGATGCCAAAGCCATCACGACCATGGAGGGGACTTTTTCCCTCACCGGCGTACCCGAGGGCACCGTCAGTCTCAAAGTAAGTTATCTTGGCTATCTGGACGCTGTCCTTGAAAACGTGGAGAGCCCTTCTGAGGGAGTCGTGGTCGAGATGTCTGTCGATGGGCAGATGCTTTCCGCCACCACCGTCACAGCCGAGCAGCGCCGCAACACGCAGGCTTCTCTGATGAGGATAACCCGTGAAACCCCGCTTATAATAAGCAATGTCTCCGCCCAGGAGATAGGACGCACACAGGACTCCAACGCCGGGGAGGTGATACGCCGTGTGCCTGGCATCAGCCTCATCGATGACAAGTTCGTCATGGTGCGCGGCCTCTCCCAGAGATACAACAACGTGTGGATCAACGGCGGCGCCGCCCCGAGTTCCGAGGCCGATTCGAGGGCCTTCTCATTCGACCTCATCCCGAGTTCACAGATAGATAACCTGACCATAGTGAAAGTCCTCTCGGCCGAGTACCCGGCGGACTATTCAGGCGGATTCATCCTCATCCAGACACGTGATGTCCCGGAGAACAACTCTTTCAACATCTCGGCAGGAGGCAACTTCAACGACCGTTCATACAAGGATTTCATGGCGTACAACGGCAGTCTGGGATCGCTGCCCGGCGGCATAGGCGCTTCGCTTCAGGGTTTCGGCAACAAGACTGTGGATCTGAAAGCCAACGGGCTTGACAACGACTGGTCAGTCAAAAAGATCAACCCGATCAGCGACCGCAAACTTTCTGCCTCGTTGGCAAGACGCTGGGATATTAATGGCCACAAGCTGGGGCTCAGCGCGGCTGCGAACTGGTCTCAGGAGTTCCGCACCCTTGACCCTATGCAGAACAACCTCTTCGGAGTCTATGACCACCAGAACAACCGTTCCAACTATCTGCGCCATTCGGTTGACAGCCAGTACAATGACAACAGCCGTTTCGGTGCCATGCTCAACATGACCTGGATCATCCCTTCGGGCGTGGCCAAGTTCCAGTTCAAAAACATATTCAACCGTATAGACAACCACCGCTACACTTTACGTGACGGCATCAGCGCGCAGGCGAACGAGGAAAAGAGCGCCGAGTACTTCTACCGCAGCCGTACCACCTACAACGGACAGGTCACTGGAACATATTATATGGGTGACAACACTCTGGACTGGTGTTCAGGCTTTTCCTATGCGGACAGGATCGTTCCGGACCGCAGACGTTATCTGGTCAACGACGCTCTGGAAAGCGGGGTGATGGCTCTCACCACCGGCAACGACATCTCCCGTGAATGGACGGATCTCAGGGAGGGTATCAGCTCCATGAGTGTCAATGACAAGCAGGTCTTCCATATCGGAGACCGGGAAGGTTATGTGAAGGGCGGCGTGTACGGGGAATACCGCGGGCGCAAATACAACACCAGGGTATTCATATACAACTGGAACGTGTACGACAACACACTGCCTGCCGGGTTCCAGAAGATGGATGTGCCGCAGTTGCTGAGCAATCCGGAATACTTCGGTGAAGACAAGCTCCACCTCCTCGAAGAGCCGCACATGCGCAACAATTATCGCGGAGCCAACTGGTTGGCGGCAGGCTACATCAACGCTTCCGTGCCGCTTGGACGACTGGAGATTCTTGGCGGCCTGCGCTATGAGTACAACGACATGGAGCTCATATCAAACACCCGCGACCACGAGCTCTCCGAGAGCAGCAGGCATTACACTGGCGGTGGCCTTTTCCCGTCAGCCACGGCTACATTCCGCATCGATGAGAAGCAGAATCTCAGGCTTTCATACGGGCGGAGCATCAACAGGCCGGAGTTCCGCGAGGTGTCCTCCTCGGTATACTACGACTTCGATCTCGCCTCGGATGTGCAGGGCAACACCGACCTCCGCAACTGTTACATAGACAATGTGGACCTGAGGTACGAGCTCTACCCTTCAAGCAGCGAGACGGTCAGCATAGCGGCTTTCTACAAGCATTTCGACTCTCCGATAGAGTGGACCTATACCGTCTCTGGGGGCACTGACCTTGTATATTCTTACATGAACGCCTTGAGTGCCGACAATCTGGGAGTAGAGATGGACATCCGCAAGAGTCTCGCCTTCATCGGACTTGAGAACCTCTCGCTCTCTTTCAACGGAGCCTTGATCCACAGCAAGGTGCATTTCGAGGAAGGCTCCAAAGAGGAAGACCGCCCGATGCAGGGCCAGTCCCCGTACTTGATCAACGGTGGGCTCTTCTACTCAAGCAAGAACCTCGGACTTGACGTAGCCCTGCTCTACAACAGGATCGGAAAGAGGATTATCGGTGTAGGCCGCACCGAGGGGGCGATAGGAGGGGAGGATCAGGCGAGGGTGCCGGACAGCTACGAGATGCCGCGCAACAGCCTCGACCTTACGCTCTCAAAGAAGATAGGCGAGAACTTCGACCTCAAGCTCTACTTCCGCAACCTGCTTGGAGAGGGGATAACCTACAAGCAGTTCGAGGGTGAGATAGGACAGATAACCCGAGCCTACAACCCGGGACGCAACATAGGACTGCAAATAACTTATACCTTATAGAATTTCCCTTTTATTATCAAACAAATGAGAAAAATCAATTTTGGGGCGTGCATCTGCACCCTCGGCGCAATCGCCGCACTCGCGGCTTGCGAAAAAGACAAACCGGCAACTCCCCAGACTGAAGAATATGTCTGGAAGACCGATGGAGGCCTCAAGGCCTGCGACCACATCCTTTTCACTGACGGCAAAGAAGATCCGGACGGAAAGGAGATCGGCAACGGAGATCAGGAGTTCGTCTTCTACGGAAAACAGACTCTCGCGAAAGGCACTTACCTTCTGAAAGGCTGGGTGTATGTAGCAGACGGGGCTCAGCTCACAATAGAACCGGGCACTGTAATCAAGGGAGACAAGGACACAAAGGCCAGCCTCATCGTTGAGAGAGGCGGCAAACTCATCGCCCAGGGCGAGCAGGGCGCTCCTATCGTCTTCACCTCCGAAGCTGAAGCAGGCAGCAGGAAGCCTGGTGACTGGGGCGGAGTCATCCTCTGCGGCAAGGCGGCCAACAACAAAGGCGAGATGCAGATCGAGGGCGGCCCGCGCTCAAAGCATGGCGGAGACTCCAACAGTGACAACTCAGGTGTGCTGAGCTATGTCCGCATCGAGTTCGCCGGCTATCCTTTCCAGACTGACAAGGAGATCAACGGTCTCACCCTCGGCTCTGTGGGCAGCGGCACCAAACTCGACCACATCCAGGTCTCATATTCCAACGATGATTCTTTCGAGTGGTTCGGAGGATGTCCGGATGCCAAGTACATCATAGCATACAAAGGCTGGGACGATGACTTCGATACCGACAACGGATTCTCAGGCAAGGTTCAGTATGCTCTTTCCGTAAGGGATTCCCGCATCGCCGACGTCTCCCAGAGCAACGGCTTCGAGAGTGACAACAACGCTGACGGCTCAGCCACATCGCCTTACACTACAGCCACTTTCTCCAATGTGACTTTTGTCGGGCCGAAACTTGATCCGAATTTCCAGAACGATCCTTCCTATATCAATGGCGGCGAGCTCTACCCGAACAACGGCTCAGCTCTCGGCAAGTTCCAGTCTGCCATGCAGATAAGAAGGAACTCCCGTCTCAACTGCATCAACTCTTTCGCTCTCGGATTCCCTATCGGCCTTATCCTCGACAACCAGAAGGGTGACACCCAAGGCGCTGCCGAGAAAGGCGAGCTCAAGCTTCAGAACATCTGGTTCGCCGGCATGGATGTCACCGGTACTGATGCCAACAAGTCTTATGAGGATGTGCTCGTGACCGGTTACGACGAGAAGTCAAAGCCAATCTACGACAAGACCAAAAAGTCTTTCTCAAGCACATTCTTCCTTAAGCAGAATGGCAACAAAGCGCTTGAGTCCTGGGCTGATCTCGTGGCTGCCAACGGTTACATGCCGCTCTCCGGCAGCGCCCTGCTGTCGGCAGCATCTTTCGACGGAGCTGACAACTGGTTCGACAAGGTGAACTACATCGGCGCCTTCGGCGAGGAAGACTGGACAGCCGGCTGGACGGAGTTCGAACCTGAGAACGCCAAGTACTAGAAGCCTGTTTACATATCTATAGTGTCGCGCCATCATCAAGGCAGCTGTCAAGCTCCTTGGTGATGGCTTCTTTGTCGAGATGCTGGCCGATGAACACGATCTTTTCCATCCTGTCGCCCCACTTCTGATCCCAGTCCCTTGCGAGAGAAGGGTCGCGCAGCATCATCTCCGCAAGTTCTTCCTTTTCCATGGTGGCATACCATAGACCGGCGTCCTTGAGAGATTTCTGCACACCGGCCTGTTCGAATAGGTAGCACTTGTCGGTGTCATCGGTGAAGTAGCAGACTCCCTTGGCTCTGATTATGGATTTAGGCCATCTCTTGGCCACGAACTCGTCGAAACGGTTGATGTCGAAAGGCTCCCTGCGGAAATACACGAATGTCGAGATTCCGTATTCCTCGGCCTCTCCTTCCTCTTCGTCGTGCAGTGCCTCGTGAGGATCTCCCTCTATTTCGGAAATCCATGACGCGGACGTGGCCACACTGTCGAAATTGAACATCCCCGTGTTGAGGATCTTGTCCAGGTCTATATCGCAGAAGTTGCTCTCTATGATTTCAGCTTTCGGCTGGAGTTTGTGGATGATGCTGCGGACTCTCCCGAGATCTTCGCTGCTGACTTCTGATACCTTATTGAGTATCACAATATTGCAGAACTCGATCTGCTGGATTACAAGGCTTTCAAGGTCGTCTTCATCGAAATTGCGCAGCGGCAGGGTGTCGCCGCAGCTGAATTCGGTCTGCATCCGGAGAGCATCGACCACTGTGACGATGCAGTCGAGTTTCGGCAGAGCGCCGCGTACATATTCCGGGGTGAGCGAGGGGATGGAGCAGATGGTCTGCGCTATCGGGGCCGGTTCGCAGATGCCGCTCGCCTCTATCACGATGTAGTCGAACTTGCCCGTGGAGGTGATCTGGCAGATTTGCTCTACAAGATCCATCTTGAGGGTGCAGCAGATGCATCCGTTCTGGAGCGCGACGAGGCTTTCGTCCTTTTTTCCGACGACCCCGCCCTTCTCTATCAGGGAAGCATCGATGTTGACTTCGCCGAGGTCGTTGACTATCACTGCGAACCTGATTCCCTTCCTGTTTGACAATATGCGGTTTACGAGAGTTGTCTTGCCGCTTCCGAGATATCCGGTAAGGAGAAGTACCGGGACTTCATTGTTTCTGTTTCCCATATTCGTATTCAAATCATGGCAATATAGCATTTTTATTCTTATATTAGCATCTGTCAAACCACAAGATTGATGACAATGAAACTAAAGATTGCTGCGGCTATCCTTACTCTTGCCATGTCCCTATCTGGCAATGCGAAGGACTATAAGATATTTTCCACTGACGACGGGCTGACGAGCAGTCTGGTCAAGCAGATATTCGAAGACAGTGCCTCCATGGTCTGGATAGCCACGGAGGATGGCCTCAACCGCTATGACGGCAGCAGGTTCACTCAGTATCTTCACGATCCGTCCAATCCGAACTCTCTGGCCAGCAATTATGTCAATCAGGTTTTTGAGGACAGCCGCGGGCGGATTTTCATAGCCGGCCATCTTGGAGTCCAGCTTTATGACCCCGATTCTGACAGCTTTTCCCCTCTTGCCCGTTATGAGAACGGCACCGGCAGCGGTTCGGTCTCCCGGATTATCGAAAAATCGGATGGAGAACTGGTTGCAGCCGGCTCGGTCTTGTCGGTCATAAAGGTGGATGACGGGATGCCCGTTTTGACAGCCAGCACCTTGCCTACAGTGGTGAATTATGCCGACATCATTTTTGAGAGTTCACGAGGGGACATCTGGGTCGTCAAGCACGGGTATGGCATTCAAAGGGTTGCTAGAGACGGCAGCGTCCGTGACTATCTCTCCGGTAGCGGAACTACGGTGATGAACCTGTTTGAGAGTGACGAGAATGTCCTTTATGCGGCTTCAATCGACGGTGGCCTGATGAGATATGACGCCAGTGATGATGATTTCGTCGCTGTGTCTTTCGGGGAATCCGGCATTTTCGAGCCACGCTGCATCGCCCAGTCTTCGAGGCACCGGCTTTTCATCGGGACGGACGGCGCCGGCATAAAGGTTTACGATCCTGCTGACGGCAGTTTCTGCGATTTTGTCACGACTGACGGACGTTATGGTCTGGACGGTAAGAAAGTCCATGATATAATGCGGGACAAAAACGGCAATCTGTGGGTCGGAGTCTATCAGAAAGGAGTCTATATAATTCCATTCAGGCGCAATAACTTCCGATACTATGGCCCGCAGTCGGAGACCGGTGACATAATAGGTTCTTGTGCTGTAGTGTCCCTTTGCCGTACCGGAGACGGGATTCTTTGGGTAGGTACGGACAATGACGGACTTTACGGCGTATCTGCGGACGGCAGGAGGCTGAAGCATTTCGTCCCAGGTTTGTCTGAGACTTCAGTACCTGTGTCTGTGACTGGTCTATATGAAGATTCAGCAGGCAATCTGTGGCTTTCCTCTTTCAATAAAGGCTGCGGAGTGGTAGACCGGAGCAGCGGAAAGTATCGCAGACTTGATCTTGACGTGTTGCGCCGGCGTGCGACAAGACATGTTTCCGCGTTCGCGGAGGACAAAGAGAAAAAATTGTGGATAGCCACGATGGGCTCCGGCCTTCTATGCTATGATATGGCAAGCGGCAGGATTTCAGATGCCTCCCGGCTTTGTCGCGACATTCCTCTATATATAACGAGCCTCATCTTCGCGTCGGATGGTCGTTTGTACCTTGGAACATACGATGGGGCCTGCGTGGTTGATTTTTCTGACGGGATCTCTCTCAAAATGATTTCAGAGGGCAACATAGTGCATACTGTCAACGAGCAGAATGACGGCAGCATTGCGTTCGGATGCGACAACGGTCTTATTCTCCTCAAAAAGAGCGGTCAGACGGAGCATTATACATCCAGAGACGGTCTCCCGTCCGACACGATTTATTCTGTACGGCAGGATGAGGACGGGATGACGTGGTTGGGAACCGGAAATGGACTGTGCCGCCTGCGGCCGGACTACAGCGTCCTTGTCAATTTCCTCGCCGAGGACGGTATTCAAGGCAATGAGTTCAGCAAGAACACATCGTGGAAGGACAAGGACTCCCGTCTGTGGTTCGGGGGAGTAGGGGGATTGACAAGTTTCTATCCTCGGGAGATTGTAAGCCCTCTCAGGCGCTGGACGGTAAGACTCACCGGCATGTACCTGCACAACAGTCCGGTCACCACCAGCACGATGTCAGGAGGCAGGGAAGTGCTGGATAAGGCCATCTGGAAAGCTGACAGGATTAATCTTTATTATAAGGACAATGCTTTCACCCTGCTCTTCTCCACCATGGAACACAATTATCCTGAGCGTCTGCGCTTCATGTACAAGATGGATGACCATGGCTGGGTGACTCTGCCCGCAGGTACGAGCCGGCTGTCTTTCAGCAGTCTTCCGGCTGGTAAACACGATTTTACATTGAAATGCCGCGATTCGTTCCTTGAGTCGGAACCGATGTCCCTGACGATTGATATACGTCCGTCTTTCTGGGCAAGCGATTTCGCGAAAGTGATGTATGTGCTGCTGCTCATAGGCCTATGTGTCGGGGTGTATGTCTGGCTTCTCAGTCACTGGCGTGCCCGGCAGAAACTCAAGGAGTATGCTATGGCCGACCGTATCAACGAGTCGAAACTTCAGTTCTTTGTCAATATATCCCACGAACTGAAGAATCCGCTGTCCATGGTGGTGAATCCTCTGCGCAAGCTCATGAACGCTGATGAAGACCCCGAACATCAGCGCAATTATAAGATAATGTACCGGAATGTCGAGAAGATCCTCCAGCTGATCAACCAGCTGCTTGACGTCCGCAAGATAGACAAGGGTGGTATGAAGCTGTCTTTCAGCGAGAATGACATTGTGCCGTTCATCGCCGGGATTATCGACAATATGGAGTGCCAGTTTTCGCAGAAAAACATTTCCTTGTCTTTTGAGCATCCTGGAATTGACAGTCTGGACATGTGGTTCGACCCGTCCAATCTTGACAAGGTGATTGTCAACCTGTTGTCCAATGCGTTCAAGTTCACGCCTATGAACGGCAAGGTGACCGTGCTTCTGGAGAAGACGCCGGACGGAAAGAACGCCAGGATTTCTGTTATAGACAACGGAATAGGAATAGCTGCTGAAGACCTTGAAAACATTTTTCGGCGTTTCTACCAGTCGTCTTCCGGACAGGCTGTCTATAAGGGAGGAACCGGTGTCGGTCTTGACCTTGCGCGGTCTCTTGTGGAGCTGCACAGCGGAAAGATACACGCTGAGAACAACACGAACTCTTCGGGCGCACGTTTTATCGTGACTCTTCCTCTCGGCCGGGCTCATATTCCGGAAAGCCAGATAGCCCGTGCTCCGGAAAAATTCGCATCCGAGCCGTTGCAGCATGAGACACCGTCTGTACTCCCTGACGCCATATCCGTCCCTGAGACCGTACGTGATTCTCCGCGGACAAAGTACCGTCTGCTTCTTGTCGATGACGACAACGAATTGCGCAACTATGTCGCTTCCGAACTTTCACGCGATTTCCATATAACCCAGTGTTCAAACGGAAAGGAAGCTCTTGAGGCTGTGTTCGAGCGGACGCCTGACATAATAGTCAGCGATGTCGTGATGCCGGTGATGGACGGCATCACATTATGTGACAAGATCAGGCAGAACATCAATCTTAACCACATCCCGTTCGTGATGCTGACCGGAAAGTCACGCGAAGAAGACAATATAGCCGGAATAAAGACAGGTGCGGACGCATATATCGCGAAACCGTTCAACATTGATCTGCTCAAGGCGACGATCCTGAATCTCATACAGCAGCGCCGTATGCTGCGCAACAACTTCGCCGGTCACCAGAACCATGAGGATAAACTTTCTACTCCGGAAGTGAAGACTCCGGACGACAAGCTTCTGGAGAGGGTGATGCGGGTGTTGGACGCCAATATGGGCAATCCGGATCTGACCATCGAGCAACTTGCCGGAGAAGTGGGTATCAGCCGTGTGCACCTGCACCGGAAACTCAAGGAACTTACCAATCAGACGACCAGTGATTTCATACGTAATGCACGTCTCACAAAGGCGGCGCGGCTCTTGGCATCCGGTAAACAATCAATTAGCGAAGTTGCCTCCCTCGTTGGATTCGAGAATCAGGCGAACTTCGCTACTGCATTCAAAAAACTCTATGGGGTCACGCCCCGCGAGTATATGAACAACCGGACTGCTTCTTCTACTTGCAGTACAGGTTCAGAATAGTCTCGTACAGCTCCTGCTTGCCGCTGGTCTGCTTAGGCTCTCCATGCTTCTTGGCATAGTCCACGAGCTGCTCGAGGCTGAGTTTGCCCTCTTCAAAGGCCTTGCCTTCTCCTGAATCGAAGGAGGCGTAGCGCTCCTTGAGCATTGCCGGGAGAGGTGAGTTCTCCACGATGTCAGCCGCGTTGAGAAGGGCGCGGGCCATGGCGTCCATTCCGCAGATGTGTGCGATGAAGATGTCCTCAGGGTCGGTGGAGTTGCGGCGAAGTTTGGCGTCAAAGTTGGATCCGCCGTTGCCGAGGCCGCCGTTGCGGATGATCTGGAGCATGGCCTGGGTCAGTTCAAGATTGTCCACAGGGAACTGGTCGGTGTCCCAGCCGTTCTGTGCATCGCCGCGGTTGGCATCGATGGATCCGAGCATCCCGTTGTCCACAGCCACTGTAAGCTCGTGCTCGAAGGTGTGGCCTGCAAGTGTGGCATGGTTGACTTCTATGTTGACCTTGAAGTCCTTGTCAAGCCCGTGTGCGCGCAGGAACCCGATCACTGTCTCGGTGTCCACGTCATACTGGTGCTTGGTAGGCTCCATCGGCTTAGGCTCGATGAGGAAGGTGCCCTTGAAGCCCTTGGCACGGGCGTAGTCGCGTGCGGCCTTGAGCATGTTGGCGAGGTGGTCTTTCTCCCTCTGCATCTCGGTGTTGAGAAGGCTCATGTAGCCCTCGCGACCGCCCCAGAACACATAATTGGTGCCGCCGAGCTTGATGGTGGCGTCGATGGCGTTCTTGATCTGGACGGCTGCACGTGCGACCACGTCGAAATCAGGGTTGGTGGCGGCGCCGTTCATGTAGCGCTTGTTGCCGAATACGTTTGCCGTGCCCCAGAGGAGTTTGACATCGGTGCCTTTCATCTTTTCGAGGGCGTAGTCGGTGATCTCCTTCATCCTCTCCTCGTACTCTTCGATAGTGGCTCCTTCGTCGATGAGATCCACGTCATGGAAACAGAAGTACTCGATGCCGAGCTTGTCCATGATCTCGAATCCCGCGTCCATCTTCTCCTTGGCGCGCTGCAGGGCATCTGAAGACTCGTCCCATGCGTAACTGCGGGTCTGTCCTCCGAACTGGTCTGAACTTGCCTGTCCGAGCGTGTGCCACCAGGCCATGGCGAATTTGAGCCAGTCCTTCATCTTCTTGCCGAGGACGACTCTCTCTGGCTCATAATAATGGAATGCGAGAGGATTTTTGCTCTCTGTGCCTTCGAACGGTATCTTGCCGATCTGTGGGAAATATTGTTTTGCCATAATAATTGGTTTTGGTTATGTTTGTGTCTGTTCACCGCAACTGCGGCAAAATCATCGCAAAGTTAGCATTTTGCCTCTGAGAAAAAATACGTCGTGTAACATTTTCTTTAATCCATGTAACAGCACCCCTCCCCGGCATCTTGGCAGGGGTGTAAAAATTGATGTAACAGTCTTTCTTTGCCGCGCCCGTACATATAAATATCTTTGCCGCAGAAGTTTTACACAACACTACAACAATAACTAACAACAATCGTACTCAGTATGATCAATCTATTATCAAAAAAGGTGACGCATATCGCTGCGGCTTTGCTGATCCTTCTTCTGGGGGCTCCTGATCTTGCCGCCCAGAACCGTGCAATCAGCGGTATGGTCAAAGACGCGGAGGGGCAGCCGGTCATAGGCGCCGCCGTCGTTGTCGTCGGTCAGCAGTCTCTTGGCGTGATGACCGGTACAGACGGAAAGTACGCGTTCAGCGTCCCTGCGGGTGCCACTATTGAAGTGTCCTGCATCGGATATGTTTCACAGACTGCCAAAGTAGGCAGCAAGTCAACCTATGATTTCGTTCTCGCGGAAGATTCCCAGCTCCTCGAAGAGACCGTGGTCATCGGTTACGGTGTCCAGAAGAAGAGCGACCTCACCGGATCCGTGGCTTCTGTGAAATCCACTGACCTGAAGAACCGTTCGACATCTGATGCTGCCGCCGCCCTCCAGGGCAAAGCTGCTGGTGTGCAAATTCTGAATTATTCAGGTGCTCCAGGATCAGGAGCTGCAATCCGTGTCAGGGGTTATTCTTCAAATTCCGGCAATATCGGACCGCTTCTTATTGTGGACGGACTTAAAGTGGACAATATCCAGTACCTTGATCCTTCCATGATCGAGAATATGGAGATCCTCAAGGATGCTGCGTCCGCTGCTATCTATGGTGCTGAAGCCGGCAACGGTGTCGTTCTTATCACGACCAAGAGCGGTGCTGCAGAGAAAGGACGTGTGAGCGTTTCCTATGATGGAAAGGCATTCATGCAGTCTCTTGGCAAAAAGGCCGAGGTCTTCGATGCTCAAGGTTTCATTGACTATAAGCGCATGTCCGGTCTGCCTATCGATGAGCTGATGAAGACTCACAATTATAATGGTGAAGACACTGACTGGTATGACGAAGTCTTTGAGCCAAGCTGGTCACAGCAACATGCGGTGACATTTGCCGGCGGCAACAACCGCGGCAATTTCTTCGCAGCCCTGAATATGCTCAACAACGATGGTATCGTCAAAGGACAGAAGGATGTCTACAAGAGGCTTTCTGCCCAGATCAATGCTGACTACAAGCTCTATGACTGGCTGACCGTCGGTGCCAATACTTCCATCGAGAAGTGGAATACCAAGTCTGTTTCCGGAGCCTCTTACGGATCCCTGCTTTCTGGTGTGATCTTCGCAGATCCTCTTACTCCGACTCATGTCGCCAGCATCTCCGACGGTCCTGCTGACTGGGCTGGTAAAGACCCGAAACTCATCATGAAGGATCCTGCCAACGGAATGTATTATGCAGTGTCCAAGTATCAGACTGACCCGAGCGGTAACCCGCTGCTTCAGATGGAGAGGTCCAACTCCTACTCCGGAGGAATCTCTGTGCGCGGTACTCTCTATGCCAACTTTACTCCTATAAAGTACGTGACATATACTTCTCGCCTCGGTTATCGCATTTCTCAGTCTACCTCCCACAACTACTCTGAGCCGTATTATGCCAACTCTCAGGCATTGGCAAACCAGTATAGCATCTCTGCAAATGCGAATACCGGTATGTACTACCAGTGGGAGAACTTCGTAAACTACAACCAGTCTTTCGGAAAACACAATGTCGGAGCCATGGCCGGTATGTCATATATCGACAATAACTGGGACAATGTCTCCGCTTCTGCTTCAGGTACCGATATTCTGAGGGCTTATGCCGAGAACTTCCGTTACCTCGACTATGTCAACAGTCTAGAGTCCACCACCAAGTCTATCGGCAATGCTCCGGGAGTCTCCAGAAGCATCTCATACTTCGGCCGTCTGTCATATTCTTATGACAACCGCTACAGCCTTCAGGCCAACTTCCGTGCAGATGCATTCGACTCATCAAAGCTCTCCAAGCAGAACCGTTGGGGATATTTCCCTTCAGTTTCAGCCGGCTGGACAGTCAGCAATGAAAGTTTCGTCAAGGACAATGTTGACCAGAGCATCCTCTCGTTCCTCAAACTCCGCGTCTCTTGGGGTCTCAACGGTAACATCAACGTTCTCAACAACTATCAGTATACAGCTACTATTGACAAGAACAGCCAGTGGTATCAGTACAGTGTAGAAAACGGTACCCAGACTCTCGGGTCAGGCCCAACTTCGCTTGCCAACCCTGATCTCAGGTGGGAGACCTCTGAGCAGATAGATCTCGGTCTTGATGCGCGTCTTCTCAACAACCGTCTCTCAGTTGCACTTGACTGGTATCGCAAGATGACCCGTGACCTTCTCGTGACTATCGCCCCTGTTTCGCAGATCGGTGTGAAGTCTACCACCGTCAATGCAGGTAACGTGCTCAACAGCGGTCTTGAGATCGAGTTGGGATGGAAAGACCAGATCGGTGATTTCTCATACAGCGTCAATGCCAATATGGCCACCCTCCACAATGAAGTGACATTCCTCTCTCCTGCACTTGACGGTGGCCGTCTGCTCGGTATGAACGGAGGTATTTCCGGCTGTAACAATAAAGTTCAGTCCGCTTCTGAAGTGGGTTATCCTCTTTGGTATTTCCGCGGCTACAAGTATGCTGGTGTCTGCAAAGAGGACTATGATTATGTGAATCCAACGGACCAAAAAGTCACGCATGTAAAGGCTGGAGCTCCGCTCTATTATGATAAGGACGGAAAAGTTGTCCCGAGCGTGAGCACCGATGATTTGCAGTACCTCGGATCAGCAATTCCAAAGGCAACTTATGGCCTTACCCTCAGCCTGGCCTACAAGGGATTCGACCTCAATGTGTTCGGCACCGGCACTATCGGCAACAAGATCTTCAACCTCTTCTATCGTGCCGATACCCCTTATTCCAACTCTCTGCGGTATTATAAAGACAACGCATGGTCGAAGTCCAATCCTTCCGGAACCATGCCTGATCCGGCTCTCGTTTCCAACGACTGGACATTCTGGAGTTCTGATGCCTCAATGTTCAACGGCTCCTACTTCAAGTTCAAGCAGATACAGCTCGGCTATAGTATTCCTGCCAAGTTCTTGAAGAAAGTGAAGATGCAGAACCTCAGGGTTTATGCTTCCATGGACGATTGGTTCACCATCTCAAGTTATCCAGGAATGGACCCTGAGACCGCGACCACATCAACTGCCAGCTCAATGGGCTATGACTACGGCTCATATCCTACTACGAAGAAACTTATCTTCGGTGTAAACATCACATTCTAATTCAGTATACAACATGAAAAAGATATTAATTCCGATCCTTGCTCTTGCAGCCGCTCTGACTTCATGCAATCCAGACCTGCTTGAGATCCCTCAGAAGGGCGTCGTTGACATCGATAACTTCTACAAAGGCGATGAGGACGCCGAGGCCGCGCTTGTGGCCTGCTATCAGGGTATGATATGGAATATCGGCGGATACGCTGATGCGGCAATCTATAACGATGCTCACGCCCTCTTCAATCTTCCTGGCGATGACATGTATGCCGCCGGTTCAGACTTTGGCGACAACGACTTCATGGCCGAAATCAATGAGTACCGTTTCACCTCTACCTCTCAGGTTGTGACCGGTGCGTTCAAGAGATACTATTATGCGATTTACTATTGCAACCTTCTTCTTGACCATTATCCGAATCCTGAGACGGCAATCCAAAAAAGATGTGTGGCTGAGGCCCGTGTCATGCGAGCATACATGTACATGATGCTTGCCATCGGTTGGGACTGCCCTCCACTCGTGACCAAAGTACTTACCGGCAGTGCTAAACCATACAACTGCAATACTGATCCGGAATTGAACATGTCCCATGAGGATCTGCTTCGCTGGTGCGCTGCCGAGTGCGAGGCTGCTGTTGGCGATCTTGATGCCCGTAACGGCAAGAATGACAAAGACGGGGCGGTCAAGGTTACAAAGGGTTTCGCAGATGCAGTCGCAGGCAAGGCTTACCTTTTCGCCGGAGATTACGAAAAATCTAAAGCCGCACTCAAGAAAGTGATTGATTCCCAGAATTATGATCTTGTCCCAGGAGAGCAGTACCTTGATCTCTTCCATGTGGAGGGTGACGGTGCCATGGAGAAGGTGTTTGAACTCAATCTTGCTCCTAACTCGGGTATCAGCGACTGGAGCGGTCTTATTCAGAGATCAACCTGGATGGAAGCCAACATCTGGGGCTGGAGGCAGGACAGGTTCAAGTCCTATCCGACCTATGTTGCTCTCGGCGGTTGGGGCGGATGTGGTGTCCCTAAGAGTTTCGCTGACGAGTTCGTGGCCAATGACGGCCTTGATTCATGGAGACTTAAAGGTTCCATAAAGAGTATCGAAGATGTAATGTATGAGATGGAGTACGGCATTGAAGGCTGGGACGAGATGACCCTCGAGCAGAAGAAAAAATGCAAGGACATAGGCATTGTAGAGCCAGGCCTGTATGGTCAGTCAATGTATCTCCCTTTCAAGCAGATTGTACGTCTTAACGATGTCATGTCGGGCAGCGAGAAGAAAAACTACCGCTACAATAACTATGTTATCATGCGTTATGCTGAAGTGCTCCTGATGTATGCCGAGACTTGTGTGCAGACTGGAGACGCAGCTGCCGCCCTCCCTTATATCCGCAAGATTCAGGAACGTGCCGGTTCAAAGACCATAAGTGAGGTTGTCACGATGGATGTTGTCAAAAGGGAGAAGAAGCTTGAGCTTTGGCTTGAAGGCTGCCGTTGGGCTGACATGGTCCGTTGGGGCGACACACAGGGAGTGGAGAATGCCGGAAAAGATGTCTCCACGCTTCATGACGCGATGCACAGCAAAGGTGAAAGCGAACATAGGTTCTATCTTACCACCAGTTCTCCTGCTGTCGACAAGGGACATACTGTAGGTTTCAAGAAAGGTAAGCACGAGCACTTCCCGTTCCCGTATAATGAGACTTCTATAAATGGTAATCTCACGCAGAATCCTGGTTATTGATGTCTGAAGGTTAGTTAAAAATCCATATTCTTTCGGGCGGCAGCCGGAGCGCAAAGCCGGGCTGCCGCCCTTTTTATATTATGAAACGCATAATACTTGCTGCGGCGGCACTGGCCATGAGTGTGAGCCTGGCTGCCCAAGATCCGGATTTCCATATTTATCTTTGTTTCGGCCAGTCCAACATGGAAGGGGCTGCAAGGCCGGAGGCCGTTGATTCGCTTGGGGTCAGCGATCGTTTCCTGACCATGGCTGCCGTTGACTACGGCGACGGAAGCCGCAAGATGGGGCAGTGGTACAAGGCCCTGCCGCCTCTCTGCCGATATGGTACGGGGATGACACCTGTGGACTATTTCGGAAGGACCCTGCTTGAATATCTCCCTGAAAACCACCGTGTCGGTGTGATCAATGTAGCGATAGGGGGGATAAAGATAGAAGGGTTCATGAAGGGCAATCAGGAGGCCTATGCCCGTGATGTGGCTCCTGACTGGATGAAGCGTGCGCTTGCGGCCTACGACAACCGGCCTTATGACCGTCTTGTCGAAATGGCCCGCCTTGCGCAGAAGGACGGGGTCATCTCCGGTATTCTTCTGCACCAGGGGGAGTCGAACTGGGATGATCCGGAGTGGGCTCGCAAGGTGAAGACGGTTTATGAGAACCTCTTGTCCGACCTCGGGCTTCAGGCTGAGCGCGTCCCTCTCTTCGCCGGAGAGGCTGTCAATGCTGATCGCGGAGGTACGAGCCGCGGGGCAAATCTGCGGATAGACAGGATAGGGGAGACCATCCCTACCGCCCATGTGATCTCATCATCCGGGCTGACAAATCTTCCGGACTTTCTGCATTTCGATGCGGCAGGCTACCGTGAGTTTGGACGCAGATATGCATACGCCGCTCTTCCTTTCTTGGGGTACGATGTGCGTCCTGCCGTGAACCCATACACGTCTTCCCTCGTGTCTCCGCTGATCAACGGCTTCGGACGTACCGTGACATTCGTCTATAGGGCGCCGGGGGCAACTTCAGTGCAGCTCTCAGGACAGTTCCTTGACAAGAATGTCCCGATGGAGAAAAACATGGACGGGGTGTGGTGCGCCACAGTCAAGATTGACAAGCCCGACATCTACCCGTACAGTTTCATCGTGGACGGGGTGCAGGTCTCTGACCCTCTCAATAAGGATGTATTCCCTAACGAGAACTTCAAGGCGAGTCTTCTTGAAATGCCGTCCTGGCCGTCATTCCCTCCAAAGGAGACTGCCGAGCCGGATACCCTGCTCTACCGGGTACGTGATGTCCCGCACGGGAAACTCCACTATTGCACATACTCTTCGGAGGTGCTCGGCACGTATCGTCCGCTTGTGGTCTACACTCCTGCAAGTTATGACAAGGGCAAGAAGAAATACCCTGTGTTCTATCTTGTAAGCGGAACCACCGACACCGAAGAGACCTGGGCGAAGGTCGGCAAACTCAACGTGATACTGGACAACCTCATCGCCGATGGCAAGGCCGAGGAGATGATCGTCGTGATGCCTTACGGCAACATGATGAACGGCACCCCTATGCCTTCTTCCCTCAAGGCGGCGGAGATGTATTCAGTGTTCTCAGATGAGCTCACTAAATGCATAATGCCCTATGTCGAGAGCAATTTCCGCACTTTGAACAAGCCTCAGGCCCGCGCAATCGCCGGGTTCTCACGTGGAGGCGGTCAGTCCATGTTCGCTGCTCTTAAGAATCTCGACAAATTTTCTTACCTTGCGGCCTATAGTGCATATTTGACTCCTGAAGTTATGGAGAACTATTTCCCTCAGCTTGTATCGGCAGGCTCTCCGCTCAATTCTGAACTGAAACTCCTTTGGATGGGTGTCGGATCTTCCGATTTCCTGTATCCTGAAGTGGTCAGAAATCGTGAGTACTTCGATGCCAAAGGCATCAAATACAGCGGTATCACTACTGAAGGCGGACATACATGGATGAACGCACGTACCTATCTGGCAGAGACATTAAAACTGTTTTTCAAATGATGAACACGAAATTTCTTATAACTCTTGCGGCCGCCGTTTCTGTGGCTGCCCTAAGCATGTCAGCGCAAGTGCCTGCTTCCACCAATATCAGGGGCAATGAATACCCTCAGGTGGATGCCGAAGGGCGGGCGACCTTCAAGTTCAAGGCGCCGATGGCATCCGAAGTGCTTGTGGACATCTGCGGCAAGAAATATCCGATGGCAAAAGGGGCCGACGGACAATGGACAGCCACGACAGATCCGCTTGTCGTCGGCTTTCACTATTATTTCATCAATGTGGACGGTTCTGCCGTGGCGGATCCTTCGAGCGAGTCTTTCTACGGCTGCGGCGTGATGACCAGCGGTATCGAGATTCCCGAGAGCGCTGAAGCGTCCGCATACTACACCTTCAACCCCGATGTCCCTCACGGTCAGGTGCGCGAATGCCACTACTGGTCCACTGTGGAGCAGAAGATGAGAAGGTGCTTCGTCTACACGCCTGCGGAGTACGAAGTGAAGTCTTCCGAAAAATACCCTGTCTTCTATCTGCAGCACGGCATGGGCGAGGACGAGAGAGGCTGGCACCAACAGGGTAAGATGGCGGAGATACTTGACAACAGCATAGCATCCGGCCGGAGTGTACCGATGATAGTGGTGATGGACTATGGCAATTGCGGACACATATTCGGCAGCCGCGGCCCGGAATCCCGTGACCAGTTCGGCGCTTCTTTCGGAGAGGTTCTCCTGACGGACATCATTCCTTACATAGAGAAGACTTTCCGCGTCCGTACCGACAGGGAAAGCCGGGCTATGGCCGGTCTGTCATGGGGCGGCAAGCAGACTTTTGACATTGCGCTGACCAATCTGGACAAGTTTGCATATATCGGGGCTTTCAGCGGCGCCATCTTCCTTCCGCCTCAGGCTGATTACGCAAAACTCTACAACGGTGCTTTCGCCGACGCCAAGTCGTTCAATTCCAAAGTGAAATATCTCTTCATGGGCATAGGCACCGAGGAGAACTTCGGCACCAAGGCCATAGTGGATTCCCTGACCTCGCGCGGGATTAAGGCAGTCTATTACGAATCCAAGGGTACGGCTCACGAGTGGCTGACCTGGAGGCGCTGCCTCAATGAATTCATCCCTCACCTTTTCAAATAACATCAATCATGAAGTCAAAAAACATCATCTTCGGTCTGGCCCTGCTCGGCGCGGCCACGGCCCATGCACAGAACCCTATAATCCGTGACCAGTTCACTGCCGACCCTACGGCCCGTGTTTTTGAAGGCAAGGTCTACATGTATCCTTCCCACGACATCATCAGCCCGGTAGAGCCGGAGCGCAAATGGTTCAGCATGGCTGATTATCATGTCTTTTCTTCAGAGAACCTCATGGACTGGACTGACCATGGTGTCATCCTGAGTCAGGAGAACGTGCCTTGGGGCAAGCCGGACGGCTATTCGATGTGGGCTCCGGACTGCGTATACAAGAACGGCAAATACTATTTCTATTATCCGGATGCACCGAAGACAGGCCGCGGATTCGCGGTCGGGGTCGCCACGGCGACTTCGCCTTCCGGTCCGTTCGTTCCGGAGAAAGAGTCCATCAAAGGCGTTATGGGCATAGATCCGTGCGTGCTGATTGACAAGGACGGGACCTCCTATATTTATTGGTCCGGGATGGGGCTTCAGGTGGCAAAGCTTAAGGACAACATGGTTGAACTGGACGGAACTCCTCAACGTCTGGATGAGAATCTCCCCGCCGGATTCAAGGAGGGCCCGTTCGCTTTCGAGCGTGACGGCAAGTACTATCTCACGTATCCGTGGGTTCAGGACAAGACCGAGACCCTCGCCTATGCCATGAGCGACAGCCCGATGGGGCCGTTTGAGTTCAAGGGACTGATAATGCAGCAGTCTCCGACCGGGTGTTGGACCAACCACCATTCACTCGTCGAGTATCAGGGCCAGTGGTACTTGTTCTATCACCACAACGACTATTCTCCCCAGTTCGACAAGAACCGCTCCGCCCGTATTGACAAGGTGATTTTCAATGCTGACGGCACGATTCAGCCGGTGACTCCGACATACAGGGGAGTGGGTGTGTATCCGGCGCGCAAGAGGATTGAACTTGACCGCTACAGCGCACTCTGCCCTGTCGGCGCTTCGATAGACTTTCTCGATCCGTCCGATACCTTTGCCGGCTGGTTCGTGGCTTTGGACAGGCCGTCTGTCTGGGTAAGGTATGCCGATGTGGACTTTACAGATAAAAGTCCCGCTTCCGTCAGGATGCGCGTGCGCTCCAAGGATGGGGGCAAGGTGAGCATCTGTGTGGCGGAAGACCCGGCATTTGTGGAAGTTGCGATTCCGCGCTCCAAGGATTGGACAGAGGTCAAGGCGTCTCTCGGAAAGGCTGTTACAGGCCTCCAGACTCTGACAGCCACTCTTACAGAGGGTGGTGCCGTTGATATTGACTGGATTATTTTTGAGTGATATGAAAAGGCTTCTATCGGCCATTGGCCTGTCAGTCGGGCTGTTGTCATGCTCGACTTCCGTGCCGGAGGGTGCGGCTGCATTCGATTTCTTCAAGTATGAGGGGAGGGATGATTTTTATGCGGAAAATCCTCTTCCTGCGGGAGATTTTGCTTACAACCCGCTCTTGCCGGGCTGGTATTCGGATCCGAGCATCTGCACTGATGGCAAGGGCAACTACTATCTTGTCACATCAACATTCTCGTATTATCCCGGGGTGCCGATATTCCATAGCACGGATCTGCTGAACTGGGAGCAGAAAGGGAATGTCCTTTCGCGGCCTTCGCAGCTTGTCAATCTCGACCGTCAGCATATCAGCGGCGGCATATTCGCTCCGGATATCAAGTACAATCCTCACAACGGCATGTTCTATATGATCACCACCAATGTCGGGGCCGGAAATTTCGTCGTGAAGGCTTCTGACCCTCTCGGCGAGTGGTCCGATCCGATAATGCTGCCTCAGGTGCAGGGTATCGATCCGTCTCTGTTCTTTGATGACGACGGCCGTGCTTATATCGTCAACAATGATGATGCTCCAGACGGCAAGCCGGAGTATGACGGGCACAGGACAATTCGCATCGTGGAGTATGACACCGCCACCGACAAGACGGTCGGCGAGAGGAAAATCATTGTCAACAAGGGAGTCAATCCGGCTGAAAAGCCGATCTGGATAGAAGGACCGCATCTTTACAAGATAGACGGCAAGTACTATCTGATGGCTGCGGAGGGTGGAACTTCCATCGGGCATTCCGAGGTGATATTCCGCAGTGATTCCCCGATGGGAGAGTACAAGGCGTGGAGCGGCAATCCGATACTTACCCAGCGTCATCTGGATTCGGACCGTCCATCTGCAGTCACTTGCGCCGGGCATGCGGATCTGGTGCGCACGCCGTCGGGGGAATGGTGGGCTGTTTTTCTTGCCTGCCGCCCGCTCGAAGGAAAGTACGAGAATCTTGGCCGCGAGACGTTCATGATGCCTGTCCGCTGGAGTGAAGACGGTTTTCCTTATATTACCAAAGGTGATGAGCCGGTGCCGATGGTCGTCCGCCACAAGGGTGCAGTGCGGGGTGAAGATGTCACGTTCGGCAATTTCACGGTCAATGACGAGTTTGACGGATCTGTCTTGCCGCTGCACTGGATGACGCTCCGCGGGCCGGCGGAGGATCTGTATTCGCTCTCCGGCGGAAAACTTCTCCTCAAGTCAGCTCCTGAATCCGTGACAAAATTCACAACTCCCGCCACTGTCCTGAGGAGAGTACAGCATCACAAATTCAAAGCCGATACCCGTATCACTTTCAACCCGGCGTCATCGGAAGAGAAAGCCGGCATGCTTCTTTTCAAGGATGAGAAGCACCATTACTTCTTCTGCATCCGGAAGGAGGGAAAAGATTGGAACATCTCACTGGAAACCCCGGACGGAGTACTTGCATCGGCGAAGACAAGCGGAGGTTTCTTTGATCTCAAGACTGTTTCATACGGGACTTCATTTGCATTCTGGTATGCGCCGGACGGCAAGAACTGGACGCTTCTCAAGGATAATGTCCCGGCTGACTATCTCTCCACCGCTGTGGCTGGAGGTTTTACAGGAACAACAATAGGATTATATGCGACAAAGTAAATTTATTGGGGTCTTCGTGGCCCTCTTGCTTGCCGCCAGTTGCGGCGGCCCGAAGTGGCAGGATGCTGTCAATCCTCTGACTTACACGGACATCCCTGACAATGACGTAATTCGCGTCGGCGAGGACTACTATATGGTCAGCACTACCATGTATTTTTGTCCAGGGGCGCCGATCATGCATTCCAAAGACCTTGTGCACTGGCGGATAGTCAACTATGTCTATGACTGCCTTGAAGATGATGATGTCTATAATCTCCGGGACGGGGCGAATGCCTACGGGAAGGGCCAGTGGGCCACATCGCTCCGGTATCATGATGGGCTGTATTATGCGCTCTTCATTGCCAACGACCAGCGCAAGACCTATGTCTACCGTACGGACGATATAGAAAAAGGCAAGTGGACGCGTTCGGTGATTGATTTCCCGATGCACGATGCCACGATGCTCTTTGAGGACGGAAGGCTCTATTCCCTTTGGGGCAACGGGGATCTCCGTCTCACTGAACTTGAGTCTGACGGCTCCGCCCTTAAGAAGGGCGGGGTGGACACTGTCATAATAAGTGCTCCGCGAAAAGGTTACATGCTCCGGGCCGAAGGCGCGCACATCTACCATATCGGTGACTGGTACTATGTTCTGGAGATTGACTGGCCTGCGGGAGGTGTACGCACCGAGACATGCTGGCGCAGCCGCAGTCTTCTCGGGCCGTATGAGAGCAAGGTGGTCCTGCAGGGGGCGTTCGATTCCCGTCCTGACGGAGTCGCCCAGGGTGCGATAGTGGATACTCCGGCCGGTGACTGGTATGCGATAATGTTCCAGGATCACGGGGCGGTCGGACGTATCCCGACCATTCAGCCTGTGGAGTGGGTTGACGGCTGGCCGATTATGGGGGACGGCGGCGTGCCGATGAAGACCGTGCGTGTCAATCTCCCTGCGTCCGGAGAGGATTATGTCTGGGATTCGGATGAGTTCGACTCTCGGGAACTTGCTCTTGTTTGGCAGTGGAACCATAAGCCGGCTGACAGCTTGTGGTCTCTCTCTGAGCGTCCAGGCTGGATGCGGCTTCATGCCGGTATCCTTGCCGATGGCATAATGACTGCGCGCAACACCTTGACGCAGAGGACAGTCGGGCCGAAGAGCGTGGCGGAAGTCAAGCTCGACATCTCCGCTCTCAAGCCTGGTGACAGGGCGGGTATCTGTGCGTTCCAGAGCAACAATATCGCAGTGGGGGCCGAGGTGGCCTCTGACGGTTCCAAGTCGGTTGTGCTTCGCCACAGTGGCCGTGAAGCCAAGGACGAGGAAGTATACCGGCACGAACTCGAAGGGGACACGCTGTGGCTCCGTCTGAACTATGTCTTTACTCCTGCCGAAGGGGAGGAGGCGGATACGGTGACGGCCTGCTGGTCAGAGGATGGTAAGAACTGGAGCGACTGCGGCTTCACATTGAAGATGCTCTATACTCTCGATCTTTTCACCGGCTACCGGACGGCGCTATATTGCTATCCGACTTCAGCCGAGGGCGGCTATGCCGACTTTGATTTCTTCCACCAGCGGGTTTTAAATTGAATTTATGCGTAAATCATATTTGATCTTGCTCCCTTTCGTGCTCCTGCCACTTTTCGCAGGAGCGCAGGAGAGGGAGGGCGTGAAACTTGAGATTAATTCCACCAAAGTGACAGGAAAGATTGATCCTCTTCTGTATGGTCAACTTTTTGAGCACATTTATTTCTCTGCCAATAACGGCGTGTGGCAGGAACTCATCTTTGAACGCTCCTTTGAGACGGAACATTTCCCGGGCATTCCTCCACGCGACGGATATTTTGACGGGTGGTTTGCTGATGACGAAGAGGTTCTTCATTCACCGACCAGATATGAACAGCCTAAAACCTATCAAGCCTGCTCTTTTGTGCAGATTTAAGTTTTGATTTTATGATTTGCAAAGATTTTTCCGGGGTATTGATTATTTCCAAATATCCACTTTGCCAAGCAGGAAGTCATATAAGCTGAGTATCAGGATTCCTTCTTCATTGTACCCGGAGCTGTAGCGGTCAGCTGCGATGATGATTTTGCGGAATCCATCTGGAATGTGGAGAAGCGAATCTTGCTCCTGATCCATTTTTGCCTTGTCAGGCATTGCGTATGCTGACTGGATGTAGAGCCTTTCGTCATGTTTATTCACGACAAAGTCAATCTCCAGTTTGTGTCTTTGCCGCTTCCCTTTTTCATCGGTACGGAAAACCTCCACAACTCCGACATCGACGGTAAACCCTCTTCTCCGGAGTTCGTTATAAATGACATTCTCCACAGCATGGGTGGGCTCATTCTGTCGAAATCCTACAATGACATTCCTTATGCCCATATCCTCAAAGTAGTACTTTGTCTCGGTTCCTATATGTCTGCGGCCTTTGACATCGTAACGAAGCGCTTCGTTTATGAAAAAAGCATCCTGCAGGCATTCAATGTATCGCGAAATGGTCGTACCTGCAATGTCTTTCCCTTCAATGGACTTGAAGGTGTTTGACATTCTGGACACGTTGGTGCTTGAACCTATCCCGGATGCGAGGACACGGATGATCTCGCGCAATCCCTCTTCATTCTTCAGATTATTCCGGTCAATGACATCCTTCAAATAAACGGTATCATAAATTTCACGGAGATAATTCTGCCTGTCTTCCGCTTTCTCCAGCCCGGCCACAACGGGAAGTCCGCCATAGATATAGTACTGTTCGAACGCTTCTGCCTTTTCACCACCTGCTACTTCATAGTATTCCGCGAAACTGAGTGGGTGTATGCGGATCTCCCAGCCGCGTCCACGGAATTCTGTGATTACATCTTTGGACAGGAACTTTGCATTTGACCCGGTGACGTAAACTTCAGCGTTGGGGACGTTCAGATACGAGTTGAGTACATCCTCGAACTCCCTTACAAGCTGAACCTCATCAAGCAAAATGTAGTATTTCCCCTCATCCTTCATCAGGCTGTCAATATGGTTCAGCAGAGCATCTGGATCTCGGAAATTTTTGTTCCTTCTGTCTTCAAGGTTAATGGGGATGATGTGATCTGCATGGACACCTTTTTCAAGCAGATAGTTGCGAAAAAGTCTGAAGAGTAGGAAAGACTTCCCGCAACGACGGATGCCGGTAATGACTTTGATCATCCCGTTCCCTTCAGCTGATATAAGTTGATTAAGATAGTATTGTCTTGAAAAAAGCATGTCGTACTAAATTTTTGTTACTATGCACATATTTTCAGCACGAAGATATCGATTAATTTTAAGAATTCAAAAAGTTGTCAAGGTCTTAGGCAACCTATCGGGACAACGAAGACTCCGTCTTCCGGACGCTTATAGGCGAAATCTCCGATGCCAGTCAGGACCATCAGGAATGAAGGGGCTTTCATTCTGGATTGATCTATTTTTGCGGACAATTCCTTAAGACTTTCAGCGCCTTCGCTAATAGGAGTCGAACCGCCGATCTTTACCTCCACCAGCCCATACGAGCCGTTCCGCCGGTGAATCACAGCGTCGCATTCGAGATTGTTCTTGTCCCGATAGTGATAGACCTTACCGTCAAGAGCATCTGCGTATACTCGAAGATCCCTTACCGCTAACGTCTCGAAAATCAATCCGAATGTCTCCATATCGTTGATCAGATCTTCCGGTCCAAGACCTAAAGCAGCCGTCGCTATAGACGGGTCAATGAAATACCTTGTATCTGAAGTTCTTATGGCTGTCTTGCTCCTCAAGTTCGGAATCCAGGCGATGGAATCCTCAATTACGAAGATTTCTTTCAATGCCTTGATATAGTTGTATACGGTACTGTCGGACATCTGCTTGTCGCCATTGTTCTTGATGTCGGAAAGAATGGTTCCGGCAGTGGCTTGAGTCCCTTGATTACGGGCGTACGAGCGCATGATTCTCTTTGTCAGTTCTTCATCTCTTTCTGTATCATCGACCCTTTTGATATCATTGCTTACGACGGAATCATAATAGTCAAATGCCTGGGCCAATGCGGCTCTTTCGCTTTTCTTCAAAACCGCTTTTGGCCATCCTCCACGGCATGTGAGATATGCAAGCCTGCTCAAGTCGATATTGCTTTTGCCCTCTAGTGTGTCCGAGTTGGAAAATAAATCTCCCAAACTTACATCTCCTGTGGAATCTTCGGACTCCCACAATGACATTGTACGCAATTTAAGTCGCGAAATACGCCCGGTTCCGGTGTGATGTATGTTCTCTTCCTCAATAATATTCCCTTTTTCATCCTTTTTCGGTCTCGGTGGAACGGCTGAGCCTGTAAGCATGAACTGACCATCTTCGTTGCGTTTGTCCACTTCGCTCCTGACAGCATCCCAGAATTGAGGCGCAATTTGCCACTCGTCAATGAGTCTGGGTGTTTTGCCTGCAAGAAGTCTTGAAATATTTGTCCTGGCCAGAGCAAGATTCTGGCCAAGTGTGTCCGTATCAGCCATGGACAGTATACTGCCGGCTTGTTGTGATGCCAAGGTCGTTTTTCCGCAGTACTTTGGCCCCTCGATAAGAACGGCTCCGGAAGACTCAAGTTTATAAGTAAGCAGCCGATCTGCTACTCTCTTTTTATAGTTGTTCACGGCGAAAAATTTTCGACAAAAATAAGTATTTATTGTATTAAAAACAAGTGCGTTATATCTGAGTGATGCGACAGTTGGCCGATTTTTGATGCGACAGTTGGCCGATTTTTGGTGAATATGGTTGCTGAAGCGATAAGTGGTTCTTAAGGTTGCGCTGATTTTTTTGTGGCAGACGGCAGTAAAAAATCAGTAGAAATGAGAATAATGAATAAGGTGTCAACGGCAATGAATTAATTGTTAAGAGATTATATAAAGCCATTGTTATTATGAAAAACTATTGTTATCTTTAAGGCGACCAATAAATTTTGCCATCCTAACCATTGGACGATTACATTAACGCCTAAAGTTTTTGAAATGAGAAAAATTTATTCTTTTTTGTTCTTGCCGCTCTCTCTGGGCTGCTCGGGTGTTTTGTGCTTAATCCTCGCCGGCTGTGTGCGGGATGTGGTGTTGGATGTGGGGGAGCAGCCGAAGGTGGTGGTGGAATGCTTGCTGACGGACAGCGCTCCGCAGGAGTTGCGGCTTTCGTTCACCAAGGGGGCGTCTCTTGCAGAAGCGCCGGAGCTGACAGAGGCGACGGCGCGGCTGATCGATCTCACGAACAATTATCCGGTGGGGGAGTTTCGCCGCAGGTATGACGGAATCTGGGTTCTTGATTACGCGGCTGAGCCTGAGCATAACTATCGGCTTGAGGTGGAAGTCCCGGGGTACGAGCTGGTCTGGGCGGAGCAGAAAATGCCGGAGCAGATAACAGTGGAGGTGAAGGAAGATAAAATACCGACCACGCCGTGGTCTTCATCGTCTTATGGTTATCCGTTCACAAGCTATCGGGTCTTGAATGCCGATGCTCCTGTGTGGATATACGGAATACTTGATTACGGTCCAGATAAGGACGAAATGTATGTAGAGCGGATTTGCACAGATTACCCAGATGTTGATGCTTTTAATCTTACAGGAGAAAGTTATGCTCCAGAAATTGTTCATTGGTTTGGCTCTGCATATGCTGCCACGTACGGCAGTCTATATGGAGAATTGCTCCATAGGCGTTTCCTTCGTATTCCAAGCATATACTTAGGACAGAGTTTTTTTGTGGCTGGTGATTTTGAGGTCAACAATGATTACGAAGAAGATGAATCGGTATGGCCGAGAAGATGGCAAGTGTGTTTCTCATCTTTCAGTCCCGACTATGACCGCTACCTGAAGCAAGCCATTGTGACTGTTAATGCTGGTATTACTACGGACTTGTCATCGATTTTTGTGCGGGACAATTTTTATTCAAATATCCATGGTGGCATCGGGATACTTGGTGCTTGTACTTCGACTACAGAAAAATGGCTTAGTGGTTATCAATACGTTGAACTATATAACAAACATTAAATAACACTGACATGAGAAAGAATTATTCACTTTTGCTTCTCCTGCCGCTGATTTTCGGTTGTCAGGACAGGCTTGCCGTACAAGGCCTCGGCAATTCTTGCGCTGATGCGCAGTCGTCAGCTGATTTGGTCGCTACCGTTCAGGTGGACGCTCCGCTTACATTTGTCTCCCAGACTGATTTCTCTGCGTGGACCGGGATCCGTGGCATAGAAGAACGCTTTAAAGCGTGCGATGTACCGGAAGCGCAGCTCAAGATGATGACGACGAGTGCTCTTGTGAGATCTATTCTGCATTATCCTCTCAACTATCTGGTATTTGCGTATAACGACCCTCAAGAGGCCATCCGTCTCGTGTATGAGAACAGCGGTCTTCACCGGGAATTGGCATCCCGCTCTGACGCGGCGGAAGAACTGATTAAAGCGTTCAGTACATCAAGCATGACACTTGATTCAAGAAGGATCAACGCAGCAGAAGATGATGAGACATTGTCTTATACAGACGGGATGTTTCTGGAGTATTTCCTCGGCTCCGGACTTGTAGCAGGCTTGTCGTCCGGAGCAAACAAGACTGCATTGAGGGAGGCTGTGCGCAAAAAACTGGAACTCCGTTCTGCGGACACACTGACGTATAGCGCAAACTCTCTTAGGCCTCTATTCGGTATTGACAGCCAAGAGAATCTCCAGATAGTCACATCCGTGAACGGGGTAGAGTTTGTTGGGTGCCAAATAGTATACACATATTTTGGCAAGCCGATTATTGGAATAGCACGTGCTGAACTAAGTTCGCAAGAAATTGAGTATCTTAATAATGAATATTGCACTCAATATCCGAATGCGATAATGAGAGGCCCGGCATCAGCAAGATACAATTGCCATAGCTATGCGTGGCATAATAGTTCAACAGATAACAAGATTTGGATAAATGCGGAGTACGGAAACGAGTTCCAGTTATCTAAGTACTGGACGAGTGACTTGTATGTTAGTTGTCCTGCGTCTGAAGCGGCCAAGGCATATTATTCAGAAGGCGATCATTCTGCAAATATACTTTCATCTGGAAAGTACCTTTCTAAATGGGGTTCGGCACCTTTGATGGAACACGATTATGATGATTGTCCTTACGTTAATTCAAGTCTTAATTTTTTCAGGCGTGTGAGAATAAATTTTTCCGGAGATATTAGGATTGCACCAAACACTCCTCACGAGTATTTAGTACGTCCTACCTACCTAACATTAACTTATCACTGGGAGGTGGCATATATGGACAATTTGTCCGAGACACCCGGGACATGTACTTGGACCAAAGTAAATGAATACACCTATAGGCTAGTTCCATATCAATATGGTTTATATAAAATCAAGGTCGTGGCCTATTATGGAGATCAAGAATTCGATAGAGGCCAATTCAATGTCGTATGTGTCGGGGATTTATCATCAAACGTAGAAATTTCTAAATATGAAGAAGAACAATAGTTGGACTTTTCTGGTTCTGCTCGCCCTCACCGGCTGCGTGCGGGATGTGGTGCTGGATGCGGGGGAGAGGCCGAAGGTGGTGGTGGAATGCGTGCTGACGGACAGCAGTCCGCAGGAGTTGTGGCTCTCATTCACCAAGGGAGCGTCTCTTGCAGAAGCTCCGGAGTTGACAGAGGCGTCGGCGCGGCTGATCGATCTCACGAACAATTATCCTGCAGGGGAGTTCCGCCATCGCAACGACGGAATCTGGGTTCTTGACTATGCGGCTGAGCCTGAGCATAACTACCGGCTTGAGGTGGAAGTCCCGGGGTACGAACTGGTCTGGGCGGAGCAGACGATGCCGGAACGGGTTGTTGTGGAGACAAAGGTGGAGTATCTGTTTCCACCGCTATGGTCATCATCCATTGCTATTGGGTGGTCTGTAGTGACCTATCGTGTCTTGAATACCGATATGCCTGTGTGGATATACGGAATACTTGATCGTGGTTCTGATGGGGGCGATATGTATGTGGAGCGGATTTGTACTGACTATCCCGATGTTGATGTTTTTAATCTTACTGGAGATTGTTATACTCCGGAAATTGTTTATCATGCGAGTGACCACGCATATACTGCTGAGTACGGGAGTCTGTATGGAAGATCTCTGCACAGGCGTTTCCTCCGTATCCCAAGTGTGTCTTCAGACCGGTGGTTTTATGTGTCTGGGGATTTTCTGGTTGAGAACGGTCTGGGAGATGAATCCGAATGGCCGAGGGGATGGCAGGTGCGTTTCTCCTCTTTCAGCCAAGATTATGACATCTATCTCAAGCAGGCGCTTTCGGCTGCCAATACTTCAGATTTGACTTCTGTCTTTGCCCGAGACAATTTATACTCAAATGTCCATGGGGGCATCGGGATATTCGGCGCCGGTGTTTTGACCACCGAAAACTGGATTCCAGGTGATCAGTATGTTGATCCGGAATGATTTACGATATGATTATGAATAGAACTTTTTTGTTTTTGCTCTTGCTTCTGCCTTTGTTTACCAGCTGTGTGCGGGATGTGGCACTGGATGCGGGGGAGAGGCCGCAGGTGGTGGTGGAGTGCGTGCTGACGGACAGCAGTCCGCAGGAGCTGCGGCTCTCGTTTACCAAGGGAGCGTTTCTCGCAGAAGCTCCGGAGTTGACGGAGGCGACAGCGCGATTGATCGATCTTTGGGACGGGTGGCCAATTGGAGAGTTCCGCCGCAGGGAGGACGGAGTCTGGATCCTCGACTATGCGGCGGTTCCACGGTATGGATACCGGCTTGAAGTTGAAGTTCCAGGATACGATCTGATATGGGCGGAGCAAAGGATGCTGACGGGGGATGATCTCTCTTGTGCATCTTATGCACCTTATCTTATTGAGGACTCGCGTCCTAAACACAATGATTTTGTAGGGACAGAATACCATTATACGACACTGCGTTATAATACCTGGGTGTATGCGATGGACTATGATGAGAAGACAGGGAGTCATAGAATAGCTGAAGAGATTTGCACTGACTGTGAACTCGTGGATAATTTCAACCTGACGGGTGACACGTACATCCCGGAGACGAGTGACACAGACTACTACGGGCGCGAGTTGCCTTCGGAGTTGTATCCATATCTGTCCGGAGCGTCCATTCATAGAAAATATCTGAGAGTTAAAAAAAGCGACTCGGAAAAAGAAGAGTATTTTCTCATATCCGGAGATTTCAGAGGCCCATATTACTATTCTCTGAACAGATCCCCCGACAAACTGCGTGAGCCCTATGAAAACGAGGGGTATATTGTTTTCATGGCTGTATCGGATGATTATGACCGGTATATAAAAGAGGCAATTGAATATACCACAAGGATGGGATCATCAGATGCCACAATCACTTTCCGCAGGGAGAACATATTTACCAATATCCACGGCGGAGTCGGGATATTCGGGGCTCAGATTAAGAAAACCGGACAATGGATGCGAGCCTTTTATAATAAGAACACATCTTATCCGCTCATTCCAAAACCGCAAAGATAACTTTGCCAATGAAAACAGCAACAATCACATTCATGCTTCTGCTGCCTGTCACATTGCAGGCGCAGGAGATTTCAGATACATTGAACGCAGCCGTGAAGACCGGAGACAGAAGAGTCGAAAGGCGTATAGGAGAGTTGAGAACAGATATCGGCGGTATACGGGCAGTCGTATCCCCACTTGGCGAGGGAGATCCGATACGTTGGGTTCAGGGCCTGCCTGGAGTCACGACGGGTGCCGATGGGAGTTCAGCCGTGTATGTGCGCGGCGGCAATATTGGCAACAATCTCTTTTCAATTGACGGCGTGCAGATATACGGGCAGTCGCACCTTCTGGGGCTGACCACCGTTGTCCCGCAGTCGGTGATCGGAGATGTCTCACTGATAAAAGGCGGATTCGACGGCAGTGCCGGCAATTTCACGGCCTCTCATATACGACTGGAGACCAAGACCCCCGGTCATGACAAGTTGCGGCTCGGGGCTGCGGTCAACAATTTCCTGCTCGGGGCTGAAGCTGAGGTTCCGGTATCCGACCGGCTTTCGCTCATGTTCTCAGGGCGGATATCCCCGTTGACTCTGGAATACAAGGCCCTCAAGGGCCTGATGAACTCGTACCTCGGTGATTTGAAGGACTTCCGGGCCGGCGTAGGGGATGTTTATGGCAAGGTGCACTGGAAGATAGCTTCCGGGCAGAGCCTTGATGCTTCGGTTTTCATGAGCCGTGACAATTATTCTTTTACTACGCCGTCAGGCGCTGATGACGCTTTTGGATGGAAGAATGCCATCGCGATTCTCCGTTATCAGGGTCAACTGGGCCGCTCGCGGCTCGACGCATCGGCATCCTACAACCACTATGGCAACAGCCGTGAGCAGCGGACAGTTTTTCGCGGTGTGGAGAACCGTCTGTCTCTCTTGTCCACGCTGAGCGAGGCGAGCGCCTCCGTGTCGTGGAAGCGGCCGCTGGGGAAGTGGTTTGACATAGCTGCCGGCGGCCAGTTCAGGTACGCGTTCTTCGCTCCCGGGCAGGTGGCTTCCGTGACCAACAAGTCGGAGACTTCGCTCGGCTCCGCTTATTTGAGCGGAGGCTTCACAATTCCGGAGAGACTGTCAATCCGGGCCGCCGTCAGAGGCAATGTTTTCCATAACGCCAAATATCAAGGAGCGCGTAAGGATCCGGAATACAGCGCCTCCGCCAAGTGGAATGTGACAAGACACTTCGCCCTGGAGGCATCATACGACAGGACGGTGCAATACTATCACACTCTTGAGGGTCTGCCTGTCGGATGGTCCATTGACCTTATTGTCCCGTCTGGGGATATGGTCTCGCCGGAGAGTGCGGAGCAGTTGAACTTCGGGACTTCTTTTGTTTTCGGGGGCCATTCCTTGTCTCTCGGAGCGTTCGGGAAGGAGATGGGCAATCTCGTACTCTACAAAGAGGCGCAGACAATGTTCAGCGGCGGGCTCGCTGGTTGGGAAGATAATGTCGATATCGGGATGGGGAAGGCGTATGGGGCTGAGTTCCTGTATGAGTATCACGGACGTGAACTCAATGTCCGGGCTGCCTACACGCTCTCCAAGACGACCCGGGAGGGATTCGCTTCGGTCAATGACGGGAAGCCGTTCAACGCCCGCTTCGACCGCCGGCATGTCCTCAATGTTTCGGCGCAGTGGCGCGGATTCAGCCTTGCGTTCACTGCCCAGAGCGGACATTGGGAAAACGGTGCAGCTGAAACCTATACTATGCACATTCCTGGCCAGGAGTGGACGGCTGACTATTTCTCAACCATCAACAACTACAAGATGCCGGCGGTGATAAGGCTTGATGCCGGTTACGGATTCTCCAGGACTTGGGGCCGTTTCAAGCACGATTTCAATTTTGGCATCTGCAATGTGCTCAACCGTTTCAACCCGTTCATGCTCTATTTCGATGCCTCGACTGAAAGCTGGAAGGAACTCGCCCTGCTGCCGTTCTGCCCGAATTTCAGCTACAGGATAAGCTTTTGAAAAAATCCGGGGTCATGCCCCGGATTTTTTATTATTTGATGTAAGTTGCCAGCGGACCGCCGGCTGCCTTGAGGGCGTCTGCGAGGGTGCGGCAGTAGAGGCGCGCTCCCGCCTCCCGGGTGTGCACGGAATCGGCGAAGTAGTCGGCCTGAGCTCTCTGCTTACCTAGGATGTCATACTGAGCGGCCGCGAGTTCATTGAAGTCGATATATTCGACTCCCTCTTGGGCGGCGACTTCTTTGCACCAGGCGTTGAAAGTCTTGTCGAACCTCTCCACGGAAGAGTCGCTCTTCCAGCGATTCTGCGGAGTAGGGCTGAGAACGACGGGGATTCCTCCGCGCATCCTGGTCTGGCGGATCATCAGACGTATGTAATGCCCGTATGAGTAGACATCCTCAGGGCCGCCGTTCTTCTCCATCACGACCGTCCGGCATTCATCGGAGGTGCCGTCAAGGGTGCCGCGCGCACGTCCGGTATTGAGAGGGGACATGTCGTTGTGCCCGAACTGGATGATGACGAAATCGCCTTTCTGGATACGGTCGCGTACCTGCGGCCAGCGGTTGTTGTAGAAAGTGCGGCTGCTCAAGCCACCTACAGCCTCGTTGTCCACTACGGCTGTGTCGTTTACGTATTCTTGGAAGAAACTGCCCCAGCCCCACTGGCCGTTGTCGCCTGTGCCGCGGCCGTTCTTGCAGGTGGAGTCGCCGGCGAGGAATATCATGGGCTTGCCTTCCTGCCTCTCAACCTGCTGGAATGCCATTCCCGGCCTTGGCTGCTGTGACTGCCGGGATGCGTAGAGTTTGAGCATCTCGGTGCCGGCAAGCAGTACGGGGCCATAGCCGTGGGCGGCATAGACACTTACCGGGCGGCCTTCGTAGAAGGTGTTGGTCCATCCGAGTCCTGTGCCCACGCAGGTGTTCTCCACCTGTCCCTGTGCGTTAACCTGCTTCTCGATTCCGGCCCAGCCGGCACGGGCGATGTCCTGATAGGCGGTACGGTCTATCCAGCCTTTGTTGATGGCGTGGGCGTATCCGTATACGAACATGGCTGTGGCGCTGGTTTCAAGATAGGACTCGGTCTTGTCGATGAGCTGATGCCAGCGTCCGTCCGGGGCCTGGTACGGGGCGATGCCGCGCAGGAGCGACTTGAGCATATCGAGCACTTCGTCCCGTCCCTGCGCCCTTTCCGGAAGCACGTCGAGCACATCGCAGAGGGTGAGCACTGCCCAGCCGTTGGCTCTGGCCCAATGGTAGGACGGGTGTTCGGTCATACCCTCTATCCAGCCGTGGCGGAAAAGGTTCTTCTCCGGCACCCAGAGATATTTCTTGAAAAGGAGGATCTGATTTACAGCCTCGGCGTAGAATTTCTGCGTGAGGTCGCCCCTCTCTTTCTGGCTGAGCAGAGCCCTGTAGGCTATCGGGGTGATGCCCATGTACATGTCGTCGAGCCATACGGAATTGGTTGTAGGGCGGTTACGTGCCAGGATGCCGTCGGAGAGGCGGTACTCTTTGTACATGGTGAAGTTGAACCCGTTGTCGAGCAGGGCCCTGAAATCCTTGCCTTTCTGCGGGTCGGCGAGGGTGGCCTTGATCATGGCGGCGGTCATGGCACCGCAGTCGTCAAGCCATTTCGGGCTGGCGAGGTACTTAAGCTTCATCGGGTAGCCGGTGGCGTTGTAGTAGTCACGTACATAAGGGTAGATGTCGCCAAGCAGCTTGAGTCTCGTGTATGCGTAGTCGGCGTATTTGCTCTCGCCGGTGAACTCGCTCAGGGCAAGCATGCCGGAGTAGGTCACGCCCCACTCGTAGGTGCAGATGCCGAAATCTCCTTTCTTTAGGGTGGAGTTTTCGTCGATCTTGCTGTAGTCAGTGATGCTTTTGCCGTCTGCGTCAAGCACTTCCGCCGGAGTGCAGGCTGAGAGGTAGTCGTAGATGCGGTCGAGCGTCTGCCGGGCGCTCACGCTCGGGTCAACCCTCTTCGGTGCCGGTTGCTGCTCGGTCTTGGCGTTTTTGGCGGCCTTGCGCGCGGATTTCTGTGCGTAGGCGGGCGCTCCGATGCATGACAGCGCAAGCAGCGAAGCGATGGTAATCTTGAATAACTTGGTCATCAGTGGTTATAGTTTGTTGTTTCAAGCAAATATAGCACTATTCGGCGAAATTCTCCAGTTCCGATATCAGGCTGTGGCAGTCTCGCTCGCATTCGAGCACATCCTGGAATGTGTCATGCCAGATTTCGATAGAATAGGTGTAGTCCTCAATGGAGAGTTCTCCGCATTCAAGTGCTTCGTAGAGCATGTCACCCGGGTTGAGCCCCGAGAGTGTCTTGCGATACTCTTCGCGGAGGGCGATCAGGTTTACGGCCTTGTCATACTTTGACTTGAGTGAGATCTTGAACTGTGCGTATGTGTCTTTCAGTTTCGCCTCGGCGGCTTCTCTGCGGGCTTTGGCGGCCCGGACCTTGCCGTGGTTCTCCCATAGAGGAATGGAGATTCCTCCGGTGATTCCCTGGAAGGTGCTGCCTGTGACGCTTTCGGACATGTAACCGATAGAGAATTTCGGAAGCCACTGCGAAGCGGAGAGTTTGACGCCTGACTCCGCATTGTGCAGGTCATTCTCCACTGAGAGCAACTCGCTGCTGTGAGCTGCTGCGTCTGCGTACCACTGCTCGAAGTCGTCAGGCAGCATAGGGTCGGCGAATGCATTCATGCTGAAGTCTATGGCCTTGCCGCCGTTGAGCCTCTGGAGCTCGGAGAGAAGTGCCTGTCGCTCTATCTCGTTGTTCCTTGCCGTGCGGGCCGAAGCGAGGAGGGCCATTTTCGCCTTGTTCAAGTCCAGAGCACCGGCCTCTCCCGTATCGAACTTGCTCTGCCAGCTGTCGGCTATGGCCTTGGCATTGGCGTGGCATTTGTCAAGTTCGGATTTGAGGGCGTTGCGGTAGATCAGTTCTATGCAGACCTGCTTTGCTTCCAGCATGATTTTTTTCCTGCCGATGGCGTATTCGTAATCCGCAGCTGCGCATTCCCCTTGGGAAATCTTCTTTCTCCAATAATACACTGTCGGGAAGTCGAAGCTCTGGCTGACGCTGAAGTCAAGCCTGTTGCCGCCTTCCGGGTCCACGGTTTCCCAGAGATAACCCAGTTCTATTTCCGGGTCGGAAGGTGCAAGTCCGGTGCGGGCTTCCATCTTGTCGGCCTGAACCTCGCTGCGGAGTGCCTGAAGCGTGGTATTGTTGGCCTCCACCTGCGAGAGTATGCCGCTGAAGTCCTGTGCGTCTGCCGCCCCGCAAAGGGACAGGGCGGCGAACGCTGTGATCAGATATCTATTTGTCATTGGTTTTCTTCCTTTTTGCGTACCATTCGTACATTATCGGTATGATGAAGATGTTGAGAAGGGTGGATGTCAGAAGTCCTCCGAGCACCACCACTGCCATCGGGCTTTGGATCTCATTGCCTGTCTTGTCTCCGTTGAGCACCAGCGGGATGAGGGCAAGGGCAGAGGTCAGGGCCGTCATGAGGATAGGGTTGAGCCTGTCCACCGAACCGTCGATGACGCTCTCCCTGAGCCCCTCCCCGTCGTGGCGCAGGTGCTGGTAGCGGTTGATGAGCAGGACTCCGTTGCGGGTGGCTATGCCGAAGAGAGTGATGAATCCGATTATTGACGGGATGCTGACCACTCCGGAGCTGATCCACACCGCGAATACGCCTCCGACAAGTGCGAGAGGCAGGCTGGCTAGTACGATGCCTGACAGCGTGACATCCTTGAACTCAAGGTAGAGCAGCAGGAATATTGCGAGAACAGCCAGTATGGTGGCGAGGGCAAGGGTGCGTGAGGCACTTCTTGCGCTCTCAAACTGTCCGCCGTATTCGATGCGGTAGCCTTCCGGGAGTTGCACCGATTCAGCAATGACCCTCTGCACATCCTCCACTACGCTTCCTACATCTCGTCCGCTCACATTGGCGGACACCACGAGCTTGCGCTGTACGTTCTCGCGGCTGATGGAGTTCGGGCCGTATGTCGAAACGATTCTGGCGACCTGCTCCAGCGGGACTTTGCTTCCGTTGCCGGTATCGATGAGCGCGTTGCGCACGCCCTCTATGCTGCGGGTGTCATCATCGCCGAGACGCAGCACGACATCGTAGCGGCGCTGACCCTCATAGATGTCTGAGAGTTTCTCCCCGGAGAAAGCGAGGTTGATGAAGTCGTTGAAGTCCGCCATCGTGATGCCATACTGGGCCAGTGCGGCACGGTCTGCCTTGATCTGTATCTGGGGTGTCGCGGCCTGCTGCTCCACGGATGCGTCCACCAGCCCTTCCACTTCAGAGATGAGGCTCTTGACTGTGTTGCCGAGCATTTGCATTGTGCCGAGATCTGTACCGAATATCTTTATGGCGATGGCGGCCTTGGTGCCTGAGAGCATGTGGTCTATGCGGTGCCCGAGCGGCTGGCCGACTGTCACAGCGATACCCGGTATGGAGTTGAGTTTGGCACGTACATCGTTGAAGACTTCTTCTCTGGATCTGCCGGAGAGATTGAAGTTGACATCGAGCTCCGAAGAGTTGGTGGCCTGGGAATGCTCATCGAGGTCTCCGCGTCCGGAGCGGCGCGAGGTGCTGGTGACTTCCGGGATGCTGAGAAGTTCCCTTTCCATCAGCTGCCCGAGGCGGTCGTTGTCTTCAAGGGACGTGCCCTGCTGCGTGACAGCTGAAATTGTCATCGAGCCTTCGTTGAAGTCCGGAAGGAAACTGCTTCCCATCTGCGTGAATACAACCACAGCCCCTATAAGCAGCACGCAGGTGGCTCCCATGACGGCTTTTTTGTGCATCAGGACCCATCCGAGAGCCTTCTCGTATGCAGAGGAGAGCTTGCGGCTCACCCAGCCCTCGCGGTCGTTGCGGGTGAGGTATTTCTCGTTTGAGAGCATGTCCTTGCAGAGGAGGGGAGTGAGGGTCATCGCCACGATCAGAGACATGAACAGTGAGATGATGTAGGTGATCCCGAGCGGCTTGAGAAGTCTGCCTTCCATCCCGCTGAGGAAGAAGAGGGGAGTGAAGGCCACCATGATGATGAGGGTCGCGTTGATGACGGACGAGCGGATCTCTCTGGAACCCTCGAATACCACATCGAAGACTTTCTGCCTTTCCGCCTCCGGCTTGCGGTGGTTCTGTCTCAGGCGTTTATATACATTTTCCACATCTATGATGGCATCGTCCACGAGCGAACCGATCGCGATGCACATGCCGCCGAGGGTCATGGTGTTGATGTCCATCCCGAGCAGGTGCAGGACTATGATCGTGGCAAGAAGCGACATGGGGATTGCTATGATGGAGATTACCGTGGTCCTGAAGTTGCCCAGGAAGAGGAACAGGATCAATACCACAAATATTGCACCCTCAAGCAGGGCCCGGCCCACGTTGCCGACAGATGCCTGTATGAAATCGGCCTGTTGGAAGATGTGTGTGTCCATCTTCACGTCATGAGGAAGTGATGCCGCCACCCCTTCGAGGTTGGACTCGATGGCTTTGGTGACTTTGAGCGTGTTGATGTTCGGTTGCTTGCTGATGGAGATGATGACGGCGGGTTTGCCGTTTTGTGAAGCGGTGCCGAGTTTGACGGCGGGACCTATTCGCAGCGTCGCTACATCGGACAGGCACACCGGGCCGCCTTTGTCCATGCAGACAAGGCTTTTGCCGAGTTCGTCAAGGTCGGTCGTGCGGGCGATGCCGCGCAGGGCGTATTCATTGCCCCATTCGCGGACTATGCCTCCTTCGGTGTTGATGCTCAAGGAGCGTCCGACGGCCTCGATCTCGGCCATTGTCACTCCGTAGGCTTCCATCTTCAACGGATCGGCGAGGATCTGGTATTGCTTTTCCTCACCCCCGAGCACGGTCACCTGTGAGACACCGCCTGTGGCGAGGATGGCAGGTTTCACCACCCAGTCCGCCATGTCGCGAAGGTCCATCATGGAGGTGGTGCCGTCCTGAGACTGGAGCCCAAGGAAGATGATTTCTCCCATCACGCTGGACTGCGGTGCCAGGACCGGGGTCACGTCTTCAGGGAGAGACTCCCCGAGAGTCACCATCTTTTCGGAGACTATCTGTCTGGCGCGGAACACGTCCATGCCCCAGTCGAACTCCACCCATACGAAAGAGTAGCCGTACATGGAAGTGGAACGCACGCGGCGCACGTTGGTGGCGCCGTTGACGGCGGTCTCCACGGGGAAAGTCACCAGACGCTCCACTTCCTCAGCGGACATGCCGTGGGCATCTGACATTATTACCACAGTCGGGGCGGTGAGGTCAGGAAACACGTCAATGTCGGTCCTGTTTGCGCTCCAAAGTCCCCCTATGACTACCAGCACTGCTCCCAGCAGCACCAGCAGACGGTTTTTCAGAGAAAACCGTATTATATCATTAAGCCAGTTCATAGGGCGCCTCCACTAATGTGCATGTCCGGAATGCGCGTCCAGTCCGCCGGCCGCCTGGGCAAGCTTGACGATGACAGCACCGCGGCTGACCACTGTCTGGCCTTCCTCAATGCCGGAGAGGATCTGGGTACGGAGTCCGTCGCTGGCACCGATGCTGACCTGTACTTTCTCGAAATATTCCGGATTTACCTGCCTGTAGACGAAGTAACTGCCCATCTCTTCAATGATGGCGCCGCTGTCGACGGTGAGCGCGTCTGTCTCGCCGCGTGTCTTGATGTGCAGTTCGGCGAAAGTGCCCGGCACCAGACCGGGTTTGTTTGCGATCTCGAAACTTACCGGAAGCAGAGGGCTGTCGACTGAAGTAGATTTTCCCACGCTGACAAGACGCCCGGAGAGTTCTTCAAGAGTCCAGATGCGCGGGTCATCGAAGAATGTGAAGTTGGCGCTTTCGATGTTCTTAAGCGCCTTATGCCATTTCGGCTGCACCTTGGCTTCAACCAGTAACCTGCTGTCGCTGCATACTTTTGCGAGAGGTTCGCCTGCCTGCACATACTGGCCGTTATCCACCAGGAGTTCGGCCAGATACCCGTCAATATCGGAGGTGGCGGCGAATCGCCCGTCGCGGTAGTTCTTCTCAAGATTTTCGAAAGTGGCCTTGGCGACTTCGTATTCAGTCTTTGCCCGGCCCAGTTCGCTTTGGCTTACTATCTTGTCTTCTGCCAGTCTGCTCTTGCGCTCATATTCGCCTGACGCCCTCTCGTATTCGCTCTTGGCTTCGGCATAGCGTACATCCATGTTTGCATCGGCAAGGCCCTCACTTCCTATGTAAAGTAGTGCTGCGCCTTTGCGCACGGGACTGCCTTCGAGCAGGCTGCCTCCGGCAATGGTGACTATGCCTGATGATTTGGCTGTGATGATGCGCGTTCCGCTTTGTGATGGCATGATCTGTCCGACGGCGCGGATGACCTCCCCGATGCTTTCCCTGCGGCACGAATCTGTCGCGAAATCAATCATGCTGCTCTGTGCCTTGGTGAACCTCACTCCATTGGCGGTTTCGGCCTCTTCTGCACCATGGTCGTGATCATGGTGATGATCGTGTCCCTCATGATCGTGGTGGTGGTCATGATCGTGGTCGTGTCCCTCGTGGGTGTGGCTGTGTGTCTCGTGATCGTGCTCGTCTTTGTGATGAGCCTCGTTGTGGCAGGCAGTGCACACTACTGCAAGCGCTGCTGCCATCGCTAATATTCTCTTCATTTTTGTAATTGTCTGATTGTTAACGGGAGTCGTTGTGACGACTTCGGAAAGGGCGCAGTGCGTGGCATTGCACTGCGAAAAAAACAATCAGACGACAGGGGGGGGCCTCGAAGCGCCCCATGAGGTATGTCCGGTGTGGATTTTCGCCTGAAATGGTCGCTCAGGTCAAACAGCCTGTCCGGCGTGGTGTGGAGGGATGGTGCAGGTGCTTGGGAAAATGCTGCAGAGGCCGGGACACAGAGCACTGTTGTCTGGTGATGCTGATCCGGACTGCTTTTCATGATATAGGTGTTGAGTCCCTCGCAGTGCTGGAAGTGATGGATATGGTTCTCCACTACAGCATGACAATGGTGTTCGTGGGGTACGACGGAATGTGCGAACACCACGATAAAAGCCAGCAGGCAGAAGCAGAGAGAAATTGTCTTATTTCGACCCATCCTCGCAAATATAGCGATTATTCCGGATTTTTTGCGTAAGTTTGTACAGGTAGCGACTTTTACCTTAATCTATATGGACAAATTCACAGAAAACTACATCGATCGCTTCATGTCGGAGCTGATCGCCCGCAACCCCGGTGAGAAAGAGTTCCACCAGGCGGTGAGAGAAGTGGTTGAGAGCGTGGCCTCCTACGTGACGGCTTACCCGCACTTCATCGACCTCAAGATCCTCGAGAGAATGACTGAACCTGAGCGTATCGTCATCTTCCGTGTCCCGTGGATGGATGACAGGGGCGAGATCCACATCAACCGCGGTTTCCGCGTGCAGATGAACAGCGCCCTCGGTCCGTACAAGGGCGGCATCCGCTTCCACGCCAGCGTCAACCTCAGCATCATGAAGTTCCTCGCTTTCGAGCAGGTCTTCAAAAATTCCCTTACGACCCTCCCGATGGGAGGCGGTAAGGGCGGCTCCGACTTCAGCCCACGCGGCAAGTCCGATGCCGAGGTGATGCGTTTCTGCCAGAGCTTCATGACCGAACTTTACCGTCATATCGGTCCGAACACCGATGTGCCGGCAGGTGACATCGGCGTTGGCGGACGCGAGATCGGCTTCCTTTTCGGACAGTACAAGCGTCTTCGTGACGAGTTCACCGGCACGCTCACAGGCAAAGGCCTCGGATGGGGCGGAAGCCTCCTCAGGCCAGAAGCCACCGGATACGGGGTGTGCTATTTCGCCCAGGAGATGCTCGCCCTCAAGGGAGAGTCGTTTGAAGGCAAGACGGTGTTGGTGTCCGGTTCCGGTAATGTGGCGCAGTATGCCGCACAGAAGGCTATGAGGCTGGGAGCCAAGGTCGTTACGCTTTCTGATTCCGACGGCTTCGTACATGACCCTGACGGGCTTGACGAGGAGAAGATCAACTTCGTGCTCGGCCTCAAGAACGTGCGCCGCGGCCGCATCAGCGAATATGCCAAGCAGTATCCCGGGGCCAAGTATTACCCGGGGGAGAGGCCTTGGGGCATCCCTTGCGACATCGCCCTGCCATGCGCGACACAGAATGAGATCGAGGCCGCGGATGCGGAGCGCCTGCTCAAGGGCGGGTGCGCCTGCGTGGTGGAAGGAGCCAACATGCCTACCACCCCGGAGGCCATAGCTCTCTTCCAGAAAGCACGGATCCTCTACTCCCCAGGCAAGGCGTCAAACGCCGGCGGGGTGGCCACATCCGGACTTGAGATGACCCAGAACTCGATACGCCAGAAGTGGAGTGCCGAAGAAGTTGATGCCCAGCTGCACCGTATCATGTCCGATATCCACGCTTCCTGCCTCAAGTACGGCAAAGAAGAGGACGGGTACATCAACTATGTCAAGGGTGCCAATATCGCGGGCTTCATCAAGGTGGCCAACGCGATGGCGGACCAGGGACTCGTGTAAACAAATCAACGGATGGAAAGCCAGCAGGACTATACTAGACTGATGACCAGGAGAATACGCCGTATTCTCCTGGTTTGCAACAACTACGACAGCTTCTCCCTCGAGGAGGACGGGCACATCGAGGAGCAGATCAGCAGGGAATATGCTGAACTCAATTTGAGCAATCCCCCATCCATCCTCCGGGCCGAATCCACAATCGACGCCCTGGAGGTGCTGAAAGGGGATGACGGGCAGTTCGACCTCATCATTACCATGTACAATGTCGGGGAACTTGACGTGTTCGGGTTTTCCCGGCAGGCCAAAGCACTGAGGCCGGAGACCCCGATAGTGCTGCTGAGCGCCTTCTCGCGTGAAATCTACCGCAACATCGAAAGCAGCGACCGTTCCTGCATAGACTATGTTTTCTGCTGGAACAGCAGCACCGACATCATCATAGCCATAGTCAAACTGCTCGAAGACAAGCTCAACGCCGAGCAGGACATATTGGAGATGGGGGCCCGGGCGATTCTTCTTGTGGAAGACTCTGTGCGTTATTATTCCACGTATCTGCCTCTGCTCTACAAACTTGTCCTCCAGCAGAACAGCGAGGCTGTACGTGATGCGCTCAACGAGGAGCAGCAGGTCATGCGCAAGCGCTCAAGGCCTAAAATCCTCATGGCGACCAATTACGATGACGCCGTCTCTCTATACGAGCGCTACAAGTCCAATGTAATAGGCGTCATATCAGACGTCGGCTTCGTAGTACACAAGGGGGACAAGCCGGAGAATGAGAAAAGCGATGCCGGGGTCAACCTGTGCCGGCTCATACGGGAAGACAACCCCACGATGCCTTTCCTGATGCAGTCCTCGCAGGAGAGCATGCGCAGCGTGGCGGAGCAGCTAGGAGTAGGCTTTGTACGCAAGACATCCAAGACCCTTACCCACGAGGTCAGCGAGTATATAGGCAGGGAGTTCGGTTTCGGCGACTTCATCGTCACGGATCCGGAGACCGGGCAGGAGATAGCCCGCGCCCGAGACCTTTACGAGTTCGAAAAGGTCATAGCGACCATGTCCGACAGCGCGCTGCGCTACTTCGCGGACAAGAACTATATCTCGCGCTGGCTGTATGGCCGGGGGCTGTTCTCCATCGGTGACCTCTTCCGGCCTATACGTATCGGGACTGACGCCGATGTGGAGCAGGTAAGGGAGATGAACCTGAGAAAGATCCACGACTACCGGATCAATCAGGGCCTCGGTGTCGTTGCCCGTTTTGACCGCGCCACCTACAATGACGCGATCTGGTTCGCACGTGTGGGAGACGGCTCGCTCGGGGGAAAGGCCAGAGGACTTGCCTTTCTTAACCACATTCTCCAGAAGTACGACCTCTATGACAAGTGGGAGGATGTGAGGGTGCTGGTGCCGCGCACGCTCGTGGTCACGACAGAGTATTTTGACCGCTTCATCATTGAGAACGGTCTCCAATATGTCATCAATTCGGATCTTTCGGACGCGGAGATATTGTCGGAATTTGTCGCTTCCACCCTGCCGTCGGAGCTGATGGAGGATCTCAGGGTATTTATCCGCAATGTGCGCAAGCCGCTTGCCGTACGCTCGTCCTCCAAGCTTGAAGATTCTTATTATCAGCCGTTTGCTGGAGTGTATTCGACTTATATGATTCCTCATACCGAAAATGAGGACCAGGAGTTACGGCTTCTCTCCAAAGCCATCAAGAGTGTCTATGCCTCCGTCTACTTCGCATCGTCCAGAGGCTATATCATCTCTACGTCGAATGTCATTTCGGAGGAGAAGATGGCCATAGTGCTTCAGGAGATCTGCGGAAGTGAGGATGGAGGCTACTATTTTCCGACGTTTTCCGGTGTCGCACGTTCTCTCAACTTCTATCCGATCGGGTATGAAAGGCCTGAGGACGGGGTTGTCAAACTGGCTTTCGGTTTGGGAAAGGCCGTGGTGGACGGGGACCAGGTTCTGCGCTTCTCCCCTAAGTACCCGCGCAATGTTCTGCAGACCTCGACTCCGGATCTCACGATGCGTGAGACCCAGCAGGCGATGTATGCCCTGAATCTCCAGCCGGACAGGTTCAAGACTTCCGTTGATGACGCGATCAACATAGAGAGGATACCGATCTCGGACTGCGAGGGTTTCCGTGCTCTGTCGAAGGTCGTATCCACCTGGGATTTTGAGAACCAGAGGATAGTGGATTCTCCTGTGCCGCAGGGGCCGAAATTCATCACCTTCGCCCATATCCTCAAATACAATACCTTCCCGCTTGCGGACATTCTCAATGAACTCCTTGAGATTACGCAGAAAGAAGTCAAGTGCGGAGTGGAGATAGAGTTTGCGGCAAATCTTGACAGGAGCGGGAGCAAGAGGACTTTCGACATATTCAATGTCCTTCAGATAAGACCTATTTCGGTAGACGGGATGTATTGCCGTATGGACTGGAGCATGGTGGACGAGCGCCAGGCTTTCATCCGCTCGGGCAGCGCCATAGGCCCTGGACGCATCGGCGGGATAAGGGATATCGTGTATCTCCGCAAGGACGCTTTCGATGTGCTCAAGACCCGTCAGATGGCAGAGGAGGTCACTGCAGTGAATCTCAATATGCGTGCTGAAAAGAGGAATTATATCCTGATAGGCTATGGGCGTTGGGGCTCAAGCATCCCTTCGCTCGGTGTGCCGGTCAGCTGGAGCGACATTTCCGAGGCCAAGCTGATCGTGGAGTGCTGTCTTGACAATTTCAGGATAGACCCGAGCCAGGGTACACATTTCTTCCAGAACATGACTTCGTTCAATGCCGGATACGTCAATGTCAATCCTTACGCCCGTCCGGGAGAGTTGTGCGATACGGATTTTCTCGACTCTCTTGACGCTGTATATGAGAGCGAGTTCGTGCGACATGTGCGCTTTGATGACGAACTGCTTGTCTGTGCCGACGGGCGCGAGAGCCGGGCGATAGTGAGTTTGCAGAAAGAGGGCTTTTAGGTCCTCTTTCTTATAAGGTATTCTGCAATCTGGATGGCGTTGAGCGCGGCCCCTTTGCGGATCTGGTCAGCCGACAGCCACAGGGTTATGCTGCACTCGTCGCTTATGTCCTTGCGGATCCGGCCCACGTAAACGTCGTCCTTGCCTGCGGTGTAGAGCGGCATCGGATATTTTAGCTGTGCCGGGTCATCGCACAGGGTGACACCTGGAGCCGCTGCGAGAGCTGCCTGTACTTGCTTGACGTCCAGCGGCTTCTCCGTTTCTATCCACACGGCTTCGGAATGTGAGCGCAGTGCCGGAACTCTCACGCAGGTCGCCGAGCACCTGATGTCCGAGTGGAGGATCTTGCGTGTCTCGTTGAACATCTTCATCTCCTCCTTGGTGTAGCCGTTGTCCTGAAAAACATCGATCTGCGGGATCACGTTGTATGCGAGCTGGTACTGGAACCTGCTCACTGTGGCCTGTCTGCCGGAAAGCACTTCCCGGTATTGCTCTTCGAGTTCGGCCATGGCCTGCGCACCGGCTCCGGATGCGGACTGGTAGCTGGCTACGCGTACCCTGCGTATGTGGGAGAGAGTCTCTATCGGCTTGAGCACCACGACCATCATTATGGTGGTGCAGTTAGGGTTGGCGATAATGTGCCTTGGGGCGTCAAGCGCGTCCTCGGCATTGCACTCCGGCACCACGAGAGGCACGTCGGAGTCCATGCGGAAAGCGCTGGAGTTGTCGATCATGGTCGCTCCGTATCGGGTGATGGTGCCGGCGAATTTTTTCGAAGTGCCGGCGCCGGCTGATGCGAAGACATAATCCACGTCCTTGAAATCGTCGTTGTCCTGGAGGAGTTTGACTTCCAGCTCCTTGCCCTTGAAACTGTATTTGCTTCCGGCACTGCGTTCCGAGCCGAAAAGCAGAAGTTCATCTACAGGAAAATTCCTCTCTTCAAGCAGGCGGAGGAGTTCTTGCCCGACTGCGCCGCTGGCGCCTACTATTGCTGTTCTCATATATTTGCTGTTCTCATTATGTCTGCGAATACGCCCGCGGCTGTCACTCCCGCTCCGGCACCGTAGCCCTGAATGAGCATAGGATGCCTGTCGTATCTTTCTGTGGTGAGCAGGATTATGTTGTTCGAGCCGTCCAGTTTCCAGGCTGGGCTGTCTTGGCCGAGTTCTTCAAGGGAGACCTTGCATCTGCCTTTGTCCATCCTGGCCACGAAACGCCAGCGGAGACCTTTGCTCTCAAGTCTTGAACGGCGGCGCTCGAAATCTTCGTCAAGTGACGGAAGTTTTTCCCAGAATTCCTCGAGGCTGCACTCGAAAAAATCCTGAGGAATGAATAGCTGCTTCTCGACATCTTCCCTGTTCACCTCATATCCTGACTCTCTGGCCAGTATCACCAGCTTGCGTACAACGTCCAGACCGGAGAGGTCCACTCTCGGGTCCGGTTCTGAGAATCCCTGCTCCTTGGCCATCTTGACGGCCAGACTGAACGGGACATCCTCCGAGATGGTGTTGAATATGAAGTTCAAGGTTCCGCTCAGCACAGCCTGTAGCCTGAGGATATGGTCTCCGCTGTCGCGCAGGTCGTTGATAGTGCTGATGATCGGCAGGCCTGCTCCAACGTTGGTCTCGAAGAGGAATTTGACCCCGCGGTGAAGAGCTGTCCGCTTGAGGTCAAGGTAGGTGGCGTAGTCTGACGATGCTGCTATTTTGTTGGCCGCCACCACGGAAATGCCGTGCTCGAAGAAGTCCTTGTAAAGGGCGGCTATCTCCGGGCTTGCGGTGCAGTCCACGAAGACCGAGTTGAAGATGTTCATCTTGATGATCTCGTCCCTCAGCTTGGCAGGATCGATGCTGACGCCGTTTTCCAGGGACTCTTTCCAATATGAGGGGTCTATACCGTCACGGGAGAACACCCCCTTGGTGCTGCGGGCCACGCCTACCATGTTGATTTTGAGGTTGCGCTCGCTCATGAGTTTCTCCCTCTGGTGCGATATCTGGTCCAGGAGCTGGCCTCCCACTGTGCCGACGCCGCAGAGGAAGACGTTCACTTCCCGGTATTCAGACAGGAAGAAGGAGTCATGGATGACGTTGAGCGTCTTGCGCAGGTAGTTGCGGTCCACCACAAGGGAGATGTTGGTGGCGGAGGATCCTTGGGCGCAGGCTACAACACTGATGCCGTTGCGTCCGAGCGTGCCGAAGAGTTTGCCGGCTATTCCTATGCCGTGCTTCAGGTTCTCTCCGACCACAGCCACGGCGGCGAGGCTGTTCTCTATCTTGACAGGCTCGATGGCCCCGCTCGCTATCTCCGCGCTGAATTCAGCGTCGAGGGCATCGCGTGCCGGCTGCGCGTCATCTTTGCTGACGCCTATTGAGATGCCTGTCTCGGATGCGGACTGGGTCACCATGAAGGCGCTGATGCTTTCGGCGGCGAGCGCTGAGAAAATCCGGCTGTCCACCCCGACGAGTCCTACCATGGATGTCCCGCTCAAAGTCAGAAGGCAGATGTCATCGATGGAGGATATCCCGCAGATCAGGCGGCTGTCAGCCTTTGTCCGGCGCCTGCGGATTGTCGTACCGGGCGCGGAGGGGTTGAAAGTGTTCTTGACTATTATGGGAATCTCCTTGCGGCATACGGCATAGAGAGTCGGGGGATATATGACCTTCGCGCCGAAATTGCAGAGCTCCATGGCCTCGTCGTAGCTCATCTCGTCTATCACATAAGATGTCTTGATGATGCGCGGGTCGGCTGTCATGAACCCGTCCACGTCCGTCCAGATCTCAAGCTGCTCCGCATCAAGCGCTGCGGCTATCAGGCTTGCGCTATAATCTGATCCGCCGCGGCCGAGATTGGTGATCTGCCCGCTGTCTGAATCCGCCGATATGAAGCCTGGCACGATTGCGACCGCATCAGACATCTCATATCCTGCAAAGGCCTCGCGGATAAGCGGATAACTCGTCTGGATGTCAGCCGTGTCCGATTTGCCGGAGCGGCGGGTGCGTATGAACTGCAGTGAGTCGTATAGGCAGCCCCCGGGGATTACTTCCGCCACTATCAGGGAAGACAGTCTCTCTCCGAAGCTCAGAATCTCGTCCTTAGTCTTGCGCGGCAGGACACCGAGCATATAGACTCCGCGGCAGATCTCGTCGAGTCTGTCGCAGAGGGCATTGATCTTTTCTTTCAGTATGCGGAGGGCTTCGCCGTTTCCTATAAGTTCATCGCACATCAGCAGATGCCGTTCCCTTATGCAGTCGAGGATTCCGGTAAATGAGGCGTCACCGTTCTCCGCAAGGGATGACGCTTTGACCAGACTGTCTGTGATGCCTCCCAGTGCGGAGACGACCACTGCCACACGTCCGTCATAGGAGGTGACTATGTTTTTGACTTGACGGAGGCTGTCTGAGGTGCCTACAGAGGTTCCTCCGAATTTGAGTACTTTCATATATGTCGATTTGCGCTTCAAATTTAGACATTATTGGAAGAGTGGCAAAAAAACTGCGCCAATTCTTGCTTTTTACAGAACAGATTGCGAAATTAGCAAGCCGTTAGTGTTTATTACCACAGTAAAATGAATTCAAACAGAGTCTACATTTTTGATACCACCTTGCGTGATGGTGAGCAGGTGCCTGGCTGCCAGCTGAACACCGTGGAGAAGATACAGGTCGCGAAGGCGCTTGAAGGCTTGGGCGTCGATGTCATCGAGGCCGGTTTCCCGATATCCAGTCCCGGGGATTTCAATTCCGTGGTGGAGATTTCCAAAGCTGTCACCTGGCCTGTGATATGCGCTCTCACGCGAGCCGTCCAGAAAGACATAGACGTGGCGGCAGAGGCACTCAAATATGCCAAACACAAGAGGATACATACGGGTATCGGCACTTCGGACTCCCATATCAAATACAAGTTCAACTCCACCCGCGAGGAGATTCTCGAGCGGGCTGTAAGCGCGGTGAAATATGCTAAAAAGTATGTGGAAGATGTGGAGTTCTATGCCGAGGATGCGGGACGCACGGACAATGAATACCTTGCGCGCGTGGTCGAGGCCGTCATCAAAGCCGGGGCCACGGTGGTGAATATTCCGGATACAACAGGTTACTGCCTCCCGTCAGAGTACGCCGCCAAGATCAAGTACCTCATGGATAATGTGGACGGGATGGACAAGGCCATACTCTCCACCCACTGCCACAACGATCTCGGCATGGCTACAGCCAACACCATGTCGGGTCTTCTTGCCGGGGCGCGCCAGTGCGAGGTCACAATCAACGGTGTGGGGGAGCGTGCCGGGAACACGGCCCTGGAGGAGATAGCCATGATCATCAAGAGCCATAGCGACATCCCCCTCGAGACCAACATCAACACCGTTAAAATCACCCCTGTAAGCAGGATGGTGTCCAACCTGATGAATATGCCGGTACAGGCAAACAAGGCCATAGTAGGTCGCAACGCCTTCGCGCATTCCTCGGGAATCCACCAGGACGGGGTCCTCAAGAATGTCAGCACCTACGAGATAATCGACCCCAAGGAAGTCGGGATTGACGACAACGACATAGTACTGACGGCCCGTAGCGGACATGCGGCTCTCAAATACCGCCTTGAAGTGCTCGGCATCAAGATGGATGGGGAGAAACTTGATGCTTTCTATAACGAGTTCCTCAAACTCGCGGACAAGAAGAAGCAGGTCGGGGACGATGATCTTCTCGTGCTCGCCGGTGCCGACAGGACGGAAGACCATCACGTCAAACTGGAATACCTTCAGGTGACGAGCGGCAAAGGACTCAAACCGGTGGCCAGCGTCGGACTGGATATCGCCGGGGAGAAATTCGAGGCATCCTCCCGTGGCAACGGGCCGGTTGACGCTGCCATCAATGCCCTCAAACTCATAATAAAGCGCCAGATGGTCATAAAGGAGTTCACTATCCAGAATATCACCAAGGGTTCTGACGATGTAGGCAAAGTGCACATGCAAGTCGAGCATGACGGGCATGTCTATTACGGCTTCGGTGCGGATACAGATATTGTCACGGCATCTGTAGAAGCGTTTATCGATTGTATAAACCGCTTCCGAAGATGAATACACTTTTCGACAAAATCTGGGACAGCCATGTCGTTTCGGTAATTGACGGTGGCACATCTCAACTTTATATAGATCGGCTTTATTGCCATGAGGTGACTAGCCCGCAGGCCTTTGACGGTATACGCAGCCGCGGATGTGGCATATTGCGTCCGGGAAGAATTTTCTGTATGCCGGATCACGATGTCCCGACCGACGGGACGGCCTTCGCCGATGATGTCTGCCGCAGGCAGGTGGAGGCTCTGGAGCGCAATGCGGCTGAGTTCGGTCTTGTACATTACCCTATGATGAGCCCCGACAACGGTATCGTCCACGTCGTCGGTCCGGAGAAGGGACTCTCCCTGCCGGGCATGACGATTGTCTGTGGAGACTCGCATACCTCCACCCACGGAGCCGTCGGGGCGGTTGCTTTCGGAATCGGGACGAGCGAAGTTGAGATGGTCATGGCCTCGGAATGCATACTCCAGCAAAAGCCCCGCACCATGCGGATCAGGGTCGAGGGTGAACTCAGAAAGTGTGTCACTGCCAAGGATGTCGCCCTTTATCTCATGATGAAACTCACCACTTCCGGAGGTACCGGTCATTTTGTGGAATATGCGGGTTCTGCGATAAGGGGCCTCTCAATGGAAGGGCGTCTCACGCTGTGCAACCTTTCCATTGAGATGGGGGCGCGCGGAGGCCTGATCGCCCCTGACGAGGTCACTTTTGAGTATCTGAAAGGCAGGGAGCATTCCCCAAAAGGGGAAGATTGGGACAGGGCTGTCGAGTATTGGAAGACGCTGCACAGCGAAGATGATGCTGTGTTTGACCGGGAATATGTATTTGACGCATCTGAGATAAGCCCGATGATTACGTATGGGACAAATCCCGGTATGGGGATGCCAGTGGACGGGACGGTTCCCGACGATGCCGCTCAGCGCGCCCTTGACTACATGGGTTTCAAGGCCGGGGAGAGACTGCTCGGGCACAAGGTTGACTATGTGTTCCTCGGAGCCTGCACCAACGGCAGGATAGAGGATTTCCGGGCTTTCGCCTCCATGGTGCGCGGCCGCCGCAAGGCTGAAAGGGTCACAGCCTGGCTCGTGCCGGGTTCGTGGGCTGTCCGCAGGCAGATAGAAGAGGAGGGGATCGGGAAAGTCCTTGAGGATGCAGGATTTGAAGTCCGCAAACCGGGCTGCTCCGCCTGCCTTGCCATGAACGCCGACAGGATCCCTTCGGGCAAATATGCAGTCTCCACCAGCAACCGCAATTTTGAGGGACGGCAGGGGCCGGGCTCGCGCACGATGCTCGCCAGTCCGCTGACGGCGGCCGCAGCTGCGGTGACCGGCTGTGTCACAGATCCGAGAGAAATGATATGAAACAGAGATTCAATATAGTAGAGAGTTCCTGCATCCCCCTGCCAATTGAGAATGTGGATACGGATCAGATTATCCCGGCACGCTTCCTGAAAGCGACCACGCGAGACGAGAAGTTTTTCGGGGAGAACCTGTTCCGCGACTGGAGGTATGCATCTGACGGAAGCCTGAAAAAAGACTTTGTGCTCAACGATCCCCGCTACAGTGGATGCATCCTCGTGGCCGGGGCCAATTTCGGCTCCGGGTCAAGCCGTGAGCACGCGGCCTGGGCCTTGGCCGGTTACGGATTCCGGGCAGTGGTTTCAAGTTCTTTTGCTGATATACACCGCAACAACGAGCTCAACAGTTTCGTTCTGCCGGTCCAGGTGAGCGGGGCTTTCTTGAAGAAAATTTTCGCGGCCATCGGAGCCGATCCGTCAGTGAAGCTCCGAATCGACCTTCCTGCGCAGAAGGTGACGCTTCTTTCGGACGGGAGTTCTGAGCATTTCGAGATAAGCTCCTATAAAAAGTACTGCTTTGAAAATGCTCTGGATGATATAGATTATCTGCTCGAACATAAAGACAAGATTGAGAAATATGAAGCTAAGCATTGCAAAATTGCCCGGTGACGGTATCGGACCGGAGGTGGTGACGCAGGCCGTCAAGGCCATAGACGCGGTGTGCCGCAGATTCGGGCATGAGGTAGAGTACAAGCCGGCATATATTGGCGCCTGCGCAATTGACAAGTTCGGCTCTCCATTCCCGGAGGAGACGTTGAAGATATGTCTTGGCAGTGATGCAGTGCTGTTCGGGGCCGTAGGGGATCCGAAATATGACAATGACCCTTCAGCGAAAGTGCGCCCGGAGCAGGGACTGCTTGCCATGAGACGCGAATTGGGACTTTATGCCAACATCAGGCCAGTGGAGACGTTTCAGAGTCTGCTCGACCGCTCCCCGCTCAGGCCGGAGATAGCTGCCGGGGCAGATTTCGTATGTGTACGGGAACTTACTGGAGGAATGTATTTTGGGGACAAAGGCCGTCTTGACGGAGGTGATACCGCTTATGACACCAATATATATCATCGCTACGAGGTGGAACGCATCCTTCGTAAGGCATATTCTCTTGCCATGATCCGCCGGCGGCATCTGACGGTAGTGGACAAGGCCAATGTGCTAGAGTCTTCAAGGCTCTGGAGGCAGGTGGCGCGGGAGGTGGCTCCGGAATATCCCGAGGTTGAGACTGACTATATGTATGTGGACAACGCTGCGATGAAACTCATCACGGGGCCACGCTTTTTTGATGTGCTCGTCACCGAGAATACTTTTGGAGACATACTCACAGATGAGGCGAGCTGCATCTCCGGGTCAATGGGGCTGCTCGCGTCCGCTTCGCTCGGAGAACATACCGGCGTGTTTGAACCAATCCACGGGTCTTATCCGCAGGCGGCCGGCCGCAATGTCGCCAACCCTTTTGCCGCCATACTTTCTGCAGCGATGATGTTCGAGTATGCGTTCGGGCTTAAGGAAGAAGGAGCCGCAATCCGCAAAGCGGTCGCCGAAAGCATAGAGAGGGGCCTTGTTACCGAGGATCTCGCCCCTGAGGGGGCACGCCCGCTCGGCACTTCCGAGGTCGGCGACAGGGTGGCTGAATTTATAGAGAACGATAAATAAAAACGACAATGATGAATCTTGATTGGGGAAGCCTGGGCTTCCACTACAGAAAGACAAACGCCATCGTCTATAGCCGCTATCGCGACGGACAGTGGTCCGAGCCGGAACTTACCGGTGATTTTGATTTCCATTTCAACGCCTTTGCGGGAGTTTTCCATTATGGCAACTCCTGCTTCGAGGGGCTTAAGGCATTCCGCGGCAAAGACGGCAAGGTTCGACTTTTCCGCCCTGACGAGAATGCCAGACGTCTGCAGCGCAGCGCAAAGCGGCTTTCGATGGCATATCCTTCTGAGGAGATGTTCCTGAAGATGTGCCTGATGTGTGTGAAGGCCAACCTGGACTTCCTCCCTCCGTACGGGCATAACGCTTCCATGTATCTTCGTCCTGTCTTGGAGGGTATAGATCCGCAAATAGGTATCTGCTCTTCAAGTGAGGTTCTTTTCTCTGTGATGTGTGTGCCGGTCGGAACTTATGCCAAGGCCGGTGCGCTCGCCCCGGTCTCCGCCGTCATTTCCCGCAATTATGACAGGGCAGCTCCGAACGGTACAGGATCCTATAAGATAGGTGCCAATTACGCCATGTCACTGTATCCGTATAATATGGCCCACTCCCAAGGCTATACGGAACTGCTTTTTCTTGATCCGGCGACCAAGACGAAAATAGATGAGTTCGGTTCTTCCAATTTCATCGGAATCAAGGGCGACACTTACGTGACTCCGCTTTCCGACAGCGTGCTCCCGTCCATAACCAACAAGTCCCTCAGAGTGATTGCCGAGGATCTCGGGATGAAAGTGGAGATGAGGCCGATTCCTGTCGAGGAACTTTCCGAGTTTGAAGAGGTCAATGCCTGCGGCACCGCCGTGGTGATCACTCCGATACGTTCGATCGATGACAGACCGGTGCTTGAAGGCTCTGTCGTCAGCCGCAGGTGGGATATTCCATCCGGAAGCGTCTGTGGAAAGAAGAGCCATGCTCTCTATGACAGGATACGCGGTATTCAGGACGGAATCATCGAGGATTCACATGGCTGGTGCATAGAAGTATGCTGAGGCGCTGTGTCCTTAATGCAGGAACTTATGAGTTCGAGGCCGGAGGAAGTCTTCCCGGTCTCGAACTTGTCTATCATTGCTCCGCTCGGGAGTATCGCAAGGGCGAAAAGGTTGTGTGGATATGCCATGCTCTCACCGCGAATTCTGATCCGGAAGAGTGGTGGCCTCAGATGGTAGGTCCTGGGAAACTTATAGACCCGGAAAAGTGCTACGTAGTCTGCGCCAATATGCTCTGCTCTCCTTATGGATCGTCCGGGCCGGCTTCGGTCAATCCTGGGACGGGGAAGCCTTTCCTGATGTCCTTTCCCAAGACGACCATACGTGATATCGTCGCCGGCAACATCATGGTGCGCAAGCATTTGGGAATAGAAAGAATTGATGTTCTGATAGGCCCGTCGATCGGCGGCTTCCAGGCTTATGAATGGGCCGTGACGGAGCCGGATGTGATCTGCAAGGCCGTTTTTCTCGCCACTACTGCCAGGTGTACTCCTTATATGACCGCGTTCAATGAGGCCCAGAGGCTTGCCATGCTTGCCGATCCGACTTTTATGGAAGCGGCTTCATTGTCCGGAGGCAGGGACGGTCTTGTATGTGCGCGCTCGATAGCCATGCTCTCTTACAGGACTTTCGACGGGTACAATCTCACTCAGTACGAAGCTGATCCGGACACTCTGTTCGCCGACAGGGCCGCTTCCTATCAGCGTTATCAGGGGAAGAAGCTCGCCGATCGCTTCGATGCCTACAGCTACTGGTATCTGACCTGTGCTCTGGATAGCCACAATATCGGCCGCGGCAGGGGAGGGGTTGATGAGGCACTCTCCATGATCAAGGCGAAGAGCATGGTGATCAACATCGATAGCGACAATCTGTTCCCGCCACAGCCAGGCCGTGAGATTGCGTCCAAGATACGCGGCGCGGAATACCATGAGATGAGTTCTTCTTTCGGACATGACGGTTTCCTCATCGAGTACGAGGCTCTTGGTGCTCTGATGGAGCCGTTTATTCTATAGCATAGATGAAGATAGAACTTGGGGGCCATTACGGCTACAGAAGGCTGATAGTGTCATCTCTTCCGGGGATGGCGATGATGATAATAGGGAGCCTTTACAGTATAGTTGACGGGCTTTTCGTGTCTAACTGTGTGGGAATCACCCCTTTTGCGGGACTCAACCTTGTCTGGCCGGCCATAATGGTCGTCGGAGCTCTCGGGCTGATGATCGGTTCGGGAGGAAGCGCTATCGTGTCGAGGATGTTGGGGCAGGGTAATATGGACCGCGCCTGCCGCACATTCACCTCACTGGTGGCATTCTGCATGCTGCTTGCCGTTTTTTTCGGTACACTGATGTTTTTGCTCATGCCGAGGATTGTCCTGCTGCTCGGCGCCACGGGTGACGAACTGATACGCAATGCTGTCCTGTACGGTCGCGTCTTTGCTGTGGGAATGCCGGCTTTTATGCTCCAGATGGCATTCCAGCCTTTCTTCATGGTGGCGGAGAAGCCTGAACTCGGCACGGCGGTTTCGCTTGCCTGCGGGGTGACGAACATGGTGCTTGATGCCATGTTCATGGTTGTTTTCAAGATGGGGCTTTTCGGTGCTGCTCTCGCTTCTATATTGGCTTGCTGTGTCGGCGGTTTTTTCCCTCTGTGGTATTTTCTCCGTCGCAGGGAAGAGGGGCAGCTGCGGCTCACGTCTGTGAAGTTAGAACGGCCTGTGCTCATGGAGGCCTGCACCAACGGAAGTTCCGAATATGTCGGAAACATAGCTTTCAGCCTTGTGAGCATGTGCTACAATCTCCAGCTGATGCGTCTCTATGGTGAGGGCGGGGTCGCCGCCTATTCTGTGATCATGTATATAGGATACGTGTTCGTGGCCATGTTTTCCGGGTACAATCTGACTGTTGCGCCCGTGGCGGCATATAATTACGGCGCCGGAAGGCGTGATGAGCTGCACAGTCTTCTCTGCAAGAGCCTGCGTCTGCTTTTCGCCCTCGGTGTTTTGCTTGCACTTCTTGCCGAGGTGCTGGCTGCCCCGGCTGCGAGGCTGTTCGTCGGATACGACCCTGGGATGTTCGCACTTACGGTCCACGCGGAGAGGATATATATGCTCAGTTTTGTGTTGACCGGTGTGACGCTCTTCACTTCGGCCTGGTTCACCGGTCTCGGCAACGGTGTAGTCTCAGCTGCGCTCGCTTTCACCCGTTCAATAGTCTTTGAAATGGGCTGCGTGTTTCTGATGCCGGCCTTATTCGGCCCCGACGGTATATGGTACTCGGTGATTGTGGCCGAGGCGGGCAATCTGGTGCTGTGTGCGGTGATGCTTGCTCGCTTCCGCCCCCGCTATGGATATTAGGCTCTTATCCTAAAATGTGATTTAGATGTGCCAATACAGCCATATTTCCTTGATAAAGGCCCTGCCGATAGCGGGCAAAAGTGAGGATAGCCGCAACGGCAAGAATGCGATTTTGCCATTTTACGGAACAAATTGACGCCAAATTCCCTATTATTTTTGCGCCAAATTACTGAATTTGCAAAGAATCTTTATACCTTTGCCACTATAAACGATTAGGATATGGAAGGTTACAAACATAGGACCATGGATGGTCTGCTGGCCAAGAAGCTGCAGGCTAAAGGGGCGGTGCTTATCGAAGGGCCTAAGTGGTGCGGAAAGACAACGACGGCGGAAGAGATCGCCGCGAGTAAGGTACTTCTGGCGCGAACCGACGTGAAAGAGCACTTCAAAAATCTTTTGGCAATCGACACGGACACCGCCCTCTCAGGCGATGTTCCGATGTTGATAGACGAGTGGCAGACCGTCCCGAAGTTGTGGGACGCGGTGCGCTATACCGTCGATCACCGCCGTAAAATGGGACAGTTCATCCTGACCGGTTCCGCCGTTCCTGACAAGAAAGCGGAAGAGGAAAGGGAGCATTCTGGCACGGGGCGGTTCGCGTGGCTCACGATGCGCCCGATGAGTTTGTTCGAGTCCGGGGAATCGAACGGAAGAGTAAGTCTGGCCGGACTTTTCACCGCACCGGAAAAGATACTGGAAAGGAACGCATTGAAATTGCAGAATATCGCTTTCCTGATTTGTCGCGGCGGGTGGCCGATGGCCGTCGGGCTTCCCGAAGAGGCTGCTTTGGAGCAGGCTTTCGACTATTACGACGCGGTAACGAAAGAGGACGTAACGAAGGTAGACGGCGTAAAACGGGCTTCGGAAAGGGTGCAACGCCTGATGCGGGCATACGCGCGTCATCAGGGTACACAGGCTTCGGTTGCCACGCTGCGCGAAGACCTGAAGAACAACGATACTGCGACACTCGACGAGAATACCATCATGTCGTATCTCGAAGCGTTGAGAAAGATTTTCGTGGTGGAGGATATGCCGGCATGGAATCCCAATCTCCGCTCGAAAACGGCTATCCGCAGCAGCGACACCCGTTATTTCGTCGATCCATCGATTGCAACTGCCGCACTGGGCATGGGGCCTTCTGACCTCATGAACGACCTGAACACGATGGGCTTTTTCTTCGAGGCGTTGTGTGTGCGGGACTTGCGTGTCTTTGCCGAAGCCTTGAACGGGAAGGTGTATCATTACCGGGACAAGAACGGTCTGGAGTGCGATGCGGTGGTACACTTGCGTAACGGGCAGTACGGGTTAATCGAAATAAAACTCGGCGGGCAATCCCTGATAAACGACGGTGCAACGACACTCAACGCACTGGCCTCCCAAATTGATACTTCCCGCATGAACGCCCCGGCATTCAGAATGATTTTGACAGCTACGGGTGAATATGCTTACCGGCGCCCGGAAGATGGAATATATGTCGTGCCCATCGGCTGCTTGAAGCCATAGCCTGAGTAGGGCTGACTGCTGCAAAGCTCAAAAGTGCCAACCATTCTCAGGGAAGGTCAAATTGATGCAACTTATTTTTTACACATTACTTAAAATGACAATTGATAAAAAGAAAAAGTAACAATCGCTTTTCGTATTACGGAGATGTTTTCCTATCTTACGGCCGTAAACTTAACTGATTGAGTTATGGCCAACATCATCAAGGAATCCCTCCTGCAGCTCCACTCGCCGAGCGCCGCGGAACTTGGGAGGTACGGGAAAGCCCCGGTGGACTATTTTACGGGTGTGCCAAGTATAGTTGTGCCGCTGACGAGCGTGCATGCGAAGGGGTATGAGCTTCCGGTGGAGTTACGTTACCATGCCGGAGGCAACAGGCCGGAGCAGCATCCGGGATGGGTCGGCCTCGGCTGGTCCCTGCATGCGGGAGGCTGCATCAACAGGATCATCAACGGCATGAAGGATGAGATGTCCAGGGAGGAGTACGGTGATACGACGAAAGGCATTGCCCCCGGGGCTGATCCCGGCTATCTGTACCACATTGAAGAGGTGCAGACGTCTGACTGGACGGATGATGAAGCCCTGCAGGGGGCTTACGCCACATACAAGGATTACAGCCCCGATGAATATCAGATATGCGCCGGGGAGTTGAACGCCTCTTTCTACATTGTAGGCGAGAAAGAGATACGTATAGTGTCCCAAAATGAATCCTCCTTCACATTGGAGGACGTTGTCATATCCGAGGATACGTCAGAAACGGGCTATGACATGTATCCGGGCCAATGTGCACAGCCGATCCGCGCCCGCAGGTACAAGTACATCAGCTGTTTCATGGTCAGGGACAAGGAGGGGAACAGATATGTGTTCGGCGGTGATGACAGCGCCATCGAGTACTCGGTCGTGCAGCATCCGAATCTTGTCGAATACAGTGACGGCACGGTCGTCAACTCCAATGCATGGAGGGCTGCCGCGACGGCAAACACCTGGCTGCTCAGCAGGATAGAGAAGCCTGACGGGGAAATCATCAGTTTCACCTACGAGAAGAACGGCGTGCCGGTCGTGGTGCGTGACATCCACCACGGGGAATCCTACCGCGTCGGCGCCAGCCCTGCGATTTCCGGACTGTACGATACGGCCTCCACTGCGGCGAATATCAAACAGAACCTGAACTACACTTTTCTTCTCCCTTCCTACCTCAAACGTATAAGCTGCCGCCTTTCCGGTGATTACCTCGAGTTCGTGACCGGTGACACCACGGAACTCCGGTACGGGATCGTGGAATCGGACTTCAACCTGAATGTCGCCAACCTCAAGGCTGTCCTGACGGACGGCCCGTTCGAGTTTGCCGACTTCATGCGCAACAGCCGCTACCGCAAGCTTGTGGGCATCACCGGTTATGGCCGCAACATAAGTCTGGAATATACCGATGATGCAGACACCCGTCTGAAACTGCTTTCGGTGAAGTTCCGGAGTACGGATGGGGCTGAAGACCACCGGTACGAGTTTGGATATGATCCGGCCCCGCTGCCGGGATACAACTCCCGTATGACCGACCTGTGGGGCTACTACAACGGCAATGACTTCAGCCGTACGGTCGGCGGTTTCGGACATGGTCTTGATTCAGTCAGAGTTCCGGTCGAGTCAAAAATGAGGGCGGAAATCCTGACATCAGTGCGGTATCCGACAGGCGGTCGGACAGAGTATGAATATGAGGCACATAGGTATTCGAAGAAGGCGTCAGTATACCCGTTTGCGGTCGAGACCTGCGCCGTGGATGGCATGGCCGGCGGTTTGAGGATAAAGAGCATGACCGATTATGCGTCGGACGGCAAGCCTGAGACGAGGGTCTTCGACTACACGGAGGGAGGCCGCTCGTCCGGCATCCTGTCCGGGCAAGTCGAGAACTATGTTTCAGGCACAGAGACTGGATACCTCGGAGGAACGAAACCAGTCACCATCGACTTCGCGATGTATAGTGAATGCCCGATTCTTCCGATGTCCGACACCGACGGCTGCCATGTGACCTACGGCACTGTGAAGGAGACTTTCGCCGATGGCGGTTACTCAGTCATGAAGCATCTCAACCATGATACTGCCGGCGGAGCGGACAGCGCCCCGGACAACGTGTACGGCCTCCGTACGGGCTGCCCGCTCCATCCTGTGTTCACTTCTCGCGGGCTGTCGCGCGGACTGCTTCTCTCGAAAGAGGACTTCAGGTCAGACGGCACGCCGGTACGGAAAGAGTCGCGCAGCTATCTCGACGCCTGCACGGAAAGGGTGAAGTCTGTATCGGATGAGCAATACCTGAACGGATACATCTTTTTCATCACATACGTGCGGCGGCCTTGCGGATACCCGGCCCTTGCATCGAAGAGAGTGACGGTATACGGTGATGACGGGGTGGGGATTGTGGACGACTATACGTTTACTTATAATTCCGTAAGGCTCCCTGTCAGCAGAAAGCATGCCCGGGGAGGCCTTGCGGATGGTGAGATGCTGTTCTATCCCGAAGACAGGGAAGGCAAGGTCTACAGTGAAATGCTCTCCGCCGGCATGCACGGAGTTCCGGTAGGGAAGGTGGCTCTTCGGGACGGGAAAGTCATATACGGAGAGGAGGTGGAGTTCAAGCGGATTGAAATCAGCATGCCGTCAGGGACACGGCCTGCTTATGTGCCTTTAAGGACGTATAGCTCGAAGTTGGCGTCTCCTGTGGAACTGTCATCATACGCTTCATCCCCGATGCCATACATGGATTCAGTGCCTGATGCGGTCTGCCGCGGATATGATGTCTTCGCGAATCCGCTTTCCGTCGGATTCCGGGACGGCTCTGCCGTTGAGTACCACTGGTCTCCGGACCATATGAATCCCTCTCTTGCTGTCCGCCTGCGGGACCGTGAGGTTCATGACCGGATCGTCCACGGTCAACTGGATTCCGCTGTCGGTGACAATCCGACTCTCATCAAGAAGTTCAGGACAACGGAGGAGGCCACTCAGGTGACGTGTCAGGTGAATGCATATTATGGATTCGACCTGCTTTACATGGTGACAGTGGACGGTGTATCATACTTTATCCTCGGCTCATGCAATCCTGATATGCCTGATTCGCGGTGGCAGGGTTATAGGGACAGCTACGGGATGTCTGTCACGGTAAATGTTCCGGCGGGAGACCATGTCCTTTCTATCCAGTATTCAGCAGTAAGGATAGCGAATGCGGCTCAAGGCAAAAAGTATGGCTATGTCAGCTATGCCTATCATGAGGAATCCCAGTTGCAGCGACGGACGCTTCTGAGGGACTTCGAGGAGGAGGTGGAGCCCGGTGCCGGGTTCCACAGTGAGCATGGGCATGCCGGCCGATTCAACGCCGGGCTTTCCACTGCAGAGAGCGGCAGTGTTCTGGATTACATGCTGTTCAAATCCGGGAGCTGGCACTACCGCAGGTGCGGCTATTCACCGGGGACCGCGGTGAGCATCGGGGAAGCAGACGGTCTGGTCGACAATCTGCGCATATTCCCGTCGGAAAGCCTTACCGAATCCTTCACATGGTACCCGTCCTTCCGGATGCGGTCAAGGACGGACGGCAGGGGTGTGACGGAGTCGTACTCTTACGACACTCTGGGGCGCCTCACGGATGTGCGTGACAACGGAGACAGGCTTGTGTCTTCAAATCAATACCACTATCAGGACGCTTCCCGTGTGGGAAGCCACATCCTTCATCGGGAGTACACCGACGGAGACGGCCAGACATCACGTGATTCATTCCAATATTATGACGGCCTCGGAAGACATCTGCAGGATGTCGTGACGGACGGAGGCGGAACTGGATGGGACATCGTGACTGACAGGGAGTACGACGGCTGCGGCAGGGAGTTGCGCAGCTGGCTTCCGGTACCCGTACAGTCCGGTTCTTCCCGGTCACCTGGAGCATATTCCACCCGTCAGCAGATCTTGACAGGAGGGGATGGAGTGTATCCTGTGTCAGATGCCAGGCGTTACATGGAGTTAATACATGAGGCGTCTCCGCTTGAGCGTATAACGGAGAAGTATGGAGCAGGTGAGGCCTGGCATGCGGCAGGAAAGCGGGTGTCGGAGGGGTTCCTGTCCAATTCTGGCGACGCCGCTTCGGAACTTTACTATAGAGGATTCAACGCCGTGTGGTCGGGAGGGGTTCTTTCCTTGTCGAGGGTGCCCGCATCGGCGCTTGGCTCCGTACAAGTTCTCCGAAAGGAGGACGAGGACGGGAGAGTGATGCTCGAGTTCACAGACGGCCAGGGGGAAAAAGTCATGGTCCGCCGTATCATCGGTGCGGGAAAATGTGACACGCACTATGTGTACGATGCTTTCGGTCGGTTGACTGTCGTGCTTCCGCCGTCCCTTACGGAAAGGCTGGAGTCGTCCGGGCTATCGGCATGGAGGGAGTCAGACATGGCCGATCTAGCATATCTTTACCGCTATGATTCCCGTGGCAACTGCATCGCCAGGCTTCTCCCCGGCGCTGGGTGGATTTACCAAGTGTACGACAGGGGCGGACGCCTTGTCCTCAGCCAGGATGCCGTCATGCGACAGGAGGGGAAATGGCGTTTCATGCTGCAGGATGTTTTCGGGCGCGGCTGCCTGGACGGCGTGGCGGAACTTTCAGTGGATGCATTTCCCGACCCTTTTGGGGATGCGGCCGTGTTCGTATCTATGCCAGAGGCCCCGGACTACGGCTCGCCGCTTCTAGGTTACGAGCTTAACGGTTTCAGCTTGAATGGGCCGATTGAGGTTCTCAATGTGAACTATTACGATGGCTATGGCTTCGTAGGAGAAGGTGTTTTCCCTGCGGAAGGTGCAGCATACGATGTGACGGCTGAAACGGAATACACGGCGATGTATCCGATGTCCGCTTCCGGGCTGCTCACGGGGACGCTTGCAAAAGTCATCGGCGGTTCCGGGGAGGGCGGCATGCTGTGGTCCGTGATGTTCTATGACGAGCGGAAGAGAGTGGTCCAGAAGAAGTCATCGGCACATCTTGGCGGAGTGGATTCGGAGTACCTGAAATATGATTTCACCGGGAATGTCGTCGGGCGCAAACTGATCCACAGGCTTGCATCGGGGGCAGTCGTGGAGGAGCGGTATACTCACACGTATGATGCCATGGGGCGGCCGCTCGAGACATCGCACAAGGTTGATGACGCTCCATGGCGGACGGTGTCATCTCTGGCCTATGACCATATAGGACGCACCATCTCCGAGCGGAGGAACGGGGTGTCGGCCCTGAAGAGCGGATTCACATACAACATACGCTCCTGGATGACGGGCATCAGCGGGACTCTGTTCTCGGAAGTGCTTCGCTATCAAGACGGACCGGCCCCGCAGTGGGGCGGCATGCTCTCGGAGATGGAGTGGCGGAGCGGGGCGGAGGCCTTCTTCCGCAAATATTCTTTCGTCTACGACGGGCTGTCCCGTCTTATGTCGGCTGAATATGGGGGAGATGAGGTGGCCGGTGCTTTCAGCGAGTCATATACCTATGACCGCAACGGCAATCTGACCTCTCTGCATCGCCACGGCCTCAATGCGCATGGTGCGGAGAAAGCCACATTGGTCTCCGTCAGCCCGTCATATTCCGGAAATAGGCTTTCTGCGATAGGGGACGCTGTTTTCTCCTACGATGCAAAAGGTCGTCAGACGGCGTCGTCGTATGGAGGGAATTCGGGGACATCCTACAATGTGCTGGACCTTCCTTTGAGAATGACGCTCCCGGGCGGCATCAGTATCGACTATGCCTATTCGGCTGATGGGAGAAAACTCATGGAGAAAGTCTCCGGTGTATCAGCGGCTGTCACGAGGGACTATTGCGGCACCCTATTGTATGAAGGGGGCGCTTTGAAGAAAATTTTCTTTGGCGGAGGCTATGTCGACATGGGAGGGCAAAGCCCGTCATATCACTTCTTCCTGTGCGACCATCTCGGTAGCGTGAGGGCCGTCGCCTCTGAGGACGGCATGGTGGAGCAGGTCAGCCATTACTACCCGTTCGGCTCCCGGTTCTCTGATCCGAGGACGGCCTCGAGCAGTTCGGACAACCGTATGCTGTTCACCGGCAAGGAACTGGGAGCGGAGAACGGCCTGTACGACTTCTCAGCCCGCTTCCTTGACCCTCTTCTCGGCCGCTTCACGACCATGGATCCGCTCGCCGAAAAGTGTCCGGACATCAGCCCATACGCCTACTGCGGCGGCGATCCGGTCAACGCGCTGGACCCGGACGGGAGAAATCCTATATACAGCCCTTGTGGTGTCTTCCTTGGAACTGATGATTTTGGGCTTCAAGGCAATCCACTAATAATGTCAAAAAGTAAATTCATGCAAGGTATGTTGCATGCCGAAGCTGAGAAATGCTCCTCTAAGACCATGGTCTCACCTTTTGCCGTTAAAATGATGTTGACACATTTCAAAACGCTTAAAGATAGACCTGATTATGATGGATATGTGACAATCATAGAAGGGATAAGGTGGGCTAAGGAGCATACGGGGGCTAAAGATAGCCCAACTCCTGACAACACATTGTACGTAGATGCGTCTAAATTAGATTTTGGTACTATCAGTATTACAGACTTAAGAGGCGAAGGAGTAATATCACCTGTTGATATGTTTAATGGGGGTAATAGGAAGGAGTCGGTATTCAATGGACGACTTCGATCGACAGTATATGCTCTGGGGCGTATTAATCTGATACTATTAAATAAGGACGAACTGACTGTCAAGGTTGTAAATGACGAAGCGGCGGTATATGATTGGAATTATGGTGGATCTAAAATACGCAACACAGCCTTACGGATCAATAATTTCATTTTTGGTATAGACCCAAAGATTCATGGTTTTAACGTTTATTACTATGGTGTTGGGAAGTTAAATGAATGATAATGGCTAATAAGGACTCGATTCTTTGGGGAGGATTGGGGATTTTTCTGAAAATCTTTATGTCTTTCGCTTTTTTGTTATTAATTGCTCATGCCATAGTTTATGTGAGTTTTTGGATTGAACCAGAAGCACATGGAAGCTATAGTTTGGGGAATGGAATATATGCTATAGATATGAGCAGCCGGTCAAGAGAAATAGTTTTGTGCACTCGTCTTGATGGGAACACTTGTATTTCCGGCTCTCCGTTAACTCAACTATTGTTAAATCCGAAAATATGGTTTGATGATGATTGGGTAGTGGTGATTGGCAGCAACGAGAGACGACAAATGAAGTATTATATTATGAATAAAGACATCGAACAAAAAGATGCCGTAAGTTTGAGGAAAGGTTTGGATCCTAAAACAGATGAGAATGAAAAATGGATTAATAAAGTAGAAAACAATATGTTGGAATTTAACGATAGTCTTGAATTTAAGGCAAAATGTAGTGAACTAGGGATAATGATAGAGAATCTCCGCGCTCTTGAATGATTATGACTACAGCGGCATGGTATTCTCGATTAAGTTGGGAGAATAGTGGCCAGAAGTTGAAAAAGGGTAGGGAGGAACAAGCGATGAGAAAATGGAAAGCAGTATTGATTGTTTTTGGATGTTTGCTGGTGTCTAGTTTATTGACAGTAGCAGCCTTTTTTGCTATCAACAAGAGATTGCTTCCTAGAGACTGTTTTGAT
>DJOT01000050.1 GCA_002439095.1 Bacteroidales bacterium UBA6431 | reverse complement strand
GCAGCGGACGGGGCTGCAGGGCAGGCGGCGGTGCCAAGTAGGAGCGAAAATGCCGGAAAAGGCTCATACGTGGACAGGGCGCAGGCCGCAGACCGGGCTGCAGGGCAGGCGGCGGTGCCAGATAGGAGCGGAAATGCCGAAAAAGGCTCATACCTGGACGGGGAGGCGGCCGCAGGGTGCAGACAGGGCAACGGCCGCAGGGTGCAGACAGGGCACCGGCCGCAGGCACGGACGCGGCAGCGACAGCATACGGGGCAAAAAGTGGCTTGCCCTGCTGGCCACCTACTCCTGCTTGAACGAATCCACCGGATTGGCCCGGGCAATCTTAAGCGAACCTGCCACCACGGTCAGCACAACCACTGCCAGCACAAAGACATCTGCCACAAGGAAATACTGCGGCCCGAGCACAATGGCATCGGAGAATCTCTTGAGCCAGGAATCGGCTATGAACCAGGCGCCGATGTCTCCGACAAGCACTGCCACCCCGGCAAGCTTGAGGATGTCCAGGACAAGCATCTGCACTATCTGCGAAGTCTGGGCTCCGTTGACCTTGCGGACAGCTATCTCGCCGCTGCGTCGGTAATTCTCGTCGCGCACGTATCCTATAAGCCCGATGACAGCGATCAGCACAGCGAAGACAGAGCCGAGCGTGAAGGTACGGCGCATGGAGTCAGTCTCTTTGTACATGTCTCGGAAAGTGTCTGAGTATGAGGTCAGTTCCACATCGCGTCCTCCCTCGGTATCATGCACAATCCTGTTGATGACCTCCTCGGCTGACTTCACTGCCTCCTCTGACTTGTCACGGAATTTGATGACGAGCGTCTTCAATGTGCCCTTGTCACCTTCCACCCAGCAGAAGCGGACGCTCGGACGCGCATCTGCACTCTCGAAGGAGCCGATAAGATAGTCCTCGTAGACACCGCATATCGTGTAATTGTCCCTATTATGCCCGGTGATCCGGACAGTCTTGCCCACTGCCCCGTCAGACCAGTCGGCATAGAGGCTCATCTTCTCCACGAAACTGCGGCTCACGGCCATGTCTTCCGGCCCCTGCGGCCTGCGGCCCTCTATGAGCCTGAAGCCCATAAGGTCAAAAAAGCCTGCGGTCGCATAGTCCTCGTCAGCAATGTTGAAAAGTTCGCGGTCATCCCCCGGGAGATAGATGTTGTTGCCGGAAGCACGTTCAAACGGCAGACAATATGTGAGTTCGGCGGACTCCACCTCAGGCAGCGCACGCAAGTCACTGGCAACCTGAAGCATCCTCTCCTGGCTCAGGGCCGGAATATATGAATAGGCCACATTGTCGTAGTCATAGCCCGGATCGGCATCAATGCTGCGGCTGTATTGAGTGCCGACGACAAGCATCAGCGAGACGAGCAGCGCGTTGACGGCGAACTGCACAGCCAGCAGTGAGAGTTTCCAACGCCGTTTGCTGTCCTTGTACCCCCTGAACGCCGTGGACACCGGAATCTTGATGAACATCCGTGCCGGGATCAGGGCGGAGAACAGGAAAACCAGCACGAGAGTGACAATCAGGACAATAAACGTCTGCGGGATCATCAGATCCGCCACCGCCACCCCGATGAGCGACTCTATCGAAGAGCGGAACGCGAATATGAGCAGCACGCATACAAGCATGGAGGAGAGAATGTTGACCGCCGTCTCCCTGAAAAGCAGGGCGTAGATGGTACCGTCTCCGGCCCCGAAACATTTGCGAACCCCGACCTCGCGCGAGCGGCGTATCACATCACCTATCGCCACAAGGGTATAGTTCATCACAGATACGAGCAGCAAAAGCAGGGCGACCACTGAGAGGATGAGTACCATGCTGCGCACATCCGGGTTGTCCATGTGCAGGGTCTTGAAGGGTTTGAGCGTGTAACGCAGGGTCGTGCCGTTCTTTTCGAGGCTCTCCAGATCCTGGTGGGCCTCCTGCATCTTGCGTATCGCTTCCGTCAAAGAGGACGGGTCGATGCCGGGAGCGAGTTTGACATAGCTGGAATAGCGGTCATTGCCCATCCAGTTGCTGATGCTCCACTCCCCCATGGCCTCAATGCCTATAAGGGCATCGAAACGCAATGTGCCGTTGACCGGAAAATCCTCATACACCCCTGCCACGGTGAGCTTCAGATCCGGCATGTCCTCGTTGTATATGGTTTTTCCCACAGCCTCGGCCACACCTCCGAGACGCTCGGCCACGCTGCGGCACACTGCCACACTACCGTCCCAAGACTTGAGGGCCTTGACTGGCGTGCCGGCAAGGAATTCCCGGTCGAAGATGTCGAAAAAGCAGCTGTCCGCCACACGCACATTGCATTCCAGACTGTTGCCTGACTCATCGAAGAAAACGTCAGAATTGAATACTCCGGTGTACCTTGTCGCGGCAATGACACCCGGCACCTCAGCCTTGAAGCCTGGAGCCACGGCACCGCTCGTACCCCCGAACTCCTTGCGCTCTCCCTGCCGCGTGAAGTCGGACGTCACCTTATATATGTTGTCGACATCCTTGTAGAAGCCGTCATAGGACAGCTCGAAACAGACCTTGGCGATCAGCACCAAAGCAATCGACATCCCGACACCCAGCGAGAGGACCTTGATCAAAAAATTACTTGCTTTTCTCATCATCTTTTTTTTAAAAAACCCCGCCTGTCGAGACAGGCCCGAAGACGGGGTCGTAGCATTTGTTTAATCTTCACCACTCTTCAATCAGCAAGCGTGCCAAGATTCTCAAATCACTGATTTTCAAAACAATACAGCCCAACCACAGACAGCGGTGCTGTAAAGAAAATTTACACCCCTTGTAAAGGAAGTTTACAGCAAGTTGGAGAGGGAGTCGTAGTACTGGCGGCTGACCGGGATTGACTTCAAGCCTTCCTGCAGGAACTCGGCCTGGATCTGGCCCTCTTTCGCCCGGCTCAGCACCTTGATATGCCGAGGATTGACGTAATAGGAACGATGGCAGCGGACAAGACCGTGCCTCGAAGCCGTCTGCTCCAGACTGCGCATGGAGTTGCGCAGCATGAACTCCCTCGACCTTTCACCCTCCAGATAATGTATCTTGACATAATTGGCCTCCGCACCTATATAAAGGATGGCGGCCGGATCGATGGTGAGCTTAAGCCTCTTGTGCTCATCGTAGAACTTCACCAGCGTCTCATCCTGCGCACGCGCGGCCTGTTCCTGTCCGAGGTTGATTATGAGCCTGACCATTATCAGGAACACATAAGGGTACACCATTATGAGATATGAGAACTTGAGGCAATGGGAGAGGGCGAGGAAGTACGGCATCTCCGGACCATAGAAGAGAGCCGTATAGAGAGCCATGAAAAACGCACAGACCAGCAGTTCCCCGAAACACCAGATGCCGTAGTGCCACCTGCGGAAAGGGATGTATTTATACAAGGCCACAAAGATGAGCCGGGTCAAGGCAATCACCCCCAGGATGATGCAGGTAAGCATCAGAAAGTGGAAGGCGAAGCTCTTTCCCCCCACCGTGTAGAAATCCTGGACATCGAAAGGGTTGTACAGGAAGCAGAATGAGATGAAGAAAGACGGAATCAGCAGCACATACACAAGATGCGCCGCATAAGACCTCGGAAGCCGCAGAGAAGAGTCCATATTCTATCAATTTTTGTCCCTTGACACGAAGGGACTAAAATAAAATACCATGTTTTTCGTCCCAAAAATAAGGCATTTTCTCCGCAAAACAAGCAGTTTATCACATAAACAGGTGTATCGGACACAGTTTTTTCATCCCAAAGCTCCCGAGACGTACCTTTGCCTCGGCAAAAAAAATGAAAGAGATGAACACATACGAATATTCAGTGGTGCCCGAGAACATAGACTCTCTGGGCAGGATCACGGTACCAGCCCTCTGCGGACACCTCATCAACGCGATAGGACAGAACATACGGAAGGAAGGATACGGAATCGATGTGATGGCCCAAAGCAACAGAAGCTGGGTGCTGATGCGTTCCGCATTCGAGATAGATTCGCGCCCCGACCTGTACGCTCCTTTATATATAAGCGTGTGGCCCGTGAGGGGAAACGGGCTCACCTACAACCGCTGCGTCCGCGTGACCGACGATGAAGGCCGCGAGATCGGACGCGGCACGACAGAGTGGTGCATAATAGACCGCACGACCAGACGCCCGGTATTTCCCGACCTCGGGCTGGACAGCGGCGAGAGCGGCATACCGTGCAGGAGTCCGCGACGGATACGCGACTTCGACCCTGAAGTGAAGGATGACAGAAAAGTATGCTATAGCGACTGCGACTTCAACGGCCACCTCAACAACACCCGCTATGTGGAACTCCTCTACGATATGCTCCCCGAGGATATGCTCGGCAGCCCGGCCCCGCTGAGGCTCGACCTGAACTACCGCCACGAAGTGAGGCGGGGCGAAAATGTGACCCTCGGGCTGAAGAAAGAGAACAGCGAGGAGTACCTCTTCATCGCACGCTCCGGAGAGCAGACCCTGTGCAGCGCGGCCTTAACGCAGGCCTGAGCGCTATTTCAAGAAAACAAAGAAGACCGCGAGGATGAGGCATCCGAAAGCGGCGATGTGGTTCCATTGCAGCCCCTCCCCCTTGAAAAGGAAATTGATGATCACGGTGAAAACCGTCAGCGACACCACCTCCTGAATCACCTTGAGCTGGACGAGGCTGAACGGTCCGCCGTTTATATTGGACCCGATGCGGTTGGCCGGCACCTGGGCGCAATACTCGAAGAAGGCCAGACCCCAGGAGAAAAGGATCACCGCAATAAGCGGCCACCCCTCGGAGATTTTCATCTCCTGGAGTTTCAGGTGCCCGTACCAGGCGAAAGTCATGAAGATGTTGGACACTATCAGCAACAATACGGTCCAGACTCCCTGCATAATGTCAATTGATTTCCGTTAAGCGGGGCAAAGGTAGGAATTTTGGCGAATAATCATCATCTTTGCCGCTTATGAAAGATAACCATATAGTAATAATGGCAGGCGGAGTGGGCAGCAGGCTTTATCCTGTAAGCACTCCGGAGCACCCGAAGCAGTTCCTCGACCTGCTCGGCTGCGGCAGATCCCTGATACGTCTGACATACGAGAGGTTCCTTGACATGGACCCGGATGCGAAGTTCTGGGTCGTCACATCCGAGCAGTACATACATTTCATCCACGAACAGATTCCGGAAATTCCGGACGAACAGATCCTTCTGGAGCCTGAGCCGCGCAACACAGCCCCCTGCATCGCATACGCATGCCGCAAAATACTCAAGAAGTATCCTCAGGCCAAAGTGGTGGTCTCGCCGTCAGATGCGTTTATCCCTGACCATAAAGCATTTGCGCATACTGTAAGAACCGCTTTGGATTTCGCAGGAAAAAGGGAGTCCATCGTCTGCATAGGCATAGAGCCGCGCTCCCCTCACACCGGCTACGGCTACATCTGCGCACCCGATGCTGACGGAGACTGCAAAGTGGTAAAAGTCAAGGCTTTCAAGGAGAAGCCATCGCTGGAAGTAGCTGAAAAGTATCTGGCCGAGGGTGGATATTTCTGGAACGCGGGCATCTTTATCAGCAGCGCCGCCGGCCTCGACTCCCAACTGCGCGAACACGCCCCGAAGGTAAGCGGGGTGATGGACAGGCTTGAACCGGCATTCTACACGGCAGCCGAGAGACCAGAAGTGGCCAAGTTGTTCCCGACCTGCGAGAAGATTTCCATCGACTATGCAGTGATGGAGAAATCCCCTGATATTTATATGGTTCCAGGGCATTGGGAGTGGAGCGACCTGGGCAGTTTTGAGGCCATAGAGAGAATCACGGGCAAAAAATTGAAATAATTTCCCGGAAAATTTGGAGTTTTCAAAGATAAAGGATACCTTTGCAATCCCAAAACCAAAAGGGACTGACTCGTTAGCTCAGTTGGTAGAGCATCACACTTTTAATGTGGGGGTCTCGGGTTCGAGCCCCGAACGGGTCACCAAATAGGATTTGCTTCCTTAGCTCAGTTGGTAGAGCACCTGACTCTTAATCAGGGTGTCTAGGGTTCGAGCCCCTAAGGGAGCACAAAAAACCGGCTTATATAGCCGGTTTTTTTGTTTGCCTAACCCGACGGGACAGGGCAGACACTCATGTGGGCGAAAAGCCCCGCGAGGAGCTACGGCCTGATGTAGTGGATCGGGTCTGATTTGACCGTGTCGAGCGGCGCAGAGACGAGCTTTACCTTGGCAAAATCGATCTTCCCGAGCTCGAAGCAGCGGATCTCGCTGTTCCACATGGAGCGGTAGTACAGTTTCCGTCCGGACATGTCGCTCACGGCCGTGAACTGCGTCGCGCTCGGAATGTCGGCCACGCTCTCCCCCTTTGCGAACTGGATCCCGACCGGGATGTTGAATGCGCTCAGGATACGGAAGGCTTCGAGCGAAGCGCCATCGGCATCAGGCCGGACAGGGGCAGTGTTCTGATAGAAAGCCGCGCGCACAAAGCGGGACGGCGGGGTCACGTCTCCAGGCAGACCTAGAAAGCCGCTGCCGCCGCCGAAAGAACGCAGGTCCATCGCCCCGAGCCTGTTCTCCCCCGCCTTGCCGGGCAGGAGGTTGACATAGTTGTTGAGGTTGGTGAGCTGCCAGTCAAAGGACGGCGAATTGGTCAGCACCCCGACGGTATTGTCATAAAAGACACATTTTCCGTCAATTATTTCAAGCACTATCTGAGCGCCGCTCGGATCGGCGAAACGCCAATGGACCGTGGAGGAGCGGGGATCGAAGCCATGAATATGCACGCGGCCTATCTCTTCTTTCACCTCAGCCACTGTGGCACAGCGCCCAAGCACATAAGAAACAAGCTGAAAATCAGAGATGTTGCTCTCTCTGAACTCCGGATTATACTCCTCATAGCGGCCATAATCCGGAAAGTAGAAAAGTCCGGCGGACAGTCCCTTCTCATTGAGGCCCTCGACTACGAACTCGTCCTGCTCCACAGCGAGTCCGACATAGCCGTAGCGCCCGGCGAAGCTCCGTCCCGTGCCGCCTCCGGGGATCATCGAGCGCCACTCATGACCCCTCGGGACCACCACATAGCGGCCATGGTTGTCGGATGCGGCCCATTCGATGGAGCGGGCCACCACAGTGCAGCCGTCGGCTGACTTGAGAGTGATGCCTGTGCAGGCAGAGGAAGTGCGGACATTGACCGCCATCGCCACTGCGGCGAGAAGAATTGCAGCAATCGTTCTTTTCATAAGCGTAAAGTTTTAAAAATAAAGGGTTTCGGCTGCAATATACTCAATCCGGAGCAGAAAGAAAAATTATGACTATATTTACGCTATGAAAGAACTTTGCCGGAAAGCACTGATCACCGCACTTGCCCTGGCGGCATGCCTGCCAGCTCCCGCCCAAAGATCAAGGATATACAGCACCGCCGAAGGGCTCCCAGGAAGCCGGATCACAGAGATATGCCAGGACAGGACCGGGTTCATCTGGATAGCCGGAGAGGACGGCCTGTCCAGATTCGACGGCAGAGAGTTCCAAACCATGCAGCCGGGCGGCCCCGGCAGCGGCTCGATTGCCGGCAGCCAGGCCCTCTCGATGCTGGAGGACAGCCACGGCAGGCTGTGGGTCGGAACGGCAACCGGACTCCAGACATTCGACCCTGACGAGGGGATATTCAAGACCGTCTCAAGTGAATACACCTCAACCATAATAGAATACACCCCGGGGAAAGGCGGCGGGAGCGAGATATGGGCAGGAGGAGGCCGCCACGGCATACTGATAGCCGACCCACTCACGGGAAAAACCGACAGCACCAGGACAGCCATGATCAGCTCCGCCCTTCCCTCATTGCAGGTAAACGTGCTCTTCCCGGACTCGGGAGGCAGGATTTGGGCAGCCTTTTCCCAGGGCGGGTTCTGCGTCATAGACGGAGCCGCCGGAGCGGTCACAGACATCACGCTCCCGAATTCCGTCCCGGCCGGGGTCCATGTCAACTGTTTCTACGAAGACCCGGAAAGCGGGTCGATACTCATAGGCAGCCAGGATGCGGGCCTGCTGATCCAGGAAAAGCCGGGGGAAGCAGTCCGCAGAAGTTCAGCACCCCAGACACGGGACGCCAGCATTTCGGCAATCATTAATGACAAGCTGTTCAGCACCGGCGGCGGCTTCATCCTCGGCACGGACGGGCATGGCCTGCTGCTCTACGACCTCGGGCAGGATGACATATATGATTTTGACAGGAGCATACTGCCCGGAGGGGCCGGCAAATGGAAGGTCGGCAGCCTGATGTTCGACAGCCAGGGCAACCTCTGGGCCGGGGCCTATCTGTCCGGGGTGGCCGTGATCCCGAGACGCACCTACGGGTTCAGCAGGATAAGCATAGCCAACTGTGTCACAGCCCTTTCCACGGACAGCCAGGGCAACCTCTGGGCGGGTTCATCATCCAAGGGACTGCTGCGTATCAATGGAAACGGGAAACGGACGGCATACGACAGCAGCAACTCCATCCTGCCGGACGGGATCGTCACGGCACTGGAGACTGACCGGTACGGCAATCTCTGGATTGGCACAAGCGAAGGCCTATATGTGAAAGGGGCAGCCGGAATAAGGCGCTTCGCCCAGGAGGGTCTGACTGCGGAATGCCGGATCACCGACCTGGAATACGACAGCGGCAGGGACCGTCTCTACGCAGGCACACTCGGCGGGGGAATGCTCATCATATCCCCGTCCGACCTCACCGTGACCGGCACGGCAGGCGAGGATCTCCCGATCAGCGCTCTGCACATAGACAACGACGGCACGGTCTGGGCCGGCATACAAGGGGGCCTACTGCGATACGACCCGCTGATGAACCGGTCTTCTAAGGACAGCCTGTCCGCAGGCTCCGCCGCCACGATACTTTGCATATACGAAAACTCTGACGGGGACATGTGGGCCGGCACATCTGACGGGCTGTTCCAGTTCAAGCGCAACGCTGAAAGCTCCAGAAGATACTCGACGTCTGACGGTCTGCCATGCAATGTGATATGCAGCATCCTGGAAGACGGCGACGGCAATCTCTGGATCTCGACCACAAGGGGGCTGTGCAAGTACACACCGTCCGAGTCAAGGTTCTCCTGCTATTCTGAAGATGACGGCACCAAGGACAACGAGTTCGCCTACCGCGCCGCCTGCGAGACAGAGGACGGAAGACTGATATTCGGAAGCACGACCGGCCTGACCATATTCCGGCCAGAAGACATTGTGGAGCCTGACGGCGGAGCAGCACCCGTGATCCTGACGGAACTTGCAGCCGGGAATGACAAAATCGGAGACATAAGCCTTGTCCCGTCCGCAAAAATAAAAATTCCCGGAGGCCTCGACAGTTTCACGGCAGGCTTTTCCGTGCTTGAATACACAAGTCCTGATAAAATCATCTGCTTCTACAAACTGGAGGGCCTTGACAAGGACTGGATCAGCATCCCCGCCGAAAAAAGGGAGATAAGCAGAGAAAGACTGCCCGAGGGCCGCTACACGCTCAGGATTAGGGCGGGGAGCGCCAACATACCGGCCAGGTTCTCAGAATGCGCCGTGCCGCTCAGGATCAAGGCGCCATGGTACAGGAGATGGTGGGCATATTTTATAGGCTGCCTGACAGCCGTCTGCGCGCTGTGGCTCCTGTTCCTGGACTTCTCCAGCCGCAGAGCCCTGCGCCGTAGGGTGAAGGAATCCGGTGTGAAGGATCTCAAACTGCGCATGGTGTCCGACCTCTCCGAGGCCATCCGAACACCGATGACCCTTGTGATGTCCCCGCTCCAGGAGTTGCGGGAGCAGGAAAAGGATCCGGAGAAAAAGGACCTGTACAACATGATGTGCCGCAACTGCCAGCGCATCATCCGCTCCCTCAACCAGATGTCCGACCTGCACAGGCTCGACAGCGGGGAACTTGAGTTCCACTTCAGAAAGACGGACATAGTGTATTTCATCAAGGACATACTCCGCTCATTCAGCGGCAGCGCACAGTCCAGACACATTTCGCTCGACTTCTCCTCGGAGCAGCCCGAACTGCACCTGTGGATCGATCAGGGGCACTTCGACAAGATAATATTCAATCTTCTTTCAAGCGCGCTGAAGCACACCCCTGATTACGGGCACATACGGGTCACCGCAGGCACTCCGTCAGAAGACGGCAAAGTGACCGTCAGCATCTTCCACAGCTGCATCATGCCGTGCGACCTCGGCAAGCTCTTCTCCCGGGGAGACGATGGGCCGGGACTTTATCTGGCACGCTCCCTCACCACTCTGCAGCACGGCGAACTAAGCGCCGCCAATGTGGACGGGGGAGTGATGTTCTTCCTCACTCTCCCATGCGGCTGCGATCACCTGACAGCATCTGAGTTGAGTCCGACCGAAAGGCATAAGGAGCTGTATACCAGATACTCCGACAGCCACGAAGAAGCCGCGGTCACCAAAGATGAAGACGAGAGGGACCACAAGTCCCGCAAGACGATAGTGGTGGCCGGATTCGACAGCGACATCCGCAACTATCTCAAATCCTCCCTGCGCCGGCAATACAACATCAGGACTTGCGCAGACAGCAGGAACGCCTGGGGCATCATCTCGACCACCATCCCGGACGCCGTCATCACGGGTCTGGACTCTGCCGGGGCCAGCAGCCTTGAGCTCTGCTCAAAGATAAAGCACAACCCGGGCACCAACCACATCCCGGTCATCATACTGAGCACCAGCGATGACGAGGAAAGCGCAGAAGAGAGCACGAGGACCGGAGCCGACCTCTACCTGAGGCTTCCCGTATCCATCGAGAGACTCAGGGGAAGCCTTGCCAACGCCATCTCAGCCAGGGAAGCCATCCGCAGCAAGTACACCAACGAAATCCACTGCGACTACGACCGCATCAAACTGGAGGGCAAGGCCGGAGGCAACTTCATCGATGAAGTGATCTCCATCATCCACAGCAACATAGGCAATCCTGACTTCACCGTGGCCGATCTAAGCCGCGAGGCCGGGATCAGCCGCGTGCATCTCAACCGCAAGCTCAAGGACGCCCTCAACATATCGCCAGGCAACCTGATCAAGTCCATAAAGATGAGGCACGCGGCTTACCTGCTTATAAACAACGACGCCAGCATCGCCGACATCTCAGGAAGCACCGGGTTTTCTTCCCCTTCGTATTTCACCAGCTCGTTCCGCGACTACTTCGGCATGACCCCCAAGGAGTTTCTCGGAAAATACCGGGGCTGCACGGACCCGGACACTCTGGACAAGCTCCTCGGCAGCGACTGGAGGCAGGTGTAACAGGCAAATGTTACATATTCAAAAATAAAATGTAACATCCGCGCAGCTCTTGTAACCGCAGCCCAAAAGGGAGAAACATCCGCATCCCGGCAGGACGTGGATTTTGGATATATTTGTATCATCATGAAAACCACAGCACAGATAACACTAGCTCTGATGACACTGCTCGCCGCAGCATGCTCAAAGCCCGCCGAGGTCACGCTCCCCGATCTTTTCTCCGACCACGCAGTAATCCAGAGGGACAGGGATATCACACTCTGGGGCAGCAGCTCTCCGCATGCCGCCGTCAAGGTGGAATGGAGAGGCAATACTTACAACACAAAAGCCGGAGACGACGGCAGATGGGAGTTGAGACTCCCGTCAGGGGAGGCAGGAGGGCCGTTCACACTCAAAGCCGGCGACAAGACGGTGGAGGACATACTTGTCGGTGACGTATATCTATGTTCCGGCCAGTCAAACATGGAGCTGCCCGTCAGGCGCTGTCTGGATGTGGTAGCCGAAGACATCAAAGGGTTCGCAGACACCGATATACGATACATGGCCATCCCGTACAGTTATGATTTCCACGGGCCGCTGGACACACTCCCCCGCAGCCGCTGGGAAGTGCTTGACTCCGACAGCACCGCCCTCGCCTGGAGCGCCCTGTGCTATTTCACGGCAAGAGCCCTGCATGAAAAGACCGGCGTACCGGTCGGGATGGTGAGGCCGGCTGTGGGCGGCTCGCCCATCGAGGCCTGGATGAGGGAAGAGATTCTCCCGGAATACGCTCTGGAGACCCTCGCCCCGCTGAAGGACGATGCATACAGGGACAGCCTCCGGAAAGCCGCCTCCGAAGTCTACGCCAGCTGGTGGAAGGAGTATTCACAGAAGCCCGAACCGAAGCCCGAGTGGTCCAAGGCCAGCATTTTCTCAAAGACCTGGGCCACAGACAGCAGGGGCAAGGACTGGTACGGCGGGCATCTTTTCCGCAGGCACGTAAGGCTCGACGCAAAGCAAGCCTCTTCTGATGCCATACTGCACCTCGGAGCGATCGTGGATGCCGACTCGGTGTTTGTCAACGGCCACTACGCGGGCACGACCGCCTACCGCTATCCACCCCGCAACTACCGCATCCCCAAAGAGTTGCTAAAGGACGGAGACAATCTCATAGAGATACATCTCTACTCGTTCGGAGTGGACTCGGAAGCCAAGTTCATCCAGGGCAAGCGCTACAGCCTTGAGACAGCGGAAGGCGAGATTCCTCTTCTTGACGGATGGGAGCACAGCTTCGGCAAGAGAATGCCGGCAAGGCAGAAAGAGATATTCCTCCAGTACATGCCTTCAGGTCTCTACAACGGGATGATCGCCCCGCTGCGCAGGTACGCGTTTGACGGCGTGATTTGGTACCAGGGCGAGAGCAACGAGGGGAACGCGGCGCAATACGGCGGACTTCTCGAAGCCATGATTGAGGACTGGAGGGCACAGCTGGGTGATGAGAACCTGCCGTTCTACATAGTGGAACTCGCCTCATATCAGCACTCCGAGAGGAAAGGTCCGGAATACGGATGGAACAGGGTGCAGGCGGAGCAGCGCCGGACAGCAGCCAAGGTGAACGGAACCGTCCTCGTGCCGAACTCCGACCTCGGGGAATGGAACGACATCCATCCGCAGAACAAGAAGACTCTCGGAGACAGAGTAGCCGGAGCTATTTCAGACAACAACAAAACCAGATAATCATGACACAGACAAATTCCCAGTCAAACGGCTTCTACAAGCTGAACTGGCTTCAGAGAATAGGTTTCGGCGCCGGGGACATGGCGCAGAACCTCATCTATCAGACCATCAGCATGTGGCTGCTCTTCTTCTACACCAACGTGTTCGGGCTCGACCCGGCGGTCGCTGCGGTGATGTTCCTCATTGTGAGGATTGTGGACGTGCTTTGGGACCCTATCGTGGGCGCGTTCGTGGACAAGCACAACCCCAAGTTCGGCAAGTACCGCTCCTACCTGATTTTCGGAGGCATCCCTCTCACGGCATTCGCCGTACTCTGCTTCTGGAATGGTTTCTCCGGCTCCCTGCTATACGCCTACATAACCTACGTGGGGATGTCGATGTGCTACACTCTCGTAAACGTGCCGTACGGGGCGCTCAACTCCTCGCTCACCCGTGACACGGATGAGATCACGGTGCTCACTTCCACGCGCATGTTCATGGCCAATCTCGGCGGACTCGCCGTATCCATGGGCATCCCGGCCCTGGTGAAGAGTTTCGCCAAAGGCTCGCAGATGGTCGGTGAACAGGCCATGCCGGCTGACGGACACGCCTGGTTCATGACGATGCTGGTGTATTCGCTCGTGGGACTTGCGTTCCTGTTCTTCTGTTTCACACAGACCCGCGAGAGGGTGGTGATGGACGCGAAGGAGACGGCCAACGTCAAGGTTTCGGATCTGTGGGCGGAGTTCGGACGCAACCGCCCGCTCAGGGTGCTGGCCTGTTTTTTCATCACCGCTTTCGCGATGATGTCGGTGAGCAACGCTGCCGGTTCGTATTATATGCAGTACAACATCCACTCGACCACCGCCCAGATGTCCCTGTTCATGGGGCTCGGCTCCATCCCGGCATTCATATTCATGCCGCTTGTGCCCGCCATCAAGAAAAAGGCCGGCAAGAAGGGGATGTTCTTCATTTTCCTCTCCGTAGCCATGGTGGGCATGGCAATGCTCTATCTGGTGTCCATGGTTCCCGCGCTGCGCTCGCAGATGTGGATAGTGTACCTGGCACAGTTCATCAAGTCCACCGGCATCATAGTGGCCACCGGATACATGTGGGCTCTCGTGCCTGAAGTTGTAGCTTTCGGGGAATACACCACCGGACGCCGCATCGCCGGCATCGTCAATGCCCTCACAGGCATATTCTTCAAGGCCGGGATGGCTCTCGGCGGAGTGGTGCCTGGCCTGGTGCTCTCGGCCGTGGGTTTCAATGCCGCCAATTCGGCCCAGACCCCGCTCGCGGAGCAGGGAATCCTCTGGCTGGTGTGCGTGATACCTGCCCTGCTGCTCATCCTGGCGATGTTCATCATCAGCAAATACGAGCTCAGCGATGAGAAAATGGATGAAATCAACAAAGCGATAGAAGCAAAACACAAAAACAATGAATAAAAAAAGATACCTCTGGCCATCGGACTACATGGCCGACCCGTCCGTCCACGTCTTCGACGGCAAGCTCTACATCTATCCTTCACATGACTGGGAGTCCGGCATCCCAGATGATGACTTCGGCAGCGAATACGACATGAAGGACTACCACGTCCTCAGCCTCGACGGCCCGGACCCGATGAGCTCCCCAGTCAAGGACAGCGGGGCCGTGCTGCGCCGCGAAGAGATTCCTTGGGCCGGCAGACAGCTCTGGGACTGCGATGTGGCGCGCAAAGACGGCAAGTACTACATGTATTTCCCGATGAAGGACAAAAATGACATCTTCCGCATCGGGGTGGCAGTCGCGGACAACCCGTGCGGCCCGTTCACACCGCAGAGCGACCCGATGAGGGGCAGCTACTCGATAGACATCTGCGTATATGAGGAAGACGGTGAATATTATATGTATTTCGGCGGCATCTGGGGCGGCCAGCTCCAGAGATACCGGGACAACAAGGCCCTGGACACCGGCTCGACCCTCCCTGCCGATGCTGAACCCGCCCTCTGCCCGAAGGTGGCGCGCCTGAGCGGGGACATGCTCCAGTTTGCCGGAGAGCCGCAGGACGTGCAGATACTTGACGAAAACGGACAGCCTCTGCTGGCCGGCGACAACTCACGCCGATTCTTCGAAGCCGCCTGGCTCCACAAGTACAACGGGAAATATTATTTCAGCTACTCCACCGGCGACACTCACCTGCTGTGCTACGCTATCGGCGACAGCCCGCTGGGGCCGTTTACGTATAAAGGTGTGATAATGACCCCGGTAGTGGGATGGACCACTCACCACAGCATAGTTGAATACGGAGGAAAGTGGTGGCTCTTCCATCACGACAGCGTCCCTTCGGGAGGGGTCAACTGCCTGCGCAGCCTCAAGGTATGCGAACTCCGCTATAACGCTGACGGGACCATCCAGACCATTGACGGGCTGGACGACTAGACGTGCATCTTGGTAGCCAGGCCACCGGCACTTGTCTCCTTGTAGAGGGACGGGATGTCGTGGCCTGTCTGCTTCATGACGCTGACCACCTCATCGAAGGATACCCGGTGGAAGCCGTCGGAGAAGGCTGAATAGAGGTTGCAGTCCAGGGCACGCGCTGCGGCCATGGCATTGCGCTCGATGCAGGGGATCTGCACCAGGCCGCAGACCGGGTCGCAGGTCATACCGAGGTGATGCTCAAGCCCCATCTCGGCAGCATATTCGACCTGGCGCGGGGTGCCCCCGAAAAGCTGGCAGGTGGCGGCTGAAGCCATGGCACAGGCCACGCCAACCTCGCCCTGGCAACCCACCTCCGCCCCGGAGATGGAGGCGTTGCTTTTGACCACATCACCGAAAAGCCCGCCCGTGGCAAGGGCATGCAGGATGCGTTTCTCGCTAAATGTGTGCCCTTTCCATATATGGTACAGGACTCCTGGCATCACCCCGCTCGCCCCGCAGGTGGGGGCTGTGACCACTGTGCCGCCGGAGGCGTTCTCCTCGCTCACGGCAAGGGCATAAGAAAACACCAGCCCCCTGGTCTGGAGGTTGGACTTGTATCCCGACACCTTTATATAATAGGTGGCTGCCTTGCGGGAGAGGTGAAGCGGCCCCGGGAGCACTCCCTCGTTGCTCAGCCCGGCCTCGACCGAGGACTTCATGGCAGCCCAGACTGTGGAGAGGTAGTCCCAGATCTCCGGGCCCTCGCACTGCTCCACGTATTCCCAGTAACTGCGTCCGGTGTCTTTGCACCACTGCATGATGTCGGAGATGGTGGTGAGAGGGTAGATGTCGGGGCCCTCCCCTATCAGAGAACCCTCTCCCTCGGAGATGGTGCCGCCACCGATGCTGTAGACCGTCCACTCGTCGGTGGGTTCGCCGGAGGGGTCACGCGAGACGAACTTCATCCCGTTGGGGTGGTACGGCAGAAAGACCTCAGGCTTCCACACTATCGCCACCGGGGTCTGCCCGTCCGGGGATGACGATGCCCCAGCCGCCTTGAGCACGTCGGTGATGGCCACGTCAGTGAGATGCCCCTTGCCTGTAGCGGCAAGGCTTCCGTAGAGGGTGACCTCAAATGAGGCGGCTTCCGGGTGGCGCGCGGCGAAGAGCATCGCCGCCTTCTGCGGGCCCATGGTATGGCTGCTCGAAGGGCCGCGCCCGATCTTGTAGAGTTCCTTGAGAGATTTCATAACGGAGAGCAAATATAAGCCAATTCTGCGGAAATGCCTATCTTTGCGCCATGAGTACAAAATTGATCATTTCCGTGGGGGCGGCACTGTGCCTGCTCACCCCGGCAGGCGCAGCGGCTCAGGAGGCCGACAGCCTGAGGACTGCGAAGATAGATGAAGCCGTGGTCACCGGTACACGCAATAAAGTGGATGTCAGACACTTGTCCCAGACGGTATCGGTAGTGGACAGGACGGAGATAGAACAGTCCATGCAGCCGTCGCTGCTGCCGGTGCTCACAGAACAGATCCCGGGACTTTTCACCACAGCCCGGGGAATCATGGGCTATGGAGTGTCCGGAGGTGCAGCCGGCGGGATGTCTCTTCGCGGTCTGAGTGGGGGAAGCGCCAGGATGATGGTGCTGATAGACGGACATCCGCAGTACGCCGGCATATTCGGACATCCGATCGCCGACTCCTACCAGAGCCTGCTCGCGGAGAAAGTCGAAGTGCTGCGCGGCCCGGCCTCGGTGCTGTACGGCTCCAACGCGATGGGCGGGGTCGTCAACATAGTGACGCGCCAGCCGGAGGGCGACGGGTTCAAAGCCGGACTGCACAGCGGATACGGCTCATACAACACTCTGGAGACCGAAGCCGGGGCCATGCTCAAGAGCGGAAGGTTCAGCGCCAACCTCAGCGCCTCCTACAACCGCACGGACGGGCATCGCGAGAACATGGGATTCACCCAATACGGAGGCTACGGCAAGCTGGGCTATGAGCTCAGCCGCAACTGGAAGCTCCTCGCCGACATTGACCTTACGCATTTCAACGCCTCCTGCCCCGGCCCGGTCAGCGCCCCTCTCATCGATGCCGACCAGAGCATCACACGCGGCATGACATCGTTCTCGGCCCGCAACGAATACGGCAAGACCTCCGGAGCGCTGAGTTTCTTCTACAACTGGGGCAGGCACAGCATAGGCGACGGGCACACGGCCGATGTCATCATCATCGACCCGTACACTTTCGAGTCGTACGATGACATGATGGGCGTCTCCCTCTACCAGAGCGCGGTGCTCTTCGAGGGCAACCGCACCACCGTCGGGGCAGACTGGTTCCGCTACGGAGGCAAGGCCTGGAACGACTACCAGATGCAGGACGACAAGTCCCTGGTGGACAAGCATGAGACGGAACTCGCCGCCTACATCGACATCCGCCAGCACATCGGAAGTCTGGTGACTCTCAACGCGGGCCTGCGTGCCGACCACCACTCACGTCTGGGCACGGAATGGGTGCCGCAGGCCGGAGCCGCATTGCACCTGCCGCACCACATAGAGATGAAGGCATCGGTGGCCAAGGGATTCCGCTACCCGATACTCAGGGAAATGTACATGTTCCCGCCGCAGAACCCGGATCTCAAGCCGGAGAGCAGCTGGAACTATGAATTGGCTCTTAGCCAGAAACTCCTCGGAGGCAGATTCAGTTATGGGCTGAACCTCTTCCACATCGATGCCGACAACATCATCCAGACCCTCCCGAACCCTTCCGGGGCCGGCATGCTCAACCAGAACTCCGGCGAGCTGCACAACAGCGGGGCCGAACTCCAAGCGGCATGGAGGATAAACAGGGTCTGGTCAGTCAACGCCAACTACAGCTACCTGCACATGAAGAATCCTGTCATCGCAGCTCCGGAGCACAAAGCCTACGCGGGCGCGAACTGGACGGAAGGCCGCTGGAGCATATCCACAGGGCTCCTGTATGTCGCGGGGCTCTACACCTCGACTTCTCCGGTGCAGAAGGAGGACTTCCTGCTCTGGAACCTGCGCGGCTCGTTCAAGGTGAACAAGTGGCTGGAGCTCTGGGCGAGAGGAGAGAACCTGCTCGCGCAAAAGTACGAAATCAACGCAGGGTACCCTATGCCGGGGGCCACAGTGGTGGCAGGCTTCGACATCAGACTGTAAGTTTTCGCGCAGCTTCGGCCCACCGTAAATAAAAATTTTTATATTTGCGGATATGAAGTGTGTTTTACTGACTGTCATTGCTTTGGCCGGCGTCATCGAGGCCTACGCACAGATGCCGGACACCACCGGGCTGTACAAGGGCTGGACTGACTCGCTTGAAGTGGCTGTATCCACAGCCCGGCAGAGCGGGACATATCTCTCCAAGGGCAAGGACATCCGCACAGAGGTAATCTCTTCTGCGGGGCTTCAGAAACTTGCCTGCTGCAGCCTTGCCGACAGTTTCGAAAACTCGGCGAGCGTCACCGTGGGGTATTCGGACGCTGTCACGGGGGCCCGGCAGATAAGGCTTCTGGGCCTTAGCGGCATCTACACCCAGATGCTTGACGAGGCGAGACCGGTGATGCGAGGTCTATCCGCTCCGTTCGGCCTATCATACATCCCGGGGCCGTGGATGGAGAGCATCCAGATAGCCAAGGGAGCAACGTCAGTAGTCAACGGGAGCGAATCCATCACCGGAGCCATCAACATCGAGCACAAGAAGCCTACCGACGAGAAGCCCCTCTTCGTCAACGCATCCGTGATGAACGACACCAAGACGGACTTCAATATAGTCTCATCTCTCCAGATGGGAGAAAAGTGGAGCACGGCCCTCATGGGACATGTCTCCGGCAACTTCATGGCCATGGACGGCAACGGGGACGGATTTGCCGACGACCCGAGGCAACTCCAGTTCAATCTTGCCAACCGTTGGCTGTATTTCAAGGGCGACGGCACTGCGGTGCGTTTCGGGGTACGGGCGGTCAACGACTCCCGTCAGGGAGGGCAGCTCATGCACGGCTCCGATATGCCGGGAGCATGGACTTCGGACATCGCCAACCGCTCTTTCGGAGCCTACCTCAAGGCCGGCACACCGGCGGGACGGGCCGGAAGCGTGGCCCTGGTCTCAGACTACAGTTTCCAGAAGATGGACTCCCGTTTCGGGGCAGACCGCTACGGAGCCAGGCAGCACAGCGCCTATCTCGGCCTGCTCTACCAGGACGAAATAGATGAACGCAACAAGTTCACCGTCGGGGCGAGCGGCATCGCCGACTGGTACGATGAGGATCTTTCCCGGTTCAGCGGAGCCTTCTCGGGGAAGAGTTTCCTCGCAAGCGCGGGCCCGTATGCGGAGTACACTTTCCACAACGAGGAGATCTTCTCCGCCATTCTCGGCCTGAGGGCCGATGCCTACACGGGGGCCGGGATCAGGATGACCCCGCGCCTGACGCTGAAGTACAGTCCGAGCGGGCACTTCACTTTCCGGGCGAACGGCGGACGCGGCCTGAGGTTCTCCACTCCCGTCAGCGACAATATCGGCATACTCTCCACCGGAAAGGCATTCATCGGAGACCTTTCCGAACACACCCTCGAAGATGCCTGGACAGCAGGGAGCAACGCCACATGGTACTTCGGAGGAAGTTCTTCCGACTATCTGAGCCTGGACTTCTTCCACAGCGAGTTCACCGAGCAGCAGATAATCGACTTCACGGACAGCGAAGTGCATCTCTACAAGCTCTCGTCCATAGCCGGAGGGCGTTCTTATACGGACAACATCCAGGCCGACCTCGCGCTGGAGCCGTTGGAGCGGTTTACCGTCAACACCACTTTCCGCTACACTCTCGCAAAGGCAAGCTACGAGGGTAAGGGCCTCATTGACAGGCCGATGATCAGCCGCTACAAGGCTGTCCTCAACCTCCAGTACTCCACAAGGCTGAGCCGCTGGATATTCGACGGTACAGTTTCCCTCAACGGGCCATGCGAGGTGTATGATTTCATGCGCGGGCTTTACTCCCGAGACGGTGAGTTGCTGTACGCTTCAGGCAAGACACCTGTCTATCCCCTGCTCTACTTCCAGGTCACACGCAGGATGAAAGGCTGGGACATATATATAGGAGGGGAAAACCTCGGCGGGTTCAGGCAGAATGATGTAATCATCTCCTCTCCTGGCGAGCAGTCGTTTGACGCCAGCCAGGTATGGGGCCCGATAATGGGCGCGAAGATCTATGCCGGAGTACGTTTCACAATTTGGAAAACATATTGATTTTGAATATGAAAAGGATTATCACAATCATGCTCGCCGCCCTCATGGCGGTCTCAGCTATCGCCGCAACGGCGAAGCCGGAGAAGGTCACTTTCCTGACCAACCTCAGGTGCAACAACTGCGTCAGGAAAGTCAACGAGAACATCGCTTTCGAGAAAGGCGTCAAGGACCTGACGGTCTCTCTGGACAAGCAGACCATCACGGTGACCTACGACCCTGCCAAGACCAGCCCTGAGACCCTCGCCAAGGCCATCGAGAAACTGGGCTACAAGGCCCAGAAAGACACTGTAAATACAGCGAAAAATGTTAAGTAGCGGGCAATGAAGACATTTGACTCAAAACCTTGGGTGCTCCCGCAGCCGGTGCTCATCATCGGCACCTACGACAAAGACGGGACACCGAATGCGATGAACGCAGCCTGGGGCGGCCAGTGGGACACGGGGCAGATATTCATATCGATGGGCGTGCATGCCACGACGGACAATCTTGAGAGGGACGATGAGTTCACGGTGGCTTTCGCGACCGCCCAGACCATGACGGCGGCCGACTATGTGGGCAACGTCAGCGGCCGGAAGGTGGCCGACAAGGTCAGCCGGACCGGATGGACAGCCGTCAAGGGAGAGAAAGTGAACGCGCCGGTGTTCACCGATTTCCCGATGACCCTCGAATGCCGGGTGGCAAGGAAGATCGACCCGAGCAGCACGGGGTTCTTTCTCGTGGGGGACATCCTCGCAGTCCGCGTGGACGAGAAGTTCCTCTCGGAGGACGGGCTGCCGGATGTGGAGAAGATGCAGCTCATAGTCTTCGACCCGGTTCACCACGGTTACGTGCAGCTCGGCGACAAGGTCGGGCAGGCGTTCTCGGAGTACAAGAAGCTCGGCTAAGTCCAGGAGATGAGAATAGAATCACATCCGTTCCAGCCTTTTCTCCCTGAGGGGGCCAAGGTCTTGCTGCTAGGCAGTTTCCCGCCACAGCCACGCCGCTGGAGCATGGAGTTTTACTATCCCAATTTCAACAACGACTTCTGGAGAATCCTCGGCCTCATCTTTTTCGGTGACAAAGCACATTTCATCCTACCCGGAGAGAAGAAATTCGATCTGGGGAAAATCGAGGCATTCTGTTCCGAGAAAGGGATCGCACTATACGACACAGCCTGCAAAGTCGTGAGGCTCAAGGACAACGCCTCAGACAAATTCCTCCAGATCGAAGAAGCGACAGACATCGATGCCCTCCTGAAACGTCTGCCGCAGTGCGGGGCAATAGTCGCGACGGGCCAGAAAGCCGCCGAACTTCTCTCCGCCCACTTCAATTGCCAGCAGCCGCTGGTGGGGAGCTGCGTCCCGGTGCAGTCAGGACAGCGCAGCCTCAGACTCTACCGCATGCCCTCCACGTCCCGCGCCTACCCGCTTGCCATAGGCCTTAAAGCCAAAGCCTACAGACAACTGTTCTCCGCAGAGCACATCTTGCAGGCGGGAGGGTGCTGCCCACTTTAATCTTCACTTTGTCAAAATCAAATAGCCCTTACGGAATGAAAGCGAAAGTGGCGAAGGAACGCAACTGTAAGGACAAGGCCAAGGAGAACGGCCACAATCGAGGCCTCAGGGCCGAAATTTCCCCCAGTCAGCAAGTCCGGTCCGCTGATCTCAGGTACAAAGAGCCTTATACCATCAGATCCACCTGAGACATTGAAGCCAAAGATGTTACCCTCCGTAAAATTCCAGGCCCAATGAATGCCGATCGGAAGCCAGAGGGCTCCGGAGCACTTGTAGGCAGCGCCAAGGAGAAATCCAGCCTCAACGGCTATCGCGACAGCACTCCAAAGCGTGGCCCCGGGATTCAAGAGATGTACCAATCCGAACAAAAGCCCGGACACCGACAGCGCCGCCCATGTGTTGAATCTCTTATCTATCATGTGGAAAAGGACACCTCTGAATATCACCTCCTCGCCACAAGCCACCACGAGGCAGGAGAAGAAACTCACCAGCAAATCCATACAGCAATGATTCACGCTCATCACCTTGTAATGTCCCAAGGCGGCAAGTATGCCGGTGACCACACAGAAATATGCGACCCCGATTCCAATGCCTGTCACGATGTTTTTGGAAGCCTTGGCCAGTGACAGGTCTGATGGCCATTGCTTTTCAGTCAACCTGCTCCAACAGGCATAAAACCCAAGCATTCCAGCGCCCTCCACAAGCGAAAAGCAGATATTGACAGTCACACCACCCCCAAAACTTCCCATCCCGCCAACCAGCCCATAAGCCACAAAAGTCAACAACAAGCCGGCTACAAGAAGCAGAGACCACTTCCACAGCGGCATTTTGAAATATTCAGATGTTGTTTTGAATTTATCTGTCATATGAAGTTCTTTTCCGGAGTCCTTTCTGGATTTTCCTGTATGTCCACCTTTTCCCCGTCAGCACCATGACCGCCAACAGGATTCCCGGCGAACCTTCGTGTTTTGCACAAAACTAACAACTTTTCTTCAAATAATGGAGAGGAGGGATGAATTTGTGCCGGGCAGGTCACACAAGGAAGTGGATTTCCGCTCCTACCTGGATGCACACTCCGCAATTGCCGTCATTTGCCATGAACCGGAAAATTACTTATATTTGCATTGCGTAAATATTCGCAATCCACTGCGTAAAATGCAAAGAGATGTACAAAAGAGCTGAATACCAGACAATTAAGAGCCGCCTTGAAGAGCCGCGAAAGTTCATTCAAGCCGTGATGGGTGCCCGTCAGATAGGAAAATCCACCGTTGTGAAGCAGGTCTTGAAAGACATTGACCTTCCATATCAGTTTTATTCTGCCGACAATGTTCCGGCTTCAAACACAGCTTGGATTTCAGATTGCTGGGAAGCTGTCCGCAGCCTAAAAAGGAACAACAACTGGGAAAGCGCCATCCTTGTAATAGATGAGATACAGAAGATCGCAAATTGGAGCGAGGCCGTAAAAAAGGAATGGGACGATGACTCCTTCAATGACAGGGACATAAAGGTTTTGCTTCTTGGAAGCAGCCGTGTCATGCTGGAGAAAGGGCTTTCCGAATCATTGGCAGGACGCTTTGAGGAGATAAGGATGAGCCATTGGAGCTATGCCGAAATGCGGGACTGCTTCGGATGGTCGCTTGACCAGTACATATTTTATGGAGGATACCCGGGTGCTGCGTCTCTTATAGATGACGAGGACCGTTTCCAGCAGTATATTCAATCGGCCATCATAGACGCAACGATAAACAAGGACATCCTTATGGACACGCCTATCGGGAAACCGGCTCTTCTGCGTCAGACGTTTGAACTTGGAGCTGCCTATTCCGGAGAACTTCTGTCATTGAACAAGATGCTCGGATCATTGCAGGATGCCGGAAACACATCGACACTTTCCGGCTACCTGAATCTTCTGGCTGAAAGCGGTCTGCTGTGCGGGCTTCATAAATACAGCGTTGATATGGCCAGACGGAGAGCCAGCATCCCGAAACTACAGGTCTACAACAATGCATTGAAGATGGTTTACAGTCCAATGACATTTAATCAGGCCATCATTGACCGCAAGTCGTGGGGACGCACATTAGAGTCCGGAATCGGCGCGCATCTCGTCAGTCAGGCATTTGTCCACCGCTTCGACGTGTTCTATTGGCGCGAGCGCAATGACGAGGTGGATTTCGTACTTCGCAAGAAGAATTCATTGGTGGCGATTGAGGTCAAGAGCAATGCGGAGAAACGTACTGAAGGTCTGGATAAGTTCCGCGATCTTTTCAAACCCACATCGTCATTCATTGTCGGCGACGGCGGCATCAATGCCGAAGAATTCATGACCATGGACTTGATGAAACTGTTTTGAGACTTGACCGGCAGTTGCACAGGCCCGAGTATTGTGCTGTGAAAAACTGCCGCGCAGCTCTGGATATGTGCGCCCCGCCGTACAGAAAACGTGGTCTATCTGTACTCGAACCGAGACAGACGCATCCTCGCAGTCTCTGACGAAGGTCCCCTCCGGCCAGTCTCACACTTGTTCCTTTGCTTATACGGAGTTCCGCGAACTACAAAAGAGCGGACGACTGGCCGGCCGCCATCACAGTCTCCGCCAGGTAGGAGCCGATTCCGGGCGTTCCGCTCCCACCTGGACGCCCCACCTGCCCCACACGACATTCTGAGGCACCCTCCCCTTCCAGGTGTGAGCCTGTTTGGCAAAACATGCTCCTACCTGCATAAAACGACATGGACCTTGTCCCAATCAATGCATCTGCTGTCAATATACATCAGTGCAATATCTTGATTTCTCGTTTATAGTAACGCCTGTTCAGACAGCGCTCTGCCGTCTTCTCATCGTAATATCTGCCCCCTTTATCCGCCCAGCACTCTTCTTCCTCTCTTTTGAGTTCAGCAATAAGAGCCTCGGCATCATCTTCGGTGGCACAAATATCAAGATAGTCCCATCGGCGTTCCACACCATCCTCCATCGGATCTTCTTCAAGGGTCAAGATGTAGGCACACTCTCGCCCACCGACCTCTCCGTTTTCTCCGACAGTGGCATACTGGACACGAAACGATTCCAATCGGGAAGTGTAGTCCAAGAATGTCTCCGGGTTGAGAATGACAACCTCCTTATCTTGAGGCAAGTCTGACATCCTGATTTCACTGATCTCTGTCAGCAGCATGGCATATTCCTCTTTGACCTCCCTGATGCGGTAAATGCCCGGCTCCTCGACCCTGCATTTTTCCATCCATGCTTCTGTATCCACTCTGTCATAACTTCCAAGAAGGTCAATCCACTCACCGTGCTCATTCTTCTCCAAATTGTAGAAAGTTCTCTTGAACATGTTGATATATTTTATTTTACATTCTGCGCTTTCACCTTTACCCATCAGCCACACGTACATCTTGAACACTCTTTCTTCATGAAGAAAAATTTCACTAAACGCGCGCTCAGATATCACCAGGTTCGATGCTGACACATAAAGTTTCGCAAAGTCATGCTTTGATATTGACAAGTTTTGACAATTGCTTGATTTTTGTGGCCCGCATCTACGTCATGGCATCCAAACGTACAGGTGCCCACGAGTCTCTATGTATCCCGCGTCCACGTTATAGCGTTTTGCGTTGATCCTGCTATAACCCAGAGCCGAAAGCGCCACTGGACGGCGATTCATGGATCGGGTTATAGTATTCTGCGGTATTTTTGCTATAACCTTGCGGCATGCTCCGTCAGTGCCCTATACATGCCTCGCCAATACCTCCACTGTATGGCCGCACAGTTCGCGGATATGCGCGCCCCGGCAAGCCTTTCCCCATACCAAAGGCCCGCGCCGTACAGAAAACGGCCTTCTGCTGTACGGGAGGCGAGTCATCTCCATACAATTCGCAGAAGGTTGGGGTATTTTTTGTACTTTTCTCCCCTACCTTTTGAAGGCATGGCCCAAGACCACTTTGGGGAGAACCAGAGGATAAGCCGTATTGCAATCCACCCGGGAAAGAGTATCTTTGTCATAGGTCACAACAGTCGTCCTGTAACGCCTTGATGACCTCCGCAGGTTGTGAATTGCTTTCTTTTTGTATCTTTGTCATAGGTCACAACAGTCAATAACAAAATGGAAACGAGTGGCAGGATGTTGTGAATTGCTTTCTTTTTGTATCTTTGTCATAGGTCACAACAGTGCGTCAGAGTGACTTTCCACTGGCATTTCGGTTGTGAATTGCTTTCTTTTTGTATCTTTGTCATAGGTCACAACAGTCAATAACAAAATGGAAACGAGTGGCAGGATGTTGTGAATTGCTTTCTTTTTGTATCTTTGTCATAGGTCACAACAGTAGCACGCATCCATGTCCATCATCGCAAGCCGTTGTGAATTGCTTTCTTTTTGTATCTTTGTCATAGGTCACAACAGTGAATTACCAAACAACGAAGAAAGCGTCAGAGTTGTGAATTGCTTTCTTTTTGTATCTTTGTCATAGGTCACAACAGTCCTGCCACCACGCTGGCAAGCTCCTGCTACGTTGTGAATTGCTTTCTTTTTGTATCTTTGTCATAGGTCACAACAGTTCTCAACCGGACTCCTGGTGATTGGGGAGGTTGTGAATTGCTTTCTTTTTGTATCTTTCCATCTTTGACACTT
>DJOT01000009.1 GCA_002439095.1 Bacteroidales bacterium UBA6431 | reverse complement strand
ATTTCATCGAACTCACGTTATTATAAAATGTTCTCTGGGTGCAGCTCTCTAACTATAGTGCCAAAGTTGGTGGTCAATAAAATGGCCAAGGGGTGTTGCAAGGAGATGTTCATGTATTGCAGTAAATTGAAGGAAGTGACCATATATCTCAAAAATGACATTGATACGAGTCTCAACCCTTTCACCGATTGGCTATCCGGAACAGCGAAAAACGGCACACTGCATATAAGAAGCGGATTACTTGACGCTACTAAAACGGCGCTCTGCCTTCCAGGAAACTGGACATTCGCGGAAGACGTTACAGACTGATGCTGAATATACCCTAAAAAGTAATGCGAGGATGGCCGACTGTCATCCTCGCATTACTTTTTGATAGCACAAAGATTGCATTTTGATTACAAACAATTATATTCGAAATCAAAATCATAGGGATTATGGCACAGATGCGCATCATTGCGGCAACTGCAAATTTTCCCCATTGAGGAAAAACTGTGATTCTGATGTGTAGTCCATAAGAGACAAAATTATATGCCCAACGGACTCAAGCAGTAGAGTATGATTCCGCAAAATCAGATTTCCACCTTCAGAATCCACCCTGAAATATATTCCATCCGGAATATGGTCTTCTTCTTGAAAATGCCTACACTTCTCTTTCTCATAATGATGGACATACTTGATTCCTTCCGAAAAGGCTTCCACGGTCAGTTTTTTGGCTCCCAGTTTCACAAGTGCATCATATAGCAGTTGTGTCTTCTCTTCAAGGTCCCTATGGTCTGGAGATTTCTCGAATACCCTCACTGTAACCACAGAAGCGGACACACCCAAATTGATGCTCGTGATCCTGCGAGACACTGAGGAATGCCCTTCGGCAATAAACTTGCACACGGTTCTCGCGATGTCCAATGCTGATTTAAATTCTTTTGTGTCATCCATATATGCATGTTTTTGCCAACAAATAAAGAACTTTCAGCTGCCATTATCCGGCATCCGGGGCTGTGTTCTTCAATCGAAGTTCAACCCGATAGAGCACAGGTTCTTCTCGCAGATCAGCCGCAGCTGGAGCGGAGCTCCGCTATTGTCCCTGAAAAAGGCCGCGGATAGGGCCGCCCGGACTGCCACGAAGACGGGGTTAACCGTTTTCGCGCCCGAACTAGGCAAGTGGAATTACCTCGTCAAGCCTGCTAATTGATGCAACTTATTTTTTACACATTACTTATAGGCGTTGCCACCACCTTGAACTACCATTTTTGTGTGGTCGCTCCGGTTGTATTATAGAGGTGTTTTTATTTCCGCGACTGCTCCTCCAGCTGCTTTAGGTAGAAGAAGGCTTCCAGGCTTATCTTCTTGATCCGGTTCAGTTTGTTAAGGGACATGTCCTCGATGGTCTGGGAAATCAGGGCTGCGTCCATTTCGGGGCTGTAATGAGCGACGGTATTGACGCCGTGCCGGATGAGCCGGGTAAGGTATGCAACTTTGGCGGCATCACGTACGGCCTTTTCCATGGAATAGCGCTCGATAATGATGAAACCATCCACACGGTGCGAACCGGCTGTCAGCCACTGATATTCCTCGTGGGAGAGACCGCCGTGGAGGCAGATATTGAGCGCGGTATTGTAGGCATCGTCCAACACATCTTCTGGTGCGAGGTCGTCCAGTCCCCGGTAACCAAGTTCAATGGGAGCGATGTTCCGGAAGGTCTTCCGGACAATGGACAGATCATCTACTCGGTCCAGGATGGAGCTGATGTCGAAGAGCTGCTTCATAATCTCCATCGAAAAGGGCTTTTTACCCTTAAAGAACGGAATGCCGGTGGTGTGGGGTGCGAAGGCGGTGAGTTTGTCGCCGAGCATATCTTCCATGCTGGGACATTTGACCATAATCGGTTCGCCCTCAGTCTTGAGCAGCGGGCCGGCGATGGGAAGGTCCACAACCTTGTTGTAGCCGACGTCCTCATACAAGACGTCCAGAAGGATGGTATCGTTGGGATGCCCTGCAGGATATGAGACTTCGTATTTGTATTCGGCATGGGACTTCGGGACTCCCGTACGGGAAATGTGCTCTACCTCTTTGGCACCAGTGAATCCGTATGCCTCCGCATTCTTTCCAATATATTCTTTGATGTCAAGGCCGGGTGGGCAGACGATATCCACGTCTATGGAGAGTCGCCGGGAACTGCCCAAATGAAGCATCAGGGCCGTGCCGCCTTTGAAGATGAATGGGCAGTCGGAGAACTTGAGGGATTCCAGAAGGGAGAAGGCCCGGATGGATTTCTCAAGGAGGGCCACATCCCTGATGTTGGGATATTGGGAACGGAGGGATTCAATCCAAGCTTTGGTGCGGCTTTCGGGGCTAATCATTGTTCTGAAAGTATATTGTTGAGAATGGTCCGGATTCTTTCGCTGCATCTGCGACGACGGGCGTAACGTCGGAGTTTTGGCATGGAGATGCGGCAGTCTCGGAGGGCTTTTTCATAGATGGTGAATACTTCGGAGCCCTGAAGGTAATCGAATTCCGGGTTGACGGCGATGTCCACAAGGACTTTCTCGGCGGTGGGCACTACGATTCCCTCTATGGTCTCCAACGGGGATTCTGTGTAAAGCGGGTTCACGACGACGCAGTCTCGTCCGGAGCCGTATTTGTAATAATCTTCCTCGCTAGGGCTGAGGAGGACGGCAGTGTCCGGATGCATTTCACGGATGGCATCGAAGAAAGTCTGCAGCAGGAAGCGCTCGACATCAACGATGACCATCTTGACGTTGGGGACGTGTAGCATAAATGGCACGACACTGGCGGCGTCCCAAACGCAGAAATCGGCAAGTGGGTAACGCTGTTTCAGGCTGCGAGCCAGATTGGACGTTTCAGGCTGCGGGAGAATTACCCATTTGTATTTTCCATCTTGGGGCAAATCGTATTCTCCCCATCCTACCTTGACAAGGCGACCGGTGGCCACGAGCCTGGCCAAAAGGGTCGTGAGGCTGGCATCATTGATGTCACTGCTGCTACGCAGATATTTCGCAAGCTCTTTCTTTTTGAATGGGCCGCGATGAATCGTTGCGTAGCTGATTATGCTGTCACTTACCTGCATGGTAGCATTGATTTGACGTAAAAGTAAAACAAATTAGGCACAAAACAAAGAAATGAGCCGAGAATGTTTTATTTTAACAATGATTGGAGGACTCCACTGACCTTCCCGGATGGCCTTGTGATAGGGTCGAATGATTCATACGAAATTCGGAAAATCGAGTACAAATTCAATAGAATTTAGCTCAGTACCAAAATTTTTATAGCCTCCCTGAAACTTATCTGGCGGATTGTGTCATACTCCGTCCAATCCGTGTTACCGCTTTTCCTCCCACGACCATACCTTTGTAAAGGCGAAGAAAGCCGCTCATCCGCATCCCGATGACACTTTCCTGATAATCATTTCATAATTTTTATCATAATGAAAACACAAACCATCATGAATCTGGCCTTTCTGCTTCTGCTTCTTGCAGGATGCAAGGGCAGAAAAGAAGCCGAAGCATCCGAGCCCTACTGGCTCGGTGCTGACATCAGTTTCGCCAGATCGCAGGAGGCAAGAGGTCTCCAGTACAGAAACAAGGATGGCGAACCGCGAGAGTGTACAGCCCTGATGAAGGAACTGGGGCTTAATGCCATCAGCCTGCGCGTCTGGGTGAATCCCAAACCGTGGGTCCAGCCAGGTCAACCTGTGCCCGATCCGTCAGACCCGGCTTACCACATCGGCCTCTGCGACAAGGAAGATGTGCTCGCAAAGGCGCTGGTTGCCAAAGAGCAAGGAATGGAAATCCTTCTGAGTTTTCACTTCAGCGACACCTGGTCCGACCCGAAAGGACAGCCGATCCCGGCAGCATGGATGGGACACAGCTACGAGCAGATGCTTCAGGATGTCCGCAACCACACCATCGATGTCCTCCAATGCCTTAAAGATCATGGAGTCAAGCCCAAATGGGCCAAGATCGGCAACGAGACCACAAACGGGATGCTGTGGAACAGTAAAGACCGCCTTCCAATCCCTGAAGAGAGCATGGGACATCTGGAATTGAACCCGGAGCAGTATGCCGGCTTCATCAACGCCGGCGCGGAAGCGGCAAAAAGTGTTTTCCCGGACATCATCACCCTTGTCCATCTTGACAGCGGCTTCGACCAGGACCTGTATGACCGCAACATAGGGACGCTCGTCAAGTTCGGCGCGCAGTTCGACCAGGTCGCAATGTCACTCTATCCATATTGGGCGGCAAAGGAACACGGCATGGACGATGCCGACCAGGTCATCTCCGACTGCATCGAAAACATCAAGCATGTGTGGGAAAAATTCGGAAAGGACTGTCTGATTGTCGAAACCGGCTTTCTGGACGATCCGGAACATCCGGAAGTATTGGAAGAAGGGCGGAGACAGCTTGCCCGCCTGCTCAGGGAAGGCCGGGACAATACGGACGGACACTGCAAGGGTGTCTTCTATTGGGAGCCGGAAAGCATGCCCGGAGGCTACCAGCTGGGGGCTTTCGACAAAGATGCTAAACCGACCATCATCATGGATGCCTTCATGAACTACTGATTCCTCGCTGAATCCGGACTTATCACTACAAATTAATATCACTCTTTTATGAACCAATGGTTAAAACGAATTTCTGTCCTCGCGATCTCGCTGGCATTGCTCCCGCTGTCGCTGTCCGGACAGACTGTCACTGTCCACGGCACGGTCGTAGACAGCAACAACGGAGCACTTCCAGGTGTCAACGTCTACGAAGAGGGCACGCTGAACGGTGTATCCACCGACCTTGACGGGCACTATTCCCTCACGGTCAGCAGCGCCCAGTCCAAAGTCAATTTCAATTGTCTGGGCTTTCAGACTAAAGTCTTCAAGGCTTCCGAACTCAGCGCCATCAAACAAGTTGTCCTGGAGGAGGATGCGCTCATGTTGGAAGACGCCGTAGCCATCGGCTACGGTTCCGTCAAAAAGGAAGACCTTACCGGTTCGGTCTCTGCCATCAAAGCGGAGGGAATCAACCGTGGAGTGGTCACCTCAGCCGATGACCTGCTCAAAGGCAAGATGACCGGCGTCCAGATTATCCCGGGCGGAGGCGGCCCCGGCTCAAGCGGAACAATCCGCATCCGAGGCGCGGCATCCCTCAACGCTTCCAATGATCCGCTCATCGTCATCGACGGCGTCCCGATGGAACATTCCTCCCTTTCGATACTGAACCCCAACGATATCGAAAGTTTCTCAGTCCTGAAAGACGCTTCAGCTGCGGCCATCTACGGTTCGAGGGCATCCAACGGCGTCATCATTGTCACCACCAAAAAAGGACAGGCCGGACAGCCGCTGCGCATCAGTTACAACGGTTCCATCTCCGTGAACACCAATCCCTCCCGCATCGATGTGATGGATGCTGACGAGTTCTCCGCCACCATACGGGAGTACTATCCGGACGCGGCAGCCAAGTTTATCGGCAACTATAAGACCGACTGGCAGGATCTCGTCCTGCAGACCGCTTACACATCGGACCACAACCTCAGCATCTCCGGCAGCATGAAAAAGATGCCTTACCGGGCATCGCTCGGTTTCCTCAAAGAAGAGGGGACCATCATCGGCTCATGGCGCAACCGCGGTTCAGGATCCATCTCATTGACCCCGTCATTCTTGGATGACCACCTCAAAATCAGTCTCAACGGCCGGGTAAACCTCTCCGACGGCTATTCAGCCAACGTGCTTTACTCTGCAGCATTCTTCAATCCGACAATGCCGCCATACTTCTATAATGCCGACGGATCCATAGATTATTCGACCACCGGCGGTTATTTCAATTATGGCATGGGACGTGGCGCAGATTTCGTTCCCGACTCTCAGGCCGGCATCAACGGAGCAGCAAATCCGCTTGAAAGCATCTATTCCACAGACCGCAAAGGCTTGACCACACGTATGGTCGGGAATGCCACTTTCGACTATAAGGTACACGGTTTCGAGGATCTCCGCTTCAACCTCAATCTGGCATACGAAGGGCGCGACAGCTGGAGCATCTCCGGCCCAAAGCGCGGCTCCCTGTCCGCTCTGGCTGACTCCCAGGCTCCGGGAATCGGCAAATATTCCGACACCAAGCAGTCGAATTACAACAAGCTCCTTGAGTTCTATGCCGACTATAACCACGACTTCAACGGACACCGTGTGGATCTGATGGCCGGATACTCCTATTCGCACGTTTTCTCCCACTATTATAGTGAGAGCAAATTTCAGGACGATTACGAAGAATTCAAGAAAGATGAGATTTACGGAAATCCCAGCCTCAACGACCAGGAGCACTTCCTCATCTCTTTCTATGGCCGTCTGAATTACTCCTACAAGGGCCGTTATCTTGTGACCGCCACACTGCGCAACGATGCGTCCTCACGTTTCTCCCCGGAAACACGCTGGGGTCTGTTCCCTTCTCTGGCTCTTGCCTGGAATGCCAAGGAGGAGAACTTCCTGAAACATTCATCAGTCGTTTCCACCCTGAAGGCGCGCCTCGGTTGGGGCGTGACAGGCCAGCAGGATATCGGTTCCAATTATCCTTATCTGGCCCGATACTCGATGTCCACAAGCGAATCCTCCATGTATGACATGGGTGATAAAGGCCTGATTTATTTCCTCAGCCCTTCCGCCTACGACTCCCTGATCAAATGGGAAGAGACCGTGACGACGAATGCAGGCATCGATTTCGGTTTCTTTGGCGACCGTATCTCCGGCAACATCGACATCTACAAGCGGGAGACACGCGACCTGCTCAACACGGTCACCATCCCGATGGGTGCGAACTTCTCCAACACCCTGCTGACAAATGTCGGCTCAATTGAGAACAAGGGTGCCGAATTCGCCCTCAACCTCATTCCCGTCAGCACCCGTGACTGGAATGTACAGATGGGGCTGACAGGCACTTTCCAGAGCACCAAGTTCACAAAACTTACCAGCGTGGACGACCCCACATACTACATTCCGACCGGACAGGTGGGCGGAGTCCGCTTCGACTTCCTCCAGCGCCATTCGGTGGGCAATGCCCCATACACCTACTATGTGTACCAGCAACTTTACGACAATGACGGAAAGCCCATCCAGAATGCTTTCGTAGACCGTGACGGAAACGGGGTAATCAATGACAAAGACCGCTATATGGCAGTGACCGCCGATGGAAAGGCCATCAAGCCGGCCCCGGATTTCTACTACGGCATCACTTTCAAGACTACATGGAAGAACTGGGACTTCGGTTTCAACGGTCATGGTTCCGTGGGCAACTGGCTGTTCAACGATGCATACGCCTCCCACTCCACGACCAACGCGAACATAAATTACAATTACATTGCGAACTATTCACGCAGTGTGCTCCGCAGCGGCTTCCATTCCACGAACATCACAGCCCAGAGCTTTTCCGACATGTTTCTGGAAAACGCCTCTTTCTTCCGCATGGACGACATAAACCTCGGATACACTTTCAACTGGCGCAGGCAGAAATCCACGATAAGAATCGCACTCAGCGCCCAGAACGTTTTCGTGCTGACAAAGTATTCGGGCATCGATCCGGAAGCCTCGGGCGAGAACGGTATCGACAGCAGCATGTGGCCGCGCCCTCGGATCTATTCCCTCAGAGCCGCAATCAATTTCTAAACTGAATCATATATATGAGAAAGAATATCATCATGGCCTGCATGGCCGCTGCGGCGATGCTTTCAGCCGTTTCCTGCATCAAGGACCTGGACGCACTGCCTCTGAACCCGACCGACTATACAGCCGAGGCCGTATACGGCACAGAAGAAGGCAACTACCTGTCCGGCCTGGCCAAAATCTACCACACCCTCTATATGACAGACGGCGTGTCCAACGTCGGCAACACCTCACACGCGCAGTTCATCATGGCATATTGGGCGCTCGGCGAGATCACCACGGACGCAGCCAAATGCGCGTGGAAATCCGACACCTGGACCCACTACATGAACAACAACACCTGGACCACCGTATCCCTTGACCCGACTCTCGGCATCTACTGCCACTCACTATTGGGTGCCACGTATGTGAATGAATACCTCAAGCAGACAAGCGATGAGAAACTCGATGCACGGGGAGTAGATGAGTCCCTAAAAAAGAAAATCCACGGCATGCGGGCTGAAGCACGCTTCATACGTGCTTTTGAGTATTGGGCCATGGTCGATGTATTCGGAAAGACACCGTTCGTGGATGAAAACTTCCCGATCGGGAAAGAAGCCCCTCCGGTCAAAACCCGCAAGGAGGCTTTCGACTGGCTCGTGGGTGAGCTCAAAGATCTGGAATCCTCACCAGACATGCCCGAAGCCGGATCCAACTACCCGCGCGTTGACAAGGGCTGCGCCACTGCACTGCTCATCCGGCTGTATCTCAACGCCGAAGTGTATACCGGCACAGCCATGTGGCAGGAAACCAAGGACGCGTGCGAACGTCTGTTCAAATACGGCTACGACCTCTGTCCAGAATACGCCTGGCTTTTCCGTGGCGACAACGGCGAGAACCCTCTGGCCCTTCAGGAAATCATCATGGGCAACTATCAGGATCTGGAACACACAGCGTGGAACTGGGGAGGGACAACCTACCTCATCGCTTCCGAGATAAACGGAAACGTCAACACTCCGGGGGTTTACCCGATCGGATGTCCGGATTCGTGGAGCGGTTTCCGCATGGACGGACAGTTCGTCGAGAAATTCTTCCATCCGACCGATGTGGATTTCGAGACCGGGACCTACAACATCGAGGACAAACGGGGCAAGGATCTCTTCTACATCAAAGGCCGCAGCAACACCATTGAAAACCTGTGGAAATTCGAACAGGGATGGGGCGTGCACAAGTGGAGCAATCTTCCGCACGACATGTCTCCGGAAGAGTACAAACCGAAAGGATGGATGTTCTTCGCAGATACGGACTATATTTTCATGCGACTGGGTGAAATGTACCTCGCTTACGCTGAAGCCTGCCTCAACCTCGGACAAAAGTCAAGCGCGATTCCTTATCTGAACAAACTGCGCATCCGCGCCGGAGTCTCAGAGATATCGGACTATGATGCAGACTTCATCTTTGAGGAATCTTCCCGTGAGCTGTACTGGGAGGGGAACCGCAGGCGCGACCTGATCCGCTGGGGGATGTACTCATCCAGCAAATACAACTGGCACTGGAAAGGAGGCAACTTTGACGGCCAGAGTTTCCCGGAATATATGGAGATCTTCCCTTTCCCTGTGACCGAGCTTCAGAACAATCCCAACCTTGCCCCTCAGAATCCGGGCTATGACGAATAAATGAGAATACACTTATGAGACTGATAAAAGAATCACTTGCCGTACTTGGCGCACTATGCCTGCTTGCAGGATGCTCAACCGACCTTGACATCAAGAAACTGGGCGACCCCTCATCTTACGAGGCTCCAGCCGCACTTTCACCATCTTCCATTCACCTTACGGCAGCAGATGTATCGGAGGGCAAACTCGTTACATTCACATGGTCTGCCGCTGATTATGGTCAGCCCACGGAGATCGTATATTCCATCTTTGTGACCTACGGCGGAAAAACCACGGCTCTGTTTACAAACCTGAAGGGAACTTCCTACGATGCAAAGTCATCGGAACTATATCAGAAACTGACCGGTTCCGGTGTCCCGCATGGAGAGGAGGTATCTGCCGATATCATGATCTCATCGACCATAGGCTCGGATTTCTCCTCACTGGAGTCTCCGGCAAAGACCATCTCTGTCTTCACGGAAGATATCCCGATGGAATAGCGTTCCATACATAAAAAGAGAGAGTGACTGTTTTCAGTCACTCTCTCTTTTTGTCTATCGGTCAAGTTATTCCTCAAAGTCCCAGATCCTCGGATTGCCGTCAGTCCGGACGGCTGGCATCGTATAGCGTCTGAAAGCGTCCACAACAGGTTTCACCTTATGGGTCTGGTCATCAAAGAATCCCCTGCCCCTATACATCGGCTCCCACCAGAAGACGCCGAGGCCCATGTTGTCTGGAGCAGCCATTACGATTTCGTTGACCGCCTGCATCCATTCTTTCTGCCCCTCTGGAGTCTCCGGGAATGCGGCAAGGTATCCCTTCTTCTCGAAGTAATCGCTCGGGCAGGAATAAAAACCGGTCTCAATCACAATCACAGGCTTCCCGAAACGGCGGATGGCATAGGCCAGATTATCCCTCAGATCCATCAGCGTCCCGTGTGACCATGGGTAAAAGGAATAGCCGATGATGTCGTATTCCACGCCATACTCCTGCATCTTCGAGAAAAAGACATCCGTAAAATTCACGTCGCCACCGAAATCCACATGAAGCATGATCCGGACTTTCCCCTCCAAGTCCGCCTCCCGGACAGCACGGATTCCGGCTTTCAGATAGTCCGTGAACTGTCGCCATTGGCTCCTGTCCTTCTTTTCTTCTCCATAGAATACACGGCCGGACGGCCAGAGGGTGCCGTTGCTTATCTCGTTGCCCACCTGCACGATTTCCGGCATGAGGCCTTCATCCCGAAGACGGCACATCGTATCATATACGAAGTCATGGAGCGCCTGTTCCAATTCCCGGGGTGAGAGCCCCTCCCAAGATTTCGGCACCGGCTGGCGCATCGGGTTGGACCAGTCATCGGAAATCATGTAGTCCAGAGCGAAATGATAACCGTGTCGCTTGAGTTCACGTGCGTTTTCCACTACATTGTCAATCCCCTGTCCCAGATAGGAAGGCTCACTGCACAGCATCAGACGGCCCCAGTTGTAGCCGTGAACCCGGAATATCTCCCAAGGCGACTTCCTTGCCCCGTCCGTATCATAGAACTTGTCGCCACGCTTCTCTGCATTGCGGACAAAAGACAAGTCCAGGCCGAAACAGTAGTCATTCTCATACGGGAACCTGCCAGACCCGGCATCCCCTTGAGCAGAAGCACACAGACAGCCCATGCAGGCAAAAATAACAGCCGAAACGGCTCTGATTCCAAATAATCGATTCATATCATTAACGGGTTTTTATATTCAGTTCTGCATCGCCAAGTTCGCTGGAGACTTTCAACGTAACCGTGCCTTTTTCTCCACGGAAAGAACGGATGACGGCGAGAGCCTTGCCGTTGAAGAGCGGCTTGAACGCACCTTTCATGCACAGGGTGTCCGCCGCATCGCCATTGTCGATTCCGAGCAGTTCCCCGGCCCCCTCTACGCGGAAATTCAGCATGGTGTCAGCCTGCGGCAGCGTACGGCCTTCGGCATCCACCGCTTCCACCATCACGAAACTCAAGTCATATCCATCAGCATCGATGGTATTGCGGTCAGCCGTAAGACGCAGTCCGGCGGCAGGGCCGGCCGTTTCCCGGACAGCACGGGCGACTTCCCGGCCATCCTTGTAGCTGACAGCCTCTATCCTTCCTGATTCAAAGTCCACTTCCGGCCAGATGGCATGGAGCTGATTACGGGTCTTCGACGTGCGTCCGAGAGATTTACCGTTAAGGAAAAGTTCCACCTCATCGGCATTGTTGTAATATGCCCAGACATCGACCTTCTCCCCTTTCTTCCAGTTCCAATGCGGGAAAAGATGCAGCATCGTCTTATCTGTCCATTCCGACTGGTACATATAATATGGATCTTTAGGGAAACCGGCGAGATCCACAATGCCGAAATAGGAACTGCGTGAAGGCCAGCCGAAGGCGGTCGGTTCTCCAAGATAGTCGAAGCCTGTCCAGATGAAGCCGCCGGCAACCCATTCCCGATCCCGGATCGGAATCCAGGCCCCCTCGTGAGTAGTCGTGCAATCCCAAAGGGCGCGGGAATTATCATAGGCACTGCACTGGTTGGGGATCAGCCCCTCAAGTTCCTTTTCCGTCGGCTCGGGTGTGCCGGACCACGGCTTCCATCCAGGAACCCGGAGGATAGTGGACGGCTGATAATAGATGCCCCGACTGTTTTGGGCAGACACGGTCTCCGTTGCCAGGATGGGCTTACCGGGAAACCAGTCCCGCAAGGAGTCATACGCATAGGCCCGGTAGTTCAGGCCTGTCACATCCAGGGCTCCACTCGTATACACGCAATTGTCCTTGGAGGGTGCGTTGCAGCCGCAGGTCACCGGGCGCGTCGGATCATTGGCCCGTATCACATCCGCCAGGTGGCGGGCGAGTTCTTCAAATTCCTTACGCTCCTCATCGGTACGGGCCATCTGCTCTCCGATCTCGTTGCCTATGCTCCAGATGATCACGCTCGGGTGGTTGCGGTCACGCTTCACCCAATCTGTCAGATCCCGCGTATTCCACTCGTCAAAAAAGGCACCGTAGCCAGGATCATCCTTACGCCCACGCCATTTGTCGAAAGCTTCATCGAGGACCATAATACCCATTTCATCACATAGATCCAGCAGTTCCGGGGCGGGGATGTTATGGGAGGTACGGATGGCATTGAACCCCGCCGCCTGCAGAATCTCCAGCTGACGCTCCAAAGCACGGCGGTGAACAGCCGTGCCGATGCAGCCCAGATCATGATGCAGGCAGGCACCGTTCAGTTTGACCGGCAGGCCATTGAGGAAAAAACCTTTATCCGCATCCCATTCCGTCTCACGGATACCTATGCGGGTACGCACCATGTCCACGACCTTGCCTCCGACCTTCAACTCTGTTTCAACTGTATATAAATAAGGCTCCTTGACATCCCATCTGTGCGGCCGGACAATCCGGAGTGTTTCCCCATCCATCCCTTTCGCCACGGTCTTCCCGTCAGCATCCTTGATACGATGGACAACTGTGCAGCCGGAAGGATCGGCTGCGTCCAGTTCGGTCCGGACCAGCACCGTCGCTTCCGCGTCCGATATCTGAGGAGTCGTCACGCAGATGCCGTTGTAGGCAATCCTGTTCTCACCCGTGCATACCAGCCGCACATTCCGGTAGATTCCGCTGCCCGTATACCACCGGCCGCTCGGCTGCTTGGAGTGATCCACTTTCACTGCAATCACATTATCCTCGCCCTCGGGATTCAACATCCCCGACAAATCCACATTGAAAGAGCTGTAGCCATATGGCCGTCCACCTGCCTCGATGCCGTTGATCCAGACAGTGCTGTTCATATAGATGCCGTCGAACTCCACAGCGGCACGCTCCCCTTCCGGGGTCTTGAAATGCTTGCGATACCAGCCGATGCCGCCGGGGAGGGCGCCGCCGTTGACCCCTGCCGGATGCTCGGGCGAGAACTCGCCCTCGATGCTCCAGTCATGAGGGAGCCGAAGCTGTCTCCACGCCGAATCATCGAATCCGGGAGAAGACCATGAAGCATCATCCCCCAGACAGAAACGCCACCCAAAATTAAAGTCCTCTGTCGAGCGGCCCGAAGAACTGCTGCAAGACATCACGGCAGAACCGAGGATCGCGATGAGGAAAAGTCTGATTGTAGTCTGCATATTCAAAATTGGTTGTCCTGTCACAAAGATACGCCTTTGTCTTCCGTAAAACTAGCACGGAACGGACAGAACTTGACACGGAACGGAAAATCATTTCCACAACGGTTTTTTTCTTTGTATATTTAAAACCTGTACTGAAACGACATGAAAAGGATATTTCCCCTCATACTCCTGCTGCTCCTGAAAACCGGAAGCATATTCGCCCGGCAGACGCCGCTCGTGTTCGATGATTTCAGGGGCAAGACGGAATTGCTTTCGCTCCGCTCCATCGCCAGAGAGGCCGACGGCCCGGCCTGGCTCGGCAGCGACAACAGCCTGTACAGCTTCGACGGATACGACCTCGTCCCATGCCCATACGCCGAAGGCCCGCTGGTCATCCAATGCATTCTCATCGAAGAGGACCGCCTGCTTCTCGGGACCGAACACGGCCTATTTTCATTCAGCCCCGTCCACAGGACATACGAAAGGCTTGAGGCCTTTGGCGACAAAGACATCAGAAGAATCCTTCAAGACGGCCGGATCCTGTATTGCGGGACTTCCTCCGGTTTCTATCTTTTCAATACGGAAACCCTTTACACAGAGCGCATATCGGAGCATGCCATTTTTGCGATGGCCAAAACAGATGATTTCATCTATCTCGGAGTTGAAGGAGGACTGGCAAGATACCGCATTTCCGACCGCAGTTATGAAATGCTGCTTGGAGAGGCCGACATCCATATTGTCTCATGCATCCTGACCGAAGAGGACGCTCTATGGCTTGGAACACCCGCCGCATTGCTCAAGTACAGTCTTTCGACACAAGAGACAAGCTCCAGAATCACGATGCCGGTCGTCAAGACTCTGTGCAAGGATGAATATGGTCAGCTGCTGGCAGGGACGGACAGCGGCATTTTTCAGGTCAATCCTGAGACCGGCGGCATCCGCGAGATTCATCCGTCCGTCGCCTGGGACTGTTTCCCAGACAGCAGCGGGGACATCTGGTTCGCTACAGACAACGGAATGCTGACCCTGCATCAGCACCCCGTCATTCTCCCGGTTTCCAACCTGCCGGAGATAAAGAACGCCCGGTATGTCACCGCACTGCGGGACGGCAATGACCGTCTCTGGCTGGGAGGCTCCCATGGCATCATTCTCCAAACACCGGACGGAGCCATGCGGCATTTCACCATGAGCAGCACCGATGACAGGATTCCCCATAATAAAGTATACCGTCTGGCTGAAGACAAAGAAACTGGAACCATCCTTGCAGCCACGGACGGAGGATGTCTCGAATTCGATGAAAAGAGCGCTTCCTTTGAAGCACATGGCATCAAGGGGACACATAACTGGTTCTACGATCTCATCCCTGATCTGGAAGGACTGTGGGCCGCCACCTATGACGGCCTTTTCCATCTGGATTCCGACTATGAAGTCCTTGCACGCTATACGCGCAAAGACGGACTGAGCGTCGATGTCATCAGTCAAATCGGGAAGGACTCCCGTGGCGACATCTGGATGCTGGGGCAGGACAAACACGTTTTCCGGCTGGACGTTGAGCACAACAGGATAGTTCCTTTCGTGTACCCGGAGATGCCGTTGACAGACTGCCTTGCCAGCGATTCGGAAGGGGGCATCTGGCTGGCTTCCGCGGACAAGGCGGCTCATATCAAACGGACAGGGGACGGCATGTCCATCAAGACGGCATCTCTACATTCAAGCACAGCATTGTCAATCCATTCCATCACTGAAGCAAATGAACAAATGTGGATCTGCACTTCAGAGGGATTCCGCATAGTGGACAAGAAAACCATGGCTGTCCTCGATCTCGATACCTACAGCAACTACCTGAGCATCGCCTATGACAGAAAACGGAGACGCATCATCCTCGGTGGAATCGGAGCCGCCGACATGCTGGACTTGACCAACCTGCAAAGACTGATGACGGCACGCTCCTCACCACCGCGCCTGACTGACATACAGGCAAACAACGACAGGCACATTCCGGAAGGGGATCTGCGTTCCGGACATCTGAATCTGGCCCATGAGGAAAACCACCTCGTCTTCTCTCTGTCCGACTTCAATTTCAATGATGAACTGCCCCATCGTTTCTACTACCATATCGACGGGCCCGCTTCATCGTGGGACGGGACGGTCTTCGGCAACAAACTGATCTTGACGGCCGTACCTCCGGGGGAATATGTCATTTCGGTCCTCTCTGATACGAACCTTCCCACAGAAGGCACGGAACTCATCACTTTCCGTATCCGGCGGCCCTGGTACTTTTCCATTCCCATGCTGGCCGTCTATCTGCTGCTTGCCTGCATGCTCGTCTACGGACTCGTCCGATTCTTTACTATGCGCCGGAATCTGGAAACTGAGCGGATCCGTAAGGATGAACTAGTGGAGCAGACCCGCCAAAAGGAAGCCTTCTTCCAGAATGTCGCCCACGAGTTCAAAACACCGCTCAGTCTGATCATCGGTCCGGTCGGCAAACTCCTGAGCGGGAACCATACCGGATCCGACACCAGAGATCTGCGGATGATTCAGGACAACGCGATGAAGATCAGCACACTTATTCATCACACCATCAATCATTTCAATGATACTGACGGCATCAACGCCAGTCTGATTACCACTGACATGGAGTTCGTGGAATTCGCGCACAGCATATTCAACTCATTCAAGGACAGCTTCCCTAAGCACGAATTCATCTTTGACAGCAGCCAACCCCGGATTCCAGTATCGGTCGATATAGTCAAGATGGAGACAGTAATGAACAATCTGCTGTCCAACGCCTGCAAATACACGCCGGAGGGCGGCTCCATCCTGCTCACGCTCGACGTAAACCTGGACGAAGGCCAGCTTGTGGTCAAAGTCTCCGACACAGGAGTCGGCATCCCGGAAGAGGAAGTTCCATTCGTATTCCAGCGATATTTCGAATCTTCCCGTACCAAGGGGAAAGGGTATGAGAGCACAGGCATCGGCTTGTCTGTCACCAAACAATATGTCGAATTGCATAAAGGTCGGGTCTGTGCCGATTCTGACCGGCATGGCACATCATTTACGCTCTTTCTGCCCGTCCTGTCCGACAGGGGCAGTGACGAAGCACCGTCTCCATTCTTTCAGAACGGTTCAGACAAACCGCTGATTGCCGTAATCGATGACAACGCCCAGATTTGCACGTTTATCGAAAGCCTGCTTGAGAAGGACTTCCGCTGCATCTGCTCCCATAACGGGAAAAGCGGCCTGAAACTATGCAAAGACATCATGCCGGATCTCATAATCTCCGATGTCCTCATGCCGGTGATGGACGGTCTGGAAATGTGCAGGCAACTCCGCGCCTACGGCCCTTTGAGCACCATACCCATCATTCTGCTGACCGCCAAAGACGACCCCGAAACCGAACAGAAGAGCATCGGCCTCAATGTGGACATCTTCCTGACAAAGCCTTTTGACCCGCAGACTCTCATGGCCCGTGTCAACCAGCTCCTCACCGGAAAAAAACGCATGGAACATAAAATCCGCATGGAGATGATCTCCAATCCGTCCACACAAAGAAGTGTTTCTCAAGACGAACGGTTCCTGCAAAAAGTCATGCAGCTGATTGAAGAGCATCTGGACGATTCCACCCTTTCCGTCAGCCGGCTGTGCGAACTCGGCGGATTCAACGAGAAACAACTATACCGGAAAATCAAACAGTTCACGGGCATGTCCGCAGTGGAATACATCCGCTCCATCCGTCTCAAAAAAGCGGCATTGCTGCTGCAAAACGGGAGTTTCACTGTCTCGGAAGTCATGTATTCAGTAGGATTTTCCAACGCCTCATATTTTACCCGCGCCTTCGCGGCAATGTACAAGACGACGCCGTCCGAGTATATGAAATCCTTCAAGAAAGATCAATAACATTTTTATACACTTTTTATACACTGCACATGAAAACCAGATTCATTACAAGTCTTTGCGTCCTGACGCTGATGACAGCATGCCACTCCGGCCCAGTCGTTCCACCTGCCACACAGTCCCGTGTCCTGGAAGAGGGCGGGACAGGCCCATACAAAGCGCTGATGCTGGAGGATCCGGGCCTGGAAGCACACACCATCTTCGTCCCGTCGGATCTGTCCCCTTTTGGCAAAAAGAATCCCCTGCCGGTCCTGGTGTGGGGCAACGGGGCCTGCAACAATTCTCCCTGGGAGCACATGCTGTTCCTCAACGAGATTGCTTCCCACGGGTTTCTTGTCATCGCCACCGGCTATATTCCGATGACTGAAGAGCATTACCGGGGCCCGATGTCCACCTCCGACCAGCAGATCGAGTCCATCGACTGGGCCATCGCCCAAAACAGCGACAAAAACAGCCCTTACTACAACAGGATCGATGTCAACGCCATCGCTGCTGCCGGAATGTCCTGCGGCGGGCTACAGACTCTGGACAATTCCGCCGACCCGAGGCTCAAGACCATAATGATCTGCAACAGCGGCCTTTTCATCGACGCGTCAGGTGCAATGCCGAACATGCCGATGCCGCTCAAAGACAGGCTGCAGGACATAAAGGTGCCTGTGATCTATATCCTCGGAGGACCTGAAGACATAGCCTACAAGAACGGCATGGACGACTTCCACAGGCTTGTCAAGGTTCCGGCCTTCGCGGCCAACTATCCGGTCGGACATGCCGGCACATACAGCCAGCCTCACGGAGGCGAGTTCACAATCCCAGCTCTCGCATGGCTGAAGTGGCAGCTCAAGGGCGACTCCGAAGCCGCGAAACTGTTCCAGGGCTCCGACTGCGGCCTGTCACGCCGTGAAGGATGGACCGTCGAGAAGAACGCGCTCATAGACAAGGAGTAAGCGCAACAGTCCAGCATGGCGCAGGACATCGTCCACGTGGAAAATCACGGAGGACGTGGCAAACCGGATTCACCCGCGCCTTTTATGAAACAGCCTCTGTCTCTCTAGTCCTTCAGGCACCCTATCGGTACCACATACACGCCGTCATCGCGGCGGTACGCAATCTCTCCGATGCCCACTAGGACCATGAGGAAAGATGGCTTTTTCATCCTAGTAGGGTCAATCTTGTCCCTAAGCTTGATAAGCGTCTGGGCGCCGTCATTGATGAGGCTCTCACCGCCAATCTTGATCTCGATGAGACCATAGCTGCCATCTCGCAAATGGACGATGGCATCACATTCCAAACCCTCCGAATCACGGTAGTGATAAACTTCTCCAAGAAGCCCTGAAGCATAGGTACGGAGGTCGCGCACGGCCAGTCCTTCAAAATGAAGACCGAAAGTATTGAAATCCGAAAGCAGGTCTCCTGGGCCAATGCCCAGCGCGGCGGTACCAATGGACGGATCGGAGTAGTATCTGGTATTAGTAGTACGGATGGCAGTCTTGGACCGGAGGTTCGGATTCCAGGCTTGAGATTCCTCAATCACGAAGAGTTTCCGGAGCGCATTAATATAACGTGAGTTCGGCGA